>NZ_CP061321.1:0-673697 GCF_018687195.1 Polynucleobacter sp. MWH-UH2A
ATGAGCAACCTACAAAATCCCCCCGCCTTGAATTCAATTAGTCCTTTTGGTTTTTGGGACGGCGCCGTTGGCGTCCTCTCGCGTGAATTATCACCACAACAGTTTAAAACCTGGATACAGCCCCTAGTTTTAGTATCTTTTGATGAGAGTGATCGCTTACTAACAATTGGTGCGCCAAACCGTTTTAAGTTAGATTGGATCAAAAAAACTTTTGCTGAACGCTTCCAAGAAATGGCGGCCGAGTACTTTGGCGACCCAGTCAATATTCATTTTGCCCTGGCGGTTGAGGCCACACCCCCAACAAAGCCGGCCACCGCCGAGCCTACGGAGCCCATTGCAAATATAGAAACTCAAACCAATAGCTCGCCAACAATCTCGGTGGAAGAGCAGTCTTTTGAGATTGAAGACCACTCAAAGCTCAACCCCAATCTCACTTTTGAGACTTTTGTAACCGGCAAAGCAAATCAACTAGCTAGAGCGGCCTCAATTCAGGTTGCACACAACCCAGGAACCTCATACAACCCCATGTTTTTGTATGGCGGTGTTGGCCTCGGAAAAACACACCTCATTCATGCGATCGGCAACCACCTTTTAAAAGAAAAGCCAAATGCCCGAATTCGCTACATTCATGCTGAACAATATGTTTCTGATGTTGTGCGCGCATATCAACAAAAAGCCTTTGATCGCTTCAAGCGTTACTACCACTCACTTGATCTTTTGTTAATCGACGACATCCAGTTTTTTAGTGGCAAGTCGCGAACTCAAGAAGAGTTCTTTTATGCGTTTGAAGCCTTATTAAGCAATCGTTCTCAGGTCATTATTACTAGCGATACCTATCCAAAAGAGATGGCCGGTATTGATGATCGATTGATTTCGCGCTTTGATTCTGGCTTAACCGTGGCTATTGAGCCTCCTGAGCTAGAAATGCGCGTAGCGATTCTGATGAAGAAGGCCGCTAACGAAGGTATCGCCATGAGTGAAGATGTCGCCTTTTTTGTAGCAAAGCACCTACGGTCTAATGTGCGTGAGCTTGAGGGCGCCTTAAGAAAGATTTTGGCCTTCGTTCGCTTCCATGGCCGAGAGGTCACTATTGAGGTGGCTAGAACCGCGCTGAAAGATTTATTGTCAATTCAAAATCGGCAAATCTCCGTTGAAAATATTCAAAAAGCGGTTGCGGACTTCTACAGCATTAAGGTTGCTGATATGTACTCAAAGAAACGGCCCGCAAATATTGCTCGACCAAGGCAAATTGCCATGTTTATGGCAAAAGAATTAACCCAAAAAAGCCTTCCAGAGATTGGGGAATTATTTGGTGGGCGGGATCACACCACCGTTTTGCATGCCGTTCGCAAGATTGCAGATGAGCGCGCTCACGATAGTCAACTAAACCATGAGATTCACGTTATTGAGCAAACCCTGAAGGCGTAATTTTTGCTTGTGGATAAGCGTGTGCATAACCCTAGGGATAACTTTGGGGATTGCTTGTGGATAAATTGTGGAAAGATCCCGCTTCATGCAAAAATAGGGTGTTGAGAAAAAGTTATCCCAATTTTATGCAGTGTTTATACAGAAGTTTTCCACAGGTTTTTAGTTGTTTAAAGTGTTGTTTTATTTGAGGTTTTTGACTTATCCACGGAAAAGACAACCCTTATTACTATTACTACTTAGATATATACAAGGATTTAAAAGCAATGCAACTTGTCAATACCTCGCGCGATAGCTTATTAAAACCACTACAGGTGGTAAGTGGGATTGTTGAGCGTAGACACACACTACCAATTTTGGCAAACCTCTTATTTAAAAAGAGTGGTGAAAAGGTGTCTTTTGTTTCTACTGATATTGAGATTCAAATTACAACCAATGCCAACTTTGGTGTTGGTTCTGAAGATGTCACTACAACGGTTGCTGCAAGAAAGTTGTTGGATATTTTGAGGGCTCTTCCTGAGGGACCGGTGTCTCTTAACCTCAAAGATAATCGCATGGTAGTTCAGAGCGGCAAAAGCCGCTTCTCTTTGCAAACATTGTCTGCGACCGAGTTTCCGATAATGCAAAGCGTGGGCGAGGTGACTGCTGCCTGGAAGATGACGCAAAAAAGCTTTCGTCAAATCATTAGTCAAGTGCACTTTTCAATGGCTCAGCAAGATATTCGTTACTACTTAAATGGAATGTTGTTGGTTGTTGAGGGTAAAGAGGTGGTTGCGGTTGCGACAGATGGTCATCGTCTGGCCTTTTCTCAAGTTCAACTTGCGGAAGCGCCCTCAGGCTCTGGTCAGCGTCAGGAAATCATCATTCCTCGTAAAACAATACTTGAGTGCCAACATTTGCTTGAAGACTCGGATGAATCGTTGGAGATTAGTTTGACCGCTAATCAAGTGAAGTTTACCTTTGGTGATATTGAGCTTATTTCCAAGTTAGTTGAAGGCAAGTTCCCAGACTTTCAAAGAGTGATTCCAAAAGGTCACAAAAACTCACTAGTGGTTGGTCGAGATGTATTGCAAGCGGCCTTACAGCGCGCTGCTATTTTGACGACGGATAAATTTAAAGGAGTTCGTTTTTCTTTATCCCCAAATCGAATTACTGTTCAATCGACCAACGCTGAACAAGAAGAGGCGCAAGAGGAAATTGAAACGGAATATAGCGGTGACGCTGTAGAGATTGGTTTTAATGTGAGCTACTTGTTGGATGTGCTGACAAATTTGAAGAATGAAAAAATTCAAATTAGCTTGGGTGATGCTAACAGCAGTGCGGTAATTACATTGCCAGGATCAGAAGACTTTAAGTATGTAGTAATGCCAATGCGCATTTAATGTAAAAGAAAATGACTGAAGAAAAAAAAGCAGTAGAGCAGTATGGTGCAGCATCGATTCAAATCTTAGAAGGTCTTGAAGCTGTTCGTAAACGTCCCGGTATGTACATCGGAGATACCTCTGATGGAACAGGCTTGCACCATCTTGTTTTTGAGGTTTTAGACAACTCCATTGACGAAGCTCTGGCAGGGTACTGTTCTGAAATCACAGTTGTTATTCAAACAGACAACTCTATTTCGATTGTTGATAACGGCCGCGGTGTTCCAACCGGTATTAAATACGACGACAAACACGAACCAAAAAGAAGTGCAGCAGAAATCGTAATGACCGAACTGCATGCTGGCGGTAAGTTCGACCAAAACAGTTATAAAGTTTCTGGTGGTCTACATGGTGTGGGTGTGAGTTGTGTAAACGCACTTTCTAAATGGTTGAAGTTGACTATTCGTCGCGATGGAAAAACCCATTACATGGAGTTTGCTCGCGGGGTAATACAAAATCGTAATATTCAAGAAGAGAATGGTGTTGCTATTTCCCCGATTACTGTAACGGGTGATACTGAGCTGTCAGGCACAGAGGTGCACTTCTTAGCCGACGAAGAAATATTTGGAAACATTGAGTTTCATTATGAAGTTTTAGTAAAGCGTATTCGCGAACTCTCATTCTTAAATAACGGCGTACACATCAAACTGATCGATCAACGCACTGGTCAGGAAGAAGATTTTGCTTTCTCAGGCGGTGTGCGCGGTTTTGTTGAATACATTAACCAAACTAAAAATGTTTTACACCCTAATATTTTTTACGCTGAGGGCGTACGTCCTTCAGATCTAGGTGGTCAGATCACCGCTGAAGTATCTATGCAGTGGAATGATAGTTTTAGTGAACAGGTTTTATGTTTTACCAATAACATTCCACAGCGTGATGGCGGCACCCATTTAACAGGCTTGCGCGCTGCGATGACTCGCGTCATCAATAAATATATTGATGAAAATGAAGTTGCCAAAAAGGCCAAGGTAGAAATTTCTGGCGATGATATGCGTGAAGGCTTAGCCTGCGTATTGTCCGTAAAAGTGCCAGAGCCAAAATTCTCCAGCCAAACAAAAGACAAGCTGGTATCAAGCGAAGTTCGTGGGCCGGTTGAAGAAATTGTTGCGGAAGCATTAAGCGCTTACTTACAAGAGCGTCCTGCCGACGCAAAAATTCTTTGCGGAAAAATTGTAGACGCTGCTCGCGCCCGTGAGGCGGCTCGTAAAGCGCGCGACATGACACGACGCAAGGGCGCTTTAGATGGGTTAGGCTTGCCAGGTAAGCTTGCTGATTGCCAAGAAAAAGATCCTGCGAAGTCAGAACTATTTATTGTCGAGGGCGACTCCGCGGGAGGCTCTGCTAAACAGGGCCGCGACCGTCGTTTTCAGGCAATTCTTCCTTTAAAAGGAAAAATTCTGAACGTAGAGAAGGCTCGGTTTGACAAGATGCTCACCAGCCAAGAGGTGGTGACATTAATTACGGTTTTAGGTACCGGTATTGGTGTTGAAGAATACAAAGCCGATAAATTGCGCTATCACCGCATCATCATCATGACCGACGCGGACGTTGATGGTAGCCACATCCGCACATTACTCTTAACCTTCTTCTACAGACAGATGCCAGAGTTAATTGAGCGCGGGCACATTTATATTGCTCAACCACCGCTTTATAAGGTGAAGTTTGGTAAGAGTGAGCAGTACATTAAAGACGATACCGAGCTTAATCAGCTTTTACTGAAAATCGCCATGGAAACAGCTTCTTTGCAAACCCCTGGTGGCGAAGTTATTGAGGGTGAAGCCTTAAATGAGTTGGCCAAACACTATCAAGTGATTCAGTCTATTGTTGATCGACTCTCTCGCACGATTGATGAAGATGCATTACGCGCCATTGCTTCTGGAACCCAATTAAATCTGGATACTGAAAAAGCTGCGAATGAATCTGCTGACCGCTTAAGAACCGCGCTTGCAGACCCCTCAAATCCATTGGCGTTGGCACCAGAAATTATTGTGCAAAAAGAAGACCGCACCGAACGATTCCGTTTGTTGTTGTCTCGCCGCATTCACGGCAACCTAAAGCTCTCAACAATTAACTCCGACTTTGTTCATGGCGATGACTATCAAAGCCTTGCTAATGCAGCTGCAGTGTTGTCTGGAAAAGTGTTGGCTGGCACCAAGGTGCGACGAGGTGACCCAGATAAAAATCTGAAAGAGCAAACTATTAATGATTTCCGGGGTGCGTTCTCTTGGTTGTTGTCTGAGGCTGAGCGCGTGCTCAGTCGTCAGCGCTATAAGGGTCTTGGTGAGATGAACCCATCCCAGCTTTGGGAAACCACCATGGATGCTGATTCAAGAACTTTGCTCCAAGTAAAAATTGAAGACGCGATTGCGGCTGACCAGGTGTTTACAACATTGATGGGTGATGAGGTTGAGCCACGTCGCGCATTCATTGAGAAGAACGCGCTCATCGCCCGAAACCTAGACGTATAACAATGAAATCAAAAACATTAAAACCACCAAAGGTGGATCGGTCTTCTATTGTTGTTAAATCTTCGCCGATTCATGGCAGGGGCGTCTTTGTAGCCAAACCAATTAAAAAAGGCCAGGCAATTATTGAATACAAAGGCGAGCGCATTAGTTGGAAGCTTGCAGAAAAGCGGCACCCCCATGACCCTAAAGACCCAAATCACACCTTCTATTTTTCTCTTGAAGATGGTCGAGTAATTGATGCGAAGTATGGTGGCAATGCTGCCCGCTGGATTAATCACTCTTGTAGCCCTAGTTGTGAAACTCGCGAAGATAGTTTTGGTGGCGAACCTCGCGTTTTTATTTATGCCAAGCGCGCCCTTAAGGTTGGTGAGGAGTTGTTTTATGACTACTCTTTAGATATTGAGGGCCGTATTACAAAGCAAATGAAAAAAGACTATGAGTGTCGTTGCGGTGCTAAAAAGTGCCGCGGCACCATGCTTTCCCTCGACGATAAGTAAATCAAGACATTTGCATGTTGTACATCACCATTCAAGAGCTTGAGGCTGCCATCAACTATTGGCGAAATCAATCTCCCGCAAGAGGGGATGAGCTCAGCTTGTGTGCCGAAGCATCTGCGTTGGCAAAGGCGTATGCCCTTATGATCATTCAAGGCTCCCAACGCATACCCTTGGATGTTTTGGATGAATCCGCAAGAATTGCGATTCAAAAATTTATTAAAAATACCCAAAACTCATAATTTACAAACCCTTTTGATTTAGGGTAATTGCTATATATAGCTAAGCCGTTCTGAGTTATCCTCAAAGTCTTGCCCCAGCAGGGGGTAGAGGGTATGAACTTGCAAGAAACAATCTTAAAAACAATTGGTCTCGGAAAATCCTTTAAAGGATTTTCAGCGGTAAGCGACGTTAACTTGGATGTAACCAGAGGAACCATTCACGCCTTAATTGGGCCGAATGGCGCTGGAAAAACAACTTGCTTTAATTTGCTCACAAAATTTTTGGAGCCGACTAGCGGCCAAATTCTATTTAATGGCTTCGACATCACCAATGAAGCCCCGTCTCAAATTGCGCGTCGGGGTGTGATTCGATCATTTCAAATTTCCGCAGTTTTTCCTCATTTAACAGTGCTGGAAAACGTTCGTGTTGCACTGCAGCAAGGATTGGGTACCGAATTCCATTTTTGGAAACCTGGAAGCTCGCTGGATGTCCTAAACGAGAGGGCTTTAGAGTTATTGCGGGAAGTCGGTTTAGAGAAGTTTGCTGATGAAGAAACCATGAATTTAGCCTATGGTCGTAAAAGAGCGCTAGAAATTGCTACTACTTTGGCGATGGAGCCGGAGCTGATGTTGTTGGATGAGCCCACTCAAGGTATGGGTCACGAGGACGTGGAGCGGGTGACCGAGCTGATTGATCGTGTGTCTAAAGGGCGAACCATTTTGATGGTTGAACACAATATGAAAGTAGTTTCTTCCATCGCCGATCGTATTACGGTATTGCAGCGTGGTTCCGTATTGGCTGAAGGTTCTTATCACGAAGTTTCCAATAACCCTCTAGTGGTTGAGGCTTATATGGGCAGCCATGGGGGAGATGCTTTATGACCATGGCGCTCGAGGTTAAAAATTTAGAATCTTGGTACGGCGAGTCACATATTTTGCATGGCGTGAATTTCGCCGTGCGAGACGGTGAAGTTGTTACCTTGTTGGGTAGAAACGGCGCTGGCCGAAGCACCATTCTGAAATCCATTTTGGGCTTAACAAGCAAAAGAACAGGCTCCGTTCAGGTATATGGGGCGGAAACCGTTGGGATGCCGACATACAAAATTGCACGCCTCGGGGTTGGTTTTTGTCCTGAAGAGCGAGGCATCTTTGCTAGCCTGAGCACTGAAGAGAACTTGCTCTTGTTGCCAGAAGTTGCGCCTGGCGGAATGGGCTTAGACGAAATCTATGAAATGTTCCCTAATCTGTATGAGCGCCGCAATAGCCCGGGAACACGACTTTCTGGTGGCGAACAGCAGATGTTAGCCATGGCTCGTATTTTGAGAACTGGGGCAAAGTTGCTTTTACTCGACGAGATTACTGAGGGCTTGGCACCGGTGATTGTGCAAAAGCTGGGCGAGGTGGTGACTAGCTTGCGTAACAAAGGTTTCACTATTGTGTTGGTTGAGCAAAACTTCCGTTTTGCTGCGCCTCTAGCGGATCGACACTATGTTGTTGAGCATGGAAATGTGGTTGAGGTTGTGCAGCAAAACGAGCTTGCTGAAAAAGCAACGCTATTAAATGAGTATTTAGGTGTTTAGTAGTTTTTATAGGAGATGGGTATGAAGTTAAAGCAAATTACCGCAAGTCTGGTTGCAGCGACCATGTTCGCTTCAAACCCAGTTTTTGCACAAAGTGGGTCCAAAGTTAGTGGTGACGTTGTCAAGATTGGGGTGTTAACCGACCTATCTTCAACCTATTCTGATTTGGCTGGTCCTGGTGCGGTGATTGCCGCCAAAATGGCTATCGCTGACTTTTCTAAAGACGGCACAGTGATTGGTAAAAAGATTGAACTCGTTAGCGCAGACCACCAAAATAAAGCAGACATTGCTGCTAATAAAGCGCGCGAATGGTATGACAAAGATGGCGTTGACGTGATTGTTGAATTGGTTTCAACCAACGTTGCGTTGGCTGTAATGGAAGTGGCCGAACAAAAGAACAAAATTACTTTGGTTTCTGGTGCAGCATCTTTGCCAATTACCAATGAAAAATGTACAGCCAATAACGTTCATTGGACTTATGACACCTATGCGCTTTCCAACGGAACAGGCAAGGCGGTTGTAAAGCAAGGTAAAAAGAATTGGTACTTTATTACTGCTGACTATGCATTCGGCGCTGCATTGGAAAAAGATGCAACCGGTGTTGTGACTGCTAACGGTGGAAAAGTATTGGGCACCAGCAAGCATCCTTTCCCAAATAGCGATTTCTCTTCTTACCTCTTAAAAGCTCAAGCCAGTGGCGCCGATGTTGTGGCCTTGGCAAACGCTGGTCAAGACACCATTAATACCGTAAAACAGGCTTCTGAATTTGGTATCAATAAGAAGCAAACGGTTGTGCCTTTGTTGATGTTCATTACAGACGTTCACTCTTTGGGCTTGAATGCTGCTCAAGGCATGTACCTTACAGAGGGCTTCTACTGGGATAAAGATGATAAGACCCGTGCGTTTGCTAAGCGTTTTATCTTGCAACATAAACGTATGCCTAGCATGGTTCAGGCTGGCGTTTATTCCTCTGTATTGGCTTATTTGAATGCGGTTCAAAAGGCTGGCACAGACGACACTCAGGCGGTAATGAAGGCGCTTAAGTCAACTAATATTGACGACGGTCTCTTTAAGGGCAAGATTCGTGCGGACGGCAAGTTTGAGCATGACATGTATCTCTTGGAAGTGAAGAAGCCATCTGAGTCTAAGAGCCCATGGGATTACTACCATGTTCGCGCAGTGATTCCTGCTGCCGAAGCAACCCAACCACTTTCATTGTCACGGTGCAAGCTGGTTACTAATAAGTAATTACAAAAATAAGCATGTTTGAACTTCTCGGAATTACCCCACAAGGGCTGGTTGCCCAGCTCTTAGTGGGTTTGATTAATGGCTCTTTTTACGCCATTTTGAGTTTGGGGTTGGCCATTATTTTTGGCCTCCTAAACATTATTAATTTCGCCCACGGTGCTCAGTACACCATGGGCGCATTTATTGCTTGGATTGGCTTGACTCAAATCAGCCAATGGCTTGGCTTTCCCGAGCTATCCATTAATTATTGGTTTGCTTTAATTGTTGTTCCGCTCGTATTGGCGGGCTTTGGTCTCATTCTTGAGCGGACGATGTTGCGTCGTCTTTATCACCTAGACCATTTGTATGGCTTATTGCTTACTTTTGGATTGGCTTTGATCATTGAGGGAATGTTCCGTCATTGGTATGGCATTTCTGGTGAGAGCTACCCAGCTCCAGAGGCTCTACAAGGGGCGATCCCCTTGGAATCAATCGGCATTATTTTGCCGATCTATCGCTTATGGGTTGTTGCAATTTCATTAACGGTTTGTTTCTCTACTTGGTATGTGATCGAGAGAACAAAGTTAGGTGCTTATTTGCGTGCGGGCACCGAAAATCCAAAATTACTTCAAGCATTTGGAATTAATGTGCCACTGATGATTTCTTTGGCATACGCTTATGGCGTTGGCTTAGCAGGTTTCGCTGGTGTATTGGCTGCCCCCATATTCCAAGTAAATCCATTGATGGGATCAAATCTCATCATTGTCGTTTTTGCAGTAGTGGTGATCGGTGGCATGGGCTCAATCATGGGCGCCATTTTGACTGGTTTGGCATTGGGTTTGGTTGAGGGCCTTACTAAGGTCTTCTACCCCGAGGCTTCTGGAGTTGTCATTTTTGTGATCATGGCAATTGTTCTCTTGATTCGTCCTGCTGGACTTTTTGGGCGGGAAAAATAATCATGAACCCAAAAACAAAATTGCTTTACGCCATTTTGGTGTTAATTGCCCTACTGTTGCCGTTTCAAGATTTCATCTATCTTGTTTTTGCAATGAAGGTTTTGTGTTTTGCGCTTTTCGCTTGCGCGTTTAATTTGTTGCTTGGCTTCACTGGTCTTTTATCGTTCGGTCATGCAGCATTTTTCGGAACATCTGCTTACATTACTGCTTACTTTTGCAAAGAGGCTAGTTTTTCGCCAGAGCTTGGCATTCTCTTGGGTGTAGTAGGTTCCGGCATTCTTGGCTTCTTGATTGGGTCTCTCGCCATTCGTCGTCAGGGTATTTATTTTGCGATGGTGACCTTGGCCCTTTCTCAAATGGTTTATTTTTTGGCCGTACAGGTTCCTTACACTGGTGGCGAAGATGGCATACAAGGCGTTCCTCGCGGAACATTATTTGGCTTGATTGACCTCAAAGACGATGTTGCCATGTACTACTTTGTCTTGGCTGTTTTCTTGTTTGGCTTTGCGCTCATCATGCGAACAGTTCACTCACCCTTTGGGCAAGTGTTGAAAGCTATTCGCGAGAATGAGCCGCGTGCAATTTCTTTGGGCTATGACGTAGACCGTTTCAAGCTTATGTCTTTTGTCATTTCAGCAGCACTTGCTGGCCTAGCCGGCTCAATGAAATCTTTGGTGTTCCAGTTGGCAACCTTGACCGATGTGCATTGGCATATGTCTGGCGAAGTGGTGTTGATGACTTTGCTGGGTGGCATGGGAACAATTTTGGGTCCAGTAGTTGGCGCGGGCATTGTGGTTGGTTTACAAAACTACCTCGCAAATATTGGATCTTGGAGCACGATTGCAACTGGTTTCATATTTGTAGTTTGTGTACTGGCATTTCGTCGCGGTGTTGTTGGCGAAATTGTTGCGCACCTTAAAAATAAAAACTAAGAAACAAAAACGAAGTTTTTGGTTTCCTCTTATTATTTAGTTTTTAGTGTGGCGCGTTTAGCGCCACACTCATTTAAATAAAAAGAAAACAAAGAGACTCCCATCGAATTTTCTATTTACATTTGGCCCCTGCTTTTGGCGATGGCTTTCTTCGCTGGTCTGGTAGATGCGGTTGCTGGCGGCGGTGGTTTGATTCAAGTGCCCGCCCTTTTCGCGGCGTATCCAGAGGCTTCTCCGGCCACACTGCTCTCCACTAACAAAGTTTCTGCCGTAGGTGGAACGCTCAATGCTGCACGAAGATATTTGCGCCATGTGTCACTTCCGTGGGCGGTGGTTGGTCCCGCAATTGTTGCTGGTTTTGTTGGTTCTTTATTGGGTGCGAACGCAGTAAGCAACTTCCCAGCAGACCCATTGCGCAAGGCTTTACCTTTTGTTTTGTTGCTATTGTTGCTGTACACCTGGTTTCAGCCTTCGCTCGGAGAAATTCATGCGCCCAAGGGCACAAATCGATTTCAACAATTAAAAGGGGTTTTGCTAGGTTTAACTATCGGTTTTTATGATGGCTTTTTTGGCCCTGGAACTGGTAGCTTTTTGCTATTTGGTTTTGTTCGTTTTTTCGGCTTCGACTTTTTACATGCTTCTGCTGCAACCAAGTTGGTCAATGTTGCCACCAATCTGGCGGCTATATTACTTTTGGCTAGCTTTGGCCAAATTCATTGGACTCTTGGATTTGCCATGATGGTGGCGAATATTGCTGGTAGCCAATTTGGCAGTCGCCTAGCAATTAAGCATGGAAGCGCCTTTGTCAGAAAAGCTTTTTTAGTAATTGTTAGCGTATTAATTTTGAAGTCTGCGTGGAATGCGTATTTCATTAATTAAATCAATTACTTAGAAATCGCCCCTTTACTTTTTTAAGAATTTCTCATGTTTTGTTTCACGTGAAACAAACAAAATGCTATGATCATCGCCCTATCTAAGGCAAATCATGCGTTATTCCAAAAGTTTCGATGTCATTGTTGTAGGCGGCGGTCATGCTGGGACAGAGGCTGCGCTTGCTTCGGCGCGCATGGGATGCGATACGCTTTTAATTACCCATAGCATTGAAAATTTGGGCGCGATGAGTTGTAACCCCTCAATCGGGGGTATCGGTAAAGGCCACTTAGTTAAAGAAATAGATGCCATGGGTGGTGCAATGGCTGCCGCCACCGACGAGGCTGGAATCCAGTTTCGTATTCTGAACTCCAGCAAAGGCCCCGCGGTTCGGGCAACCAGGGCTCAAGGTGATCGGGTTTTGTATAAAGCGGCGATTCGTCGACGTTTAGAGAATCAGTCAAATTTAAGCCTATTCCAAGCTGCTGTGGATGACCTTTTGGTTAAGGGTGATGAGGTTCAGGGCGTGGTCACTCAAATGGGTCTGGAGTTCATGGCCAAAAAGGTTGTTTTAACAGCCGGTACATTTTTAGATGGAAAAATTCACGTTGGCTTAAATAATTATGCTGGTGGAAGGGCCGGCGATCCAGCAGCCATTTCTTTGTCTGCCCGTCTAAAAGAGCTAAAGCTTCCCCAGGGAAGACTGAAGACTGGTACCCCGCCCCGCATTGATGGCAGAACTATTGATTTTTCTGTCATGCTAGAGCAGTCTGGAGACTTAGACCCGGTACCCGTTTTTTCATACTTGGGGCGTCCAGAGCAACATCCTAAGCAGGTTCCGTGCTGGATTTCTCATACAAACGAGAAAACCCACAATATTATTCGTGGCGGCTTGGACCGCTCCCCAATGTATACAGGCGTAATTGAGGGGGTTGGACCTCGTTATTGCCCTTCTATTGAGGACAAGATTCATCGTTTTGCCTCTAGAAATAGCCACCAAATATTCCTGGAGCCAGAGGGCTTAACAACGAACGAGTTTTACCCCAATGGAATTTCAACCAGCCTCCCCTTTGATGTGCAGTGGGACTTGGTTCGTAGCATACGCGGCCTAGAGTCCGCGGTGATTGTGCGCCCCGGATATGCAATTGAATACGACTTTTATGACCCACGTCAGTTGCGACACAGCTTAGAAACTAGGGCAATTGGGGGTTTATATTTTGCTGGGCAAATAAACGGTACCACTGGTTACGAAGAGGCTGCTGCCCAAGGTATGTTGGCCGGAATTAATGCTGGTTTAGCCGCTCAAGGCAAAGAGCCCTGGTTACCAAAGCGCAGCGAATCTTATATAGGCGTCTTGGTGGATGACTTGATTACTCGTGGAGTTCAAGAGCCTTATCGTATGTTTACTAGCCGCGCTGAATACCGCTTAAGTTTGAGAGAAGACAATGCAGACATGCGGCTTACTGGCATTGGCCGCGAGCTAGGACTAGTTGATGATCGTCGTTGGGAAGTTTTTTGCCGGAAACAAGAGGCTGTTTCACGTGAAACATCTCGTTTGCATGACATTTGGGTGGGCCCAAAACACGAGGTAGCCCCCCTCATTTCAGAATTGTTAGGCCAAGATTTGTCGCACGAATGCAATTTGGCCGATCTTTTAAGAAGGCCTGGGGTTACGTACGAGGCAATTACTGGGTTAGGAGGCGGCATTTGGTCGCCTGGTATTTTGGATCAAGATCTCGGCTTAGCTGCCCAAATTAGCGATCAAGTGGAAGTTTCCGTTAAATATCAAGGCTATATTGATCGTCAAGCCATGGAAATTGCGCGCCAAGAGCACAATGAGACCTACCCTCTTCCTGAGTCCCTAGATTATTCCCAAGTCCTTGGTTTATCCAAAGAGGTGCAACAAAAGTTGAATTTGCACAAACCGGCAACATTGGGGCAGGCCGGGAGAATTTCTGGAGTTACACCAGCGGCCCTCTCCTTGCTTTTGGTGCACCTTAAAAAGGGTTTGGGTCGCGCTCAGGAAACTACATGACCGAAGATCTTCTGGAGCTTGGAATTGCAGAACTTGGGCTGAATTTAAGCAACGATAACATTGCTGATTTAGAGCTTTTTTTGCAGGAAATGGGTCGCTGGAATCAAGTCCATAACCTGACTGCAATTGAGAATGAGCAAGATTCAGTGCGCTTGCATCTTATTGATTCTATTGCAGTTTTACCAGTAATGAGACGTTTTTTGCAGGATAACTCTCGGATAGCTGATCTTGGTTCTGGTGGCGGTTTACCAGCCATCCCGATTGCCATTATTCAACCAAATTGGAGCCTGACATTAATTGAGGCCATTCGCAAGAAAACCGCTTTTCTACAGCATGTTCGCGGCAAGCTAAAGTTAAAAAACATCGATGTGCAGAGCGACCGAGTTGAAAATGTTGCATTGCAACAATCTGGACAGTTTGATGCCGTTATTTCGAGAGCGTTTACTAATTTATCCCGGTTTTTAGAGCTATCTCTGCCCTTGCTTAAGCCCAATGGTTTGGTATTTGCAATGAAAGCCAAGCGCGCGGATGAAGAGTTATCGGCGGTTTGCAAAGAGGATTGGCAATTATTGGCTGACGAAGCGCTTTGCATTCCTAATTTATCTGTAGAGCGACGCCTTTTAGTGCTTGGCCCCGTGAGAAAATCTACCCCCACTATTTCATCTGCACATTCTTAAAAAAACCATGGCAAAAATATTCTGTATAGCAAACCAAAAAGGGGGTGTTGGTAAGACCACCACTGCCGTTAACTTAGCTGCGGGATTGGCTGGTCATGGGCAGCGTGTTTTACTTGTAGATTTAGATCCGCAGGGCAATGCCACTATGGGATCGGGGGTGGAGAAAGCCGATTTAGAGTTAAGTGTTTACCAAGTATTAATTGGTATGGCAGCAATTAAAGAATGTGCGCAACGTTGCGAGAGTTCTGGCTACGATGTGCTACCTGCGAATCGCGATTTAGCGGGTGCCGAAATTGAGTTAGTTGATTTGGATGAGCGAGAATCTCGTTTAAAAGAAGCGCTGTCACGGGTAGCAGATGATTACGATTTTATATTGATCGATTGCCCGCCCGCCCTTTCATTGCTAACCTTGAATGGCTTGTGTGCGGCGAATGGCGTCATCGTTCCGATGCAGTGTGAGTACTTTGCATTGGAAGGGCTTTCTGATTTAGTAAATACGATCAAACAAGTACACGCAAATTTAAATCCAGATCTAGTCATTATTGGTTTGTTGCGCGTGATGTTTGATGCGCGCATGACCCTGCAACAACAAGTCTCAGAGCAGTTGCTTGAGCACTTTGGCGACAAAGTATTTAAGACCATTATTCCGCGCAATGTTCGATTGGCAGAGGCGCCTTCATATGGTCTTCCCGGTGTGGCCTTTGATAAATCATCGCGCGGTGCAAAAGCTTATTTAGATTTTGGCGCCGAAATGATCGAACGCATTAAACGCATGTAATTTTTTAAAAAGACAAATCATCATGGTTGCCATAAAGAAAAAAGGTTTAGGTAGAGGATTAGAGGCTTTGTTGGGCGAAAAAAATCAAGCACCAAAGCCATCAACGGATATCAATCGTTTGCCCTTAACTGCTTTGCAGGCAGGCAAATATCAGCCACGCCAAAAAATGGAAGCGGGCGCACTCCAAGAGTTGGCAGAAAGCATTCGTGAACAAGGGGTGATGCAGCCATTGCTAGTGCGCTTAGTGGGCGCAGGCAAATACGAAATTATTGCGGGTGAAAGACGCTTTCGCGCAGCAACGATAGCCGGCTTAAAAGAAGTGCCTGTTTTGGTTTCTGGCGCAGATGATCAAGCTGCTGCAGCAATGGCCTTGGTCGAAAATATGCAACGCGAAGATTTAAATCCTTTGGAGGAGTCTCAGGGTTTAGCGCGGCTGATTGAAGAGTTTGGTTTTACGCATGAACAAGCAGCAAAAGCAGTAGGAAAATCTCGTAGCGCAATTAGTAATCTCTTGCGCCTGGCTCAACTGGCCAAACCTGTACAGGCAATGCTTTTGGCGGGAGACATTGATATGGGGCATGCCCGTGCCCTTTTGCCTTTGCCTGGCGCAAGCCAGGTTGCCTTGGCGCAAAGAATTGCAGCTCAGGGCTTATCTGTGCGCGAGGTGGAGAGAATGTCTGCGGCTTTGGTTATTGCTGGCGGACAAATTGGAGATAAAAAAGCAAAAACTAAAGTCGGGTCTGTAGCCCCAAATCAAGATCCGGATATGCGTCGCTTAACTCAAGAAATTGCGGATTTAATTGGATTGAGTGCGGAATTTAAGTTCAAAGGCAAGGGTGGAGAACTCAGAATTCAGTTTAGTCAATTCGATGAGTTGGATTCTTTATTAAGAAAGATAGGCATAGAAGCGTAAAGATTGCCAAAAATGTCCCCAAATCCTTTGACATATTGCACTGCACACATTAAACTTTTGGGGCTAAATTGATTCCTCAAAAAAATCAATTTTCCAAGGCGGACGATTGGGATGACCTCGAAGAAGAGGACATTCGGGTCTATAGTAAGGAAGAGATTGTTGCGTTGCAGCAAAAAAATGCTGCAAAGTACCGAATTCTTTCACCTTGGAAGGTTTTATTGGCCCAAGTACTTATTACAGCAATTAGCATGGTGTTTTGGTCAGTTTTTGGGGAGCCGGTAGGGGTAAGCCTTTATACTCAGTCGGCCTTTTTAGGTGGTTTAATTAGCGTCTTGCCCTCAGCCTTGTTTTTAATAAGATTAGAGATGGCAAAAAAATCGCAAAGATTGAATGCAGGAAGTTTTTTAGCAGCATTAGTTTCTGGCGAATTTATAAAAATTGCCGTGACATTAATGATGTTTGTGGGGATTGCATACCTTGTCCCTAGCTTGCTTTGGGTCCCCTTTTTGGTGACTTACCTGCTTGCCTTGAAGTGTGTGTGGCTGGCGTGGTTGTGGCGCTAAGTAGTGACAATTGAGATTAACAAAGGACTAGTTAAGAGATGTCTAGCGAAGTACTTCAGGCCCATGAGGCAGCGGAAAAAATGACGCCAACGGCGTACATTTCTGAGCATTTACATAATCTCACCAATATTGGCGAGCCTCAGCATTCCATTATTGATTTCAGCGTAATTAATTTAGATACTATTTTTTGGGCCTCCTTGATGGGCTTCTTAGCGGTATTTATTTTGTTAATTGCAGCGCGTCGCGCAACCCCTGGTGTGCCTGGTCGTTTCCAGTGCTTGGTAGAAATGATTGTGGAAATGGTTGACACTCAAGCGAAGAGCATTGTTCATGGCAACCGCACTTTTATTGCACCACTCGCGCTTTTCGTATTTTTTTGGATCATCCTCTTAAATACCCTTGACTTGATTCCTGTGGATTGGGTGTTGGGCGTAAATCATTTCATCGAGAGCTTCGGTGTTCACGTACCTCATCACAGATTGGTTCCAACAACAGACTTGAATGCCACTATGGGCATGTCACTCTCAGTATTGGTTTTGGTGTTCTTTTATAGCTTCAAAGTAAAAGGTGTTGGCGGCTTCTTGCATGAGCTGGTTTCTGCTCCCTTTGGTGCGAAGTGGTATTTGGCCCCATTCAACCTTGCGTTGAACATTATTGAATATTTGGCGAAAGGCGTTTCTTTGGGAATGCGACTTTTCGGAAACATGTACGCTGGTGAGTTGGTGTTCTTATTGATCGCACTGCTCGGAAGTGTATGGACTTTTAATTTAGATTTATCCCTGTTCGGATTGGTGGGCCATGTTATTGCTGGATCAGCTTGGGCCATCTTCCACATTTTGGTTATTTTGTTGCAAGCCTTTATTTTTATGATGTTGACTTTGGTTTACATCGGGCAAGCGCATAGCCATCACTAAGATTTTATTTTTAACCTACCTCTTTTAACTTCAGGAGTCAGCAACATGCAACAATTTCTCGCAAACATTCAAGGTTTCACAGCGATTTGTATTGGCATCATTATCGGCCTCGGCGCGATCGGTGCTTGTTTGGGTATTGCATTGATGGGCGGCAAGTACATCGAAGCTTGCGCACGTCAACCAGAATTGATGGAGCCGCTCCAAACTAAGATGTTCCTTTTGGCTGGTTTGATCGACGCTGCGTTCTTGATCGGCGTTGGTGTTGCAATGTTGTTTGCTTTCGCAAACCCACTGCTCGCTGTTATTAAGTAATTGTTTTGGCATGGATGACCAAAGGGTCATCCAACTGTTCTCAACAATACTGAAAGGAATATCGTGAATCTGAACGCGACCCTATTCGCGCAAATGATCGTTTTCTTCGTCTTATGGTGGGTTGTTGCACGTTTCGTGTGGCCACCACTAGTTAAGGCGCTAGATGAACGTTCAAGCAAAATTGCTGATGGTTTAGCTGCTGCTGAGCGCGGCAAAGAAGCACTAGCATTGGCAAGCAATGAAGCTGAGCAAGAATTAAACAAAGCACGCCAAGAAGGCGTTCAACGCGTTGCTGAAGCAGAAAAACGTGCGCAAATGTCTGCCGAAGAAATTCGTGTAAACGCACAAGCTGAAGCCGCTCGAATCATTTCTCAAGCAAAGCAAGATGCAGATCAACAAGTCACACGCGCGCGCGAATTGTTGCGCGCTGAAGTTGCCCTACTTGCTGTTAAAGGTGCTGAGCAAATTTTGCGTCGTGAAGTTGATGCAAAAGCGCATGGCCAATTGCTTGATCAACTAAAGGCAGAACTTTGATATGGCTGATTTAGCCACTATTGCACGTCCTTACGCTGAGGCGCTTTTTCAAAGCGCTAAGCCGGCGGAACTCGCTGGTTGCCTAGAGCAGTTAAATGAGTTGGCACAGCTTGCTGCTTTGCCTGAAATTGCTGCTTTATCAAACAATCCAAAAGTTTCCGCTGATGATTTGAGCAAGTTACTTTCTGGCATGGTGAAAACTAAGCTTGATCCTAAGGTCGCTAGCTTTTTAAATCTTGTGAACCAAAACCACCGCTTAGCAGCTGTTCCAGAAATTGCCTATCAATTTGAGGCAATGAAGAACAAGAGCGAGGGTGCTGCAGAAGTAATGATTACCAGCGCATTCCCTTTAGAGGGTTCTGCGCTAAATGATTTGTTGTCAAGTTTGAAGAAGCGCTTTGGGGGTAAAGAATTGCGCCCAACTATTCAGGTTGATCCAGCATTGATTGGCGGAGTCCGCATTCAAGTTGGTGACGAGGTGATGGATAGTTCTGTCAAGGCACAGTTAGCTCAAATGCAAGCAAGTCTTGGCGCATAAGTTATCCCTATTAAGAACATACGAAATAAGACCCAGGAGTAAGTAATGCAACTCAATCCTTCCGAGATCAGCGAACTGATCAAAAGCCGAATTAGCGAATTGGGCGTTGACTCCCAAGTGCGCAATGAAGGCACTGTAATTTCAGTGACTGACGGTATTTGCCGTGTACATGGTTTGTCTGGCGTGATGCAAGGCGAAATGTTGGAATTCCCTAACAACACAATCGGCCTCGCGCTGAACCTTGAGCGTGACTCTGTTGGTGCTGTGGTGTTGGGTGAGTACACCCACATTAAAGAAGGCGACGCTGTTAAATGTACCGGCCGTATTTTGGAAGTACCTGTTGGCCCAGAATTGCTTGGTCGCGTAGTAAATGCACTCGGTCAACCGATTGATGGCAAAGGTCCAATCAATACTAAGTTAACTGACTTTATTGAAAAAGTTGCTCCTGGCGTTATCGCACGTCAATCCGTTAGCCAGCCAGTACAAACAGGTTTGAAGGCGATTGATGCGATGGTTCCAATTGGCCGTGGTCAGCGTGAGTTGATCATTGGCGACCGTCAAACTGGTAAAACAGCGGTTGCAGTTGATGCGATCATTAACCAAAAAGGTAAAGGCGTTTATTGCGTTTACGTGGCGATCGGTCAAAAAGCTTCTACTATTGCTAACGTTGTTCGCAAGCTCACAGAATTGGGCGCGATGGAATACACCGTAGTTGTGGCAGCAAGTGCATCTGAGTCTGCAGCGATGCAGTACCTCTCTGCATATGCAGGTTGCACAATGGGTGAATACTTCCGCGATCGCGGTGAAGATGCTTTGATTGTTTACGATGACTTGACCAAGCAAGCAGTTGCTTATCGTCAAATCTCCTTGTTGCTCCGCCGCCCACCAGGCCGCGAAGCTTATCCTGGCGACGTGTTTTATCTCCACTCACGCTTGCTCGAGCGCGCTGCTCGTGTAAATGCCGAGTATGTTGAGAAGTTCACTAACGGCGCAGTAAAAGGTAAGACTGGCTCATTGACAGCATTGCCAATTATTGAAACTCAAGCGGGTGACGTTTCTGCATTCGTTCCAACAAACGTGATTTCGATTACTGACGGTCAGATCTTCTTGGAAACTGACTTGTTCAACGCGGGTGTGCGTCCTGCGATTAACGCAGGTATTTCTGTTTCCCGCGTTGGTGGCGCAGCACAAACTAAAGTGATTAAGAAATTGTCCGGCGGTATTCGTACTGACTTGGCACAGTATCGTGAATTGGCAGCGTTTGCACAGTTCGCATCTGATCTTGATGAAGCAACCCGTAAGCAGCTCGAGCGTGGTCGCCGTGTTACAGAATTGTGCAAGCAAGCTCAGTACAAGCCACTCCAGGTTTGGGAAATGGCTGCTTCACTCTACGCAGTAAACAATGGTTATTTTGATGATCTCGAAGTGAAAGATGTATTGGCTTTCGAAAAAGGCCTGCAAGATCACTTGAAATCAAAATATGCTGACTTAGTTGCTCGCATTGAAGAGACTAAAGATTTGAGCAAAGAAGACGAAGCTGCTTTACGCGCTGCGATTGAGGACTACAAGCGTTCTGCAGCCTTCTAAGGACGCGTAAATCATGGCCGGCACAAAAGAGATACGATCCAAGATCAAGAGCGTGCAAAACACGCGCAAGATCACGAAAGCGATGGAAATGGTCGCCGCATCCAAGATGCGTCGTGCCCAGGAGCGCATGCGTAATGCGCGCCCATACGCTGAAAAAATTCGTGAAATGGTAGCCAATCTTTCTAAAGCAAATCCCGAGTATCGCCCTGCTTATATGGCAACTCGAGAGGTTAAGAAAGTTGGCACGATTCTGGTTACAACAGACAAAGGCCTGTGCGGTGGTTTAAATACCAACGTTCTGCGTTTGATTGCTAACCAAGTGCGCGATTTGCAGGCAAAAAATGTTGAAATTGAGTACACCGCGATTGGTTCAAAAGGCCTTCAATTTTTGAATCGTTCAAAAGCAAAACTCATTTCTCAAACAATTCAAATTGGCGATACGCCACATTTGGATGTTTTGATTGGCGCAATTGCTGCCCAATTAGAAGCGTTTGAGAAGGGCGAGATTGATGCAGTGTATTTGGCATACACACGTTTCGTGAATGCCATGAAACAAGAGCCTGTTCTAGAAAAGCTTTTACCTTTAGAGTCAGCTGTTTTGAGCTCTGAAGATAAGTCGGGACCATCTTGGGACTACATTTATGAGCCCGATGCTGAGTCCATTTTGAATGGCTTATTAAAGCGTTACGTTGAAACGATGATTTATCAAGCGGTTGCTGAGAATATGGCGTCCGAGCAGTCTGCACGTATGGTTTCCATGAAGGCTGCATCTGATAACGCGAAGAACGTGATCGGCGAATTGCAATTGGATTACAACAAAACACGACAAGCTGCTATTACCAAGGAGTTGTCAGAAATTGTTGGTGGAGCGGCTGCGGTTTAAGCGGTCGGCATTTAGGAATACGAAAGAATTCAGGAATTAAAAGCGGAGAAAGCGATGAGTAACGGAAATATCGTGCAATGTATCGGTCCAGTGGTGGACATTCAGTTCCCACGCGACAAAATGCCAAACATTTATGATGCGTTGACATTAGTTGAAAGCGGCGAAAAATCATTTGCTGAAAAAGGTTTGACCTTTGAAGTTCAGCAACAAATCGGTGATGGCGTAGTTCGCGCGATTGCCATGGGTGCAAGCGATGGCTTGCGTCGTGGCATGGAAGTGAAATCTACCGGTAAGCCAATTTCTGTTCCTGTTGGTCCAGCAACATTGGGCCGCATTATGGACGTTTTAGGTCGTCCAATTGATGACGCGGGCCCGATTGCCACTGAAGAGCGTCGCGCGATTCACCAGCCAGCTCCAAAATTCGATGAGCTCTCCCCTTCCGTTGACCTCTTGGAAACTGGTATTAAGGTTATTGACTTGGTTTGCCCATTTGCTAAGGGTGGTAAGGTCGGCTTGTTCGGTGGCGCGGGTGTTGGTAAGACCGTAAACATGATGGAATTGATTAACAACATTGCTAAGCAACACTCTGGTTTGTCTGTGTTTGCTGGTGTGGGTGAGCGTACTCGTGAGGGTAACGACTTCTACCACGAGATGAAAGAATCTAACGTTATCGACAAAGTGGCGATGGTGTTTGGTCAGATGAATGAACCTCCTGGCAACCGTTTGCGCGTTGCGTTGACTGGTTTGACTATGGCTGAAGCGTTCCGTGACGAAGGTCGTGACATTTTGTTCTTCGTTGACAATATTTACCGTTATACCTTGGCCGGTACCGAAGTTTCTGCGTTGCTAGGCCGTATGCCTTCTGCTGTGGGTTACCAACCTACATTGGCTGAAGAAATGGGTAAATTGCAAGAGCGTATTACTTCTACCAAGACTGGTTCTGTGACATCTATTCAGGCTGTTTACGTTCCTGCGGATGACTTGACCGATCCGTCACCAGCAACTACCTTCTTGCACTTAGACTCCACCGTTGTGTTGTCACGTGATATTGCTGCTTTGGGTATCTACCCAGCAGTTGACCCATTGGATTCAACCAGCCGTCAGCTTGATCCACAAGTGGTTGGTCAAGAGCACTATGAAGTGGCTCGTTCAGTACAGATGACTTTGCAGCGCTACAAAGAATTGCGCGACATTATTGCGATTTTGGGTATGGACGAATTGTCTCCAGAAGATAAGTTGGCTGTGGCTCGTGCTCGTAAGATACAACGTTTCTTGTCCCAGCCTTTCCACGTTGCTGAGGTGTTCACTGGTTCACCAGGTAAATACGTTCCATTGAAAGAGACTATTCGTGGTTTCAAGATGATCGTAAGTGGTGAATTGGATCACTTGCCTGAGCAAGCGTTCTACATGGTGGGTTCAATTGATGAAGCCATCGAGAAAGCGAAGAAGCTTTAATCGAACTCATCTAGGGAAATTATGTCAACCATACGCGTCGATGTAGTAAGTGCTGAGCAGTCTATTTTCAGCGGTGAAGCGAAGTTTGTAGCGCTTCCTGGTGAAAGTGGCGAGCTCGGTATTTTGCGCGGCCACACTCCATTAATGACACGCATTCGTCCGGGTTCAGTTCGCATTGAAAAAGCTGATGGCGACGAAGAGTTTGTATTTGTGGCAGGTGGCTATTTAGAAGTTCAGCCTGATCATGTAACCGTATTGGCAGATACTGCTATTCGTGGCCACGATCTGGATGAAGCAAAAGCATTAGAAGCTAAGAAACGTGCTGAAGAAGCGATGCAAAATCGTGGTACAGAATTTGATTTGGCATTGGCTCAATCTGAGTTTGCAATGGCTGCTGCACAGCTGGCAGCAATTGCACGTTTCCGTCGTAAAAAATAAAAAACCGGGCATTCCTTGCTGTTAAACGACCGGTTTTTAAAGGCTTGCCTAGGCGAAGCGGTAGATCAAACACCGCTTTGGCTCATGCGCCAAGCTGGCCGATATCTTCCTGAGTACAACGCCACACGCGCAAGAGCCGGAAGCTTTCTTGGCCTTGCAAAGAATCCAACATATGCCACTGAAGTAACGCTTCAGCCTTTAGATCGCTATCCACTGGATGCGGCTATTTTGTTTTCCGATATTTTGACCATTCCCGATGCTATGGGATTAGGCTTGAAATTTACCGCGGGCGAAGGCCCTAGCTTTGATCATCCTCTGCGTGATGAAGCGGCTGTTAAGAAGCTGCGTGCTGCCGATATGGGCGAGCTCAAATATGTGTTTGATGCTGTTTCAGAAATTCGTAAAGCATTAATGCAAGATGGTAAGCAGCGTGTACCTTTGATCGGCTTCTCGGGAAGCCCTTGGACCTTAGCTTGCTACATGATTGATGGCTCCAGTTCAGACGATTTTCGTCATGCTAAAACAATGATGTTTAGTCGCCCAGACTTGTTGCAGCATATCTTAGATATCAATGCACAATCAGTGGCTGCATACTTAACTGAGCAAGTCAAAGCAGGTGCACAAGCACTGATGATTTTTGATACCTGGGGCGGAATGCTTCCAGATGGTTGGTATCAAAAGATGTCTTTGGCTTCCATGCAAAAAGTCATTGCCTTGTTGCCAAGAGAGCATGAAGGTAGAAGAATTCCAGTAATTATGTTCACCAAGGGCGGCGCTATTTGGTTGGACGATATGGCGCAAGTTGGTGCTGATGTAATTGCGGTAGATTGGACTATTTCTCTTGGTCGTGCGCGCAAACAGTTGCTCGCCTTAAATAGGCCTTTAGCTTTGCAAGGCAATTTAGACCCGCTTATTTTGTTTTCAGAGCCAGAGCAAATCGCAAAACAAGTCTGTGCAATTTTGGATGATTTAGCCAGCGTCCCGGCCCTTAAGCCTGGGTTGCATGCCTTGGATGGACATGTATTTAATCTGGGGCATGGGATTTCTCAATTCACCCCGCCTGAAAGCGTGTCTATTTTGGCGAAAACAGTGATTCAACACTCCAGGGCTTTAAGGGCAAAGCAATAATACTGAGTAATTGCTAACTTTCTTGGGAGGATTTTTCATAAAAGTTATGCACAGCAATGCGTAAAAATGAAAATTCAGGGAGATTGCGTTTAAAGATAAACTGATGCCTTCGAAAATCAATATAAGCTACTGATTATTAAGGGCTTTTGAATGAATTAATGGAAAAGTAAGCTTTCCAGGTTTGCTGGTAAATTAGCTTACAAATCAAAGTTTTTGGATGATATCCACAGACTTATCCACAAGCAAAATAGAAAAAAACGAAGTACGTCATGCCCTCTCCCACTGTAGTTCAAGTAGTTGTAGATAAGCCTCTAGCCCAGGGGTTTGACTACTTATGGGATAAAGCTAGCCTAGAAGTAGATCCGCAAATTGGCCATGTGGTTGAAGTGCCATTTGGGAGGTCTTCTTTGGTTGGTGTGGTAATTAAAGTAAGCGCTCACTCTGAATATGAAATAAAAAAATTAAGGAGTGTTACCAATCTAGCGCCATTACCCCCAATGGATCCGGCGGCTTTGCGACTCATGAATTTTGCAAGCCAGTATTACATTCATGGGCTTGGCGAAACCATCATTCCAGCGATTCCGCAGATGTGGAAAAAGCCCGCTTCTTGGGGAAAATTATCAGCCTCCCTGCTGGCAGCCGACCTTAAAAAAACAAAGAAAAAAGAGGTCGAGAAAAATCTGGCTGAGGGGTACGTCTCTGAATCTGACTTAAATGATGTTCAGCTTTTGGCCTTGGAGCAATTAAAAAATTTTTGTACCCAAGAAAAATTTAATGCAGCTTTGTTACAGGGTCAGACAGGCAGTGGCAAGACAGCTGTATTTTTGCACTGGCTGCGCGCTCTTCTAAGCGACAACAAATCGCAAGCATTGATATTGGTGCCGGAAATCAATTTAACTCCCCAACTAGAGCGGCGGGTGCGTGCATATTTCCCAGAAAAGAAAATGGCAGTGTTGCATAGTGGCGTCTCTGAAAAGAAGCGCGGCACTGCTTGGTATGAGGCAATTACTGGCGAGGCACAAATAATTTTGGGAACCCGGTTGGCAGCCTTAACACCTTTGCCAAACTTGTGTGCCATCGTGGTTGATGAAGAGCATGACCCATCCTATAAGCAGCAGGATGGCATACGTTACTCGGCGAGAGATCTGGCAATCTGGCGTGCACACGATTTAAAAATTCCCATAGTGCTATCTTCCGCAACGCCTTCCTTGGAAACCTGGATAGCAGCTAAGGCAGGTCGTTATCAACACTTGCGTCTTGATCAACGAGCCCAGGGTGCCGCTTTGCCAAAGGTGCACTTGCTTAATATGCGAGATCCACAAAACCAATTAAGCCCGGGCGACAAAGTGAAGCCAGGGCTAAACTTTTCTTTAAGCAAGCCCGTCATCGCCGCCATCCAAAAAAGTTTGGATGAAAAAAAGCAAAGTCTTGTTCTGATTAATCGAAGGGGCTATGCACCAGTGCTTAATTGTAGTGCGTGCTCATGGTTATCGAAGTGTCATCAATGTAGTTCTTACATGGTGATGCATAAGGCTGGTGCTTTAGGCGGAAAATCAGTCTTAAGCTGTCATCATTGCGGTTTAGTAAAAGGTATTCCTAAGCATTGCCCTGATTGCGGCAACGCTGATTTAAAAACCCTAGGGCAAGGCACCCAAAAATTGGAAGATGCGATTGAGGGGTGGTGGCCTAGTGCGCGAGTATTGCGTGTAGACACAGACTCTAGTCGCAAAAGTAAAGGCGCTGAAGAGCTCTTTCAAGCAATCCACGAGGGCAATGTCGATATTGTGGTCGGCACTCAAATGATTGCAAAAGGACATGATTACCAACACGTCAGTTTGGTAGCTGTATTGGATGCCGATGGTCGATTGTTCTCCCAAGATTTTCGGGCGCCCGAGAGATTATTTGCGCAACTGGTTCAGGTTGCGGGTCGCGCAGGAAGAGCCAACAAAGATGGTGAATATAGCGGCGATATTTACATCGAAACTCAGTTTCCAGAAGCCGCGGTTTATCAGTATTTATTGAGGCATGACGTTGATGGGTTTTTGTCTCATTTGGCCGCTGAAAGAGAAGAGGCAAAGTTACCCCCTTTCTGCTATCAAGCTTTAGTGCATGCGGAGGCCAGGAGCCTTGATAAAGCAACGCGTTTTTTAGGCAAGCTAAAGGGCCGACTACAAAATAAGGGTTTGATAGGTGTGGGTTTAAAGGTTTATGACCCAGTTCCCAGAAGTATGATGCGGGTTGCGGGTGTTGAGCGGGCTCAACTATTGATTGAGTCTGATGATCGCAAGCGACTACAAATGATCTTAGAGGCGATTGATGGCGATTTGCGTTCTCAGTCTCAGGGGCGCATTAGCAAGGATGATCGGGTTCGTTGGTTAATAGAGCGCGATCCCCTGACGATTTAATGCAGCCTGTTAGGCTCCTGCTGTGGAGTTGTATTGATCAAGGCTCATGAGCTGACTTAGCTCAGTAGATAAAGTAGCCTCAGCACTTGGCTTGATTTTGAACAACCAAATTGCATAAGGATTTTGATTTACTAATTCAGGGCTAGCATCCACTGTTTCATTTAGCGCAACAATTTCACCGCTAACAGGCGCATGAATATCGCTCGCTGCTTTTACAGATTCGATTACTGCAATGGCTTCGCCTTGCTTAACTTGTTGACCTAGCTTGGGCGCTTGAAAAAACATGACATCACCCAAAGCCTCTTGGGCGTGGTTACTAATGCCAACCCATATCAAGCCATCATCTTCAAGATCGGCCCACTCATGGGTTTGCGCGAATTTAAATGTATCTTCGGTATTCATGGTTCTATCCTTTCAATCCATTTTATGCGCAGTCCCATAAACTAGGGGCTCATCCATTATTAAATTATCTAGCCTCTAAATATGCCAATTAAATTAGGAATAGTTCCCGTTACCCCCTTTGAACAAAATTGCTCGATTTTGGTTTGCCAGGAAACGGGTGACGCCGCAGTAGTCGACCCCGGAGGGGATATTGAAAAGATATTGGATGGCGTAAAACAAATGGGCGGGAAGGTAAAAAAGATTTTGCTGACGCATGGTCACCTCGATCATTGCGCTGCTGCTAAAGACTTATCAGATCGGCTTGGGGTGCCTATTGAGGGGCCACAAGAGGACGAGCGTTTTTGGATTGATCAGTTGCCCGAGCAAACCGTTCGCTTTGGATTTGGACATGCCAAAGTGTTTGAGCCAAATCGCTGGCTTAATGATGGCGATCATGTGCAATTCGGCAATGTAGATCTTGAAGTATTTCATTGCCCCGGACATACACCGGGACACGTGATTTTTTATGACAAAGAAGATCGCCTGGCGATTGTTGGCGACGTGTTGTTCGCAGATTCAATTGGCAGAACAGATTTTCCGCGCGGTAACCATGCAGACTTAATTCATGCAATTAAAACAAAATTATGGCCTTTAGGCGATGATGTGCAGTTTGTGCCAGGACATGGGCCAATGTCTACGTTTGGCAATGAGCGTAAAACGAATCCTTACGTGGGAGACAAAGCTTAGCAACCGTGATGATTGCATGTGCTACTGGGACTATTAGGTTTTTGCTGAACCAGTGCGGTGCGTACGGTTGTATAAGCAGCTAGCGCAAATCCAGCGTTGCTTGCGATTACTTGTCGGAATCCAAGTTCCACCTTCAAGGCGCTTTTCGCGACTGCAAGAAGAGCAAAATTTCAGGCTCTGTGAAGAATCTTGGGCGGCTGGAGTCGATGTAGTCATGGGCAATCCGGGTAAGGCAAATCTTTATACAAAGAGCTATTTTACCCGTTTTGTCCCGCTGGCACTGGGGATAGAACCACTCGAACGGAGTCAGCAGTTTTATTCCCCTCAAAATCTAACCAGGCCTTGTTCTTGAAATCGTAAAGTTTGCACTTGCGCGCGGTGTCGAAATACCATGCCCAAGAGAACTTTTGGATAAAAATGCGCTCTGGGAGGATGGTTTCGAGGGTTTTTTGGGCCTCTGGAAGGCGATAAAGGGGAACGCTCATATCCACGTGATGGGCGGTGTGCTCCATGATGTGGTGCATCAAAGAGCCCCAAATCCAACTAAAAGTCAGGTGAACGGTTGTCGAAACAAACGGTTGAGCACGCAACCACTCGGATTTTTTGTCATACCAAGACACTGATGGGTGGGTATGGTGAACGTAGACCACAAAACCAATCATGCCGTTCCAAAACAAAAATGGAATCGCAAAACCGGTAAGAAGGCCAACCCAAATTGATTGGTTGGTAGCGATCGCACCAGCAATGAGACAGCCAATCCAAATAATTGCAAACGCAGTTACGAGTGAATTATCTTTGAGAAAAATTGGACGATCACCAGGTTTGTTTTTTGCATTTGGGAAGTACTCACGTCTCCACCAAATTTCAATCAGGTAATAAAAAACAGGACCCCAGCCGCTTCGGTAAAGGCGCTCTAGAGCCTTACGCCATGAGGGTAAGGCGTCAAACTCTTCTTTCGATAGAGGCGCCCAAACAAAGTCAAAGCCCTTTAAATTGGTTTGTCCATGATGCACCACATTGTGACCAACGTCCCACAAGCTGTAAGGCGTGAGTGAAGGCAAGAATGCAATGCGTCCGAGTACTTTGTTGAGCTCGCGATTAGGGGTGAAGCTTTGATGACATGCATCATGTCCCAAGATAAAAATGCGGCCAGTTACAAAACCAGCAATTAATCCAAAAATAACTTTTAGCAAAATGTTTTCAACAAACACGGTGCCAGCAATGCAGCCGAGCCACAGGAATGAATCAATCAACAGCAACATAATTGCGCGTGCTGTTTCACCTTGTGCCATTGGGATCAGCCAGCTCCGAATTATTTTGCGATGTGGCAATGGCGCCTCAGGCGGCAAGGGATTTGTCAGGGACGGCTCAGAAAGGGCTGAATTTAGATGTGTAGACACGATAAGAATCAATAAGTTAGACGCAAATTTTAGCGGTTTTCACGATTTTACGCATGATATAGGTCAAAAACCCCTTGTGTTTTGGCGCGCCCGGCAGGAATCGAACCTGCGACCCTTGGCTTCGGAGGCCAATACTCTATCCACTGAGCTACGGGCGCCCATGGAAAAACTGGATACCCCGTTATTGTAAGTGCCTATACCCCTACTCTCTAGTTATAATCACCGCAAAACAACCCTAAAACCCGTCAAACGATAAATTCTTATGAGCAACGAGCACGGAAATCTGATTAAGTCCCCAAAACAACTCATCATCATGGTGTTCGCAAGCTTTTTTGTACCCTTGATCATTATTTTGTTGTTGATGGTGTTCGTTAACAATGGCAAGCGCGGCGAATCTACAACTACGACCGAACAGCTGATTAAGCCAGTTGCTCAACTCAATTTCAAAGACGCTAGTGGCCCAAAAGAATTGCAAACTGGCGAACAGGTTTACAAAGCAGTTTGCTCTTCATGCCATGCAACTGGCGCTGCTGGTGCTCCAAAAGTTGGCGATGCAGGTGCATGGGCCCCGCGTATTGCAAAGGGCTATGACTCATTGTTGACTTCCGTCCTCAAAGGTAAAGGCGCAATGCCAGCGCGTGGCGGATCAAGCCCTGCCGACGTTAGTGATTACGAATTGGGTCGCGCAGTGGTTTATATGGCCAATGCATCTGGCGGCAAATTGCCAGAACCAAAAGCACCTTCAGCTAAGTAATTTACGAAATAATTTCTTAGATCTGTATTTTTAAAAGCTGGCTATATGCCAGCTTTTATTTTTCTTGCTCTTCTGCTTTTGCATCTAGAGCAATTTGATAAGCCTCTTTTTTGTTTGTGCCTAAGGTTTGGGATAGCACTGTAGCAATTTCTTTGCTGCCAAGATAGGGGGTCAATGCATGCGCCAAGCGATTGAGAGAGTCAATGTCTGGAGCCTCATCAGTATTGCCCTTGCGACCCGCCACGAGAATGACAAATTCACCTTTTAGATGTTCGGAATTTTCAAGCCATTCTGAAATTTCATGCGCCTGAATTGAAGCTAATTGCTCAAATTTCTTTGTAAGCTCTCGGCAGATGAGTAGAGAGCGCTCTTTTTCTAAGGAACTTGCAAGCAAGAGAAGTGTCTCGCGAATATGGTGTGGTGATTCAAAAAAAATGCTCACCTTCTTGCTGCTGATAATGTCTTGTAAACAGGCATCCCGATCCTTAGTTTTATGCGGCCAAAAGCCTAAGAATTGAAAGCGCCCCTCTGAGTTCAGCATGACTGAACCAGATGCAGAAATTGCGCAAGATACTGAACTTACGCCTGGAACCGGAATAACTCGGTACCCAGCATTTTGAACTTGCTCTACTAAGCGTGCTCCTGGGTCAGAGATTCCAGGGGTGCCAGCATCAGAGATGTAAGCCCAGCGTTCATGGTTTGAAAGATGCTGAATAACAGTTTGTGCACCACTAAGCTCATTGTGATCATGAAGTGCAATGCACTTTTTATGAATACCAAACTGGCGTAAAAGAGCCGCGCTATGTCGGGTGTCTTCACAAGCGATCCCATCGACTGAATTGAGGATATGCAGGGCGCGCAAAGTAATGTCGCCCATATTCCCAATAGGAGTTGCAACCATGTACAAAGCCCCAGATGGCAGATCTTGTTGTTTTAAAAAATCGAGTGAGGCAAATTCCATGGGTTTATTGTCTGCTGAACATGAATCAATAACAAGAGAATACGTTGGTTTTGAGTTAAGCTGACTACATCTAAATTTAGGGTTACTTTGGCGCATAATGTTGCTATGAACAAAGATACGATTGAACGTTTGCGTCAACGCGCATCCCAACATTTTTTAGACAGCATTGCCGTAAAACAGGAAGCCGAAAAGACGCTTCCCAATGCAGTTGCTCAGGGCGTGCTGGCCATGGTGGATTGTTTGCAAGCGGGTGGCAAGGTAATGGCTTGTGGCAATGGAGGCTCCGCTGCTGATGCTCAGCATTTTGCGGCAGAACTGATCGGCCGATTTGAGCGTGAACGACAAGAGTTGGCTGCAATTGCTTTGACAACCGATAGCTCCATATTGACAGCCGTTGGTAATGACTACAGTTACGACGAAGTATTTAGTAAACAAGTGCGCGGCCTAGGCAAAAAAGGCGACATCTTGTTAGCAATTTCTACTTCAGGAAACTCAAAGAATGTTGTGAAAGCAATTGAGGCCGCAAAAAAAATCGGCATCAAAATTATTGCGCTTACTGGAAACGGTGGCGGAAAGATTGCTACCCTCTTGGATAAAGATGACATTCATTTGTGCGCACCCTCAACTCGTACGGCGCGCATTCAAGAGACCCATTTGGTCTTGCTGCATGGCTTATGTGATGGTGTTGATCACGTCTTGTTAGGTTAATTTTTTAAATCAATACAAAGTACCTTTATGCAAATCCAATTTATTAGTAAATCTTTGATTGCAGTTTTGCTCGCCACCCAATTATCTGCATGCGGAATTTTGGCGGTGGGTGGCGTTGCGGCAGGCGCTAGCGTGATGGCGGATCGTCGTACGCCAGGCGTGCAAGCAATTGACAATGGAATTGAGATGCAAGCAAATGCGGCGCTCTCCAAAAAATTCGGGGATAACGCACACATCAATGTGACTTCATTTAATCAGAAAGTGTTGCTAACTGGTGAAGCAAAAGATGCCGACATTAAAGGCGAAGCCGATGCTTATGTAAAGGCCATGAAAAATGCGCGTACTGTGTTTAATGAAATTGTGATTGGACCTAACAGCACCTACACTGCTCGTGCAAACGATTCTTATCTCGAATCAAAGATTAAAACGCAAATGATTTTTACTGATCAGTTGCCATCAAATTCTATGTCCATCGTGGCAGAGGGAGCGAGCGTATATCTGATGGGAATCTTGACTCAAAAAGAAGCAGACCTTGCCAAAAAAGTAGCTAGCAATACCAATGGCGTAAAAGATGTTTATGTTTACTTTGACATTATTTCTGACGGAGAAAAAAACCGCCTAGAGAAGCAAGGTAAAGCTGACGAATCACAACCCAATAGCCCGCCAAAGTTCCAATAAATTTTGAGAAGTGTTGTGATGTTGCAAAAATATGCGCTAGTAAAAATAATTTTTATTTTTACAGCGCTTTTTTGTTTTATTACAAAAGCCTATTGCAATAACGAAGACCAACAAGCTTCTGTACTCGCAAAACAAAATGCTTGTTTAGGTTGTCACGCGGTTGATAAAAAAATTGTTGGTCCAAGCTTTCAATCTGTCGCACAAAAATACAAACACGATCAAAACGCAACCACCTTTTTAAAAAACAAAATTATTAAAGGCGGCGCAGGCTCATGGGGCGTTGTGCCGATGCCGGCAAACGCAAAATTAAGCGATGCAGATTTATCTTTATTGGTGAGTTGGATTTTGCGTGGCGCACCAAACCTCAACTAACATGCTTCGTTAACGCGCGTGTTTTGGTTTTCCTAAAAACCACCACCATGCTTGATTGGCAAGTTTCAAATTTTCTTTTAATGCGTAATCAAAATCAGCCCACTGTTCATTAGCAGCTTCTTCAACAATCGTGCCAGGATTCGCTGGTGGCAATGTGAGGTAAGCGTCGGCATCGCCATAGGCATACTCCACTTTCATGCCGGCTTTTTGCGCCAAATGCATCATGGCTTTATTGTTTGCAAGACAGTGAACATAAAGGGTTTGAATATTGCTATTGCGTGAGTGCACTGCAGAGCGGTTCAGTAGCGCAGTACCAAGCCCTTGCGCCCTACCCTCTGGCAACACAGAAACTCCAAATTCAGCAGCACGGGGCTGCCCTTTGATCTCAGGAAGATAGGCTAGATGAGCCATACCAATGAGCTGCAGGTCGGCATTGAATACACCAAAAACCGCATCTTGATTGAAATCTAGGTGTTCAACGTAATGATGAATAACTTCATCCGGGGTCTGGGTGCCAAAACGTAGGCGACGGTCTTCATCGCCTAGCTTAAGCAAGTGGTCGAGGATCGCTTCCTTATGACCCGCATGAAGTTCTCGCACAGGAACTACCCGCCCCGCCAAGAAAGGGCTGGAAGGTGAGTGACTGTTCGCTAATTTATTGTGCATAGCAACATATTAGCACCAATCAGAGAAAATTTCAGGGTTTTCCCTTGGTTTGTGGCTTATGCGCAAATAGCCTTTAAGGTGACCCCCACTTCTTCGCCGAGCTTCAAAAAGAGGGGCTAAACGCAGAAAATTTCAAAAAAGATTGAAATTTTTTTCAAGTTTTATGTGACTGATTTTATTGAGGTTTTTTAGAAAGTCAGAAAAATCTTCGCTTTTTTTAGGAAAAAGAGTGCAAAAGGTGTTGACAACCCTATTCGGGTATGTCATAGTCTCGCTTCTTCGCTGAATGTTTTTCAAAAAACGATTCAGCCCTCTTTAAAAATTAGTCAACCGATAATTGTGGGTACTAAGTGAAAGCATCCAGTCCTTCGGGACAGATGTAAATAAATAGTACTCATAGACAGTAAAGAGATTTGGTTTTTACCAAGTCGATTTCTTGAATGAGTGCGACGATCCGCAAGGATCACAGGAATTGAACTGAAGAGTTTGATCCTGGCTCAGATTGAACGCTGGCGGCATGCCTTACACATGCAAGTCGAACGGCAGCACGGGTGCTTGCACCTGGTGGCGAGTGGCGAACGGGTGAGTAATACATCGGAACGTACCTTATCGTGGGGGATAACGCAGCGAAAGCTGTGCTAATACCGCATACGCCCTGAGGGGGAAAGCGGGGGATCGCAAGACCTCGCGCGATTAGAGCGGCCGATGCCTGATTAGCTTGTTGGTGGGGTAAAAGCCCACCAAGGCGACGATCAGTAGCTGGTCTGAGAGGACGATCAGCCACACTGGGACTGAGACACGGCCCAGACTCCTACGGGAGGCAGCAGTGGGGAATTTTGGACAATGGGGGCAACCCTGATCCAGCAATGCCGCGTGAGTGAAGAAGGCCTTCGGGTTGTAAAGCTCTTTTGTCAGGGAAGAAACACCGGCTCTAACACAGTCCGGGAATGACGGTACCTGAAGAATAAGCACCGGCTAACTACGTGCCAGCAGCCGCGGTAATACGTAGGGTGCGAGCGTTAATCGGAATTACTGGGCGTAAAGCGTGCGCAGGCGGTTATACAAGACAGGCGTGAAATCCCCGGGCTTAACCTGGGAATGGCGCCTGTGACTGTATAGCTAGAGTGTGTCAGAGGGGGGTAGAATTCCACGTGTAGCAGTGAAATGCGTAGATATGTGGAGGAATACCAATGGCGAAGGCAGCCCCCTGGGATAACACTGACGCTCATGCACGAAAGCGTGGGGAGCAAACAGGATTAGATACCCTGGTAGTCCACGCCCTAAACGATGCTGACTAGTTGTTCGGGATTTACATCCTGAGTAACGTAGCTAACGCGTGAAGTCAGCCGCCTGGGGAGTACGGTCGCAAGATTAAAACTCAAAGGAATTGACGGGGACCCGCACAAGCGGTGGATGATGTGGATTAATTCGATGCAACGCGAAAAACCTTACCTACCCTTGACATGTCACTAACGAAGTAGAGATACATTAGGTGCTCGTAAGAGAAAGTGAACACAGGTGCTGCATGGCTGTCGTCAGCTCGTGTCGTGAGATGTTGGGTTAAGTCCCGCAACGAGCGCAACCCTTGTCTTTAGTTGCTACGCAAGAGCACTCTAAAGAGACTGCCGGTGACAAACCGGAGGAAGGTGGGGATGACGTCAAGTCCTCATGGCCCTTATGGGTAGGGCTTCACACGTCATACAATGGTGCATACAGAGGGTTGCCAACCCGCGAGGGGGAGCTAATCTCAGAAAATGCATCGTAGTCCGGATCGTAGTCTGCAACTCGACTACGTGAAGCTGGAATCGCTAGTAATCGCGGATCAGAATGTCGCGGTGAATACGTTCCCGGGTCTTGTACACACCGCCCGTCATACCATGGGAGTGGGTTTTGCCAGAAGCCGTTAGCCTAACCGCAAGGAGGGCGACTGCCACGGCAGGGTTCATGACTGGGGTAAAGTCGTAACAAGGTAGCCGTATCGGAAGGTGCGGCTGGATCACCTCCTTTCTAGAGAAAAGATGCTGGAGCTATAGTGCCCACACTTATCGGTTGACAATAATAGCCACGGGTCTGTAGCTCAGCTGGTTAGAGCACTGTGTTGATAACGCAGGGGTCGTAGGTTCAAGTCCTACCAGACCCACCAATCAGTAGTGATATGGTCTTAGTGGACGTTGGGGGATTAGCTCAGCTGGGAGAGCACCTGCTTTGCAAGCAGGGGGTCGTCGGTTCGATCCCGTCATCCTCCACCAACTCTTAAATGTCAAAACTAAGCAATTAGTCAATTGTTTAGTTTTGCCATTTATGGCTGTTCTTTAAAAATTTGAGTAAGCAAAGTGTCAAACGTATCTTTGAGAGTGCGTTTGACAATGTAATAAGGGTAAAGATTGAATCATCAATCAGTAATATCAAACGAGTTTTACAAAGTTCTTAACAAGTACTTACAGTTTGGATTACGGCAAACATGTCAGAAGTAGAAGTAAAATCTGTAACAGGTGCTAGCAATGGTGCTCGTTATAGGATCAAGTGAATAAGTGCACATGATGGATGCCTTGGCGATTACAGGCGACGAAAGACGTTATAACCTGCGATAAGCCCCGGGGAGCTGGTAAATAAGCTTTGATCCGGGGATTTCTGAATGGGGAAACCCACCACTTTTGTGGTATCCATACCTGAATACATAGGGTATGAGAAGCGAACCTCGTGAACTGAAACATCTAAGTAGCGAGAGGAAAAGACATCAACCGAGATTCCCAGAGTAGTGGCGAGCGAAATGGGAAGAGCCTTCTAGTGATAGCTCAGTAATTAACAGAATGGAATGGAAAGTCCAACAATAAAGGGTGATAGTCCCGTATGTGAAAATTATTGGGTGGTACTAGGCTAGAGACAAGTAGGGCGGGACACGTGAAATCCTGTCTGAATATGGGGGGACCATCCTCCAAGGCTAAATACTCGTAATCGACCGATAGTGAACAAGTACCGTGAGGGAAAGGCGAAAAGAACCCCGGGAGGGGAGTGAAATAGATCCTGAAATTGTGTGCATACAAACAGTAGGAGCCTCGTAAGGGGTGACTGCGTACCTTTTGTATAATGGGTCAGCGACTTACATTCAGTAGCAAGCTTAACCGAATAGGGAAGGCGTAGCGAAAGCGAGTCCGAATAGGGCGCTAGTTGCTGGGTGTAGACCCGAAACCAGTTGATCTATCCATGGCCAGGTTGAAGGTGCGGTAACACGTACTGGAGGACCGAACCCACTAACGTTGAAAAGTTAGGGGATGAGCTGTGGATAGGGGTGAAAGGCTAAACAAAACTGGAAATAGCTGGTTCTCTCCGAAAACTATTTAGGTAGTGCCTCGTGTATCACCGTAGGGGGTAGAGCACTGTCATGGTAGTGGGGTCCATTGCGGATTACTGCGCCATAGCAAACTCCGAATACCTACGAGTGCGAGCACGGGAGACAGACATCGGGTGCTAACGTCCGGTGTCAAGAGGGAAACAACCCAGACCGCCAGCTAAGGTCCCTAATATATGCTAAGTGGGAAACGAAGTGGGAAGGCTAAAACAGTCAGGAGGTTGGCTTAGAAGCAGCCATCCTTTAAAGAAAGCGTAATAGCTCACTGATCGAGTCGTCCTGCGCGGAAGATGTAACGGGGCTAAGCATATAACCGAAGCTGCGGATCACAGCAATGTGATGGTAGGAGAGCGTTCTGTAAGCCTGTGAAGGTGTCTTGTAAAGGATGCTGGAGGTATCAGAAGTGCGAATGCTGACATGAGTAGCGATAAAGGGGGTGAAAAGCCCCCTCGCCGTAAGCCCAAGGTTTCCTGTTCAACGTTCATCGGAACAGGGTGAGTCGGCCCCTAAGGCGAGGCAGAGATGCGTAGCTGATGGGAACAAGGTTAATATTCCTTGACCATTGTTAGATGCGATGGGGGGACGGATCGCGGAAAGTTGTCCGGGTGTTGGATGTCCCGGTTCTTGCGTTGGAGATGGCTATTAGGTAAATCCGGTAGCGTAATTCAAGGGCGTGAGACGAGCGAATTTATTCGCGAAGCAATTGGAAGTGGTTCCAAGAAAAGCCTCTAAGCTTCAGTCTAACAAGACCGTACCGCAAACCGACACAGGTGGGCGAGATGAGTATTCTAAGGCGCTTGAGAGAACTCAGGAGAAGGAACTCGGCAAATTTGTACCGTAACTTCGGGATAAGGTACGCCCTGGTAGTTTGAACCTGTACAAGGGGAGGACGAAAGGGTTGCAATAAAAAGGTGGCTGCGACTGTTTAATAAAAACACAGCACTCTGCAAACACGAAAGTGGACGTATAGGGTGTGACGCCTGCCCGGTGCTGGAAGATTAAATGATGGGGTGCAAGCTCTTGATTGAAGTCCCAGTAAACGGCGGCCGTAACTATAACGGTCCTAAGGTAGCGAAATTCCTTGTCGGGTAAGTTCCGACCTGCACGAATGGCGTAACGATGGCCACACTGTCTCCTCCTGAGACTCAGCGAAGTTGAAATGTTTGTGATGATGCAATCTACCCGTGGCTAGACGGAAAGACCCCATGAACCTTTACTGTAGCTTTGCATTGGACTTTGAATCGGTCTGTGTAGGATAGGTGGGAGGCGTTGATAACAGGATGCTAGTTCTGTTGGAGCCAACCTTGAAATACCACCCTGATTTATTTGAGGTTCTAACCTTGGCCCGTTATCCGGGTCGGGAACAGTGCATGGTAGGCAGTTTGACTGGGGCGGTCTCCTCCCAAAGTGTAACGGAGGAGTACGAAGGTACGCTTGGTACGGTCGGACATCGTACCTAAAGTGCAATGGCAAAAGCGTGCTTAACTGCGAGACCGACAAGTCGAGCAGGTGCGAAAGCAGGTCATAGTGATCCGGTGGTTCTGTATGGAAGGGCCATCGCTCAACGGATAAAAGGTACTCTGGGGATAACAGGCTGATACCGCCCAAGAGTTCATATCGACGGCGGTGTTTGGCACCTCGATGTCGGCTCATCTCATCCTGGGGCTGTAGCCGGTCCCAAGGGTATGGCTGTTCGCCATTTAAAGAGGTACGTGAGCTGGGTTTAAAACGTCGTGAGACAGTTTGGTCCCTATCTGCCATGGGCGTTGGAGATTTGACGGGGGCTGCTCCTAGTACGAGAGGACCGGAGTGGACGTACCGCTGGTGTACCTGTTGTTTCGCCAGAAGCATCGCAGGGTAGCTATGTACGGAAGAGATAACCGCTGAAAGCATCTAAGCGGGAAACTTGCCTGAAGATGAGATCTCCCGTAGGTTTAACCTACATAAAGGGTCGTTGAAGACCACAACGTTGATAGGTCGGGTGTGGAAGCGCAGTAATGCGTTAAGCTAACCGATACTAATTGCCCGTTAGGCTTGATCCTATAACCAGCACTATTGTGTTGGATGTTTGCCAGATTTAATCTGCATCCTTAATTACATGCTTACTCAAATAGAGTTGTTGATTTATCAGCAACTCAACCCTCTACGCCCGGTGACCATAGCGAATTGGAACCACTCCTTCCCATCCCGAACAGGACAGTGAAACGATTCTACGCCGATGATAGTGCGGATTACCCGTGTGAAAGTAGGTAACTGCCGGGCACCAATGCGACGCCCAGACCCTTTTAGGTCTGGGCGTTTTTACTTGTGCAAAGCGTTGAGATATTGACAGAAACTCCATTTGGAGTCAGAATATTGGGTTCGCGGAGGGGTGTCCGAGCGGCTAAAGGAGGCAGACTGTAAATCTGTTGGCTACGCCTACGTAGGTTCGAATCCTACCCCCTCCACCAGATGTGCGGGATTAGTTTAATGGTAAAACAGCAGATTTCCAATCTTCGGTCAAGAGTTCGATTCTCTTATCCCGCTCCAGCATTAGTAGCAAAAAGAAAGGCCCATGTGGCTCAGTGGTAGAGCACTCCCTTGGTAAGGGAGAGGTCGGCAGTTCGATCCTGCCCATGGGCACCAGGCTTAGTTTTAATTAATTGTGTATTTCGTGTTTTGGTTTTGAAGAGTTAACTAAAGGCAGACAAAAATGGCAAAAGAAAAGTTCGAGCGGACAAAACCGCACGTAAACGTAGGCACTATCGGTCACGTTGACCACGGTAAAACTACCTTGACAGCAGCAATCGCAACCGTGCTCTCAAAGGCATTCGGTGGCGAAGCTAAAGCATACGATCAGATCGATGCGGCTCCAGAAGAAAAAGCACGTGGTATTACGATTAACACAGCACACGTTGAGTACGAAACTGCTGGTCGTCACTATGCACACGTTGACTGCCCAGGACACGCTGACTATGTAAAAAACATGATTACTGGTGCTGCGCAGATGGACGGCGCAATCTTGGTTTGCTCTGCAGCTGACGGCCCAATGCCACAAACTCGTGAGCACATCCTCTTGGCACGTCAGGTTGGCGTTCCTTACATCGTTGTGTTCCTTAACAAGTGCGACATGGTTGACGATGCTGAATTGTTAGAGCTCGTTGAAATGGAAGTACGTGAACTCCTGTCTAAGTATGACTTCCCAGGTGATGACACTCCAATCATCCGTGGTTCTGCAAAATTAGCATTAGAAGGCGACGAAGGCCCATTGGGTAAAGAAGCCATCATGAAATTGGCTGAAGCATTAGACACTTACATCCCAACTCCAGAGCGTGCTGTTGACGGTGCGTTCTTGATGCCAGTAGAAGACGTGTTCTCAATCTCCGGTCGCGGTACTGTAGTAACAGGTCGTATTGAGCGCGGTATCGTTAAGGTTGGTGAAGAGATTGAAATCGTTGGTATCAAGCCAACTCTCAAAACCACTTGTACTGGTGTTGAAATGTTCCGCAAATTGCTCGACCAAGGTCAAGCAGGCGATAACGTCGGTATCTTGTTACGCGGTACAAAACGTGAAGAAGTTGAGCGTGGCCAAGTATTGGCAAAACCTGGTTCTATCACTCCACACACTCACTTTACCGCTGAGGTTTACATCTTGGGTAAAGATGAAGGTGGTCGTCATACTCCATTCTTTAACAACTATCGTCCACAGTTCTACTTCCGTACAACGGACGTAACGGGTTCAATCGAGTTGCCAAAAGACAAAGAGATGGTGATGCCTGGTGATAACGTCACGATTACCGTCAAACTCATCGCGCCAATCGCGATGGAAGAAGGTTTGCGTTTTGCGATCCGTGAAGGTGGCCGTACTGTTGGCGCCGGCGTGGTTGCAAAGATTTTGGCTTAAGAAGCATTTAGAAATAAAGGGGTGTAGCTCAATTGGCAGAGCGTTGGTCTCCAAAACCAAAGGTTGGGGGTTCGATGCCCTCCGCCCCTGCCACGATTTGAACTGAAAGCAATATGTCTCAACAAACTGCAAGTCATTCTGAAGAAAAAAGCAGCTGGGTCTCAGGCCTTGCTGCTTTAATCGTCGTTGCCGCGTTAGTGCTTTACTACACGCTCATCGACCAATCTTTATTGGTGCGCTTAGCGGTATTGTTTGGCGGCATTGCTGCGTCAGTCATGATTGTGGCGATTTCTCCTGATGGGCGTCGTTTTATCGCCTATGCAAAAGATTCTTGGTATGAAGTAAAAAAGGTTGTTTGGCCGACTCGTAAAGAGACGACTCAAATGACTCTAGTCGTATTTGGCTTTGTTCTGATCATGTCCTTGTTTTTGTGGATTGCAGACAAATTAATTGAATGGCTAGTTTTTTCAGTCCTTTTGGGCTGGAAGTGAGTAAGCAAAATGACTGATTCAGAAGTGGTCGTAAATTCTCAAGCTGCTGGTAATAAGCGCTGGTATGTAATTCATGCCTATTCCGGCATGGAGAAGAGTGTTAAAAAAGGCCTCGAGGAGCGTATCGCTCGTTCAGGTATGCCAGAGAAATTTGGCCGTATTTTGGTTCCCTCTGAAGAGGTAGTTGAAGTGAAGTCTGGCTCCAAGTCTGTAACTGAGCGCCGCTTCTTCCCAGGCTACGTCTTAATTGAGATGGAAATGACCGACGAAAGCTGGCATTTGGTGAAAAACACGCCAAAAGTGACTGGTTTCGTGGGCGGCGTACGTAATCGCCCAAGTCCGATTTCAAACGCAGAAGTCACCAAAATCATGGATCAGATGCAGGCTGGAGTAGATAAACCGAAGCCTAAGACCCTATTTGAGGTAGGTGAGATGGTCCGCGTCAAGGAAGGTCCGTTTACAGACTTTAACGGCAACGTTGAAGAAGTGAACTATGAGAAGTCAAGATTGCGCGTTTCTGTTACAATTTTTGGCCGCGGCACCCCAGTTGAGCTGGAGTTTGGCCAAGTAGAAAAGATGTAAAAACAAGGACTTAGTCCTGTTTTGCGGTGCAGCAAAAGTAGTAAAAGTCGTTTTTTGTTTTTAAGTGGTTATTTAGATTTTGTAATTAACCGAGGAGCCGAGCTAGAAAGCCAAAAACTAGCGAAGCGTTAACTCAACAGCGGTCTTTCCTAATGAGGTTAGGCGCGCTTTAAGGAGCAACACATGGCAAAGAAGATTGTTGGCTTTATTAAGCTGCAGATTCCTGCAGGTAAAGCAAATCCATCACCACCCGTAGGTCCAGCATTGGGTCAACGCGGCCTCAACATTATGGAATTCTGTAAGGCGTTTAATGCTCAAACTCAGAGCATGGAGCCTGGCTTGCCAATTCCAGTTGTGATTACAGCGTTCGCTGATAAGAGCTTCACATTCATCATGAAGACTCCTCCAGCAACCATCATGATTAAGAAGGCTGCAAAGATCGAAAAAGGATCACCACGTCCTCATACCGATAAGGTAGGAAAAATTACTCGTGCTCAAGCGGAAGAAATCGCTAAAGCAAAAATGCCAGATTTGACAGCGGCCGATATGGATGCAGCTGTTAGAACTATCGCTGGTAGCGCCCGTTCCATGGGCATCACTGTGGAAGGCATCTAATCATGACTAAGTTATCTAAACGCGTTAAAGCAATTCAATCTAAAGTTGATCGCAACAAGTTCTATCCATTAGAAGATGCATTGAACCTCGTTAAAGAGTGTGCAACTGCAAAGTTTGATGAGTCTATCGACGTTGCTGTTCAGTTGGGCATTGATGCCAAGAAATCTGACCAAGTTGTGCGTGGCGCAGTAGTGCTCCCAGCTGGTACAGGCAAGCATGTTCGTGTTGCTGTTTTTGCACAAGGTGAGAAGGCTGAGCAAGCCAAAGCTGCTGGAGCAGAAATTGTTGGCATGGAAGATCTTGCCGATCAAATTAAAGCCGGCAAAATTGATTTTGATGTGTTGATCGCATCTCCAGACACAATGAAAATTGTTGGTACTTTAGGTCAAGTATTGGGCCCACGTGGTTTGATGCCAAATCCGAAAGTTGGAACTGTTACCCCTGATGTTGCTACTGCAGTTAAGAATGCAAAAGCGGGTCAAGTTCAGTTCCGTGTGGACAAAGCCGGTATCGTGCATGCAAGCATTGGCCGTCGTTCATTCGAGCCAGCTGCATTGAAATCCAATTTGCTCGCATTGCTTGAGGCTTTGAATAAAGCAAAACCTCCTGCATCTAAGGGAATTTATTTAAAGAAGGTTGCCGTAAGCAGCACCATGGGTGCAGGCGTACGTGTAGACCAAGCATCGTTACAGGCAGCAGCTTAATTAGCCTGTAACAAAAAAGAACTTTGGGTCGACTCCCGCTTTTTGAGTGAGAGTCGAACATCAAAGACCGTTGGTGAATTAGTTGCTAGTAAAGAGTTAATTCTTAATTGTTACGAAAGTAACGACCAGCGCAGATGGCGACCCTGAAAAGATTTTCACAAGAACCTTTGTGAACAAATAATCAGACGCTGGTGTGTAACCCCAACTGGAAACAGTTGGTTTTTATGGAGTTAAACCGTGCCTTTGAATGTACAAGACAAAAAAGCGATTGTTGCTGATGTCGGCGCTCAATTGGCTGGAGCCCAAACTGTCGTTCTCGCTGAATACCGTGGTATTCCAGTTGAGCAATTGACAAAGCTACGTGCTAGCGCACGTGACCAAGGTGTATATCTTCGCGTCTTGAAGAACACATTGGCGCGCCGTGCTGCACAAGGCACACAGTTTGAGCCTCTTGCTGATTCGATGGTTGGCCCCTTGATTTACGGCATTTCTGCTGATCCGATTGCTTCGGCAAAAGTATTGCAGAGCTTTGCTAAGACTCAAGATTTGCTAGTCATTAAAGCTGGCCTATACAACGGTAAGTTGTTGGATGTTGCAGGTGTTAAAGCCCTCGCGACAATTCCAAGCCGTGAAGAGTTGTTATCAACGTTGTTGGGTGTGATGTTGGCCCCAGTTTCTGCGATGGCTCGTGTATTGGGCGCAGTGGCAACGCAAAAAGCAGCTGGAGCACCCGCTCCGGTAGCCGAAGCGGCAGCCCCTGCAGAAGCAGCGGCCCCAGTAGCAGAAGCTGCGCCAGCCGCAGAGCCTGCAGCTGAACCAGCAGCCCCAGAAGCTACAGCAGCAAACGAAACCCCTGCCGCTGAATAAGCGACAAATTAACTATTTAAGTATTAGGAGCTAAAAATGGCGATTACTAAAGAAGAAATCATTGAAGCAGTAGGTAGCATGTCCGTTATGGATTTGAACGACTTGGTTAAAGCGTTCGAAGAGAAATTTGGTGTATCAGCTGCAGCGATGGCTGTTGCTGGTCCTGCAGGTGCTGGCGGTGGTGATGCTGGTGGCGCAGAGCAAACTGAATTCACAGTAAACCTCGTTGAAGCTGGTGCAAACAAAGTTTCAGTAATTAAAGCAGTTCGCGAAATTACTGGACTTGGTTTGAAAGAAGCTAAAGATTTGGTTGACGGTGCACCGAAGCCAATCAAAGAAGGCGTTGATAAGAAGACTGCTGAAGAAGCCAAGAAGAAGCTTGAAGAAGCTGGCGCTAAGGCAGAACTCAAGTAATACAAACTCAGCTGGCGCCTCTCACAAAGGGGCGTTAGCCATGTTGGGTTTGACCTTTAGAGGTCAAACCCGATTTCATTTCTGATTGAAATCGGGTTTGCCTTCTGATACGACTGCAGAATGCAAGTTTGGTCGGACACTAGATCTAAGTGATGTAGTGTTGTCCGCCAGTGATTGGTAGTGGCCAATCGCCAAATCTTTGTACAGTCGCTGAATTCGGAGATGAAATGAACTATAGCTTCACCGAACGCAAGCGAGTCCGTAAAAGCTTTGCTAAGCGAGTAAACAACCATCAGGTTCCTTACCTGATCGCAACGCAGCTGGAGTCCTACGCTAAATTTTTACAGGCTGATAAGCCGGCAATGTCTCGTCTTACTGAGGGACTTCAAGCCGCCTTTACATCAGCATTCCCAATTGTGTCTAACAACGGCTATGCGCGTATGGAATACGTGTCTTACCAGTTGTCACAGCCACCGTTTGACGTTAAAGAATGTCAACAACGTGGTTACACATATCACTCTGCCTTACGCGCAAAAGTTCGCTTGATTATTTATGATCGCGAAGCGCCTACTAAGGTGAAAGAAGTAAAAGAGAGCGAAGTCTACATGGGTGAAATTCCACTCATGACAGAAAACGGCTCTTTTGTGATTAACGGTACTGAGCGCGTAATCGTTTCTCAGTTGCACCGTTCCCCAGGCGTGTTCTTTGAACACGATAAGGGTAAAACACATAGCTCTGGTAAGTTGCTGTTCTCAGCACGCATCATTCCTTACCGTGGTTCATGGCTCGATTTCGAGTTTGATCCAAAAGATATTCTGTATTTCCGTGTTGACCGTCGTCGTAAGATGCCAGTCACCATTTTGCTTAAGGCAATTGGTCTAAATAACGAGCAGATTCTTGCAAACTTCTTCAACTTTGATCATTTCTCATTGACTGCCAACGGTGCATCAATGGAATTTGTTCCAGAGCGTTTGCGCGGTCAGTTGGCAAGCTTTGATGTGGTTGATAAGAATGGCGTTGTTGTCATTCAAAAAGACAAGCGCATCAATGCAAAGCACATTCGTGAACTCGAAGCTGCTAAGACAAAGACAATCGCTGTACCAGATGACTATTTAGTTGGTCGTGTGGTTGCACGCAATATTGTTGATCCAGATTCTGGTGAAATCTTGGCTTACGCTAATGATGAAATCACTGAAGAGTTGTTGGCGACATTGCGCGATGCCGGTATCAAGCAATTAGAAACAATCTATACCAATGATTTGGATTCTGGTGCGTACATTTCTCAGACATTGCGTACTGATGAAACTGCTGATCAAACAGCTGCTCGTATCGCCATCTACCGTATGATGCGTCCTGGTGAGCCTCCAACAGAAGATGCTGTTGAAGCCTTGTTCCAGCGCTTGTTCTATAGCGAAGACACATACGATTTATCTCGAGTTGGCCGCATGAAGGTTAATAGCCGTCTTGGTCGTGCCGAGATGGAGGGTCCAATGGTCTTGTCGAACGAAGATATTCTCGACACCATTAAATCCCTCGTAGATTTACGTAACGGCAAAGGCGAAGTAGACGATATCGATCACTTAGGTAATCGTCGTGTACGTTGCGTTGGCGAATTGGCTGAAAACCAATTCCGCGCTGGTTTGTCACGTGTAGAGCGTGCGGTTAAAGAACGTCTCGGCCAAGCCGAAACAGAAAACCTCATGCCGCATGATTTGATTAACAGCAAACCAATCTCTTCTGCGATTCGTGAGTTCTTCGGTTCTTCACAGTTGTCCCAGTTTATGGACCAAACTAACCCACTCTCAGAGATCACGCACAAGCGTCGTATTTCTGCATTGGGACCTGGTGGTTTGACACGTGAGCGCGCTGGTTTCGAAGTGCGTGACGTGCATCCAACTCACTATGGACGTGTTTGCCCAATCGAAACTCCAGAAGGACCAAACATTGGCTTGATCAACTCACTCGCGTTATTTGCGCGTTTGAATGAGCATGGCTTCCTCGAGACTCCATACCGCAAGGTTTCCAATAGCAAGGTAAGCGATGAAGTGGTTTATCTCTCTGCGATTGAAGAAGCAAAGTATGTGATTGCTCAGGCAAATGCGACGATCGACAAAAACGGTAAGTTGGCTGACGAATTGGTTTCTGCTCGTCAAGCTGGCGAAACCATGATGGTTGGCCCAGAGCGCATTGATTTCATCGACGTTGCTCCTAGCCAGATCGTTTCTGCAGCGGCTTCACTAGTTCCATTCCTGGAGCATGATGATGCGAACCGTGCATTGATGGGTGCAAACATGCAACGTCAAGCGGTTCCTTGCTTGCGTCCAGATAAGCCATTGGTAGGTACTGGTTTAGAGCGCATCGTTGCGGTTGACTCTGGCACTGTTGTATTGGCTAACCGCGGCGGTATCGTGGATTATGTTGATGCGAACCGTGTTGTGATTCGTGTGAACGATGATGAAACTGCTGCTGGTGAAGTTGGTGTGGATATTTACAACCTCATCAAGTACACCCGTTCAAATCAAAATACCAATATCAACCAACGTCCAATCGTGAAGGTTGGCGATCGTGTAGCCCGCGGTGACGTGGTTGCTGACGGCGCATCTACCGATTTGGGTGAATTGGCATTAGGTCAGAATATGACTGTGGCATTTATGCCATGGAACGGATATAACTTCGAAGATTCAATCTTGATTTCTGAGAAGGTTGTAGCTGATGATCGCTATACCTCTATTCATATTGAAGAATTGTCTGTAGTTGCTCGTGATACCAAACTTGGTTCAGAAGAAATTACGCGCGATATCTCCAATTTGGCAGAGTCACAACTCTCCCGTTTGGATGAGAGTGGCATTGTGTACATCGGTGCCGAAGTTGAGGCTGGCGACGTATTGGTTGGTAAGGTCACTCCTAAGGGCGAGACTACTCTCACTCCTGAAGAAAAGCTCCTGCGCGCGATCTTCGGTGAAAAAGCGTCTGATGTTAAAGACACTTCTTTGCGCGTTCCATCGGGTATGGTTGGTACGGTTATTGATGTTCAAGTCTTCACTCGTGAAGGTATTGAGCGCGATGCCCGTGCACAGTCGATTATTCAAGAAGAATTGCAACGCTATCGCTTGGACTTGAATGACCAGTTGCGTATTGTTGAAGGCGATGCCTTCATGCGTTTAGAAAAGCTGTTGGTTGGCAAAGTTGCTAACGGCGGCCCTAAGAAATTAGCTAAAGGCACCAAGATCGACAAGGATTACCTTGCTGATTTGGATAAATACCATTGGTTTGATATTCGTCCAGCAGATGATGAAGTTGCTTCACAAGTTGAGGCGATCAAATCTTCTATCGAAGCGAAGCGTAAACAGTTTGATGAGGCGTTCGAAGAGAAGCGTACCAAGCTTACCCAAGGCGATGATTTACAGCCTGGCGTAACGAAGATGGTTAAGGTCTACCTAGCTGTTAAGCGTCGCTTGCAGCCTGGAGACAAGATGGCTGGTCGTCACGGTAACAAAGGTGTGGTTTCTAAGATTGCTCCTGCGGAAGATATGCCATTTATGGCTGACGGACGTCCTGTTGATATCGTCTTGAATCCATTGGGCGTTCCTTCACGTATGAACGTTGGCCAGATCTTGGAAACCCACTTAGGTTGGGCTGCTCAAGGTATTGGTAAGCGTATCGATGAAATGGTTCGTCAACAAGCCAAGCAAGCTGAACTTCGTAAGTTCTTCAAGCAGCTTTACAACGAAACTGGTCGTCAAGAAGACATCGACAATTTCACTGATGAGCAAATCAATGCATTGGCTGAGAACTTGCGCCAAGGCTTGCCATTTGCAACCCCAGTGTTTGACGGTGCTACCGAGGCTGAAATTGGTCGCATGCTTGAATTGGCATACCCAGAAGAAGTTGCCAAGTCATTGCAGATGACTCCATCACGCCAGCAAATGGTTCTGTTTGATGGTCGTACTGGTGATCAGTTCGAGCGTCCTGTAACTGTTGGCGTAATGCACGTCTTGAAACTTCACCACTTGGTTGATGACAAGATGCATGCTCGTTCAACCGGACCTTACTCATTAGTAACGCAGCAGCCATTGGGCGGTAAAGCCCAGTTTGGTGGTCAGCGCTTTGGTGAGATGGAAGTCTGGGCCCTCGAAGCATACGGTGCTTCATATGTCTTGCAAGAAATGCTGACAGTGAAGTCCGATGACGTCACAGGCCGAACCAAGGTTTATGAAAACATCGTCAAGGGCGAGCACACGATTGATGCTGGTATGCCCGAATCCTTCAACGTTCTGGTGAAAGAGATCCGTTCGTTAGGTATTGACATTGACATGGAGCGCAACTGATATGAAAGCATTGCTCGATTTATTTAAGCAAACGCAGGGTGATGAGCAGTTTGATGTCATCAAGATTGGCCTCGCATCCCCTGAGAAAATTCGCTCATGGTCTTTTGGTGAAGTACGCAAACCAGAAACCATCAACTACCGGACTTTTAAGCCCGAGCGTGATGGTTTGTTCTGTGCCAAGATTTTTGGACCAACCAAAGACTACGAGTGCTTATGCGGTAAGTACAAGCGCTTAAAGTTCCGTGGCGTTATCTGCGAGAAGTGTGGTGTTGAAGTTACTCTCGCTAAGGTACGTCGTGAGCGCATGGGCCACATTGAGTTGGCAGCCCCTGTAGCGCATATTTGGTTCCTTAAGTCCTTGCCATCCCGTTTGGGCATGGTTCTTGATATGACATTGCGTGATATCGAGCGCGTTCTTTACTTTGAAGCATATGTAGTGGTGGATCCTGGCATGACTCCTGAAGGCGCGATGAAGCGCGGTCAGATCATGTCTGAAGATGAGTACATTGCTAAGACTGAAGAATATGGTGACGGTGCGTTTACTGCCATCATGGGCGCGGAAGGTATTCGTGAACTCTTGCGTTCGATTGATATCGATCGCGAAGTAGAAACGATTCGTGCCGAATTAAAAGCAACTGGTAGCGATGCCAAGATCAAGAAATACGCTAAGCGCTTAAAAGTGCTTGAGGCATTCCAAAGCTCAGGCATTAAGCCTGACTGGATGATCATGGAAGTGTTGCCAGTATTGCCACCAGAGTTGCGTCCATTGGTGCCATTGGATGGCGGTCGCTTTGCTACTTCTGATTTGAACGACCTCTATCGTCGTGTGATTAACCGTAACAATCGCTTGAAGCGCTTGTTAGAGTTGCGCGCACCAGAGATCATCGTTCGTAACGAAAAGCGTATGTTGCAAGAAGCAGTTGACTCATTGCTCGACAACGGTCGTCGCGGTAAGGCTATGACTGGCGCTAACAAGCGTCCTCTCAAGTCCTTGGCTGAGATGATTAAAGGTAAGAGCGGTCGCTTCCGTCAAAACTTGCTCGGTAAACGTGTTGACTACTCTGGTCGTTCAGTGATCGTGGTTGGTCCTACATTGAAATTGCATCAGTGCGGTTTACCAAAATTGATGGCGCTCGAGTTGTTCAAGCCATTTATTTTTAACAAGCTTGAGACTCTAGGCATTGCAACCACAATCAAGGCTGCAAAGAAAGAAGTTGAAAGCCAGACGCCAATCGTTTGGGACATTCTCGAAGAAGTGATTCGTGAACATCCAATCATGTTGAACCGTGCGCCTACATTGCACCGTCTCGGTATTCAGGCTTTCGAGCCAATGCTGATTGAAGGCAAGGCAATCCAATTGCACCCATTAGTCTGCGCGGCATTTAACGCGGACTTTGACGGCGACCAAATGGCGGTTCACGTTCCTTTGTCGCTCGAAGCGCAAATGGAAGCACGTACATTGATGTTGGCCTCGAACAACGTATTGTTCCCAGCTAACGGCGAGCCATCTATCGTTCCTTCACAGGACGTGGTGTTGGGTCTGTACTACGCTACACGTGACAAGATCAACGGCAAAGGCGAAGGCATGGTTTTCGCCAACATTACTGAAGTAGTGCGCGCATACGAAGCAGGCCAAGTTGAATTGGCTTCCCGTGTTGCTGTGCGTATTACTGAATATGACATCGTGGACAAAAAGGCAGAAGGCGATGCGCGTTTTGCTGAAAAGACCAAGATCTATCAAACTTCAGTTGGCCGTGCAATCTTGTCTGAGATTTTGCCTAAGGGCATGTCTTTTGAGGAAATTAATAAGCCTTTGAAGAAAAAAGAAATCTCACGCTTGATCAACACTTCATTCCGTAAGTGCGGCTTGCGCGAGACTGTGATTTTTGCTGATCGCTTGTTGCAGTCTGGTTTCCGCTTGGCTACTAAGGCCGGCATCTCGATTGCCATCGACGATATGTTGATTCCAACCTCTAAAGATCGCATCATCACTGAAGCGTCTACCAAGGTTAAGGAATATGACAAGCAGTTCATGTCAGGTCTTGTAACCAATCAAGAGCGTTATAACAACGTGGTTGATATTTGGGGCGCCGCTGGTGACCAAGTTGGTAAGGCCATGATGGATGAGTTGTCACACGTTGACGTACTCGACCGTAACGGTAAAACTGCTCGCCAGGAATCTTTTAACTCCATCTACATGATGGCAGACTCTGGTGCGCGTGGATCTGCTGCGCAGATTCGTCAGTTGGCTGGTATGCGTGGTTTGATGGCTAAGCCTGATGGCTCCATTATTGAAACCCCAATTACTGCGAACTTCCGTGAAGGCTTGAACGTGTTGCAGTACTTCATTTCCACCCACGGTGCTCGTAAAGGTCTAGCCGATACTGCGTTGAAGACAGCGAACTCCGGATACTTGACACGTCGTTTGTGTGACGTCACTCAAGATCTCGTGGTGATCGAAGAGGATTGCGGCGCAACTACTGGTGTAACCATGAAGGCGCTGGTTGAGGGCGGCGAGATTATCGAAGCATTGCGCGATCGTATTTTGGGTCGTGTATGCATCGGCGATGTTGTTCATCCTGACACACAAGAAGTAATCGTTCCGAACGACACATTGCTTGATGAAGATCACGTTGATCAAATCGTGGCATTGGGTATCGACGAAGTGAAGGTTCGTACAGTACTTTCTTGCCAAACTCGTTACGGTTTGTGCGCGAAGTGTTATGGACGTGACTTAGGTCGCGGTGGTTTGGTGAACGTTGGTGAGGCAGTTGGTGTGATTGCTGCTCAGTCAATCGGCGAGCCAGGCACACAGTTGACCATGCGTACCTTCCACATTGGTGGCGCGGCATCACGCGCTTTGGTTGCAAGCAATATTGAAGCCAAATCGAATGGTTCTTTGAAGTTCTCCGGCACGATGCGTGTTGTGAAGAATGCGAAGGGCGAGCAGATTGTGATTTCACGTTCTGGTGAAGCCTTGATCGTTGATGACAATGGTCGTGAGCGCGAGCGTCACAAAGTTCCTTACGGCGCAACTCTCTTGTTAAAAGAAGGTGCGGCAGTGAAGGCTGGCGCAAGCTTGGCGACATGGGATCCGTTAACACGTCCGATTATTTCTGAGTACGCTGGTATCGCTCGCTTCGACAACGTTGAAGAAGGCGTAACTGTTGCTAAGCAGGTTGACGAAGTGACTGGTCTTTCCACTTTGGTGGTCATTGACGGTAAGCGTCGTTCTGCGGCAAGCAAAGGCGTTCGCCCAGTGATCAACTTGGTTGATGACAAGGGCAATGATGTGATGATCGCTGGTACTGATCACCCAGTAAACATTGGCCTCCAAGTGGGCGCTTTGATTACTGTTAAAGACGGTCAGAAGGTTGAAGTCGGTGAAGTATTGGCACGTATTCCAATCGAATCACAGAAGACTCGCGACATTACCGGTGGTTTGCCACGCGTTGCAGAATTGTTCGAAGCGCGCTCACCAAAAGATGCAGCAGTATTGGCGAAAGTGACCGGAACAGTTTCCTTCGGTAAAGAAACCAAAGGTAAACAACGTTTGGTCATTACCGATATGGATGGTGAAGCCAATGAATTCTTGATTCCGAAAGAGAAGCAAGTACTCGTTCACGACGGTCAAGTGGTGAACAAGGGCGAGATGATTGTGGAAGGCCCTGCTGATCCACATGACATCTTGACTCTCAAAGGCATCGAAGAGTTGGCGATTTACATCGTTGATGAAGTGCAAGACGTTTATCGTTTGCAAGGTGTGAAGATCAATGACAAGCACATTGAAGTAATCGTGCGTCAGATGTTGCGTCGTGTTCAGGTAACTGATCCAGGCGAAACCTCATTCATCCCTGGCGAACAAGTTGAGCGTTCCAAGCTTTATGACGAGAATGATCGCGTGATCGCTGAAGGTAAGCGTCCAGCTTCGTTTGACAATGTATTGCTTGGTATTACTAAGGCATCTTTGTCTACCGACAGCTTCATCTCAGCGGCTTCTTTCCAAGAAACCACCCGTGTATTGACCGAAGCAGCCATTATGGGCAAGACCGATACACTCCGTGGCCTCAAGGAAAACGTCATTATTGGTCGTCTGATCCCTGCTGGTACCGGCTTGTCTTATCGCCGTGCTCGCAAGGTCAGGGAGCAATTCGAGCGTGATCGCGCTCAAATGATTGCTGCCGAGGAAGAGGCAATGGCTAGCGCCCCTGTGGAAATAGAGGCTGAAGTCATCGCTCCTACTGGGGAGGCTGATCCAAGCTAATTTGGTAATTCTGGCCACAAATGGCCAGTTTTCCCCCATTTAGGTTGACGGGGAAGGCTGGCCAAGCTAGAATGCTGAGTTCTACTGATTCAGAAGAGGGTCTTTTTGACCTAGAAATTCTCTAAGTCATTGATTTTCTTGAAGAAAGCAACAAAGAAGTACTAACCGAGCTATTTTTATGCCAACAATTAATCAACTATTACGCAAGCCAAGAACAAGGCTTACCGTTAAAAGCAAGAGCCCTGCGCTGCAAAACAGCCCGCAGCGCCGTGGTGTATGTACCCGTGTGTACACAACCACTCCTAAAAAGCCTAACTCTGCGCTTCGTAAAGTAGCCAAAGTTCGCTTAACCAATGGTTTTGAAGTGATTTCATACATTGGCGGTGAAGGCCATAACCTCCAGGAACACTCAGTAGTGTTGATTCGTGGTGGTCGTGTAAAGGACTTGCCAGGTGTGCGTTACCACATCGTTCGCGGTTCTTTGGACTTACAAGGCGTTAAAGATCGTAAGCAAGCCCGTTCTAAATACGGTGCTAAGCGCGCTAAGAAAGCTGCTTAATTTTTTAATTAAGCAGCTGTAGTTTTGCAGTAAGCAATTTGTAGTAGGTCATTGTTTGTCAGACTTTAAAGACAAGTAAGTGGCTGTTCCGTTTAGGAATTTTCTTAAATAGTAGGACAGCCGGAGCGGGTAGTTCATGTGAATTACCCCTAACTGAACTGAAGGAGTAGTTATGCCACGTCGTCGTGAAGTTCCCAAACGGGAAATTTTGCCGGATCCAAAATTCGGTAATGTAGAAGTAGCTAAATTCATGAACGTCCTGATGTTGGACGGCAAGAAATCGGTTGCAGAGCGTATCGTTTACGGTGCCTTTGATCACATCGAGAAAAAAGCAAACAAAGAACCCCTCGAAATTTTTTCAACTGCTATGGGCAATGTAAAGCCAATGGTTGAAGTGAAGAGCCGTCGTGTTGGCGGTGCTAACTACCAAGTTCCTGTTGAAGTTCGCCCATCACGTCGTTCCGCTTTGGCAATGCGCTGGTTGCGCGAGGCTGCTAAGAAGCGTGGCGAAAAATCAATGGCGCAACGTTTGGCTAACGAATTATTAGAGGCTGCTGAAGGTCGTGGCGGCGCAATGAAGAAGCGTGAAGAAGTTCACCGTATGGCAGAAGCTAATAAAGCTTTCTCACATTTCCGCTTCTAATCCAATAGTTAAGAAAAGGCACCAACAGTGGCACGAAAAACCCCCATCGATAAATACCGCAACATTGGTATTTCTGCGCACATTGACGCAGGTAAGACAACAACTACAGAACGCGTTTTGTTCTACACCGGTGTTAATCACAAGATCGGTGAAGTGCATGATGGCGCAGCTACCATGGACTGGATGGAGCAAGAGCAAGAGCGTGGTATCACGATTACTTCTGCTGCTACCACTACCTTCTGGAAGGGCATGGCAGGTAATATGCCTGAGCACCGTATCAATATTATTGATACCCCAGGACACGTAGACTTTACGATTGAAGTTGAACGTTCAATGCGCGTTTTAGATGGCGCTTGCATGGTTTACTGTGCGGTAGGTGGTGTACAGCCACAATCTGAAACTGTTTGGCGTCAAGCAAACAAATACCAAGTTCCTCGTTTAGCGTTTGTAAACAAGATGGACCGTACTGGTGCGAACTTCTTCAAGGTTTATGACCAAATGAGAACTCGCCTTAAAGCAAATCCAATCTTGATTCAGATTCCAATTGGTGCTGAAGAAAATTTCAAAGGCGTTATCGACTTGGTAAAGATGAAAGCCATCATTTGGGATGACGCTTCACAAGGCACCAAGTTCACCTACGAAGATATTCCTGCTGAGTTACAAGCTTCTGCTGAAGAGTGGCGCGAGAAGATGCTCGAAGCTGCTGCAGAGAGCTCAGAAGAGTTAATGGAAAAGTATCTCGGTGGCGAAGGCTTGACTGAGGAAGAAATTAAAAAGGCTTTACGTCAACGTACTATCGCCAATGAAATCGTTCCAATGTTGTGTGGAACAGCATTTAAGAACAAAGGTGTTCAGGCGATGTTGGATGCGGTGGTTGAGTTGTTGCCATCCCCATTAGATGTTCCACCAGTTCCATGTGAATTGGAAGACGGTACACCTGCGGAGCGTAAAGCAGCTGATGATGAGAAGTTCTCTGCATTGGCATTTAAGATCATGACTGACCCATTCGTTGGTCAGCTCATCTTCTTCCGTGTTTACTCAGGTGTAATGAAGTCTGGCGACACCATCTATAACCCAATTAAGGGTAAGAAAGAGCGTGTTGGCCGTTTATTGCAAATGCATGCAAACCAACGTGAAGAAATTAAAGAAGTTTATGCAGGTGATATCGCTGCAGCAGTTGGTTTGAAAGATGCAACTACTGGCGAAACATTGTGCGATCCAGACAGCATCGTGATTTTGGAGCGTATGGTATTCCCAGAGCCTGTGATTTCTCAAGCTGTAGAGCCAAAGACAAAAGCTGACCAAGAAAAAATGGGTCTTGCATTGAACCGCTTGGCTCAAGAAGATCCTTCATTCCGCGTGAAGACAGATGAAGAATCTGGTCAGACCATTATTTCCGGTATGGGCGAGCTCCACTTGGAAATTTTGGTGGATCGTATGAAGCGTGAATTCGGCGTTGAAGCAACTGTTGGTAAGCCGCAAGTTGCCTATCGCGAAACGATTCGTAAGGTTTGCGATGAAGTTGAAGGTAAGTTTGTTAAGCAGTCTGGTGGTCGCGGTCAATACGGTCACGTTGTATTGAAGCTCGAACCACAAGAGCCAGGCAAAGGTTTTGAGTTCGTTGACGCTATTAAGGGCGGTGTAGTTCCACGTGAATACATTCCTGCGGTAGAAAAGGGCATCATCGAAACATTGAACTCCGGTATTTTGGCTGGTTATCCAGTTGTAGATATCAAAGCAACATTGTTCTTCGGTTCATACCATGACGTTGACTCCAATGAAAACGCATTTAAGATGGCGGGCTCTATGGCGTTCAAAGACGGTATGCGTAAAGCAGCCCCTGTGTTGCTTGAGCCGATGATGGCTGTTGAAGTTGAAACACCAGAAGATTTCATGGGTAACGTAATGGGTGACCTCTCATCACGTCGCGGTATTTTGCAAGGTATGGATGACATTCCAGGTGGCGGTAAGATCGTTCGCGCTGAAGTGCCATTGGCAGAGATGTTTGGTTACTCAACAGGCTTGCGCTCGTTGACCCAAGGTCGCGCTACCTACACCATGGAATTTAAGCATTATTCCGAAGCACCTAAGAACGTTGCTGAAGCAGTCATGGCTGCTAAAGCGAAGTAATTTATCCACATTAATTTTGAATATTGACTAGCTAAGAAGGCAGACAAAAATGGCAAAAGAAAAGTTCGAGCGGACAAAACCGCACGTAAACGTAGGCACTATCGGTCACGTTGACCACGGTAAAACTACCTTGACAGCAGCAATCGCAACCGTGCTCTCAAAGGCATTCGGTGGCGAAGCTAAAGCATACGATCAGATCGATGCGGCTCCAGAAGAAAAAGCACGTGGTATTACGATTAACACAGCACACGTTGAGTACGAAACTGCTGGTCGTCACTATGCACACGTTGACTGCCCAGGACACGCTGACTATGTAAAAAACATGATTACTGGTGCTGCGCAGATGGACGGCGCAATCTTGGTTTGCTCTGCAGCTGACGGCCCAATGCCACAAACTCGTGAGCACATCCTCTTGGCACGTCAGGTTGGCGTTCCTTACATCGTTGTGTTCCTTAACAAGTGCGACATGGTTGACGATGCTGAATTGTTAGAGCTCGTTGAAATGGAAGTACGTGAACTCCTGTCTAAGTATGACTTCCCAGGTGATGACACTCCAATCATCCGTGGTTCTGCAAAATTAGCATTAGAAGGCGACGAAGGCCCATTGGGTAAAGAAGCCATCATGAAATTGGCTGAAGCATTAGACACTTACATCCCAACTCCAGAGCGTGCTGTTGACGGTGCGTTCTTGATGCCAGTAGAAGACGTGTTCTCAATCTCCGGTCGCGGTACTGTAGTAACAGGTCGTATTGAGCGCGGTATCGTTAAGGTTGGTGAAGAGATTGAAATCGTTGGTATCAAGCCAACTCTCAAAACCACTTGTACTGGTGTTGAAATGTTCCGCAAATTGCTCGACCAAGGTCAAGCAGGCGATAACGTCGGTATCTTGTTACGCGGTACAAAACGTGAAGAAGTTGAGCGTGGCCAAGTATTGGCAAAACCTGGTTCTATCACTCCACACACTCACTTTACCGCTGAGGTTTACATCTTGGGTAAAGATGAAGGTGGTCGTCATACTCCATTCTTTAACAACTATCGTCCACAGTTCTACTTCCGTACAACGGACGTAACGGGTTCAATCGAGTTGCCAAAAGACAAAGAGATGGTGATGCCTGGTGATAACGTCACGATTACCGTCAAACTCATCGCGCCAATCGCGATGGAAGAAGGTTTGCGTTTTGCGATCCGTGAAGGTGGCCGTACTGTTGGCGCCGGCGTGGTTGCAAAGATTTTGGCTTAAGAAGTAGGTATTACTAGTAACAATATTTAGCGGTTTGCTAACCGGTGACATCAGTGCTGCTGATGTCACCGTGCTCTTTAGATGTATAACGTGGCAGCACCACACCGCTCTTTGGAATTAATATGCAAAACCAAAAAATTCGTATTCGTCTTAAAGCGTTTGATTACCGTTTGATCGACCAGTCTGCAGCTGAAATTGTTGACACAGCTAAGCGTACTGGTGCAGTTGTTAAGGGTCCAGTACCTTTGCCAACCCGTATTGAGCGTTTTGACATCTTGCGTTCACCACACGTGAATAAGACATCTCGTGATCAGTTAGAGATCCGTACCCATCTTCGTTTGATGGATATTGTCGATCCTACAGAGAAAACCGTAGATGCTTTGATGAAATTAGACCTCCCAGCAGGTGTGGACGTCGAAATTAAGTTGCAATAATTTGTTATTTCCAGTCAAGGCACTTGCCAAGACTGGGTTTTCGGGATAGAATCTAAGGCTATGCTAAGTGAAATTTGGCAGACTTTGTGGTTTTATTAGCATTAAAAACGTTGTAAGTTATTGATTTAGAAGTACTTTTACTTGTAAATCACTTAAATTAATTTTGCCGACCAATCGAAGTCGGCGTGGAGCATGAATATGAGCTTAGGCTTAATCGGCCGCAAGGTCGGCATGACCCGTCTATTTACGGACGAAGGGGAAGCGATTCCTGTCACCGTAATTGACGTGAGCGACAACAGAATCGCTCAAATCAAGACCCAGGCAACTGATGGCTATGATGCTATCCAGTTAGCACATGGCACACGTAGAGCTACTCGCGTTACCAAATCAATGGCTGGCCACTTTGCAAAAGCAGGTGTGATGGCTGGTAATGCGCTCAACGAATTCCAATTAGATGCAGCAAAAATTGCAGAAATGACACCAGGACAAGTAATTCCTGCTGACGCTGCATTTACTGCTGGTCAAAAAGTGGATGTGCAAGGCGTAACAATCGGTAAAGGTTACGCAGGTACCATCAAGCGTTATCACTTCGCTTCTGGTCGCGCATCTCACGGTAACTCTAGATCACACAACGTACCAGGCTCTATCGGTATGGCGCAAGATCCAGGTCGTGTTTTCCCAGGTAAGCGCATGACAGGCCACCTTGGTGACGTTACACGTACCGTACAAAATTTAGTTATCGCACGCATTGATGCAGAACGCAATCTCATCATGGTTAAAGGCGCTATTCCAGGTGCCCCAGGCGGTAAAGTTATTGTTACTCCAGCGGTTAAAACACCGTTGAAGAAGAAATAAGGAGAGCGAATATGGAACTTAAGCTTCTCCAGGACAACGGTACTTTAGGTGCAGGCGTACAAGCTTCACCAGAAGTATTCGAGCGTGAATATAACGAAGCATTGGTACACCAAGTTGTAGTGGCGTACCAAGCAAATGCACGTAGCGGTAACCGTGCACAAAAAGACCGTGAGCAAGTTAAGCACACAACCAAGAAGCCTTGGCGTCAAAAAGGTACTGGTCGTGCACGTGCTGGTATGAGCTCATCCCCGCTGTGGCGTGGAGGTGGTCGTATATTCCCGAATTCTCCAGAAGAGAATTTCAGCCAAAAAGTAAACAAGAAAATGTACCGCGCTGGTATGAGATCCATTTTGTCTCAGTTAGCTCGCGAAGGTCGTTTGAATGTAGTTGATCAATTTAATCTTGACGCTCCAAAGACTAAAGTTTTAGCTGAGAAAGTTAAAGCAATGGGCTTGGATTCAGTTTTGATCATCGTTGATCAAGTTAGCGAGAATTTGTACTTGGCATCACGTAACTTGCATAAAGTTGCCGTGGTTGAGCCACAGCACGCTGATCCATTAGCTTTGGTTCAATACAAAAAAGTATTGGTAAGCAAAGCAGCGATCGCAAAAATTGAGGAGTTGCTGAAATGAGCCAAGTCCGTAAAAACGATCACAACCTGATGAAGGTTCTGCTTGGTCCTGTTATCTCTGAGAAAGCCACTATGGTTGCAGAGAAAAACGAACAAGTAGTTTTCCAAGTAGCTCGCGACGCAAACAAGAGCGATGTGAAGCAAGCAGTTGAATTGCTCTTTAAAGTGCAAGTTGACTCAGTTCAAATCGTAAATCAAAAGGGTAAGCCTAAGCGCTATGGCCGTTTTGAAGGTCGTCGTGACCACACTAAGAAGGCCTATGTGAATTTGAAGCCAGGTCAAGAAATTAACTTTGAAGCGGAGGCGAATTAATCATGCCTTTGATGAAAACAAAACCGACCTCACCAGGTCGTCGCTCAATGGTCAAGGTGGTCAATCCTGACCTCCATAAAGGCAAGCCTTTTGCACCATTGTTAGAGCCACAGTTTCAAAAAGCAGGTCGTAATAACAACGGTCACATCACTACTCGTCATAAGGGTGGTGGTCATAAGCATCACTACCGTGTTGTTGACTTCAAACGCAACGACAAAGATGGTATTCCAGCAAAAGTAGAGCGCTTGGAATACGATCCAAACCGCAGTGCAAATATTGCATTGATCGTGTTTGCGGATGGTGAGCGTCGCTACATTCCAGCTGCTAAAGGTATGACTGTTGGTCAGGCAATCATGAATGGCTCTGAAGCGCCAATCAAGTCTGGTAACAATTTGCCAATTCGTAACATTCCAGTTGGTAGCACAATCCACTGCGTAGAAATTCTGCCAGGCAAAGGTGCGCAAGTTGCACGTTCTGCAGGTGGTTCAGCAGTATTACTAGCTCGTGAGGGTGTATACGCTCAAGTGCGTTTGCGCTCTGGTGAAGTTCGCCGTGTTCTGATTGAGTGCCGCGCCACTATTGGTGAAGTTGGTAACGAAGAACACAGCTTGCGTCAAATTGGTAAAGCAGGTGCAAATCGCTGGCGTGGTATTCGCCCAACCGTTCGCGGTGTGGCAATGAACCCAGTAGATCACCCACACGGTGGTGGTGAAGGTAGAACTGGCGAAGGCCGTGTACCTGTATCTCCATGGGGCACTCCAACCAAAGGTTATCGCACACGTCGCAATAAGCGTACAACTTCGATGATCGTTCAACGTCGTCAAAAACGTTAAGCGATAAGGATAAATAGATATGACACGTTCAGCTAAAAAAGGCCCATTCTGCGACGCCAGCTTAGTAAAAAAAGTTGAAGTTGCACAAGCCAACAAGGACAAAAAACCGATCAAAACTTGGTCACGCCGTTCAACAATTCTTCCAGACTTTATTGGTCTGACAATTGCTGTTCATAACGGTCGTCAACACGTTCCGGTTTATGTATCAGAAAACATGGTGGGTCATAAGTTAGGCGAATTCGCCTTGACCCGTACTTTCAAAGGTCACGCTGCTGACAAGAAAGTAACGAAGAAGTAAGGGGATGATGATGGAAGTTAAAGCTATTCACAAGGGTGCCCGCATTTCTGCGCAAAAGACACGTTTGGTTGCTGACCAAATTCGTGGTTTGCCGATTGCTCGCGCATTAAACATTTTGAACTTCAGCCCCAAAAAAGCTGCCTTCATTGTGAAAAAAGTAGTTGAGTCAGCGATTGCAAATGCTGAACACAATAAAGGCGCCGATATTGATGAGCTCAAGGTATCAGCTGTAATCGTTGATAAAGCAACATCCTTGAAGCGCTTCACTGCACGCGCTAAGGGTCGTGGCAATCAAATTGAAAAACAAACTTGTCACATTAGCGTGACCTTGAGTAACTAAGGAAAAATATGGGCCAAAAGATTAACCCTACCGGATTCCGACTCGCGGTAACGAAGAATTGGACATCACGTTGGTATGCAAACAATACTGACTTTGCAAAGATGCTGAAAGAGGACGTAGATGTCCGTAGCTATTTGAAGAAGAAGTTAAAGAATGCATCTGTTAGCAAGGTTGTGATTGAGCGTCCTGCAAAGAACGCACGCATCACTATCTATAGCTCACGTCCAGGCGTTGTAATCGGCAAAAAAGGCGAAGACATTGAAGTTCTCCGTCGCGAATTACAAAAGCGCATGGGTGTTCCAGTTCACGTGAACATTGAAGAAATTCGTAAGCCAGAAGTAGACGCACAATTAATCGCTGACTCTATTACTCAACAGTTAGAGAAGCGCATTATGTTCCGTCGTGCAATGAAGCGTGCAATGCAAAGTGCAATGCGTCTTGGTGCACAAGGCATCAAGATCATGTCATCTGGCCGTTTGAATGGTGCAGAGATCGCGCGCCGCGAATGGTACCGTGAAGGTCGCGTTCCACTTCATACATTGAAGGCTGATATTGATTACGCAACATCAGAAGCTGAAACTACATATGGCATCATCGGTGTAAAAGTTTGGGTTTACAAAGGCGACACATTGGGTCGTGGTGCAGAAGCTCAAGTAGCTGCTCCAGCTGCTGAACCTGCTGCAGAAGAAAAGAAAACTCGTCGTGCTCCAAGCAAAACAGCTGCTCGTAAACCAGCTGCTGGTGCTGACAAGCCATTAGTTGCTGCTAAGCCAGCAGTAAAGCGCGTGCGTAAGGTTGAAACACCTGCCGCTGATGCGCAGAAGTCAGGAGAGTAAGCATGCTACAACCAAAGCGTCGCAAGTATCGTAAGGAACAAAAAGGCCGTAACACTGGCGTGGCAACACGCGGTAGTTCCGTAGCCTTTGGTGACTTTGGATTGAAGGCCGTTGGTCGTGGACGTTTGACTGCTCGTCAAATCGAGTCAGCACGTCGCGCAATGACCCGTCACATTAAACGTGGTGGCCGTATTTGGATTCGTATTTTCCCAGATAAGCCAATTTCACAAAAACCTGCTGAAGTACGTATGGGTAACGGTAAAGGTAATCCAGAGTACTACGTAGCTGAAATTCAACCAGGCAAAGTGCTTTACGAGATGGATGGTGTGGATGAGCAATTGGCGCGTGAGGCTTTCAAGCTTGCCGCAGCTAAATTGCCTTTGCAGACTACTTTCGTGATTCGCCACTTAGGTTGATCGGGATAGAGATTATGAAAAATAAAGAATTAGCAGCGAAAGATCTGACTGCCTTAAACGCAGAATTGACAGAGCTCTTAAAGACCAACTTTAAGCTCCGTATGCAAAAGGGTACTCAGCAACTTACAAATACCAGCCAATTGGGTAAAACGAAGCGTGATATTGCTCGCGTGAAGACGTTTATTGCCCAAAAGACTGCTCAGAAATAAGGAAAAAGGGATATGACAGAATTATCTAAACCCTTGCGCCGTACCCTCGTGGGCCGCGTTGTTAGCGACAAAATGCAAAAAACTGTGACCGTGTTGGTTGAGCGTCAAGTGAAGCATCCAGTGATTGGTAAGTACGTTGGCCAGTCCAAAAAGTACCATGCTCATGACGAAGCAGGCACATACAAGATGGGTGATACCGTTGAAATTGCTGAATCTAAGCCAATTTCACGCACTAAATCTTGGGTTGTGACCCGTTTGGTCCAGGCTTCAAAGGGTATTTAAGGCTTTTTATAGGGTTTTGGAGAAGTTTCTTCCCAAAACCTTGTTTTTCGTAGTAGAATAGAAGGCTTCTCTGGTTTTATTGGAGAAGCAGTGTTTTTCATTAATTCCGGGTTTTAGCTGTCGTTAAAGCCCATAGACGGAACCAAGACTGTTTGCCTTTGGCTAATAAGTTGGGGATTAGAAATGATACAAACCGAAAGTAGATTGCAGGTTGCCGATAACACAGGCGCCAGTGAAGTGTTGTGCATCAAGGTATTGGGCGGCTCTAAGCGTCGTTACGCCAGTATTGGTGATGTCATCAAAGTCACTGTGAAGTCCGCTGCTCCACGCGGCCGTGTAAAAAAAGGTGATATTTATAACGCTGTTGTTGTAAGAACAGCTAAGGGTGTTCGCCGTCCAGACGGTTCATTGATTAAGTTCGATGAAAACGCTGCGGTATTGCTCAACGCTAAGTTAGAGCCAATTGGCACACGTATCTTTGGACCTGTCACACGCGAATTGCGTACTGAGAAGTTCATGAAGATCGTTTCTCTTGCCCCCGAAGTAATTTAAGAGGCTGACATGAATAAGATTCGTAAAGGTGATTCCGTCGTTCTATTGACTGGCCGCGATAAAGGCAAGCAAGGAACTGTAACGGCTGTTCTCGATGACAAATTAGTTATCGAAGGCGTAAATATTTACAAGAAGAGTGTTAAACCCAATCCAGCAGCTGGTGTTACCGGTGGCTTGATTGACAAGACTATGCCTGTTCACATTTCTAATGTGGCTTTGGTTGACGGTAACGGCAAACCATCACGTGTTGGTATCAAACTCGTTGATGGTAAAAAACAGCGTTTCCTCAAGACCACTGGCGCAACATTGAGCGCATAAGGGGCGGAGAGAAATTATGAGCACACGTTTTCAAGAGCACTATCAAGCTAAAGTTGTTGCAGATTTGATCGCCAAATTTGGTTACAAGTCTGTAATGGAAGTTCCACGCATCACCAAGGTAACCCTCAACATGGGCTTGGGCGAGGCTGTGAATGATAAGAAAATTATCGAAAATGCAGTTGGCGATTTAACTAAGGTTGCGGGCCAAAAGCCTGTTGTAACCAAAGCTAAAAAAGCGATTGCAGGTTTCAAAATTCGTCAAGGCTACCCAATTGGTGCCATGGTGACATTGCGTGGTCAACGCATGTATGAATTTTTAGATCGTTTTGTAACTGTTGCTTTGCCACGCGTACGCGACTTCCGCGGTATTTCTGGTAAAGCGTTTGATGGCCGTGGTAACTACAACATCGGCGTTAAAGAACAGATCATTTTCCCTGAAATCGAATACGACAAAATTGATGCCCTCCGTGGTCTCAATATCAGTATTACGACGACTGCTAAAACCGACGAAGAAGCAAAAGCTTTGTTGGCAGCATTCAAATTCCCTTTCCGCAATTAAGAGGCTAACGTGGCAAAACTATCCCTAATTGAGCGCGAAAATAAGCGCGCAAAAACTGTAGAGAAGTACGCTGCTAAGCGTGCAGAACTCAAGGCAATCATTGCTGATCAATCACGCAGTGATGAAGAGCGCTACGAAGCTCGTTTGAAGCTCCAGGCGCTCCCACGTAATGCAAGCCCGATTCGTCAAAGAAATCGTTGTTCATTAACCGGTCGTCCACGTGGCACATTCCGTAAATTCGGTTTGGCTCGCGGCAAGATTCGTGAAATCGCCTTCCGTGGCGAAATCCCCGGTTTAACCAAGGCCAGCTGGTAAGCGGCGAAAGAATTAGGAGAACTCATGAGTATCAGCGATCCAATCGCCGACATGTTGACCCGGATCCGCAATGCGCAAGCAGTGCAGAAGCTTTTGGTCACAATGCCGTCGTCAAAAGTTAAAGTAGCCATCGCAAAAGTTTTGCAAGATGAAGGCTATATCGAGAGTTTTGAAATCAAAGGTGAAGCGGCTAAGCCAGTGCTCCACATTGATCTCAAATACTATGCAGGCCGTCCTGTTATCGAGCGTATTGACCGTGTATCAACACCAAGTCTACGTATCTATAAAGGCCGTCATGACATTCCAGAGGTAATGAATGGCTTGGGCATTGCAATTATTTCAACCCCTCAAGGCGTAATGACAGACCGTAAAGCACGTGCAACAGGCGTGGGCGGCGAAGTTATTTGCTACGTAGCCTAAGGAGAGAAATATGTCCCGCGTAGGTAAATCACCAATTACAGTGCCGAAGGGCGCTGAAATCAGCATCAACGGTGCAAACGTCACTGTTAAAGGCCCATTGGGTACATTGACACATAACTTGCATCCTTCTGTTGGTTTGAAACAAGAAGATGGCGTACTGACAGTTGTTTTGAATAATGATTCACCAGAAGCTGGTGCTCATTCAGGTACAGCACGTGCTTTGGTTAACAACATGGTTGTTGGCGTGACAACTGGCTTTGAGCGCAAGCTCAGCTTGGTTGGCGTTGGTTACCGTGCTCAAGCCCAAGGCGAAACATTGAAGTTGCAACTGGGTTTCTCACACGACATTATTTACAGCCTACCAAAGGGTGTAAAAGCGGAAACTCCATCGCAAACCGAAATCATTATTAAAGGCTCCAACAAGCAGCAAGTTGGCCAGGTCGCAGCAGAAGTTCGCGCATACCGTTCACCAGAGCCATACAAAGGTAAGGGCGTTCGCTACGTGGATGAGGTTGTGCATCTGAAAGAAACTAAGAAGAAGTAAGCGAGATTAGAAAATGAATAAAGACGAATCCAGACAAAGACGTGCTCGGCAGACTCGTATTCGCATTGCTGAAGCTCAAGCAAATCGCTTAACAGTTATCCGTAGCAATTCACATATTTCTGCACAGGTATACAGCCCATGCGGAACCAAAGTTGTAGCAGCTGCTTCAACAATGGAAAAAGATTTGCGCCAAGCGATCAAAAATGGCGGCAATGCTGATGCGGCTGCACAAATTGGCAAGTTAGTTGCTGAGCGTGCTGTTAAAGCAGGTGTTGTTGATGTTGCTTTTGATCGTTCCGGTCATCGTTACCACGGCCGTATTAAGGCCTTAGCTGAAGCTGCGCGTGAAGCCGGCCTGAAGTTCTAATAGGGTTTAGGAAAAAACATGGCAAAAATGCAAACTAAGATGCAAAACGAAGAGCGTGATGATGGTCTTCGCGAGAAGATGATCGCTGTTAATCGTGTAACTAAAGTGGTTAAGGGTGGTCGTATTCTCGGCTTCGCTGCACTGACTGTAGTTGGCGATGGCGATGGCCGCATCGGCATGGGTAAAGGTAAGTCAAAAGAAGTTCCAGTTGCTGTTCAAAAAGCAATGGACGAAGCACGTCGCAAGATGATCAAAGTTTCCTTGCGTAAAGGCACTTTGCAGCATTCAGTGATTGGTCAACATGGCGCTTCACGCGTTTTGATCTCTCCAGCAAAAGACGGTACTGGCGTTATTGCTGGTGGCCCAATGCGCGCTATTTTTGATGTAATGGGCGTAACAAACGTTGTGGCTAAGTCACTCGGCTCTACTAACCCTTACAACATGGTTCGCGCAACGATTGATGGTTTAAGCAAGATGAGTACTCCTGCTGAGATTGCTGCTAAGCGCGGTAAGTCAGTTGAAGAGATTCTCGGCTAAGACCCAATATTAGGAATCTACAAATGACAAAATCAAACTCCAAAGTCAAACTGCAATTAGTACGCAGCTTGATCGGTACACGCGAAAGCCACCGTGCAACTGTTCGTGGTTTAGGTCTGGGTCGCATCAATTCAGTTTCTGAATTAGAAGACACTCCAGCTGTTCGCGGCATGATTAATAAAGTTTCTTATCTAGTGAAAGTCATTGGCTAATAACTAGCTAGTAAATAGGCGAAGAATATGCAACTCAATACACTCAAACCTGCAGAAGGCTCTAAGAAAGCACGTCGTCGCGTAGGTCGCGGCATTGGCTCTGGTCTTGGTAAAACTGCTGGCCGTGGTCACAAAGGTCAAAAATCCCGTTCTGGTGGTTTCCATAAAGTTGGATTCGAAGGCGGTCAGATGCCTATGTATCGTCGTTTGCCAAAACGCGGCTTCGTATCTTTGACACGTCGTCACGTTGGTCAAATTACATTAAACGACTTAGCAAAAATCAATTTGCCTGAAGTCGACCTCTTGGTTTTGAAAGCACACGGCTTTGCTGGTGAGCAAATCAATGCGGTAAAAGTCATTAAAACTGGTGAACTCAAGATCGCTGTAACCCTCAAGGGCATCACAGCTACTGCTGGCGCAAAAGCAGCGATTGAAGCAGCTGGCGGCAAATTAGTTGAGTTGGCTTAATAGGTCTTATCGGTAAATATGGCATTAGCACCTACCAATAGCGCAAGCGCTGCTGCAGCAGGAGGCAAGTTCGGCGATTTACGTCGTCGCTTGGTTTTCCTGGTGTTGGCTTTGCTCGTCTATCGTTTGGGTGCACATATTCCGGTTCCTGGTATTGATCCAGACCAATTGGCACAGTTATTTGCTGGTCAAAAGGACGGTATCTTGGGAATGTTCAACCTATTCTCTGGCGGCGCCTTGTCTCGCTTCACCGTGTTTGCTTTGGGAATCATGCCTTACATTTCTGCGTCGATCATCATGCAGTTAATGACCATCGTGCTCCCATCATTGGAAGCATTGAAAAAAGAAGGTCAAGCCGGTCAGCGCAAGATTACTCAGTACACCCGTTATGGCACCGTATTCTTGGCAACATTTCAGGCATTGGGAATTTCTGTTGCATTGCAGGCGCAACCAGGTTTAGTGATTAACCCAGGCTTGATGTTTGAATTGAATACTGTGGTTACTTTAGTTACTGGCACGATGTTCTTGATGTGGCTTGGTGAGCAGATTACTGAGCGTGGTCTAGGTAACGGTATCTCCATCATTATTTTCGGCGGTATTGTGTCTGGCTTGCCAAATGCATTAGCTAGCTTGTTAGAGCTCGTTCGTACTGGTTCAATGAATATTATTTCTGCTCTTTTGATCGTAGTGATCGTTGTAGCAGTAACGTATTTTGTGGTGTTTGTAGAGCGTGGTCAGCGCCGTATTTTGGTGAACTACGCTAAGCGTCAAGTTGGTAACAAGATTTATGGCGGTCAATCTTCATACTTCCCATTGAAGTTGAATATGGCAGGCGTTATTCCCCCAATTTTTGCTTCCTCCATTATTTTGTTCCCTGCGACGATTGCTGGCTGGTTTACATCAGGCGAGCCAACCAATATGTTTAGCAGAATCATTAAGGACTTGGCTGCAACATTGGCTCCAGGTCAGCCCGTGTACACCATTTTGTATGCCGCAGCGATCATTTTCTTCTGTTTCTTCTATACCGCTTTGGTATTTAACAGCCGTGAAACTGCTGAGAATTTGAAGAAGAGCGGCGCTTTTGTTCCTGGTATTCGTCCTGGCGATCAAACAGCGCGTTACATCGATAAGATTTTGGTGCGCCTGACTTTGGCCGGTGCAATCTATATGGTTCTGGTTTGCTTGTTGCCAGAATTCTTGGTGTTGAAGTACAACGTGCCGTTCTATTTCGGCGGTACTTCATTGTTGATTATTGTGGTTGTTGCAATGGATTTCATGGCTCAAGTTCAGTCATTTGTCATGCAGCAGCAATATGGCTCTTTGATGAAAAAAGCCAACTTTAAGATGGGCGCTTAACTGAATGTCTAAAGACGATGTAATTCAGATGGCGGGAGAAGTTGTAGAGAATTTGCCGAACGCGATGTTTCGCGTAAAGCTAGAAAACGGACATGTGGTTTTAGGGCACATTTCTGGAAAGATGCGGATGCACTATATCCGTATTCTGCCTGGAGATAAGGTGACGGTGGAGATGACTCCTTACGACCTGACGCGCGCCAGAATCATTTTCCGTGCGAAGTAAAGATTAAGTAGTACCTATTTTTAAGAGGTGAGTTATGAAAGTTTTAGCATCCGTTAAGTGTATTTGCAGAAATTGCAAGATCATTAAGCGCAAACGCGTTGTGCGCGTGATCTGTTCTTCAGACGCACGTCATAAGCAGCGTCAAGGCTGATCTGGTTAATTAAGAGGAAATCTCATGGCACGTATCGCTGGGGTAAATATCCCAAATCATCAACATACTGTTATCGGTTTAACAGCAATTTTTGGCATTGGCACAACCCGTGCACGTCAGATTTGCAAAACCACAGGTGTTGCAATTGACAAAAAAGTTAAAGATCTTACTGACGCTGACTTAGAAAAGTTGCGTGATGAAGTAGGTAAGTTCATCACCGAGGGTGATCTTCGTCGTGAAGTAACTATGAGCATCAAGCGTTTGATGGACTTGGGTTGCTACCGTGGCGTTCGTCATCGTAAGGGCTTGCCTGTACGTGGTCAACGTACCAAGACCAATGCGCGTACTCGTAAGGGTCCACGTAAGTCCGGCATCGCACTGAAGAAATAATCAAGAAAGTTTATTGACATGGCACAACAAAAATCCGCTGCAGCTGCTTCACAGCGCGCTCGTAAGAAAGTTAAAAAGAACGTTGCTGACGGTATTGCACACGTTCACGCTTCTTTTAATAACACCATCATTACGATCACTGATCGTCAAGGAAATGCGCTTTCATGGGCAACTTCTGGCGGCCAGGGCTTCAAAGGCTCACGTAAGTCAACACCTTTTGCTGCTCAGGTAGCTGCAGAAGTAGCTGGCAAAGTAGCGATTGAATGCGGCATCAAGAACTTAGAAGTTCAGATCAAGGGCCCAGGTCCTGGTCGTGAATCAGCGGTTCGCGCATTGAACTCATTGGGCATCAAGATCACTGAGATTCAAGACGTAACTCCAGTTCCACACAACGGTTGCCGTCCTCCTAAGCGTCGTCGTATCTAAGCTAGGAAGTTGGCAGTACAAAAGTTTTAGTAGTTTTTTATTAAAGCCCACTGTTCGCCTGATTTAAAGGGCGAACTCACCGCCGGTCGTAAGACTGCGGCAAAGAAAGGAAAACATCGTGGCACGTTACTTAGGCCCTAAGGCCAAATTAGCACGTCGGGAAGGTACCGACTTATTTTTAAAGAGCGCACGTCGCGCCCTGTCAGACAAGTGCAAGTTAGATACTAAGCCTGGTCAACATGGTCGTACATCTGGCTCAAGAACATCGGATTACGGTAATCAGTTGCGTGAAAAGCAAAAGGTTAAGCGTATCTATGGCGTATTAGAGCGTCAATTCCGTCGTTACTTCGCAGAAGCTGAGCGTCGTAAGGGCAATACTGGTGAAACATTGCTTCAGTTGTTAGAGTCACGTCTCGATAACGTGGTCTATCGCATGGGCTTTGGTTCAACACGCGCAGAAGCACGTCAATTGGTTTCTCACGGCGCCATTATGTTGAATGGTAGCGCAGTGAATATTCCATCAATTCAGGTTAAACCTGGTGATGTTGTTTCTATTCGTGAAAAAGCGAAGAAGCAAGCGCGTATTACAGAATCACTCAATTTGGTTCAGCAAATGTCTGCAATTACCTGGGTTTCAGTTGATGCAGCCAAGCTGGAGGGAACATTTAAGCAAGTGCCTGACCGCGAAGATATCAGCGGTGAAATTAATGAAAGTTTGATCGTCGAATTGTATTCACGTTAATTAGGCACTCTCAAGGAAAAAATATGCAAACAAATTTGCTCAAGCCAAAAATTATTTCTGTTGAAGCGCTTACCGCCAACCAAGCTAAGGTTGTTATGGAGCCGTTCGAGCGTGGCTATGGCCACACACTCGGTAATGCATTACGTCGCGTACTTTTGTCCTCGATGGTTGGTTATGCTCCAACTGAAGTAGCTATTGCAGGTGTAGTACATGAATATTCCACTTTGGATGGCGTGCAAGAAGACGTTGTAAACCTCTTGCTCAACCTCAAAGGCATCGTCTTTAAGTTGCAATCACGTGACGAAGTCACTATCAATTTGCGTAAAGAAGGCCCGGGCGTCGTTACTGCTAAAGATATTGATTTGCCACACGATGTGGAAATTATTAATCCTGATCATGTGATCGCGCACTTATCAGCTGGTGGTAAGTTGGATATGCAGATCAAGGTTGAAAAAGGTCGTGGTTACGTTCCTGGTAACGTTCGTCAGTACAACGACGAAACTTCTAAGATCATTGGCCGCATCGTTTTAGATGCTTCATTTAGCCCAGTTAGCCGTGTTAGCTATGCTGTTGAATCTGCTCGTGTTGAGCAACGTACCGACCTCGATCGTCTCGTAATGACTATCGAAACTAATGGTGTGTTGTCTCCTGAAGAGGCAATTCGTCAAGCTGCTAGCATCTTGGTTGACCAATTGGTTGTATTCGCAGCTCTTGAGAGCAGCGAAGTTTCTGGTGATCTCGCACCAAGCCGCTCTTCAATGGTTGATCCAATGTTGATGCGCCCAGTGGATGATCTTGAGCTCACAGTTCGCTCTGCAAACTGCTTGAAGGCTGAGAACATTTACTACATCGGTGATTTGATCCAACGTACAGAGAATGAATTGTTGAAGACGCCTAATTTGGGCCGTAAGTCCTTGAATGAAATCAAAGACGTATTGGCTGCTCGTGGCTTAAGTCTCGGCATGAAACTCGAAAGCTGGCCTCCAGCTAACCTCGAGAAATAATTAGAAAGGAAGCATCATGCGTCACGGAAACGGCTTACGCAAACTAAACAGAACATCTTCACATCGCTTGGCGATGCTACGCAATATGTCCAATTCTCTTTTGGAGCATGAAGTGATTAAAACCACTTTGCCAAAAGCAAAAGAATTGCGCATGGTTGTTGAGCCTTTGATTACCTTGGGTAAAAAAGATAACTTGGCAAACCGTCGCTTGGCATTTAATCGCACTCGCGATCGCGACATCGTGACTAAGCTCTTCACAGAACTTGGCCCACGCTACGCAACCCGTCCAGGTGGTTACCTTCGTATTTTGAAGTTTGGTTTCCGCCACGGCGACAATGCTCCAATGGCATTGGTTGAGTTGGTAGATCGCCCAGAAGTTGAAGAAACAGCAACTGTAGCTGAAGAGGCTTAAGTCTCGCAGCAAATAAAAAAGCCAGGCCTCGGTCTGGCTTTTTTCATTGATCAGTTTATAACTACGGTATGCCCCAAAATCTTCCCGAAATGGTCCAAGCTAAGCCTAATCAGCTATTGGTGGTGGTTACCAGCCTTCCTGATGTGGAGGCGGCTCAAAGCCTTGCACGATCTCTTGTCGAGCAAAAACTTGCCGCTTGTATTCAGCTTAGCAATGGCATCCAATCAATTTATCGTTGGGAAGGTAAGATTTGCGAGGAATCAGAGGTATTGCTATCTGCCAAAACAACTGTGAATCAATGGACAGCCATCTCCAGTTTTATTCAGAAAAATCATCCTTATGATTTGCCGGAGATTTTGGCATTTACTCCAGAGCAATACTCTGAGCAATATGGAGAATGGGTGAATTCAGAGGTAAATTCATAGTCATGAAATTGCGTTCAATGCTTACAAGAGTTCTCGCGCTCCTATTGCTCGCATCCACTCAACTGTTTGCAGCCCCAGAATTTTTGCCTCCTGAAAAAGCGTTTCGGGTAGAGGCTAATTGGTTGGAAAATTCCAATCAAATTGAAATTGAGTTTTTGCCTGCTAAAGGCTATTACATCTATCAAGAGTCTCTGAAGTTTCAGATAGGGCAAAAGACGGCAAAGCTAGACAATATAAGGCCTTCACTCCCACCGGGTGTTGAAAAGTTTGATGAAACATTTGGAAAAAAACTGCAAGTCTACAAAGAGCCTTTTTTGGTACTTGTAGATACAAAAGTAAATCCAAGCAAACCAATTCATTTGGAAGTAACGCTGCAGGGTTGTGCTGAAGCTGGCATATGTTATCCGCCAATGACCTTGAAATTTTTACTCTCAGGCCCTGGCGTTAAGGTTGCTCCAATTCCAGAAGAACTCGACGCGCAAACACAGCGACAAGTTTCTCCATCTACAGAATTCACTCTGAGTGATTTGTGGCGCGAGCGGGATGATGTGAATGCGATCGGCCGGTTTTTAGAGGGCGCCTCTACCAAGTATTTATTTTTAGCCTTCTTTGTTTTAGGACTTGCTTTAGCTTTTACGCCTTGCGTATTGCCAATGCTACCAATTCTTTCTAGCGTGATATTTGGTGTACAAGATGGCAGAGCAATATCGAAGGGACGTGCCAGCGTTTTGGCATTGGCTTATGTTTTTGGTATGGCCTTGGTATATGCGCTGGCAGGGGTGTTGATGGCGGCTCTTGGCGGAAGCGTCCAGCGCATCTTGCAAAGTCCCATTGCCCTAATTGCCTTTGCAGTCTTGCTGCTAGCCTTATCGGGCAGCCTATTTGGCCTTTATGACCTGCGTTTACCCCAAGCTTGGCATCAGCATATCGATCGTCTTGCGGGGCGTCAAAAAGGGGGTAGCGTCTTTGGTGCTTTTGCCTTGGGCGGTATTTCTACCTTAGTCGCTAGCCCTTGTATTACTGCCCCATTGGCGGGAGTTTTGGCCTTTATTGCTCAAACAGGCTCAATGAGTCTTGGTGCAAGTCTGCTCTTTGTAATGGCTCTCGGCATGGGCTTGCCATTGTTTTTTATTGCAATTGAAGCGCGTATTTTGATTCCCTCAACCGGTATCTGGATGGTGTGGCTCCAGCGCACCCTCGGTGTTTTGCTGGTGGCAACCGCAGCATGGATAGCTTCACCCTTAATGCAAAGAAATGATGCCGGCGCACTTACCAAAATAAGCAATGGCCAAAGCATTCGCCAAGTAGGGGGCTTGTCTTTTGTTGTGGTGCATTCGTCTGCAGAGCTCGACGCTCAATTAATAAAAGCAAAACAAGATAAGAAGTTTGTCATGCTCGATTTCTATGCCGACTGGTGTATCAGTTGTAAAGAAATGGAAGTGAATACATTCGCAAATCCAGAGGTCAGTAAGCAATTAATGCAGGTGGTTTTAGTTCAGGCCGATGTCACTGCGAATAGCCCTGAGAACCAGGCATTACTTAAGAAATTTGGCTTATATGGCCCCCCCGGAATTTTGTTCTTTAATCAAGAATCAGAAGAACAACAAGACCAAAGGGTGATTGGCTATATGGCACCACAGCGTTTCATTGACCGCTTAAAGCAAGTGATTAAAACGCAGTAAGAAAACCAGCAAGAAAACAGAAACAACAGCAAATAAATAAGAGTTATTTGCTGTTTGCTTTTATTAAACGTGCTGCTTCTAGTGCGAAATAAGTCAGTACACCATCAGCGCCAGCACGCTTAAATGCAAGCAGTGATTCCATCATGACAGCGTCGTGATCGAGCCAGCCGTTTTGAGCTGCTGCTTTGAGCATGGCGTATTCACCGCTGACTTGGTAGGCAAAGGTAGGGTAATCAAACTTTTCGCGCACTCGACGCACGATATCCAAATAGGGCATGCCAGGCTTGACCATGACCATATCGGCGCCTTCGCCAATGTCCAGAGCAACCTCCCGCAAAGCCTCGTCGCCATTGGCGCAGTCCATTTGATAGGTTTTTTTATCGGCCTTGCCAAGATTTTTTGCTGAGCCAACCGCATCTCTAAATGGCCCATAAAAAGCGGACGCGTATTTAGCTGAATAAGCCATGATGCGTGTGTGAATCAAACCCTGCTCTTCAAGTGCATCACGTATTTTTCCAATCCGACCATCCATCATGTCTGAAGGCGCAACAATATCTACACCTGCTTGCGCTTGTGCAATTGCTTGCTTAACTAGGATGGCAGTAGTCTCATCATTCAGAATGCGTCCTTGTTCATCCAGAACACCATCTTGACCGTGACTTGTATAAGGATCAAGTGCAACATCCGTCATGATTCCTAAATTAGGAAAATGCTTTTTAAGTTCACGCACTGCATTTGGGATCAAGCCATTGGGGTTAAAGGCTTCTTTGCCGTCTGGTGTTTTTAGTGAAGCATCAATGACAGGAAAGAGCGCTAGAACCGGAATACCTAAATCAACACACTCTTGCGCGACCGGCATGAGCAGGTCCAATGAAAGGCGGTTCACCCCTGGCATAGAAGCAACAGCTTCAGACTTGCCTTTGCCCTCTAACAAGAAGACGGGATAAATCAAATCATTTGCAAAAACAGCATTCTCTTGCATGAGTCGGCGAGACCAGTCGTCGCGACGCATACGGCGAGGGCGGTGATTGGGGAAGCTGAGCAAAGCGTTAACTTGGGATTTGATCTTCATGAGTTTGCGGTTCAAATAGCCATTGAATAATGAGATTATCTGCCTCTTCTAGGCCGATACGCTTAGTGCTTGAAAATAATTGTGCCGTAAGCTGCTTTGATTCTCTGGTGCCGTCGGGCAATGCTGGATCGTATTGTTGAAGTTGTTTACGAACCGCTTCTAACGCGTGCTTGCATTCGCTTTTGTTGAGTTTGTCGCACTTACTTAATAAGACATGAATAGGTTTGCCGGTTGGTACGAACCATTGAATCATTTGCTCGTCTAAATCGGTGAGGCCACGTCTGGAATCCACAATGAGGATCATGCCAACCAATTGCTCGCGCTCTTGGAGATAGTCGCTCAGCAAGGCGTTCCAGTGGTATTTGGTCTCGTGATTGACTGCTGCATAGCCATATCCTGGCAAGTCCACTAAATAAGCCAAAAGCTCGTCTTTTGAGAAAAGGCCAAAATAATTGATGTGTTGGGTACGACCTGGGGTTTTACTGGCAAAAGCGAGCCTTTTTTGGTTGCACAGGACGTTAATTGCGCTAGATTTGCCCGCATTTGAGCGGCCAGCAAATGCTACCTCCCTCAGGGGCGCGGCAGGCAGGCAATGGGTGTCATTGACTGTGGTGGCGAATCGGGCTTGAAAGAGTTTAGACATGTCTAGAAGCTATTGTAAAATCACGCAAAATCATGAAATATCTCATGGTGTTGGGTAAAAGGTTGTAAAAGTAGGGCCCAAACACTTTTAGGAATTTTTGCCAAGGTAAACATAATGCGTCAAACCTCCCAAATCTCCAAATTCACTAGCTTGCGCGCTGGTTTTGCAGCCCTCTCTATTTTCGCCTTGATTGGCATTTCTGGAGTAGCAATTGCAAATGATGCCGCTCCAGTTGCTGCAGCTCCTGCGGCTGAAGCAAAACCTGCGGTACCAGGAAAGCCTAAGGCTGATCCTGCTGCTGGCGAAGCTCTGTATTCCAATGGAGATGCTAGCCGTGGCGTGACTGCTTGCTTGACTTGCCACGGGCCTAAGGGTCAAAGCGCTACCGCTACTTGGCCTAAGTTATCTGCTCAGCATGCTGCTTACACAACCAAGCAATTGAAAAACTTCAAAGAAGGTACTCGCGCAAATCCAGTCATGATGGGTATGGCTGCTACTTTGACAGAACAAGATATGCAAAATATTTCTGCATTCTTGGTAAAGCAACCTGTTTCACAAGGTGTTGCTCAAAACAAAGACACAATTGAATTAGGTCAAAGCATTTACCGTGGTGGCATTGCTGCAAAAGGCGTTCCTGCTTGTGCTGCTTGTCATAGTCCTAACGGTGCAGGCATTCCTGCCCAATACCCACGTCTAGGCGGTCAGTGGGCTGATTATTCATATGCCCAGCTAGTTGCCTTTAGTAACGGTACACGTAAGAATGGTCCAATGATGACTACGATTGCCACCAAGATGTCTGATCAGGAAATGAAAGCAGTGTCTGATTACATCGCAGGCTTACATTAAAAAATAAGCAGTAATAAGCAGCAATCAAAAACAAAACCCCGCTGATCTAGCGGGGTTTTTATTTGTTCATTTCTAATGAATCAAAACCAAAAAATTATTTAGGTAGGACGCTTTCGCCTGCAAAGAGATCTTGGGTTTTCTCACGAGCACGAATGACATAAGCATTCTTACCATCAACCATGATCTCCGCAGGCTTGGGGCGGGTGTTGTAATTTGATGCCATGACAAACCCATAAGCTCCAGCAGAAAGGATTGCTAGTAGATCGCCTTCATCAACTGCAAGCTGACGATCTCTACCAAGCCAGTCACCAGATTCGCATACTGGACCAACTACGTCATATTTCAGGCCCTTTGTTTGTTTTGCCTGAACTGGAACGATGCCATGATGTGCCTCATACAGGGCTGGACGCATGAGTTCAGTCATGGCCGCATCCACAATACAAAAGTTCTTTTCCGCTCCAGGCTTGAGGTATTCCACGGTTGTCAGCAGAACGCCTGCGTTACCCACCAAAGATCTGCCGGGCTCTAAAACGATATCCAGATGTCCAAAGCCACGCTCTGTTACACGGTTTAAAAGAGTGTTGGTGAATTCCGTAATGTCAGGCGGAGTTTCATCGCTATAGGCAATGCCGAGGCCACCACCTAAATCGAGATGGTGAATCACAATACCTTCTTTTTTGAGTTGCTCAACCAGATCTAGTACTTTATCGAGCGCATCTAAGTAAGGTGCGGTTGTGGTGATTTGAGAACCAATATGGCAATCAATACCAACCACATCAATTTGAGAAAGTAGCGATGCTTCACGATAGGTTTTTAAAACTTCGTGATACGCGATACCGAATTTATTTCCCTTCAATCCTGTAGAGATGTATGGGTGGGTTTGCGCATCTACATCTGGATTAACGCGTAGAGAAATTGGTGCGCGTAGTCCAAGCTCAGTAGCAACACGATTAATTTTGTGTAGCTCTGCAATGGATTCCACATTGATACATTTGACGCCTGCTTTAAGGGCAGCAGCAATTTCAGCTGCGGATTTGCCAACCCCAGCAAATACAAGGCTCTTGGGATCTGCGCCAATGGCTAGGGCGCGCGCCAACTCGCCGCCGCTGACTAAATCAAAACCAGCACCGAGTTCTTTGAAGCAGTTAATGACTGCTAAATTGCTATTGGCTTTCATGGCGTAATGAACACGAGCACGACGTTTACCTTGTAAATCAACACAGGCTTTGTCATACGCTTGGTAGGCTTCAGTCAGCGCTTTTTTGCTATATACATATAGCGGGGTGCCAAATTCTTTTGCCAAATCTGCTAAAGCAATATCTTCGGCATACCAAGTGCCATTACGCTCTGTAAAACCAGATAAGCGAGGAAGTGAAAGTGTGTTGCTTGTCATTAATTAGCCGATGAGGGGTTGTTATTGCTTGCTGGTGCAGTCGTTGTGGTTTGCGGTGGATAGAGCTTGCCTTTAGGTTCTGGCTCTGTTGGCGCAGTTGGTGCCGGTGGCACATTTGGCATATACAAAGGCCCTCTAACCCCACATCCAATAAGGGGTATTAGGATGGCAATACCAAGGGTTCTATAAAGAATCGCTATCATGAATGTCTCTAAACGAATGATTGAATATAGCACGCAGGCCCTTTTTATGAATGCAAATAGCTCGAATGTAGAAGCCATTGATGACAAGCAGTTTCACCAGCTGGGCGCGCAATTGTTGCACTCTATTGAGGTGGCTTTAGAGGCGGCTGATGATGAGCTCGATTTAGATCTTGATGTTGAGCGCCAAGGTGGCAACGTCATCAATATTCGTTTTCGGGATAAAAGCGTCATTGTGGTCAATACACAACCGCCTTTGCATGAGATCTGGGTAGCCGCAAAATCCGGTGGTTATCACTATCGTTGGGCCGGTACTGTTGCTCAACCAGTGTGGCTCGATACCAAAACGGGTAAAGAGTTGCTAAGTGATCTTTCTGAATTTGCTAGCGTGCAAGCTGGTCAGCCAGTCAAAATTCAGTTGATCAAATCCTAGCAAAGGGGGCTTAAGCAGCCCCTGTAGCAGTCAAAGTTTCAAGAACCTGAGCATCTGGCACACCCTGAATTTGGGCTTTGCCGATTTTCTCTAGAACAACATAGCGAATTTGACCGCTCTCGGTTTTCTTATCGACTTGCATCAATTCGAGATAACGTTTCCCACCAAATTTTGGAGGAACAATCGGAAGATTCATGGACTGAATAATTTTTGTCAGATGCTCTGCTTCTGCTTTGCTGATGTAATTAAGTCGACAAGATAAATCAGCGCCTAGTACCATGCCACAGCCAACTGCTTCACCATGCAACCATTCACCATAGCCCATACCCGCTTCAATGGCATGACCAAATGTGTGGCCAAAGTTTAGGGTTGCGCGAATGCCGCCTTCTCGCTCATCGGCCGACACTACTGCAGATTTAATTTCGCATGAACGTAAAACTGCATGGCTCATTGCATCGGTATCGCATGCCAACAGTGATTTTGCATTGGCCTCAATCCAATCCAAAAACTTGGCATCGGCTATTGCGCCATGCTTGATGACTTCAGCCAATCCTGCAGAAAGCTCCCTGGCAGGAAGCGTCTTTAATGTATTCAGGTCAGCAATGACAGCGACGGGCTGATGAAAGGCGCCAATCATATTTTTACCCAATGGGTGATTGATGCCTGTTTTGCCACCAACAGAAGAATCTACTTGAGCCAAAAGGGTAGTTGGCACTTGAATGAAACGAACGCCACGCATGAAGCTTGCTGCCGCAAAACCTGTCATATCACCAATGACACCACCACCCAGTGCAACCAGCATCGTTTGTCTATCGGCACCAAATTTCAGAAGATCATCAAAAATAAGCTGAAGATTTTTCCAGTCTTTATAAGACTCGCCATCAGGCAAAACAATTGTTCTGACTGTCTTGCCAAAGGTCTCTAGCGTTTTGGTGAGACGCTGCGCATACAAAGGCGCAACAGTAGTATTGCTAACAATGAAGATGGAGCTCGATTTTTCGCAGGCTTTAAATAGATCGGGTTGATCAATTAAGTCAGCACCGATATATATGGGATAGCTACGATTACCAAGATCTACTTCAAGTGTTTTCATGATTGTGTTCAAGCGGAAAGTTCAAGCTGCATGATAAGTGTATTAACCAGTTGGTTGACGCTGGGCTTACCAGTTTCAATCACATGATCTGCAATTTCTCGATATAAGGGGTCGCGAATTGCATATAAGTTCTCTAGAATTTTTTTAGCATCACCATTGCGTAGCAAGGGACGTCCTTCACTGCCTTTGGTGCGATGCCATAGCTCGATTGGATTAGCGTGAAGATAAATAACCGTGCCTTGTTCGCGGAGCGCTTTGCGATTTTCGGGAAGTAGCACTGCTCCACCACCAGTCGCTAAAACAATATTGTTTTCGTTTGTGATTTCTCGGATGGCTTGAGCTTCGCGTTTGCGAAAGCCTTCTTCACCTTCCATTTCAAAGATCACGGGAATTTTGACGCCACAACGCTCTTCAATCACATGATCTGCGTCTAAAAAACGGCGACCTAATTTTTTGGCGAGGACTTTACCGACGGTCGACTTTCCGGCGCCCATGAGGCCGATTAGAAAGATATTGTTTGTCGTAGAGTTCACCTCTCGATTTTATTAGGGTTTATCGAGGACGGTAGGGGTTAGGAAGACTAGGAGTTCAGTTTTGTCTTGTAATTTAGATTTATGGCGAAATAAATAGCCAAGAAGGGGGATATCTCCCAATAAGGGGACTTTGACCTCATCTTCTCTTTCAGTGGTTTGGAAGATGCCCCCAATAATGGCAGTGCCTCCATTCTCAACAGTGACTTCAGAGCTTAGGCTTTTAGTATCGATGGCATACCCTTGCTCTGTTTTCATGCCAATCGTGTCTTTATTGATCCCCACTAGTAAGGAGATTTTTCCATCTGGGTGAATCTTGGGCAAAACTTCTAAGCGAAGATTGGCTTTCCGAAATTGCAGTTTGCTGCCATTTTGTGATGTGGTTTGGTAGGGCAGTTCTGTGCCTTGTTCAATAGTTGCTTTCACTTGATCCCCGGTCATGATGCGGGGATTTGACAGAATCTTTCCTTGACCCTCAGATTCCAGCGCTGATAGCTCCAGTTGCAAAAGACGGCTTGCGTTTTTAGATACCAGGGTAGCCGCTACTGCGGCAGGATTAAAGCCATTTAAGCCCGAGCCAGATAGGTTGAAATTGCTACTAATTTTATTTTCAGGATTGTTATTGATTGAATTAGCCTGATGATGAAGTTTGGTTCCAAGCTCGCGAGCAAAGCGTTCATCTGCCTCCACAATGCGCGCCTCAATCAGAATCTGTCTAGGGCTATTGATATGGTCGCCACCAAAAGGAAGCGCCGCATCCTCACGACGAAATTTCTGAAATGCCAGTATTTCTGCATGAGGGCCAATCCAATAAATGTCACCATTGCGAATGATGCGTAAACCACGGCTAGCCAAAATGGAGTGAAGGGCTGTTTGCCAAGGTGTATTTTGAAGATCTACTGTGATCTTGCCTTTAATGGAATCGCTTAATAAAAAATTGGTGCCACCTAGCTTTGCCAAAATTTGCAAAAGTTCAGTTAATTCGATATCCGAAAAGTGCAGGCTAATTGGAGTCTGCGGATTTGGGTTTGTGGCTGTCGATCCAGCAACTGGGGTGACTAAGTAACCCATCAAGAAAGTGGCCCATAAAGCGGCGATTTTGGATTTGAAGATCATTCAGAAATCGCAGTTTTCAGAGTGAGGGATTTGCCCTGGGGGTGGTTGATGGTGGCTGCCTCCTTATCCGCATTGCTGAGTCTCCAATCCCCAAGCAAAAGCCCTCCGATTTCAATCATCAAAGTGGTCTTGCCGTTATGGAAAAAGGCGCGATGTGAGTTTCCCATTTGACTAACTCCCAAATAGCGCCAGCGACGCACTTCGGACTCAAAAGGGATGGTAGGAGGCTTGGCTTTGAGGACAGGCTGTGTCTTTATTTTCTCTAATGAGTGAATGCTCACTTCTATTAATTCTATTGCCTCATATATGCCATCCTCAGAATCCAGCATTTCCTCTCGCAATAAAGCCAGCTCCTTTTTCAATTCGGCAATGTCTTGTTTGGACTCTTCAAGGCTAGGGTCCTGTATGGGGCCGGTTGGGTTAAAGGTCAAAAATAGTGCGACTGCTGAAGCAATAAGCAGCCCCCCAGCCCCTATAAACAAACCGACCCTTTTCAAGCTTTCAAGATGCGGGATTTGGTCTTGAAAATTGAGCTGAATTTTGGACTTCTGGGGAGAGGCCATATCAGCCCATTCAGGGCGATTGGGATTATTGGGGCTATTCGATTTACGAATTCCATGGGGGTCTGGGATGGCAGGGTCATCGCCAAGCTCGCTCAGAATGTCATCAAAAGATTGTGGGGAGATTTTTCGAGCTGGCATGCCCTTTATTGTGAAAATTGGTGGCTAGCAAAAACATCGGACTAAGCCGAATGGTTTGTAAGAAAACTCAGGTTTTAGATGTTTTATAGAAATCAGCTAAGCACCCTATAATTTGAACTTATGGCGATTCCCCCAAAAGACAAGCCGACGCCTAATCGACGTCCCATACGTCCGCCCGATAGACGCCCTCGTCAACCTGGAGTAAATCCAGGTTCACCGCGACAGTCATCCGGTAGCCCCTTGATGAAGGCGTTGCTCATTATTGGTGTTGCAGTAGCTTTCGTGGTGACGCTGCTATTCGGTTACGCATTTTTGGTAGCGAAACCCAATTTGCCAAAAATTTCTGCTTTAACTGATTACAAGCCAAAAACACCACTTCGAGTGTATACCGCAGATAAGGTATTGATCGGTGAGTTTGGTGAAGAGCGTCGTAAAGTCATTCCGCTAAATGAGATTCCGCTAAGAATGCGTAACGCGGTATTGGCGATTGAAGATGACCGTTTTTACTCTCATGGTGGAGTGGACTATGTGGGCATTTTGAGGGCCGCAGCCACCAACCTACGTGGGCACATATCTCAGGGTGCATCCACGATCACGATGCAGGTTGCGCGTAATTTTTTCTTAAGCAATGAGAAGACTTTCAGTCGAAAAATTTATGAAGTACTGCTGGCTTGGGAAATTGAATCGCAACTAACGAAAGACAAGATTCTCGAAATCTACATGAACCAGATTTTCTTGGGTCAGCGAGCATTTGGATTTTCTAGCGCAGCGCAAATTTATTTTGGTAAAGAGTTAAAAGACATTACGATCGCTGAGTCTGCGATGTTGGCGGGTTTGCCTAAAGCTCCTTCGGCTTACAACCCGGTAAGCAATTTCAAGCGCGCTAAAGTCCGTCAGGAATATATCTTGCAGCGTATGCGTGATCTTGGGTACATCAGTACCGATGAGTATCAAAAGGCCATGGCAGAAGAATTGCATATTCGTGGGCTCGGTAATGAATTTGCAGTTCGCGCAGACTTCCCCGCTGAAATGGTTCGTCAATTACTTTTTAGTCAATATGGTGAAGCGATCTATTCGCAAGGAATCGACGTTTATACGACCATCCTAAAAGCGGATCAAGACGCCGCTTATAAGGCGGTTCGTCGCGGAATCTTTGAATATGACCTGCGCCACGCCTACCGTGGGCCAGAAGGTTTTATTGATTTGCCAGAAGATCCAGTAAAGCGTCAACGAGCAATTGATGAAGCGCTATTGGCTTATCCACAGTTAGACGATTTACAGTCTGGGGTGGTTTTAGATGTAAAGCCAAAAGAGATGCAAGTCATGATTGCTACTGGTGACACCATCACCATTAAGGGCGATGGCATGAAGTTGGCAGCAGCATCGATCACTGACAGTACACAGCCCAAAAAACGTCTACGTCCTGGTGCGGTAGTGAGATTGCTGTCTGATGGTGGCGTTTGGAAATTAGCGCAACTGCCTCAAGTTGAAGCCGCGTTTGTTTCCATGAACCCCGAGACGGGCGCGATACTTTCTTTGGTGGGTGGCTTTGATTTCCGTCGCAATCAATTTAATCACGTTACGCAAGCGCTGCGTCAGCCAGGCTCTTCATTTAAGCCGTTCATCTATGCGGCTGCAATTGAAAAAGGCTTTACACCTAGCACTATGGTCAACGATGCGCCATTATCAATTGGTAGTCTGGAGACAGGCAGCCAAGCTTGGGAGCCAAAAAACTACGATGGTAAATATGACGGCATGATGCGTTTGCGTAACGCATTAGCGAAATCCAAGAATTTGGTTTCTGTTCGCATTATTCGTGCCATTGGCCCTTCATATGCTCAAGAATATATTCAGCGTTTTGGTTTTGAACCTGAAAAACATCCGCCCTACTTAACTATGGCTTTGGGTGCGGGTTCGGTAACGCCATTGCAGATGGCTTCTGCATACAGCGTGTTTGCTAATGGCGGATATCGTGTCGATCCTTTCTTAATTGACAAAATGGTAGATTCAAAAGGTGCCGTATTGTTCGAGGCAAAACCTGCGAGTGTTGGTGATGGTGCGCCTCGCGTATTGGATGCGCGTACAGCATTTGTAATGGATAGCATGTTGCAAGAGGTAACGAAGACAGGTACCGCAGCAAGTGCCCGTGGAAAGCTAGGTCGCTCAGACATTGCTGGTAAAACCGGTACCACTAATGAATCTCATGACGCTTGGTTTGCTGGCTATAACCCTAAAGTAGTTGCTATTGCTTGGATTGGATTTGATAAGCCCGCTAGTTTGGGTGATCGTGAAACAGGGGGCGGCTTGGCTCTGCCAATGTGGATCTCTTACATGGGTACAGCACTAAAAGATGTTCCACAAATCTCTCGCGAAGTACCAAGCGGCGTAACGCAGCTCGATGGTGATTGGTATGTTCCAGACTTCGCAACCAATGGCGGAGTGCGCGAACTACAGTAGTTCGGAATCACGATGGCCCGGCAAGCGCGTACTGTAATACCTGGCCAAGCGATGCATGTGATGGTTCGGGGTAACAATCGTGAAACACTTTTCTTCAAAGACGAAGATCGACGAATTTATTTAGAGTGGTTACGTGATGCTGCAAGACAATTTTCTTGCGCGGTGCATGCATTTGCATTGATGCCCAATCATGTGCATTTATTACTCACCCCACAAAATGATGATTCGCTGGCAAAGACAATGCAGTCTTTAGGCCGTCGTTATGCTCAATACTTCAATCAACAGCATCATCGATCTGGAACAATTTGGGAAGGCAGATATCGATCCTCTTTAATTGACCCCGATTATTTTTTGCGCTGTCAGCGTTATATCGAATTAAATCCTGTCAGGGCTGGTTACGAGTCCAGCCCCCAAGATTCCAAGTGGACTAGCTTTGCTACCCATATCGGTGGAAATGCAGAACCTTGGCTTATGGATCACCCCCAATTTTGGAGGCTGGGAAACACTCCTTTTGAGCGCCAGATGAATTGGGCCAGTTTTGTGAAAGAGGGCGCTCCCCATTGGGAGGATCGCCAAATCACAGAATCCTTGATTCGATCGAAGCCTTGGGTAAGCGATGCCTATGCCAAGAAGTTATTCAAGGATTCTCCAGATTTAATTCAAATGCGCCACAGAGGGCGTCCGAAGAAAACAATTCCTTTAAATTCAGTAGCTTAAGTATTAAATGGAGTTAATCTACAGGGTCTAAAGTTTGACTCTGTCCCTAATTAAAAGAATTTGTTCCGCTAATCTGATAAATAAATGGGACAGAGTCATTTTATTTCTATTGCATCAGTATGGGTATTCACCTATATTTGATCCTCCAAACGTAATCAGGCCTATCTGGCCTCTGAGAAATACTATGACTACTCAATTAAATACCCAGTTGCGTCCAGTTGCTCAAGGGATGTATGACCCACAAAACGAACATGATGCTTGCGGCGTAGGATTTGTCGCCCACATCAAGGGTAAAAAGTCTCATGAGATCGTTTCTCAGGGTTTAAAGATTCTGGAAAACCTGGATCACCGCGGTGCAGTTGGTGCAGATCCATTAATGGGTGACGGTGCAGGTATCTTGATTCAGATTCCAGATACTTTGTATCGCGAAGAGATGGCAAAACAAGGCGTCACATTGCCGCCATTGGGTGAGTACGGTGTTGGCATGATCTTCTTGCCGAAGGAGCATGCTTCACGTTTAGCATGCGAGCAAGAGTTGGAGCGCACAGTACGTTTAGAGGGTCAAGTAGTTTTAGGTTGGAGAGATGTACCGGTTGATGTGAAGTTGCCGATGTCTCCAACAGTGCAAATGACTGAGCCATTCATCCGCCAAATTTTTATTGGACGCGGTCGTGACATCATGACAACTGATGCGCTTGAGCGTAAGTTGTATGTGATTCGTAAAACAGCGAGCCATGCGATTCAGGATTTGCATCTCAAACATGGCAAAGAATATTTCGTAGCATCGATGTCTGCGCGAACCATTGTTTATAAGGGTTTGCTGTTAGCTAACCAAGTTGGCGCTTATTACCAAGACTTGCAAGATCCTCGTACGGTATCTGCGTTAGCATTGGTGCATCAACGCTTCTCCACCAATACATTCCCTGCTTGGGAACTTGCCCACCCTTATCGCATGATTGCGCACAACGGTGAAATTAATACCGTTAAAGGTAACGTCAATTGGGTGAATGCACGTGAGGGCGCGATTAGCTCCCCAGTGCTTGGCGATGATTTGCAAAAATTGTGGCCACTCATTTATCCAGGTCAATCAGACACTGCATGTTTTGATAACTGCTTAGAGTTGTTGGTGATGTCTGGCTATCCATTGGCGCAAGCCATGATGATGATGATTCCTGAGGCATGGGAACAGCACACATTGATGGATGACAATCGTCGCGCATTCTATGAATACCATGCTTCCATGATGGAGCCATGGGATGGCCCAGCAGCGATGGCATTTACTGATGGTCGTCAGATCGGCGCAACTTTGGACCGCAATGGTTTACGTCCTGCGCGTTACTACGTTACTGATGATGATTTGGTGATCATGGCATCTGAGGCGGGTGTCTTACCAATTCCGGAGAGCAAGATCGTCCAAAAATGGCGCTTACAGCCAGGCAAGATGTTCATGATCGATATGGAACAAGGTCGCATCATTGATGATGTTGAGCTTAAGAATGCTGTGTCAAAAGCTAAGCCATACAAGAGTTGGATTGATGCGGTACGCGTGAAGCTTGATGAGGTGGATGCAAGCAAGGCTGATTTAGTGGATGAAAAAACTACCATTCGTCCTGCCGCTAAGTTGCTCGATCGTCAGCAGGCTTTTGGTTACACGCAAGAAGATATCAAGTACCTCATGGCCCCGATGGCTATGAATGGTGAAGAGGCCATTGGTTCAATGGGCAACGACAGCCCATTGGCGGTTCTCTCAAATAAGAACAAACCTTTGTACAACTACTTCAAGCAGTTATTTGCACAGGTGACCAATCCTCCGATTGATCCGATTCGTGAAAACATGGTGATGTCTTTGGTTTCCTTCATTGGTCCAAAGCCAAATTTGTTAGACACCAATAACATCAATCCGCCAATGCGACTTGAAGTTAGTCAGCCTATTTTGGACTTTGATGACATCACCAAGATTCGTCATATTGGCCATTACACCAATGGCAAGTTCCGCTCCTATGAACTTGATATCTGCTATCCAGCTGCTTGGGGTAAAGCAGGTATTGAAGCGCGTTTAGCATCATTGTGCGCAGAAGCCGCGGATGCAGTGCGTTCTGGCTACAACATTTTGATTGTGAGCGATCGTCAAGTTGACGAGAAGCACGTTGCTATTCCTGCGTTACTGGCAACCTCAGCTATTCATCAGCATTTAGTGCAAAAAGGTTTACGTACTAGCGTTGGTCTCGTGGTTGAGACAGGTAGCGCGCGTGAGACTCACCACTTTGCTCTCTTGGCTGGTTATGGTGCTGAAGCAGTTCATCCATACCTCGCAATGGAAACATTAGTCGATATGGCTAAAGGCTTGTCGGGCGATTTGTCTGGTGAGAAAGCAGTTAAGAATTTTGTGAAAGCCGTTGGTAAGGGTTTGCAAAAAGTGATGTCCAAAATGGGTATCTCTACTTACATGTCTTACACCGGCTCACAGATCTTTGAAGCGATTGGTTTAAATCGCGACATCATTGACCAGTATTTCAAGGGCACACCATCTAATGTGGGTGGTATCGGGGTATTTGAAGTAGCCGAAGAAGCTTTGCGTATGCATACGGCCGCATTTGGTAATGATCCTGTATTGACCAATATGTTGGATGCCGGTGGTGAATATGCATTCCGTATTCGTGGTGAGAACCACATGTGGACTCCGGACACGATTGCGAAGTTGCAGCACTCCACTCGTATCGGTGCAGAGAAGGGATATCAAACTTATAAAGAGTACGCCAACATCATCAATGACCAAACTAAGCGTCAGATGACTTTGCGCGGCTTGTTTGAGTTCAAGATTGATCCAAGCAAAGCCATCCCATTGGATGAGGTTGAGCCAGCAAAAGAAATCGTTAAACGTTTTGCAACGGGCGCGATGTCTTTGGGATCTATCTCTACTGAAGCCCACGCAACTTTGGCAATCGCTATGAACCGGATTGGCGGCAAGTCCAATACGGGTGAGGGTGGCGAAGATCCGAATCGTTATGTCAATGAACTCAAAGGCATTCCAATCAAGAAGGGTGAAACACTTGCTAGCATCTTGGGCGACGATGTCGTTGAAGCCAATATTCCATTGCAAGATGGTGATTCATTGCGTTCCAAGATCAAGCAGGTTGCTTCTGGTCGTTTCGGCGTGACTACTGAGTATTTGCGTTCAGCAGATCAAATTCAGATCAAGATGGCGCAGGGCGCAAAACCTGGTGAAGGCGGTCAATTGCCTGGTGGCAAGGTTTCTGACTACATTGGTAAGCTGCGTTTCTCTGTACCGGGCGTAGGTTTGATTTCTCCTCCTCCGCACCACGATATTTATTCAATTGAAGATATCGCTCAGTTGATTCATGACCTCAAGAACGTCAATCCAAAATCCGATGTTTCTGTGAAGTTGGTGTCTGAAGTTGGTGTTGGTACGGTTGCTGCTGGTGTTGCCAAGGCAAAAGCGGACCACGTTGTGATCGCAGGTCACGATGGCGGTACTGGCGCATCCCCGCTCTCTTCTATTAAGCATGCCGGATCCCCATGGGAGCTGGGCTTAGCTGAAACACAGCAGACCTTAGTTCTAAATGGTTTGCGTAGCCGTATTCGTGTTCAGGCTGATGGCCAAATGAAGACAGGTCGCGATGTCGTGATTGGCGCCTTATTAGGTGCAGATGAATTTGGTTTTGCAACGGCTCCATTGGTAGTTGAGGGTTGCATCATGATGCGTAAGTGTCACCTCAATACTTGCCCAGTAGGCGTAGCGACTCAAGATCCTGAATTACGTAAAAAGTTCTCTGGCAAGCCAGAGCATGTGGTGAACTTCTTCTTCTTTATTGCTGAAGAAGCTCGTGAAATCATGGCGCAACTCGGAATTAGAAAGTTTGATGACCTGATTGGTCGCGTTGACCTCCTTGATACTCGTAAAGGAATTGAGAACTGGAAAGTACACGGCTTAGATTTCAGCAAGATTTTTGCTGAGCCTCAGGTTGCTGCTGATGTTCCGCGCTACCAAGTGCTCACTCAAGATCATGGTTTAGCAAATGCGCTAGACAACATTTTGATTGAGAAGAGTGAGCCTGCTATTGAGCGTGGTGAAAAAGTATCTTTCATCGTTCCTGTAAAGAACGTCAATCGTACTGTTGGCGCAATGCTTTCCGGTGAAGTGGCTCAACGTTATGGCCATGCTGGTTTGCCAGACGACACTATTCATATTCAGTTGAATGGCACAGCTGGTCAAAGCTTTGCAGCTTTCCTAGCTCGCGGCATTACTTTAGATTTGGTGGGTGACGGCAATGACTATGTCGGCAAAGGCATCTCAGGCGGTCGTGTGATCGTACGCGCTCCACACGAGTTCCGCGGTGATACATCCAAGAACATCATTGTTGGTAATACCGTTCTTTACGGTGCGATTGCTGGCGAAGCCTTCTTTAACGGTGTTGCTGGTGAGCGTTTTGCAGTTCGTAACTCTGGCGCGACTACGGTTGTTGAAGGTACAGGCGATCACGGTTGTGAATACATGACTGGTGGAACAGTTGTGGTGCTTGGTACAACTGGCCGTAACTTTGCAGCAGGTATGAGCGGCGGTATTGCTTATGTCTATGACGAAGATGGTTTGTTTAATCAACGTTGCAATACCAGCATGGCTAGTCTAGAAAAAGTACTGCCTTCTGCTGAGCAGATTGCAAAAATGCCTCAGTCTGAATGGCATGCCCCTGTTGATGTTAAAGATGGTGGTGAGCGTTTGACCGATGAGCAAATCTTGAAAGGTTTGATTGAGCGTCATTTCCGCTACACCGGCTCTGAGCGCGCTAAAGCACTGCTTGCTGATTGGGAAAATGCCCGCGCTCGTTTTGTGAAGGTTCTCCCAACTGAGTACAAGCGTGCCCTTGGCGAGCTGTGGGAAAAGTCACAAAAGAAAACGGTTGCAGCTTAATCAATAGAGCTAATACAGACGGACATTAAGAAAAGATACTAAGGATTAGATATGGGTAAGGTCACTGGATTCATGGAGTTTGAGCGCGTAGACGAAACATACGAAGCGCCTACTAAACGTCTCCATCATTACAAAGAGTTTGTTGCAGCACTGACAGATGAGGAAGCCAAAGTTCAGGGTGCGCGTTGTATGGATTGCGGTATTCCATTTTGCAATAACGGATGCCCAGTTAACAACATCATTCCTGATTTCAATGACTTGGTTTTTCATAGTGATTGGAAAAACGCATTAGATGTTTTGCAATCAACCAACAACTTCCCAGAATTTACTGGCCGTATTTGCCCAGCACCTTGTGAAGCCGCTTGTACTTTAGGAATCAATCGTGCGCCAGTTGGCATTAAGTCAATTGAGCATGCCATTATTGATAAGGGCTGGGAAAGTGGTTGGGTTAAGCCGCAACCATCTAAAACCAAGACTGGCAAGAAAGTGGCGATTGTTGGCGGTGGACCCGCTGGTATGGCGGCTGCGCAGCAATTGGCTCGAGTTGGCCACGACGTTACTGTATTTGAAAAGAATGATCGCATTGGCGGCCTACTCCGTTATGGCATTCCCGACTTCAAGATGGAGAAGGGGCTTATTGATCGCCGTGTAGAGCAAATGCAAGCCGAAGGTGTGAAATTTGAAACCGGCGTTTTTGTTGGTAAAGAAGCGATTGGTGCCGAAGTAAAAAATTACTCCACTAAAACTGTTTCGCCTGAGCAGCTCATGAAAGATTTTGATGCAGTGCTAATCACTGGCGGCGCAGAGCAGCCACGTGATCTTCCTGTGCCAGGTCGTGAATTGAGTGGCGTTCATTTTGCTTTGGAATTTTTGATTCCACAAAATAAAGAGAATGCAGGTGACTTTAAGAATGAAATTCGCGCGACGGATAAACACGTTATTGTGATCGGTGGTGGTGACACGGGTTCTGATTGCGTAGGCACATCCAATCGTCATGGCGCAACCAAGATCACTCAGTTTGAATTGCTACCTCAGCCTCCTGAAGTCGAGAACAAGCCACTGGTTTGGCCATACTGGCCTACTAAGTTGCGCACTTCTTCCTCTCATGAAGAAGGTTGCGATCGCGATTGGTCAGTAGGAACAAAACGTTTTGAGGGTAAAAACGGCAAGGTTGAAAAACTGATTGGCGTACGTTTGGAATGGAAAGACGGAAAAATGTCAGAAGTTCCAAACTCTGAGTTTGAGATCAAGGCTGATTTAGTGCTTTTGGCAATGGGCTTTGTTTCCCCAGTGCAGCAGGTATTGAATGCATTTAGCGTTGAGAAAGATGCTCGCGGCAATGCAAAAGCGACTGTAGATGGTCAAAATGCCTATCAAACGAATGTTCCCAAGGTATTTGCTGCTGGCGATATGCGTCGTGGTCAATCTCTAGTGGTTTGGGCTATTCGTGAAGGTCGTCAATGTGCTCAGGCAGTAGACCAGTATTTAATGGGGTCATCCGTTTTACCCCGATAATGTCGGGGTATGAATAGTCATCAACCAAGCGCATTGGATATCAGTAAATCCCTAGGCGAAGTTGTCGTCTCCATTAAAGACGTCGACTTTTCCTATGCGCCTGGTGAGCGACAAATTTTGTCGGGTCTCAATATGGAGTTCCGACGTGGGCAAGTCGTTGCAGTGATGGGAGGCTCTGGCTGCGGTAAAACCACAATTTTGCGTTTAATTGGCGGTCAGTTTTCTGCGCAATCGGGCCAAGTGTTATTTGAAGGCCAAGATATTGGCAAGATGAGCGGCAACGAATTAATGGCTGCCCGTCGTCGTATGGGTATGCTCTTTCAGTTTGGCGCCTTGTTCACCGACTTAAGTGTTTTTGAAAACGTCGCATTTCCATTGCGTGAACACACCAATTTAAGTGAAGAGCTTTTGCGCTCTCTAGTGTTAATGAAGCTGAATGCTGTAGGTTTGCGTGGTGCGCGCGATTTAATGCCATCGCAAATTTCTGGTGGCATGGCTAGACGCGTTGCGCTCGCTAGAGCAATTGCATTAGATCCACCGCTCATCATGTATGACGAGCCCTTTGCCGGTCTAGATCCGATCTCTTTGGGAATCACGGCAAGATTGATTCGGGATTTAAATAGCGCCCTGGGAGCCACGAGTTTATTGGTTACCCACGATGTTGAAGAGACATTTGAGATCGCAGATTACGTATATTTCATTGCCAATGGAAAAATCGGTGCCCAAGGTACGCCGGATGAACTGAGTCGATCAACAGATCCTTTTGTAAGGCAATTTTTGGATGCAGCACCAGATGGTCCTGTGCCTTTTCATTATCCAGGGCAAAGCTTGGAAGATGATTTTGGAGTGAGGGCTTAATGACTAATTTAATGACTTCGCTTCTAAATTTATTTGGCGACCTTGGATTTTTTATTCGCCGCAATTTAAGCAGTCTCGGTTTATCTGCGCGAATGTTCGTAGCAGTAATTTGGCGTTCTGGGTTTTTATTGAAAAGACCACGCTTAGTAATCGATCAAATTTTGTTTGTTGGTAATCACTCTTTTGTGATCATTGCCGTCTCCGGTTTATTTGTTGGATTTGTTTTGGGATTGCAGGGTTATTACACCTTGAATCGCTATGGCTCTGAACAGGCGCTGGGTTTATTGGTTGCCCTATCGCTTACTCGAGAATTGGGCCCAGTCATCACGGCTTTATTGTTTGCTGGTCGTGCTGGAACCTCATTAACTGCAGAGATTGGTTTGATGAAGGCCGGGGAACAGTTGAGCGCTATGGAAATGATGGCTGTGGACCCATTGGGTCGCGTTATTGCGCCAAGGCTCTGGGCAGGCATTATTGCTATGCCGATTTTGGCGACGATTTTTACTGCAGTGGGTGTGTTGGGCGGCTACTTTGTTGGTGTTCCATTAATCGGGGTCGATTCTGGGGCGTTCTGGTCTCAGATGCAGGGCGGAGTAGATCTGTTCTCGGATATCGGAAATGGCCTTATCAAAAGCTTGGTATTTGGTGTGGCAGTGACGTTTATTGCTCTGTATCAGGGTTATGAAGCGAAGCCAACGCCTGAGGGTGTTTCACAGGCAACAACCCGTACTGTAGTGATTTCATCTTTATCGGTTTTAGCATTGGACTTCTTGTTAACCGCAATGATGTTCTCGAATTAGAAAGAATAAACTGGGGCTCTCATGAGAAAAAGCGCAATTGATATCTGGGTTGGAATTTTTGTAGCCATTGGTTTGTTGGCTGCATTATTTCTGGCATTGAAAGTTGGCAATATGAATGCTGTGTCATTCGCTCCGACTTATAAAATCTCTGCGCGTTTCGATAACATCGGCGGCTTAAAACCCCGTGCGCCTGTGAAGAGTGCGGGTGTGGTGGTTGGTCGTATCGCCAATATTTCATTCGACGATAAGACCTATCAAGCAACCGTTGTGATGACGATTGAAGATGCTTATAAGTTTCCGAAAGATTCTTCTGCCAAGATTTTGACTTCAGGTCTCTTGGGAGAACAGTACATCGGCCTTGAGGCTGGCGGGTCGGATGATATGTTGGCTAATGGCGAAAAAATTACCCAAACTCAATCTGCTATCGTTCTGGAAAGCTTAATCAGTCAGTTCTTGTACAACAAGGCAGCTGATAGCGGTCAAGAGAAAAGCGCAGCTAAATAATGTTTTTAGTAGTTGGCCAGATTAACAAGATGAAACGTTTTCTCTTGCTTTGCATGGCTGCCGTACTAGTTGGTTGCGCTTCTATTCCTGCTGGAGTGGAGCCTTCTCCCCAAGATCCTTGGGAATCATTTAATCGATCCGTATTTGAATTCAATGAGGGTTTGGATGCTTATCTGCTGAAGCCCGTTGTTGCTGGATATCGATTTGTGTTGCCTGAGTTTGTGCGTGAGGGCATTTATAACTTCTTTAGTAACTACAACGATATTTACACGGCGTTGTTCAATCTATTGCAAGGCAAGCCTGGCTATGCTTTCAATGACTTTATGCGGGTTGCTGTCAATACCACGATGGGGCTTGGCGGTTTATTGGATTTAGCTACCCCTGGTGGCCTCGAGAAGCATAAAGAGGATTGGGGTCAAACACTTGGCGTATGGGGCGTTCCAGCTGGCCCATATGTGGTTCTTCCATTCTTTGGACCAAGCAATGTGCGCGATACCTTTGGAACGGTTGCCGACTTAGAGTCTGATTATTTATTCAGATTGCTTCCGGACGTAGCCTTACGTAACAGTATTACTGGCCTACGCGTGGTGAATGCCCGTAATACCTATTACGAGGCGGGTGATTTATTAGATGGGGCTGCAATTGATAAATACAGCTTTATGCGAGATGCTTATATCCAGAGGCGCCAGTATCAGATCAACGAGGGTCGTGATGATGAAGAGCCGCCAATGCCTGCTTATGAAAATCCGTATGAGTAAGCGCAGCGCTTAAACGTCTAAAATAAGACCTAGTTAAATAAGACCCAGTAAAGCGCGTTGAAAGATAGCCTCTATGAAAAACATTAAAGTCATTGCACTATTTTTTGCCCTAACTATGTTTTTGTTTTCGGGGACATCTCATGCGCAAACTCCTGATGCAGCAACACCTCCTGATGCTCTCATTAAGATGGTCGTGACTGATGTGATGGCCTCGGTAAAGGCTGATCCTGAAATTCAAAAAGGCAGCATTCCAAAGATTGTTGATTTAGTGGAAAAGAAAATTGTTCCCTATACCGATATGCGCCGTACAACTGAGATGGCGATGGGCCCAAATTGGAAAAAGGCGAGCGCAGAACAGCAAGCGCAATTGACTTCAGAATTTAAAAACTTATTGATCCGAACTTACTCGGGTGCATTAAGTCAGCTGCGTGAACAGACGGTGCAATTCAAAGCCTTGCGTGCCGCACCCGATGACAATGAAGTGGTTGTAAAAACTGTTGTTCTGGGCCGTGGTGATCCTGTGCCTTTAGATTACCGTCTAGAGAAGACGGATAAAGGCTGGAAGGTTTATGACATGAACATCATGGGGGTCTGGTTAATTGAGGCTTACCGCAATCAATTTGCCAATCAGATCAGCCAAAATGGTATTGAGGGGCTAGTGAAGTTTTTACAAGAGCGTAATAAACAGCTAGCAAGCGCTAAGCCTGCAAACTAAATACATTCAGCAAATGCCTTTTTCTTTGCCTGCTTCCGTTACGCAAGAAACTGCAACACAGTTGGAGATCGAAGGCTTACGCAATCTCGCAAGTCTAAGTTCTATTGACTGCTCTCAGTTGAAAGATTTTGACTCGACGGTCTTAGCAGTACTCTTGGCTTGGAGAAAAAAGTTGCATGAAAATAATCAATCCTTGTTAATTGAGTGTGCTCCAGAAAAACTCAAAGTATTGGCCAAGGTGTATGGCGTTTCCACTTTGCTAGGTCTCTAAGTAAAAAAATAAAACAGAAGCATGCACTCAGCAATTTCGATTCAGCATATTTCAAAGCAGTATGGGGCCTTGCAGGCGCTCAATGATGTTTCATTGACTATTGAACCTGGTGAGTTTTTCGGTCTTTTAGGCCCAAATGGTGCGGGCAAGACTACTTTGATTTCTATATTGGCTGGCTTAGTCAAGGCCGATAAGGGTCATGCATCTATCTTGGGTGCTGATGTTCAGAAATCCTTTCGTGATGCGCGCCGGATGCTCGGGGTAGTTCCGCAAGAGTTGGTTTTTGATCCTTTCTTTACCGTTCGTGAAACTTTGCGCTTTCAATCAGGTTACTTTGGTATTCGGAATAACGATGCTTGGATTGATGAGATCATGGCCAACCTCGATCTCACCGGCAAGGCTGACAGCAATATGCGCGCTTTATCGGGCGGCATGAAGCGGAGAGTTCTGGTGGCTCAGGCATTGGTGCATCGCCCACCTGTGATCATCTTGGACGAGCCGACTGCAGGTGTCGATGTGGGGTTACGTCAATCGCTGTGGCAATTTATCAGCAGACTAAATCAAGACGGCCACACGATTGTTTTGACGACGCACTATCTTGAAGAAGCTGAGGCGCTTTGTCAGCGTATTGCCATGCTCAAGCAGGGCGAGATTGTGGCATTGGATACCACTGCGAATTTATTAACACGTTACGGCTCAGCTAAAAAAGATGGTGAAGGTAAAACAGATCTCGAAGATGTTTTTGTAAACATCATGTCGGGGGCAGCGCAATGACTCTGTTGAATAAAGCACCTCAAGCCCTTAATAAACCAAGCTTAGAGTACGGCAGTGGCTTTCCAACTTTATTGCGCAAGGAGGTGAAACGCTTTTATAAGGTGGCGTTTCAGACGGTTGCCGCGCCAGTATTGACTGCCATTTTGTACCTCATGATTTTTGGTCATGTGCTTGAGGGTAAAGAGGTCTATGGGCGTTTAAGCTATACCGCATTTTTGATTCCTGGCTTAGTCATGATGAGTGTGTTGCAAAACGCATTTGCGAATACTTCTTCATCTCTCATTCAGTCAAAGATTACGGGCAACCTCGTATTTGTTTTGTTAGCGCCCCTGAGTCACCTTGAGTTTTATACGGCCTATATATTGGCAGCGGTTTTTCGGGGAATTGTCGTTGGCTTGGGCGTATTGTTGATCACCCTTTGGTTTGATGTCCCCACACTTGAGTATCCACTTTGGATCTTAGTATTCGCATTTTTGGGCGCCGCCATCTTGGGCAGTCTTGGTCTAATCGCAGGAATTTTGGCTGATAAATTTGACCAATTAGCTGCATTTCAAAACTTCATCATCATGCCTGCAACAATGCTGTCCGGGGTTTTCTATTCCATTCATTCCTTGCCATCTGCTTGGCAGGTGGTTTCGCATTTCAACCCATTCTTTTATATGATCGATGGCTTTCGTTTTGGGTTTTTCGGGATTTCGGATGTATCACCTTGGAGCAGCCTAGCTATTGTGTTTTGTTTCTTTGTGGCAGTTTCAGCAATTGCTTTGCGACTATTGCAAAAGGGCTATAAGTTACGCCATTAGTTGTGCCATTAACCGCACCATTAATATTGCAGATTATTTGGTTGTATTTGTCGTATGTAATGTTTTATTAGGAGAGAAGTATGTTGCCAACCCCAGAACAAATTGAGGGTTATATCAAGCAAGGCATTCAGTGCACTCATATTCAGGTTGAGGGTGATGGGCAACATTTTTTTGCAACCATTGTGAGCCCAGAGTTTGATGGCAAGCGACTCGTACAACGTCATCAGTTAGTCTATGCTGCAATGGGTGATCGCATGAAAGCAGAAGTACATGCGCTATCAATAAAAGCATTTACTCCCGAAGAGTTTGCGCAAAATCCCTCGGCATAACAATCAAGCTTAAATAAGTAAACTCAATAAAGTTTTTACTGGAATCATTTAATGGATAAATTACGGATGGTAGGCGGGACGCCGCTGAAGGGCGAAGTCAAAATTGCCGGGGCTAAGAATGCCGCCTTACCAATTTTGTGTGCTTGTTTATTAACGGATCAGCCAGTTACATTGCGCAATGTTCCAGATCTTCAGGATGTGCGCACGATGCTGAAATTACTTCAGGAAATTGGCGTAGTAGTTAGTTTTCCTGACGCAAAAGATCGTAGTCATGTTGTCTTGAATGCGGCAGTGATTAAAAGCTCTGAGGCAACGTATGAGATGGTAAAAACCATGCGCGCCTCTATCTTGGTATTGGGCCCATTGCTTGCCAGAATGCATAGCGCAAAAGTTTCTCTGCCAGGTGGCTGTGCCATTGGTGCGCGCCCCGTAGATCAGCATATCAAGGGCTTAAAAGCCATGGGTGCCAGCATCAAAATTAAGAGTGGTTATATTCAGGCAGAAACAAAGCCACCAACCGATCGTCTTAAGGGCGCATCCATTCTGACGGACATGATCACAGTTACAGGCACTGAGAATTTATTGATGGCTGCGACTTTAGCCTCCGGCACTACGATTCTGGAGAATGCCGCACGGGAACCTGAAGTGGGCGATCTTGCTGAATTACTCGTCAAGATGGGCGCAAAAATCTCGGGCATCGGAAGTGATCGCTTGGTCATTGAAGGCGTAGAAAAATTACATGGCGCAGAACATTCAGTAATTCCAGATCGCATTGAAGCCGGCACATTTTTATGTGCAGTAGCTGCAGCAGGTGGTGAGGTGCTTGTTAGAGAATGCCGTCCGGATACTTTAGACGCAGTTATCGTGAAGCTGAAAGAGGCTGGCTTGCAAATGGAAGTGGGTCCAGATTGGATTAAAGCTTCTATGCAAACTCGTCCCAAAGCGGTGAGTTTCCGTACTTCAGAATATCCAGCATTCCCAACAGACATGCAGGCTCAGCTAATGGCTGTGAATGCCGTAGCAGCTGGTAACTCAACCATTACCGAGACAATTTTTGAAAACCGCTTTATGCACGTGCAAGAACTCAATCGTTTGGGTGCAGATATTGCGATTGAGGGTAATACAGCGATTGCGCAGGGAGTAGAAAAGCTCTCAGGTGCGATTGTGATGGCAACGGACCTGCGCGCATCTGCCAGTTTGGTTATCGCTGGGCTTGCCGCTCAGGGTGAGACCCAAGTAGACCGAATTTATCACCTGGACCGTGGTTATGACCGCATGGAACAGAAGCTAACCCTTTTGGGCGCCAACATTGAGCGGGTCAAGTAGGGGTTGGGTCAGTTAATCGCTTAACTAGGAGATAATTAAGTCATGAAATTGACTTTAGCCCTCTCAAAAGGGCGTATCTTCGAAGAGACTGCAGAGATCCTATCTAAGGTTGGCATAGTGCCAAAAGAGGATCCTGAAAAGTCTCGCAAACTCATTATCGAGACATCCAATCCTGATGTGCGTTTAATTATTGTGCGCGCATCTGATGTGCCCACTTATGTGCAATTTGGTGGCGCTGATTTTGGTGTGGCTGGCTTAGACGTTCTAATGGAAAAAGGCACTGATGGTTTATATGTGCCTTTTGATTTAAATATCGCAAAGTGTCGTATGTCCGTTGCAGTACGTGATGGCTTTGACTACGCCGCCGCAGTAAAGCAAGGCTCACGCCTGAAAGTGGCAACCAAGTATGTCAATTGCGCTCGAGATCACTTTGCCAACAAAGGTGTTCACATCGACACTATTCAGCTATATGGCTCAATGGAACTTGCGCCATTAGTTGGTTTGGCTGACGCGATTGTTGACCTTGTTTCCACTGGCAATACCTTAAAGGCAAATGGTTTGGTTGAGGTGGAGCCGATAGCAGATATCAGTGCTCGCTTAGTAGTGAATCAAGCTTCCTATAAGCGTAAGCGTGCTCAGTTACAGCCTATTTTTGATTTGCTGAAGTAAATCAATACAGATCAATGTCATCTCAAGTTCAGGTTAAGCGACTCGATAGTAAGAATGCAGGTTTTAAAGAAACCTTGCTCTCCAGCCTTTCTTTGCCAACGGCGGATGATGCAGCCATAGATGCTGCAGTGGTCAAAATTTTGTCCGCCGTAAAAGATAAGGGCGATAGCGCAGTTCTAGAATTTACAAAGCAATTTGATCGATTAAATGTTTCTGGTGTTTCCGAGCTTGAAATACCTCGTCAGGATCTAGAAAAAGCCTATAAAGACTTATCAGTCGAGCAAAAAAATGCTTTAGATATCGCGGCGGAGCGAGTCCGCGCTTATCACGAGCGTCAGAAAATTGAAGCGGGTTGTCATTCATGGGAATACGAAGAGGCTGACGGCACGAAGCTTGGCCAAAAAGTGACTCCATTAGACCGCGTTGGGATTTATGTTCCTGGCGGTAAGGCGGCATATCCCTCATCCGTTTTAATGAATGCAATTCCTGCCAAGGTAGCGGGTGTAGCAGAAGTCATTATGGTGGTGCCAACTCCCGATGGTGCTCGTAATTCTTTGGTATTGGCGGCCGCCTATCTAGCTGGTGTTGATCGGGTGTTTACGATTGGGGGAGCTCAAGCAGTTGCTGCTTTGGCATACGGTACTCAGACCATCCCATCAGTCGATAAGATTGTGGGTCCAGGTAATGCCTACGTTGCTGCTGCTAAGCGCAGGGTATTCGGCATAGTCGGTATCGATATGATTGCCGGCCCGTCAGAGATTTTGGTTTTATGTGATGGGTTTACCAACCCTGACTGGGTTGCTATGGATCTCTTCTCTCAAGCAGAGCATGATGAGCAAGCACAATCCATTTTGTTATGCCCTGATGCAGCTTTTATTGAGCAAGTACAAGCGAGCATTAATCGACTGCTGCCAGAAATGCCAAGAGCTAAGGTGATCACCGCTTCGCTGACGAATCGCGCTTTATTGATTCAGGTAAAGGATATGGCAGAAGCATGCGACATTGCTAATGCGATTGCTGCTGAGCATTTGGAGATTTGCGCTGTTGAGCCACGTCAGTGGGCTGAGAAAATTCGTCATGCAGGCGCTATTTTTATGGGTAACTACACTAGCGAATCCCTGGGGGATTACTGCGCAGGCCCCAATCACGTATTGCCAACTGCCCGAACCGCTCGTTTTTCTTCACCGCTAGGTGTGTATGACTTCATTAAGCGCTCAAGCATGATTGAGGTGAGTGAGGCTGGGGCACAAAGCTTAGGTCAAGTAGCCAGTACGCTTGCGCATGGAGAAGGCTTGCAAGCGCACGCACGCGCAGCTGAGATGCGTCTCAAGAAATCAAATTAAGCAAGAATTTCTTTTAAGGCAGCGACGAGTTCGCCGCTTTGTTCATCAGTGCCAATCGTAATACGTAAAAACTCTTCAATTCGAGGCGCTTTAAAGTGGCGCACGATAATGCCGCGATCTCGCAGTGCTTGATACAGCTTGGCGCCAGAATGTTTTGGATGACGTGTAAAAATAAAGTTTGCAGTAGAAGGAAGCGTGTTAAAGCCTAACCCATTTAACTGCTCAATCAATTGAGCTCGAGTCTGAATTACTTTCGCACTCGTTGCTTCAAGGTGTGCTTGATCTTCGATTGTGGCAATTGCCCCGGCTTGTGCCAAGCGGCCTAAAGGGTAGGAGTTAAAGCTATTCTTGACGCGTTCAAGACCCTCTATGAGATCGGGATGCCCCAGTGCAAAACCCACTCTTAGACCCGCCAGCGCCCTTGATTTAGATAGGGTGTGAACGACTAAAAGATTTTCTGGGCAGCTGCTATCGCGCAATAGTGGAATGCAAGATTCTGTTCCGTAATCGACATAGGCTTCATCGATCACTAAAACGGAGTCTTTGTTGTGAGAAAGTAATTTTTCAATTTCTGACCGAGCAACAGATCTGCCAGTTGGCGCATTCGGATTAGGAAAAATGATTCCACCGTTTGGAGTGGCATAGTCATTTAGATTGATTTCAAAATCTTTGCCCAATGGAATGGTTTTGTATTCGATGTCAAAGAGCTTGCAGTAGACTGGGTAAAAACTATAAGTAATGTCAGGGAAATGAATTGGCTTACTTTGTTTTAGTAGCCCTGCAAAAACGTGAGCCAATACCTCATCGGAGCCATTACCCAAAAACACTTGGTTTGGATTGAGGCCGTGTAATTTAGCAATTGCTTGCTTTAAGGTTTTCCCCTCTGGATCTGGATAGAGGCGTAAATCATCGTTGGTTTGTTGGTTGATGGCTGCGAGTGCCTTTGGAGATGGGCCGTAAGGACTCTCATTAGTATTGAGCTTGACCAGTCGCTGCATTTGCGGCTGCTCCCCTGGAATATAAGGGGTCAGACTTCTGACGACAGGGCTCCAAAAACGGCTCATGAGGGTACTCGGGTTAAATATGGGTAAGAAAGTGAAATCATTTCAGCATTTATATCTCTTCTAGGAATGATATTATGAGGCTTCAATCAACACTTCGCCTCGCGGCGTAAAGAAGCATGCGGCAAGCCGACGTAACCCGAAACACTTCGGAAACCAAAATTCAAATTTCCATCAATTTAGATGGCACTGGCAAGGCTGAGCTTGCCTCAGGCGTACCTTTCTTGGACCACATGTTGGATCAAATCGCACGTCACGGCATGATTGACCTCAAAGTAGTGGCTCAAGGCGACACGCATATCGATGATCACCACACCGTCGAGGATGTGGGCATTACCTTGGGCCAGGCCTTTGCAAAAGCAGTAGGCGATAAAGCAGGCATCACTCGCTACGGACATTCCTATGTGCCTTTGGATGAAACATTGTCACGTGTAGTGATCGACTTTTCTGGTCGCCCAGGCTTGGAATTTAATGTGCCCTTTACACGTGCGCGTGTAGGCGACTTTGATGTTGATCTCAGTATTGAGTTCTTCCGTGGTTTTGTGAATCACGCGGGAGTGACTTTGCACATTGATAACTTGCGTGGCATCAATGCTCACCACCAAATTGAAACAGTCTTCAAGGCCTTTGGTCGTGCCTTACGTATGGCTCTGGCTATAGACCCACGCGCTTCTGGCGCAGTTCCTTCAACTAAGGGAAGCCTTTAATCTCGATTTTTGCTTCTTCTTAGAACAGTGCAAAAGATAGGCTAATTTTGGCGCAAACCATTGCGATCGTTGACTACGGGATGGGTAACCTTCGTTCCGTATATCAGGCATTTCATCATGTGGCTCCCGATGAAAATGTATTGATTGCCCGTAAGCCAGAAGAAATTCAAAATGCGGATCGTGTTGTGCTGCCAGGTCAGGGAGCCATGCCAGATTGTATGAAACACCTAGAAGAATCTGGTCTATTGGAAGCGCTGCTTGAGGCATCCAAAAATAAGCCTTTATTGGGGGTTTGTGTGGGCGAGCAGATGCTCTTGGATAAGAGTGCTGAAGTACGTCCTGGCGAACAATGGACAGCTTGCCTTGGGCTGATTCCAGGGGAGGTGCGACGTTTTGAATTGGCTGGCAAAAAACAGGCGGATGGCTCTGCTTATAAAGTCCCGCACATGGGTTGGAATCAAGTGCGACAAGATCGTCAGCACCCTATTTGGAAGGGGATTCCAGATTTAAGTAGTTTTTATTTTGTGCATAGCTACTATGTTGTCCCCAAACGTGCGGAAGATATCGTTGGATCCACTGAATACGGCGATTGGTTTACTTCTGCTGTAGCAAGGGATAATATTTTCGCAACACAATTTCATCCAGAAAAAAGCGCAGAATACGGATTAAAGCTGTATCAAAATTTTGTTCATTGGCAACCCTAATTACCTAATTATTTTTTTAGCGCCTTACTATGCTACTCATTCCTGCAATTGATCTTAAAGATGGACACTGCGTTCGATTGGAGCAAGGTGACATGGATAAGGCCACCGTGTTCTCAGAAGATCCTGGTGCGATGGCTGCTCATTGGATTAGCAAAGGCGCACGTCGCTTGCATTTGGTTGATCTCAACGGCGCTTTCGCTGGCAAATTAAAAAATGAATCCGCGATCAAATCGATTCTGAAAGCAGTTGGTGACGAGATTCCAGTGCAACTTGGTGGCGGTATTCGTGATCTAGAAACGATTGAGCGTTTATTGGATGACGGTATTAGCACGGTGATCATTGGCACTGCTGCAGTGAAAAATCCAGGTTTTGTCCAGGATGCTTGCACTGCATTTCCAGGACATGTCATGGTGGGCTTGGATGCCCGCGATGGCAAGGTGGCCACAGATGGCTGGAGCAAGATTACCGGTCACGAGGTAATTGATCTCGCTAAGAAGTTTGAAGACTGGGGTGTTGAGGCAATCATCTATACCGATATTGGTCGGGACGGCATGCTTAAGGGCGTCAACGTTGATGCTACGATCAAATTAGCTCAGGCAATCCGTATTCCAGTGATTGCGAGCGGAGGTCTCTCTAACAATCAAGACATTGAGGTGCTATGCAAGGCCGAAGAAGAAGGTGTCATGGGTGTGATTGCTGGCCGCTCAATTTATTCAGGCGATTTAGATTTGGCAGCGGCTCAAAAATACGCTGATGAATTAACGCTGAAGTACGCAAAGAAAATTATCTAGTGCTAACTAAACGAATTATTCCTTGCCTTGATGTAACTGCAGGAAGAGTTGTTAAAGGCGTTAACTTTGTTGGCTTGCGCGATGCTGGCGATCCCGTAGAAATCGCTAAACGCTATGACACGCAAGGCGCTGATGAGCTGACTTTTCTTGATATCACTGCAACATCGGATGGTCGCGACTTAATTCTGCACATCATTGAAGATGTCGCCTCACAAGTCTTTATTCCATTAACGGTTGGTGGTGGCGTTCGTGCTGTAGCTGATGTGCGTCGTCTGCTCAATGCTGGCGCGGATAAGGTGAGTATGAATTCCTCTGCGGTGGCTAATCCTGATTTGGTATCTGATGCTGCCGCTTATTACGGTTCGCAGTGTATCGTTGTGGCGATTGATGCCAAGCAGACAGATGCAGGAAATTGGGAGGTATTTACTCATGGTGGCAGAACCGCTACCGGCATTGATGTAGTGGCTTGGGCTACCGAAGTAGCGAAACGTGGTGCCGGTGAAATTCTGCTAACCAGCATGAATCGCGATGGCAGTAAAGATGGCTTTGATCTTGCTTTAACTGCAGCTGTAAGTGATGCAGTGTCAGTTCCTGTGATCGCCTCTGGCGGAGTTGGTAATTTGCAGCATTTGGTCGATGGCATTACCAAAGGCCATGCTGACGCAGTCTTGGCTGCCAGTATTTTCCACTATGGTGAATATACCGTTGGACAAGCAAAAGAATATATGGCTGCCCAAGGAATCCCAGTTCGCATCTAGTAGCACTCACAGGGTGCGTTTCACGGTAAAGTTGAGGTATGACGCAATCCCAAAATAAGCCTAAGAGCACATTTACCCCTGTTCAATCGCTTGAGGTGGGTCCATGGCTTGATGCTGTGACCTGGAATGAGCAGGGCTTGGTACCCGTCATTGCGCAGGAGTTCGGCAGTAATGACATTTTGATGATGGCTTGGATGAATCGCGATGCCTTGTTGGCAACCTTACGATTGGGTGAGGCTGTGTACTGGACGCGTTCACGCCAAAAGCTATGGCACAAAGGGGAAGAGTCTGGCCATACTCAAAAAGTGAAAGAAATTCGTCTGGATTGTGATGGCGATACGATTTTGCTGATTGTGGAGCAAAAGGATGGGATCGCCTGCCATACGGGTGAGCATAGTTGCTTCTTCCAACAGTGGGATTCAAGTAAAGCTGCCTGGGTAGATGAGTCCAGCAAAAGCAAGTGACAGCTAAACAATAGGCATTTAGTAGTTAGCCCATGCCTTTGAATAAAAGACATAAAATAAGCCCATGAGCAGCTCAGTAAATAAACCTTCTAATTTGGATTCCGCATTAGCGCATTTGGCTGATGTGGTTGATCAACGTCGAGATGCTTTTAAGGCTGGTAATGCCGACCCTAAGACTTCTTATACCGCTTTGCTCTTCTCAAAAGGTGATGACGGGATTCTGAAAAAGATTGGCGAGGAAGCTACTGAAGCGGTCATGGCTGCTAAAGATGTGCGTGCATCCAACCTTGCTTCGGATCAGAAAAAATTATTGGTTGGCGAAATGGCGGATCTTTGGTTTCACTGTTTGATTGCGCTTTCTCAATTTGATTTGCGTCCCGAAGATGTAATTGCTGAATTAGATCGCCGTTTGGGAACATCTGGTATCGAAGAAAAGGCTGCCAGAAAAGCAGCCAATAAAGAGTAGGCAAAAAAAGCAATCAAAAAGATCAATCAACCCCGGCTACAAAGAACAAAAGCATGAGTCACGATCCTAATTGCTTGTTTTGCAAAATATCGCAAGGTTTAATTCCCTCGGCTAAGGTCTATGAGGATGAAGAAATTTATGCCTTCAAAGACATTAATCCCGCAGCGCCAGTACATTTTTTAATGATTCCTAAGAAACATATTCCCATGCTGGAATCAGCGGAAAGCGCAGATGCCCCTTTGCTGGGTAGAATGATGGAATTAGCGCCTCGGCTCGCCAAAGAGCAGGGTTGCCGTCCTGGAAAAGATGGCGGCTTTAGATTAATGGTGAATAACGGTGCGGATGGTGGGCAGGAGGTTTATCACTTGCACTTGCATGTGATGGGCGGACCCCGCCCCTGGAAAAAGTAAGGCATGTAAGCAACGCAAGTAAGAAACTGAAGTAAGAAATTAAGGCATTCCAAGGAGATTCAAAATGGGTTCATTTAGCATTTGGCATTGGTTAATTGTTTTAGTGATTGTGATGTTGGTCTTTGGTACCAAGAAATTGCGCAACATCGGCCAAGATTTAGGCGGTGCTGTTAAAGGCTTTAAAGAGGGCATGAAAACTGGCGAAGAGACAAAAGAGCAAATTGCACAAAGTGCTACCGCTTCTGAAAAAACCGTTGATGTTCAAGTCAAAGACGTAAATAAGTAATCCCTTTTATATCGCGATAGTTGAAATAAATATGGTCTTATTGATTGCGATAAATGATTGATTTAGGGGTTTCAAAACTTGCGTTGATAGCAGTGGTTGCTCTGGTAGTGGTTGGACCAGAGCGTTTACCAAAAGTGGCGCGAATGGCTGGCAATCTTTTTGGGCGTGCTCAGCGTTACATGGCAGACGTGAAGTCTGAAGTCAATCGACAAATGGAGATGGAGGAATTTAAAAAATTCCGCGAAGAGAGCGCCTCTGTTTTAAAAGAAGTCGAGAACAGTATCCATTCGGTTGCCAATGAAGCTAGCGCAAATCTAACTGATCAGGCTGACATCTTCGAAACCAGCTTTGAAAAGCCCCCACTTGATGAAAAAGAAGTGCTACGAAAAACGAAGCGACAAGGTCGCAATAGCTGGGGCGTCAGGCGCGCCGCAAGACCAGTTTGGTTTAAGCGTAGTTCCGGTATTCGTACTCGAGTGCAGTCAGGCGCAGCACGAATGAAGCGTTTTCATCACAGTGCGGGCAAGTAATAGAAGCAGTACAAAGAATCAATATAAATAGCAATTAAAACCATAAAAAGTAAAAGACAGCTTGCATGACTGATAACAACACTACTGAAGATTCCGGAATTCAGGAATCTTTCTTATCGCATCTCTTTGAGTTGCGCGATCGCGTAGTGAAGTCTGCTTTGGCAATCATCGCAGTGTTCGTGTGTTTGGTTTATTGGGCTCCAGATATTTTTCATCTCTTTGCCCAGCCCTTGCTGCAAGCATTGCCAGCCGGAGGTAAGATGATTGTGACGGATGTTACCGGTTCATTCTTTGTGCCCATGAAGGTGACGATGCTGGTAGCGTTTTTGATTGCCTTGCCTGTAGTGATGTATCAGTTGTGGGCTTTCATTGCACCAGGTCTTTATTTGCATGAGCGCAAACTTATTCTGCCTTTGGTTGTTAGTAGCTATACCTTATTCATCATTGGCATGGCATTTGCTTACTTCTTGGTATTTCCAACTGTATTTAAATTCATGGCTAGTTACAACGCTCCACTTGGTGCGGAGATGTCCACGGACATTGATAACTATTTGAGTTTCGCAATGACCACCTTCTTGGCTTTTGGCATTACTTTTGAAGTGCCTGTTGTGGTGGTAGTTCTGGTTCGCATGGGCATGGTCTCATTAGCAAAGCTAAAAGAAATACGCCCATATGTGATTGTTGGTGCTTTTGTAATTTCTGCAGTCGTAACGCCACCAGACGTCTTATCTCAATTACTCCTAGCAGTGCCAATGACTTTGCTCTATGAGCTTGGTTTGCTTGTCGCCCGCCTCTATGTGCCTAAGTCAACCGAAGATTCTGCGGCAACAGCTTAAGCTGGCTCCGAATCGGTTTGCTTGCTAAAACTTTTCGAAAAGGTCGTCCCTAGCCAGTCAGTGACCTGGTCGAAGCGATAACGTCTTTGGCGTAAATTGCCTTCAGTATCCATATCGGATCCTGCAAAGGCTTTTCCGGCGGCTAATAATGCGCGACGTTGCTGAATGGTTTCAATCTGAATCAGTCTGGGCAATATTTTTGGTAGTTCCCATCTAATGTCGACAACGACGCAGTGTTCATGTTGAAGCTGACCTACTTCGCAGAGTAAGAGCTCTGCTTTAGTAAAGTTAAATTGATTGGCTATGATGAGTCGGTGGCAAAGTAAAAGCCAATCTTCGCTGAGTTTATATTCGGCGTGGTGATTCAATGCGATATCAGCAAATTGAGCAAGCTTGTACCAATCATTTTTCTTTGGCTCAGTACAGCTGGTCAATATCTTGCCTAGTAATGCTGTTGCATCGGCAATTCCTTGTTGGTGTGCTTGCCATATCCAATAAGATGCTTGTAGGCCACGAACTTTTTCTTCAATTTTCTCTCGCTTGCGCCAAAGATTCGCTCCCTTACGATATTGCGCTTGGGGGTGCCCAAGATCAGCTGCTCGATCAAAGCAACGGTCGCTTTCTTCGGCGCTATAGCCCGAGAACTGTGGGCGACGATAAATTTCTCCTAAGGCATACCATGCATCACGATCACCATCTTTTGCAGCAAATTCTAGCCAATGAGCTGCTTTTTTCAAAGAGGCGTTGGATTTTTTATCAACATTTGAATCTAACTGTGCAAGGCGCAAACCTAACGTGAGTTTTGCAGATGTAAGCCCAAGTTCGGCTGCTTGCTGAAGGGCATCTTCATTTTGATCTTCCAGCCACGCATTCCATAACGAGGAGAGGGCTTCGTTTTTCGGTTGTAGTTTTATTAACAGCTCTTTAGCTAATTGTGCAAATGGCTGATCGCTACTTGCAACTTCTTCCAGAAATTGTCGAGCCATTTTTTGTATGACGCCTATCTCTGGTGAGGCAATATTTTTTGTTTGAATAGACCTCTTTTTAAGCCAATCAAAAATTTGGCCTTGTGTTTCTTGAAATGTTGGGTTCGTGAGTAGATTGGCAAGCTGCCACTTCGCTAGCAAAACAGTTTCAATGGGCGCCGATATGGACTTGGAGAGATCCCACAAAATGTCCCATCCAAATCCAAAGGCGGGGGTATTAAATGTTTCAACAGGGGGGATAGTGGCAACTTGCCTTAAAACCCCCAGGATTTGGTCATTTCCCAGACTTTCTTGAGCTTCTTCCGGGTTTTGCAGGGATAAAAATGATTTTTCTAGCCAAATCAATGCATTAGCTGGCTGAATTGGTGTTTTGAATATTCCCGTAAGGTAGGCCTCAGCTAACTTTTGTTGCGCTAAAACATCACCCATGCGTGCTGAACTGAGGACTTTTAAGAATTCGCGGCTTGCCATATGACAATATTGTCATTCAACCGTCCAAAAAAGCAAGAAATAGGGGTCTTGTTGCCGTCATACAACGAAGAAAGCCAAAAAACTACCTTTTGACAAGCAAAAAGAGCTCCTAAATACTCCAACTCCCAGTCTAACAAGGCAAAAGGCTGAAAATTCTCATGTCCCAGCTTTATTTGGGCATTACTTTCAATTTATGGAGATTTACAGAATGAAAAAATCGCTATTCGCAGTTGCAGCTTTGTCAGCTCTTGCTGGCGCAGCTCAAGCTCAATCCAGCGTAACCGTTTACGGTATCTTGGATGTTGGCTATATCGGAACTAACCAACGCGTTCCCTCTACTACAACTACTGCTGGTGCTAATACTGCTGCTTACAAGCAGACCACCAATACACTTGGTCAATCTGCTGAATCTACAAGCCGTTTGGGTTTCAAAGGCAATGAAGATTTGGGCGGTGGTACATCTGCTTTCTTCACAGCTGAATTCCAGTTATACCCTAACGATGCAAACCTTGAAGGGTCAAGCGGTGCATTGAACACAGGCACTTCCTCCAATCCTTATGGTGGTTTAATTAACCGCCAGTCATTTGTTGGTCTTAAGAAGAATGGTATTGGCTCGGTATCTATCGGTACCCAATACACCCCAGTTTACTTGGCTGGTGCAGGTGTTACTGCTGGTCAGTATGCAAATATGGTTGGTAGCGTAATCTACGCTGGTAACGGTAGCGGAACTACAAGTTCTGGTTTCACAGTTCGTGCTAACAACTCTATTTTTGCTGAATCAGACACATTTGCAGGTTTCAAAGTAAATGGTATGTATCAAGCAAATAACAACAACAGAACTGAAACGCTTGCTCCTTATACAAACTCTAATGCTTCAACCGGTGGCGTAACAAACGTTAGCGGCTGGGGTCTAGGTGCAAACTACACATGGCAGAAATTGTATGTAGCAGCCGGTTATCAATCATTTAGCAACCAAACTTCTGCTTCTACTAATGGTATTGGAGCTTTGCCTTCAGGTGCAACAGCAGCTACTAACGGTTTAAACCTTACTGACAATCAAGGATTAGTTGGCGCTACTTATGACTTTGGTATCTTGAAGGCTTATCTTGGCTGGACAACCCGTACAGCAACAAGCAAAGTTGATTCAAGCTACTACGCAAAGCGTAGTGGTCAAGAGATTGGCGTACGTAGCTACATCACTCCTGTTATTGAGAGCTGGGCTAGCGTAGGTAACGGACGTTTCCAAGGTTATGGTCAGTCCATTCCAACAGCTAATTTTGTTGCGTGGCAGATCGGTACTAACTACTACCTCAGTAAGCGTACTAATTTGTACGGTATCTTTGGTACAAACAACAGCTCTAACACAAGCACTTCTGCTATTTTCCCGAATGGCGCAGCAAGTGGAATTAACCAGTACGCAGTTGGTGTTCGCCACACTTTCTAAATATTGGCTAGGCTAACCTAGTTAAATTTGAAAGCAAGCCCACTACTTAGTAGTGGGCTTTTTTTATCCTTATTTTGGGCTTCAGTTAATTGCTTTGTGGCTGGTGGGCTAATATCTATAGTCATGATGAATAAATATGAGTTAGCTATCGAATATATTGAAAAGGGGCAATTCCCTAGTGCGATTAATATTTTGCGAGATATCCTTAATCGTGATAAGGAGTCTGTAGACGTTTTACACGCATTGGGTTTAGCGCTAGCAAGTAGTGGCGATCTAAATGAAGCCAAGAAAGTATTCCAAAAAATTCTTATGATTGACGATAGTGTTGCTGAGGTGCACTACAATTTGGGCAGAATTGAAGAGCTTAGCGACAGGAATTCTGATGCATTGGTTCAATACAGTGCTGCATTGTCAATAAATCCGAGTTTCTATGAGGCGCTTATCAGTAAAGGCATGATTTTGAATAGCCTTTGCAATTACTCTGAAGCCTTGGTATTGCATAAGAATGCGATTGCCTTGAATCCTTTGGCATCCGATGGTTGGGCAAATGCTGGCATTTCATATGCGGGTCTTGGTAGGTATGAGGAGGCGCTCGTTCAATTTGAAGCTGCTCTCAAAATTGATCCCTTACACCCTTTTCTCTACGGGCAATATTTATTTGCAAAAATGAAAATATGTCACTGGGAGGGGTATCAGGGGGATAAAGAAAGAATAGCAAGTCAAACCTTAATGCGATCTGAGGTGTCTGAGCCATTTCCTATTTTGGCAATTAGCAACGACCTAGAGTTGAATTTAATGAGCGCCAAAATATGGAGCGACACTAAATTTCCAAGGCGAGATGATTTGGGCAATTTTGACCAGAAAGGATTGAGTAAAAAAATAAAGATTGGCTATTTTTCTCCAGATTTTCGCGAGCATCCAATAGCTGGATTGACTGCTGAATTGTATGAACTTCATGATAGGAATGAATTTGAAGTAATTGCATTCTCCTGGGGGGCAAAAAAATCTGATCCAGTTCATCAGAAAGTCAGGCGCACCTTCGATATTTTTTTAGACATAGATAATTTAAGTGATTATGAGGTGGCTAAAATTTCTAGGGAGATGGGGGTTAATATTGCGATTGATCTTGCTGGTTATACGCAAAACTCTAGAACAGGAATATTTGCTTTCCGAGCAGCTCCAGTCCAAATAAGCTATCTAGGCTATTTGGGAACTATGGGCGCAGACTATATTGACTATTTAATTGCAGATCGTGTTTTGGTTAATTCTTGTGATGAAAAATACTATTCAGAAAAAATAATTTACTTACCGAGTTACCAGGTAAATAACCGCCATAGAACGATTTCAGATAGAGTTTTTACTAAGGCTGATCTGGGAATCAAAAATGAAGATTTTGTTTTTTGTTGTTTCAACAACAACTTTAAGTTTTCACCGGATATGTTTACTTCTTGGCTGAGCATCTTAAATGCAGTTGAGAAAAGCATGCTACTTCTTTATGCGGATAGTGAAGCAGCCAAAAATAATTTACGAAAATTTTCAAGGGATTTTGGTATTTCTGAAGAGAGAATTATTTTTGCGGGGCGTTTGCCACCATCTGAGTATTTAGCTCGCTATCGTGTGGCAGATCTTTTTCTAGATACTTTTCCCTATAATGCTGGTACAACCGCCAGTGATGCTCTGTGGGCTGGGTTACCAGTTTTGACACTCAAAGGAAACACATTCTCAAGCCGAATGGCTGCAAGTCTTTTAACTACATTGAATTTAACAGAGCTAATAGTGGATTCTCTTGAGGATTATGAAAAAACGGCAATAAGACTCGCAAAGAATTTCAAAGAGATGGCGCATTTACGAAAAAAATTAGCCATACAGAAACATGACTCGTTATTGTTTAATACCCCCCAGTTTGTTGCCAATTTGGAAAGGTCTTACCGAATTATCAATGCACGACACCAAAATAACTTGCGACCTGAAAATATTCTCATATAAAAATACTCGAGCTTGGCTTAGTGTTTAGTGGTTAAGTTGACCCAGTTTTTTCGCAAAATTTCAGTTTTTGCTTTTTAGTCCATCCCTGATTTCTCTCAACAAAAGAATATCTTCTGGCGTAGGTGGAGCTGGCGGGGCATCGATGATGCGAATCTTATTGACGACCTTCACCATTTGAAAGATCACGAATGCTAAGAGAATAAAGTTGATCGAAATGGTAATGAAATTGCCGTAGGCAAAGATAGGAACACCAGCTTTTTTGAGGGCATCAAAGGTTCTGGGTACCCCATCCGGAACGTGCCCAAGGACAATGAACAGATTGGTGAAGTCAATATGACCGCCCAAAAGGGTAGAAATCACTGGCATGACGATGTCATTTACAAGGGAATCAACGATTTTTCCAAAGGCTCCACCGATGATCACACCTACCGCCAAATCAATCACATTTCCCTTAACTGCAAAGTCCCGAAATTCCTTCAAAACACCCATAATTCCTCCCTTTTTTGTCCAAATGCTGGTTAACTCGAGATTAACCCTATAACTTTCTTGCTTACCCCACTTTTTACTTTAAAATCCTACCTTTAAGCAATTTCCACCCATAAATACCCTTTCTAGGAATTTTGTAAATGAGTGACAAGCCCTGTATGGACAAGGATCGCCGTAATTGGTTGATCGCCACTTCCGCAGTTGGTGGTGTAGGCGCAGCAGCAGCCCTTTACCCGTTTGTAGACAGTTTTGAACCTTCTGAGCGCGCAAAAGCTGCTGGTGCGGCTGTTGAGATCGATATCACTGGCATGAAGCCTGATGAGATGAGAACTGTTGAGTGGCGTGGTAAGCCGGTATGGGTGATCCGACGTACACCTGAGCAAGTGGCTGAACTATCTAAGTTGGATGGTGAATTAGCAGACCCAAATTCTTTGCGCGATCCAGCTCAATTCACTCCTCCATATGCTCAAAACCAATGGCGCTCAATTAAGCCTGAGTACCTTGTGGTTGTGGGTATTTGTACTCATTTAGGCTGCTCTCCAACCGCAAAATTCGAAGCAGGCCCACAACCTTCTTTGCCAAACACTTGGCCGGGTGGTTTTCTATGCCCATGCCATGGATCTACTTTTGATATGGCAGGACGTGTTTACAAGAACAAGCCTGCTCCAGACAATCTTGAAGTGCCTCCTCATATGTATTTGAGTGATACCAAGATTCTGATTGGCGAAGATAAGAAGGCCTAAGGAGAGATAAATGGCATTTCAAGAAAAACAAGTTCCAGCCAACGCTCCAGTAGCCCAAAAAGTATTGGCTTGGGTTGATTCCCGTTTCCCGTTGACGTCTTCAATTAAGGCGCACTTAACCGAGTATTACGCACCTAAGAATCTGAATTTTTGGTACTTTTTTGGCTCTTTAGCTATTGTCGTTCTAGCGCTCCAGATCATTACTGGCATTTTCTTGGTGATGAACTACAAACCAGATGCTGCCAAAGCATTTGAGTCTGTTGAGTACATCATGCGTGAAGTGCCATGGGGTTGGTTGATTCGTTACCTCCACTCTACGGGCGCATCCATGTTCTTCGTGGTGGTCTATTTGCATATGTTCCGTGGCTTGATTTATGGTTCATATCGCAAGCCACGGGAGCTCATCTGGATTTTTGGTTGTGCAATCTTCTTGTGCTTGATGGGTGAAGCCTTCTTTGGTTACTTACTCCCATGGGGTCAGATGTCATATTGGGGCGCACAAGTGATCGTGAACTTGTTCTCCGCAATTCCATTTATCGGCCCAGATCTTTCTTTATGGTTGCGTGGTGACTATGTTGTAGGTGATGCAACATTAAATCGCTTCTTTGCGTTCCACGTTATTGCTATCCCATTGCTATTGATTGGTTTAGTTGCTGCTCACATCATTGCTTTGCATGAAGTCGGCTCAAACAATCCTGATGGCGTAGAGATTAAAGAGAGTTTGGATGCCAATGGCCATCCAGTGGATGGAATTCCGTTCCACCCTTATTACACAGTTCATGATGTGTTTGGTTTGGGCGTGTTCTTGATGGTATTTGCTTGCATCGTATTCTTCGCCCCAGAAATGGGTGGATATTTCCTTGAGGCGAATAACTTCATTCCTGCAAATCCCTTGCAAACGCCTCCGCACATTGCACCGGTTTGGTACTTCACACCGTTTTATTCAATGTTGCGTGCGACAACTTCTAACTTCTTGTTGCCGTTGTGGATTTTCTTGGCGGTGATTTTGGGTATGTTTGCAAAGAGCTCGAGTGATAAGAGGGTGAAAGCAATCTGCGCAGCTATTGCAGTAGTGTTGGCTGGCGGCTTCTATTTATTTGACGCGAAGTTCTGGGGTGTTGTAATCATGGGCGGTTCTGTTGTGATCATGTTCTTCTTGCCTTGGCTTGATAAATCACCAGTTAAATCGATTCGCTATCGCCCACAATTCCATAAATATATTTATGGTGTTTTTGTGGTGAGCTTTGTGATTTTGGGTTACTTGGGAATTCAGCCACCATCACCAGTCTTTGAAAAGATTTCTCAGATTTGTACGATTTACTATCTGGGCTTCTTCTTGGCAATGCCGTTCTGGAGCAAGCTTGGCACTTTCAAGTCTGTTCCAACACGCGTTACTTTTAAGTCCCATTAATCGAGAATCTAGAGAGAAATTAGGAACTAGTATGAAACGAATTCTGCAAACTTTGATGGGCGTCTGCCAGGCGGCAGTATTAGCTGGCGCCCTTGGTTTAAGTGTGAATGTGAGCGCGAATGAAGGCGGGTTTCCATTAGATACGGCACCCAACCGCGTAAGTAGCAATGCTTCTTTGCAAAATGGTGCAAAGCTGTTTGTGAACTATTGCTTGAACTGCCATGCAGCTTCCAGCATGCGTTACAACCGCTTGCGTGATATTGGGTTAACAGATCAGGAAATCAAAGATAACCTCATCTTGAACGATGCCAAAGTTGGCGATTTGATGACAATCTCAATGACGCCAAAAGAAGGCAAGGCATTCTTTGGAAAAAATCCTCCAGATTTATCTGTAGAGGCTCGTGCACGTGGAACTGATTGGCTCTATACCTATCTGCGTACTTTCTACAAAGACGATGCTACTCAGACTGGTTGGAATAATTTGGTATACCCAAGCGTAGGTATGCCTCATGTTCTATGGCAGCTTCAGGGCGAGCGTGCGGCTAAGTTTGAAGAGCGCAAAGACCCGCATGATGAAGGTAAGATGGAAAAAGTCTTTGTTGGGTTTGAGCAGTTAACGCCAGGCACAATGAAGCCGCAAGAATATGATGACAATATTGCTGATTTAGTGGCGTTTATGTCTTGGATGGCTGAGCCAGTCCAACTTGAGCGCAAGCGTCTTGGCGTTGTTGTGCTGATTTTCTTAGCCATCTTCACACTATTGGCTTGGCGTCTGAACAAGGCTTACTGGAAAGATATTCATTGATAATTGAGGTCCTTACGGACCTCAATTAAATAGTGATTTAAGTTGGTGTTTTGTTGTATTGAAGTAGAAATTTAAGGAAATAAATTTATGATGGTGTTGTACTCGGGCACAAATTGCCCATTCTCGCAACGCTGCCGTTTGGTGCTTTTCGAAAAAGGCATGGATTTTGAAATCCGCGATGTTGATTTATTCAATAAGCCAGAAGATATCTCAGTAATGAATCCTTATGGCCAAGTTCCGATCTTGGTTGAGCGCGATTTAATTTTGTATGAGTCAAATATCATTAATGAATATATTGATGAGCGTTTTCCGCATCCACAGTTAATGCCCCCTGACCCAGTTGCTCGCGCACGCGCACGTCTATTTCTCTTTAATTTTGAAAAAGAGTTATTTGTGCACGTAGCTGCCTTAGAAAATGAAAAAGGTAAGGCAGCCGAAAAAACACACGACAAAGCACGTTTAGCAATTCGTGATCGCTTGACACAACTCGCGCCTATTTTTGTAAAAAATAAGTATATGCTTGGCGATGAGTTCTCAATGCTTGATGTGGCTATTGCCCCATTGTTGTGGCGTCTTGAGCATTACGGAATCGACTTATCACGCAATGCCGCACCTCTTTTAAAGTATGCGGAGCGTATTTTCAGTAGACCCGCTTACATTGAGGCATTAACTCCTTCCGAGAAGGTAATGCGTCGCTAAGCGGTGTCGCTATAAGTCAGAATGTCTGACATTCCGAGCAACAAACCCTATCTAATCCGTGCCCTACATCAGTGGTGCACGGATTTTGGTTTTACGCCTTTTATAGCCGTATTTGTGGATGCCAGAGTTGAGGTGCCGCTAGAGTATGTCAAGAATAATGAGATCGTGCTTAATCTGTCACTTGAAGCTTGCCATCAGCTCCAAATTGAAAATGACTGCATCAGTTTTCAGGCGAGGTTTGGTGGTATTCCTAGAAGGATCATGGCGCCTGTTAGTCATGTGCTTGCAATCTACGCTCGAGAAAATGGGCAGGGGATGTCATTTCCGTTTGAGTCTGATTGTGTAAAGAATTTGAATATTGCTGACGATGTCTATAAAGACCCTGAAAAACCAAAATCTGGCAAGCCGTTTTTAAAAATTGTGAAATAAGGATTTCGATGAAATTTTCTATAGAGCGTATTCATGAGATAGCTTCGAAAATTTCTCAAAAGAAATGGGGGCTTTTGAAGCAGAGGTCGCCAATAAGAGAATTTAATGCTTACCCAAATGTGCTTTGTGTATTTCAAACTTTTAATAAATCACATCTAATAAGATTGGTTCTTAATCCCTTCATAAAAAAAGGATTTAAAAATATTATGCTATTCGCAGATGGCTGCATAGATAGCACATTGACCAAGGCACACTCTATTTTAAAGGGTAAAAATCATACAGTCATTGCGGTTAATGATTTGCATGAGATAAAAAATTATCGGTTTGCATTAAATTCTGAAGCGGCAAAAAATTGTGAATTTGCCTTGTTAATGCAAGATGATGATTTATATCCAATGGATTTTTCATGGCTCGATTATGGCTTGGAAATGATGAGAAGAGATCCCAAATTGATTGTTATCGGGTTTAACAAAGCAATAAACTACATCCAAATGAGGTCTGCAAATGAAACTTTTGAATCCGATACCTTTGCTATGCGCGATGGCCTGGTTGGGATGCCAAATAGTTGGTTTGGGCGAATTGTTACGACACCAATTAATGATGGTCCTTTTCAATATTGTCAAACGGTTACAAGGGCCCCACATCTAATTAGAATCTCAAGTTTCAATGAATTAACTGGCTTCGACTTTTCTTTTGAGCCTTATCATGACGATGATACAAATTATTGTTTTGAGTTATGGGCCAAGGGCTTTAGGGTCGGCTACATTGGTGGCGTTCCGATTGCCAGAGATATTGGTGTAGGCGGCATGCGGTTAAGTGAAAGCTTGATGATAAATAAACGCCCAATTCATTTAAAGCGAAATCACAACATCTTATTCGAACGATATGGAGATTTTATTAACTCGGGAGCTCTTGATGAGCTGGTAGAGGATGCCAATGAGAGGTTGCTAGAAGATTCACCTAGTGGAAAATAGTTATGATAATAGCATCGATTCTTTTCGTATCATTATTCTTTCTTTTTTTGGCGCTGCCATTAAAAAATTTCCTAGAAATTAATCGTGAGCATAAAAAAGCGATTGCTTGGGAGAGCTGGCTTGAAAATAAACCCAGCAAAGAAATGTACTGTGAGCAACATGGCTGCCCTCTTGATGCCCCAGTTTGTGATTATTGCGGATCTAAAAGGCAGTTACCAAGCCTAGAGATGGTAATTGTTTCTCAACCAAAGTTTGGATTTTTTTCCAATACTTTTGAAGGCTATATGCACTACAAAACATATATTTGCACTGGTTGTGGTTGCGAGCTTTTTAGGGAAAAGTATGAGGCATGAGTCTAATATTCCAATCGCCGCTTTAATTTCTGTTTGTTGTTTAAAGGACATTGCAGTTTGGAAAGTTGCCGCCCCAAGAATTGTTTCAAATATATTGGCAAAAAAGTATTATGTTGTAGTGCCAAAAATGGAAATTGAAATTTTTAAGAAAAATACGCCATCTTTATTTGAGGTCGTTGACGAGGAGGAGGTAATAAAAGGTGTTGATTTAGACTATGTTATGAACTTTATGCCCCTTGGAAATAAGGGTAGAGCTGGATGGTATTTTCAGCAATTCCTTAAAATAGGTTTGGCAGAAAAATTATCTATTGCAGATGAAGATATTATTGTTATTTGGGATGCGGATACTGTGCCGCTGAAGGAGATAATTTTTTTTAATGAGGGTAAGATCAATTTGTTTATTGGCTCTGAGTATCATCCCCCATATTTTGAATTACTTCATCGGCTAACTGGCTTTGGAAAACTATTTGAGTTTAGTTTTATAGCGCAATCTATAGCCTTTAAAAAAAAATGGCTTTGCGAGTTTCTATTTTGCTTAAGCGCAAATGGAAAGTTGTGGTATGAACATATACTTGAGAAGGCTGACCTATCACAGATATCTGGTTTTAGCGAGTATGAATCATTAGGTACATATATGATGCAACTCCATTCGGATGAGATATTAATATCTGATCAAGCATGGGAAAGGCGCGGCTCCCAACGTTTTAAAGGTGGTAATTTATCTTTAAAATGGATTGATCCATTTGGGCAGGCCAATCCGAGTTTAGCTTTTATTACATTTGAAGATTGGGTTGAGTAGTATTTAAGGCAAAAATAATGTAAAATTATTAGAATGCCCCTTTAGCTCATCTGGTAGAGCAACTGATTTGTAATCAGTAGGTGGTCTGTTCGAGTCGGACAAGGGGCACCACTATTGTGTGGCAATAATTTGACAAGATAAGTTGGCCAGTGTCTCAAGTAAATATAATTCTTATCCACTTGGGCTCAGGTGAGCTTCCAATGCATTTGATAGAGTCTATTAAGATTTTAGTCCGCATTGCATCTAGGTCAAAAATTCATTTGTTAATAAATAGGTCAAATGCGCAAAGTTTCTCGCATACATCAATCTTAAATAAGATAAATCTAATATTTGTTGAAGACATTAATGAGAGCGTCGAAACAAAGGCTTTTTCCGCTTTAACAACGCTCGACAAAAAGTTTAGAGATGGCTTTTGGTTTAATGCTTCAAATAGATTTCACGTTTTAGCAGACTACATTAATCAACACTCAATTTGTAATGTACTGCATTTAGAAAATGATTATGTTATTTATTTTGATCCCAGTAACTACTTAAGTAGTTTTGAGGGATATTCTGAATTTTCCGTACCGCTGGATCGAGTTAGAGCTATTCCAGGCGTAGTTTGGATTAAAAACCCTGCTGTGGCAAAAGACTTATCCAGACATCTATTAGAAAATCCAGCCAACAATGACATGTTAAATTTGGGTGAATTTGTTAGGAAATATAAATATGCGAAGCCATTGCCAACAATCCCCCCGCAATTAGTGAGAAGTTATGGGGCAGATTTTAAGAGATATGCTCAAGGCTATGAGATTTTTCATGGCATCTTTGATGCCGCTGCAATTGGCCAATACATTGGGGGTGTGCATTGGCTAAACAATCCAAACGATACTTTATTCTTTTCAAACGAATCTAGTGATTTAAGAATGGAGGATGCTCATTTTACTTGGGGGGCTTCTTCAGGAGTTAGGTCGCCCTTTCTTACTATTGATCAAGATCTAATTCCGATTTTAGGTGTTCATGCACACTCTAAAGATTTAAATGGAGTTTCTCCATTTAATAGTGGGGTGCCGGATTCGATTGAGTCAATTGTTACGGGGGAGAAAATTCAATCAATTGCTGATCTAACTATTGCTACTAAAGAAATTGTTGATTTTCATGGCAGAGAAAACATTAAATCAAGGGATCTAATCATACTAGATCAAGATCATGCTGGAAACTTCCTTTTTCCATCGGAAAAAGTCATTAACGAGATATCAAAAAACAAGATATTGTTTGTCTATACTCACTTGATCCCTTTTTTTAAAAAATATATTGCACCGCGACTCAAGTATGATTTTATTTTAATTTCCCATAATTCTGATCATTCGGTGACCATCAATGATCTTGGATTATTAAATAATCCTGCCTTAATAGCTTGGTTCGCACAAAATTGTGAATTTGCGCATGAAAAATTAAAGTCTATACCTATTGGATTAGAGAATAAACAGTGGGGTGCAGGTAAGACCAATCAAATTTTTTCTGTTGCAAAGAATAATTTACATAGAAGACTGGTATATTTAAATTTCTCCATCAATACTCACATTGCCCGTTTAAAAGCATTCAACATATGTTCAAAAATACCAGGAGTGACTATTGAAAGTGGCCTGGATTATGGTGAATATCTAAAGAACCTTGCGAATCATAAATTTGCTATATGCCCTAGAGGCAATGGAATTGATACACACCGTTTTTGGGAGTGCCAGTACTTGGGCGTAATTCCAATAATTCTTAAAAGTGATTGGACTGGCTCCTATTCTGATTATCCTGTGCTCATAGTTGAGTCATGGGAGAATTTAACTGGTTTGGATTTGGAAAAGATGTATATACGAATAGCAAATAAATCATTTACTAGATTTTCCCTGAATATGAATAATATTTCAAAAGCCATTATCGAAAGTTGTGTTTTATGAAAAGAGGAATTATCTCTATTTACTGGGGTGATGAATCTAAGCTTCCTATCGAGCGCCTAAAAAGATCAGTTAAAAAATTTCACCCCGATCTACCTCATGAGGTTATTAAGGTTGATGCTCCAGGGGGAGCTCCAAGTAGCCTAAACCAAAAGGCTGCAATGTCTGATCTTTCGCCTTTTGATGAAACCCTCTTTCTTGATCTAGATACTGTTGTTTTGGGCAATTTAGAATTCGGCTTTGAAAAAGCAAACCAATTCGGAATGGCTGTAGCAATTTGCGAAGCCCCGTGGGGTAGGCGTTACTCTAAAATTTTTACTGGCGATGAGGTGGAGTACAACACTGGCGTATTATTTTTTACTAAACAGGCAAAAAATGTATTTGATAAATGGAAAGAACTAGCTCCCTCCGTCGATTCATCCATTATTGGGGTAAATGAGCAGGGAGTGTATACAATGCCTGCAAATGATCAGGGCTCTTTCGCATTAGCAATAGAGCAAACTGGTTTTAATCCCTTCATATTGCCCTTAAATTGGAATTTTCGTCCACAGTGGCATAAGAGTTTTTTTGGACCTATAAAAATTTGGCATGATTACGCCGATCCGCCAGAATTTTTTAATGAGATGAATGAGTATTACAGTAGCAAAGACGCGATCATTCAGTACCATCAAGGCTAAATGATATAAATGAGTAACCTACAAATAATTAGTAGCCCTGATTCCTTAAATGGAGCTTTGGAGACATGGTTTATTCAAAATGAGGTTTTTGCAGGCGCCCCTTATTCTCTTGGAATAAACCCAGCTCAATTAGGCGGTTCTTCAGTTATTTATTTAGAATTAAATCAAATCAACCTTGATCTAATTCGTCATATTAAGTCTATTGGAAATAAAGTCATTCTTTACCATATGGGCGGTGAGCGGCTCGATAAAGATATATCTGCTTATGCCGAGTGCGATCTTGTGATTCGCAATTATTATTTTTCTAGCATAATTAACGGCGCAGCAATCAATACTAAAGTTTTATGGGCTCCTAATGGATTTAGAACAGGCGTTGGCCCAAGGGATAAAAATGATTTAAAAAGAACCCCTCAACGTCAGTGTCTTGCAGCCTTTCTTGGCTGGATCAATAATGCAGCCTCTTATAATAATGAGCGCGTTAGCTTTGCCGGCCCAGCTGCTGCCTGTGGCGAGAACTTATATGTGATGCCATCCAACGGATTTGCTGGCGGCTATAACATTGGCTTGTATTCGGCGATTATGGAGGATAGTATCTTTGCCCCATGCCCATCTGGCAATAATCCCGAAACAATTCGTCTCTATGACGCTCTAGAGTTAGGTTGCATACCAATTTCTTTATCGCATGATTTTTTGTGGTCAAAAGATGCTTTAGCAATGCTTGGCAATGTTCCTTTTCCAATTCTTAGTTCATGGCATGAGTTGCCAAAATTTCTAGAAGAAATGAAATTAAAGTGCGTCACCAGTCCAAACGAAATCCTTGAACTTCAAAATCGATGCATTGATTGGTGGTCAAGCTTTAAGATTGCTATGCAGCAAAAGATTGCCAATAGAATTCAGGCTCTTTAGTTTTTACCAAGAAGGTTGCTGCCTCTTGTTTCGGGTAAAAAGCGAATCGCAATAATTCCGGCTAATACAAGAAAAATAATTGGATACCAAAGTCCTGCAAGTTGATTGTCCAGGGATTGATTTAGCCAGGCAACAATCAAAGGAAGTAAGCCTCCAATCCATCCGGCAGCCAGATTATGAGGAAGGGTTGCGGCACTATTTCGATTCTTGGCTGGAAATAATTCAGCCAAGACGGCAGTTTGAGGGCCCACCACTAATGCAAGTAAGCAAGATAAAAACATCAATATCAATGCCAGACCAAACAAAGCGCCTGGGCTTCTAAGGGCTAAGTACAAATTTCCTAAAAATGTGAGAGATTCAAATGCGGGGTAAATAAGTAATGCTCCCAGAGAAATTCCAGTAAGAATGACAGGTTTACGCCCGACCTTATCAGATAGCCACCCGGCAAATACAGTAAGTGGGAGCAACGCTAGCGTAGAAATAATGCTGAGCTTATCGACTAAGGTTGAGTCAAGTTTGATTGATGTTTTTAGAAAAATTGCTACATATACCTGTACGCAAAAAAATAAAATTGCACCACTTGATGAAACGCAAAAGAATAGTAAAAACATTCTTTTGCGAATTTCTCCATCCTTAAAATTATTGAGTAATTGCGACTGAGTTTGACTCTGTTTGCTTAGCTCCAAAAATACGGGCGTCTCTTCTAGTGATCTGCGAATATAAAACGCGATCGCCAGGAGTAATAGAGAGATCCAAAATGGTATGCGCCAACCCCAGGATTGAAATTCCTCTGGGGTAAGCCATGTTTGTAGCAAGGAAATCTGAATAGTCGATGCCAGAATTCCTAAGGGACCCATGAGTTGCAGAAAGCTGGTTTTAAACCCCCTTTGCTTGTTGCCTGCATGCTCGGTAAGGTAAACCGCTCCGCCACCAATTTCTCCGCCGGCGGATAGTCCTTGCAGTAATCTAAGGGCGACCAACATAACTGGCGCCCAGATGCCAATTTGGGCGTAGGTTGGCAAGAATCCCGCACAAACAGTTGCAGCGCCCATTAAGCCAATCGTGATCATGAAAACTGGTTTGCGCCCGATGCGGTCACCTAAAGAGCCAAATAGAGCCGAGCCTAGTGGCCTGACCACCATGCCAACACCAAAAGTTGCTAAGCTAGCCAGAAGGCCTGTATTTGGATCGCTTGATGGAAAAAATAATGGTCCAAAAATGACTGCTAAGCTGGCAAATGTAAGAAAGTCATACCACTCCAAAAAGGTGCCAAAGCATGTTGCGATTGCCACCTTTCTATATGAAGATTTTTGCTTAACCTCGTTGCCTGCTGACTTTTCTAGCTTGGTCAATTTATTCGGAGTCTGACGAGGATTCAATTAATGGGGTAGATAAGTTCTTTGCAGGTTTTACGCCGAGCTCACGCACTCTCTCTGCGGAGCGTATTAGATTACCCTTACCAGTTTTAAGTTTATTGAAGGCATCGTGATAACTGGTTTGCGCTTGATCGAGTCGTTGACCTAATTTTTCAAGGTCATCCACAAACCCTACAAATTTGTCATAGAGATTGCCGCATTGTTTAGCAATCTCTAGAGCGTTACGATTTTGGTGATCTTGCCTCCAAAGGTGGGCGACAGTGCGAAGGGTTGCCATTAACGTACTTGGGCATACCAGCACAATATTCTTTGCTAGAGCCTCTTGGTAGAGATTTGGAGCTGTCTTTAGGGCAAGCAAGAAAGCAGGCTCAATGGGAACAAACATTAATACAAAGTCTACAGAGCTAACCCCATATAGTGAGCTGTAGTTCTTGTCTGATAGCCCTTGAATATGTTGACGCAAAGATTGAATATGAGCAACTAGTTCGCGCTCTGCAGTATTGGCATCTGTAGTTTCAGCATGTTTTGCATAGGCCGTAATAGAGACTTTGCTATCTACCACAAGACTTCTTCCCTCTGGTAGCTTAATTACTACGTCGGGCTGAAGGCGTGATCCATCGCTTTGGGTATGACTATCCTGAACAACGTACTCTTCACCTTTACGTAGACCTGATGATTCAAGAATGGACTCGAGGACAAGCTCGCCCCAATTGCCTTGAACTTTGGAGTCACCCTTTAGAGCCTGAGTTAAGGAGCGAGTTTCATCGGACATCTTTAAGTTGAGATTGGCTAGGCGTTCAATTTCACTTTTGAGAGCATGTCGCTCACGCGCTTCATTGCCATAGGTATTACTGACCTGCTCTTTGAATTCTGTGAGCTTGGTCTGTAAGGGCTTTAACAGTGCATCAAGACTGGCAGCATTCTGTTCGGTAAAACGCTTTGATTTGTCCTCGAGGATTTCATTAGCGAGGTTTTTGAATTGATTGCTAAGCGCTTCTTTAGCTTCATTTAAGGCCTCAATTCGATTTAGGCCTTGTTTGCGTTCAGACTCTAGTTCGGCCTCTAGGCGAATTGCATTTTGCAATGCTTGGTCGCGCTCGGCTCTTAGAGTATCGGCCAACGATATCTCACCTTGCTCCTGAAGCTCAAAGCGTTTCAAATTCGATCGAAGGTTAAAAACATAAACCAAAAGGCCTGCGCACAATCCTAGTGGCAGGCCAAATAGTAAAAGGGAGGCTAAATCAAAGGTCACGTACTAAATGCAAAGGCTGATTAGGCTTTTACGAGTTTTTGTAATTCGCCAGACTGATACATCTCGGTCATGATATCGGAGCCGCCAATGAATTCACCATTGATGTAGAGCTGAGGAATCGTTGGCCAATTTGTAAATTCTTTAATGCCCTGACGAATCGCTGGATCTTCTAAAACATTCACGGTATGTAGCTTTTCAACACCGCTAGCACGAAGAATATTGACAGCATTTCCAGAGAAACCACATTGTGGAAATTGCGCAGTACCTTTCATGAACAGCACAACTGGGTGGCTGGTAATGATTTCTTTAATTTGATTTTGGGCATCCATAATTTTTCCTAAAATGCGTTAATACTGTAAAAAATGATTTATCAGTTTGGTGACCCTAATTTTAAGACTTAATCCAAAAAAAGACAGTCGCTGATTTACTTCCTGGCTGAAACAACCCTCGGGTGATAAGCTAAATCTCGATGGACTTGAATATCGACTAATCCTGCTGTCTTCATTAGGCCAACTACCGCATCAGACTGATCAAATCCATGCTCTACGGCAATAAGACCCCCTGGCTTGAGATGCATGGGGCATCCTATGATGATTGCCTCAAGACAGCTCAGTCCAGTGGAGTGGTCTGTTAGGGCATCAATTGGTTCAAAACGCAAATCTCCTTGATTGAGGTGTGGATCTTGATTTGCGATGTATGGTGGGTTGCTCAATATGACATCAAACATTACGTCTTCTTTGAGGGCTTCGTACCAACTGCCCTGAGCAAATTCAATGCGTGTTTCAAGCCCTAAGAATTTAGCATTTAATTTAGCGATTGAAAGCGCTTCAGTGGATTGGTCTGTGGCAATGACTTGAGTATGAGATGCCTCGTTAGCAATAGATAGTGCAATAGCGCCCGATCCTGTGCCTAAATCTAAAATGTTTGGATGCTTTACTTTGCCCTCAAGTCGTTTGATTTCTTGAAGGGCTATATCAACGAGTAGTTCCGTTTCTGGGCGTGGAATCAAAACACCGGGCGCTACTTGAAGCTCAATATTGTGAAATCCTCGCTTGCCAATAAGGTAGGCAACTGGCTCACCATTTAGCCTCCTAGATTCAAGTGATTGCCATTCCTCTAAAGCTAGTCCATCAAGCTCCATTTCATCACGAGAAACAAGCGTTGAGCGAGGTAGCTGGTAGTGCTTATTCAGCACGTATGCCATCAAAATATAGGCTTCATTGCGAGGGAGTGAAGTGCTGCCCAATAAGGATCGCAGACTCAAGTCCTTATTCATAATGGACGCAATGAAAATTTAATTATCGCCAAGCGCCGCAAGCAACTCAGCCTGATGCTCAGATGCAAGTGCATTACATAAATCATCAATGTCACCATCCATCATGGCATCGATCTTATAGAGTGTGAGATTGATTCGGTGATCAGTGATGCGGCCTTGTGGAAAATTGTAAGTGCGGATGCGATCGCTACGATCTCCAGAGCCAATCAGTGATTTTCGGGTTTGCGCTTCCAGTTGATGTTTCTCACGTTCGCGAGCATCCATGATTCTTGAAACGAGTACTTTCATTGCTTGTTCACGATTGCGATGTTGACTGCGATCATCTTGGCATTCCACCACGGTGCCTGTTGGTAAGTGGGTAATACGAACCGCTGAATCTGTTTTATTAATATGCTGCCCACCAGCACCAGAGGCTCGGAAGGTATCGATACGTAATTCAGCGGGATTGATTTTGACTGCTTCTAGTTCATCCGCTTCCGGCATGACGGCAACTGTGCAGGCCGATGTATGAATGCGTCCTTGAGTTTCTGTCTGGGGAACACGTTGTACGCGATGACCGCCTGATTCAAATTTGAGACGCGAATAAACTGATTGACCAACTAAACGGAGAACAACTTCTTTATAGCCACCCAGATCTGACTCTGTAGCACTGACCATTTCTACTTTCCAGCCTTGTCGTTCTGCAAAGCGGGTATACATGCGTAACAAATCTGCTGCAAAAAGGGCGCTTTCATCTCCACCAGTGCCCGCCCGAATTTCCAAGAAAACATTGCGTTCGTCATTTTCATCTTTGGGCAATAGCAGTTTCTGCAGGCTAAGCTCCAGCTCCTCCATTGTGGTTTGAGCTTGCTTTTGTTCCTCATCGGCAAAGTCTTTCATTTCCGGGTCTTTGCGCATTTCCTCAGCTGCTTGAGCATCGGCCTCAGCTTGTTTGTAAAGGCCAAACTGCTCAACCACAGTTGCTATATCTGAATGTTCACGCGTGAGTTTGCGATAGGCATCCATATCCTTGGTTGCCTCTTCGGAGGTTAAAAGAGAGTTGAGTTCGGCTAAGCGCGTGTCTAGATGTTCCAGCTTAGCCCGCATGCTGGGCTTCATCTAATGGTCTTCAGGTTTGGTATGAGAGGCGAATAGTTTGGGTAATAACTTAATCAAGGCGTCGCGCTCAGCGCCATTGGAGTGTTGTAATGCATGCAGTGAGCCATGCAAGAATTTATTAGTAAGTCCTTGTGCCATAGCGTTTAACACTTCTTGTGGATCATCGCCACGCATTAAGCGCTTCATAGCGCGCTCAAGTTCAAGCTGTCTTAAGCGTTCGCCTTGTTGTTGAATATCTTGAATGAGAGGAACCGCATTGCGTCCCTGCATCCAATGCATAAAATTGCCGACGCGATCTTCGATGATTGCTTCAGCTTGACTGACAGCAGCTTGCCGTAAATTAGCGCCCGTTTGAATCATGACGCCAAGGTCATCAACGGTATAGAGATATACATCATCGAGCCTGGAGATTTCAGGCTCAAAATCACGAGGCACTGCCAAATCGATCATCACCATCGGTTTATGGCGGCGTTGTTTTAGGGCGCTTTCCACCATACCCAAGCCGATAATAGGTAATGAAGATGCGGTACTGGAAACAATAATGTCGAACTCATGCAGGCGACCAGGTAGCTCGGATAGCTTGAACGACTCTGCCTCTACATCTTGCGCGGCAATGGAGTCGGCAAGTTCCTGACCACGCTCAATTGTGCGATTAGCTATTGCGACATTTTTAGGTTTACGTGCCACAAAGTGTGTTGCGCATAAAGAGATCATTTCACCTGCGCCAATAAACAGAATTTTTTGATCGGAAATCTTTTCAAAAATTCTCTCGGATAAGCGAACAGCAGCAGCTGCCATAGAAATCGAGTGGGCACCAATTTCTGTGGAGCCACGTACCTCTTTAGCAACTGCGAATGTTTTCTGAAACAGCTGATTTAAGTAAGTTCCTAATACGCCCGCATCATTTGCGGTGCGCACAGCATCTTTCATTTGACCAAGAATTTGGGTCTCACCAATCACCATCGAATCTAATCCGCAGGCCACTCTAAATGCGTGACGAACAGCGTCAGATTGCGGTAAGGAATAAATGTGGGGCTGAAGGCTGCTTGGGGCGAGTTGCTGAGTTTTTGCAAGCCAATCAAAAGTGGCCTCATGTAGAACATCGGCGGCGCTTGCATCATTGGCTGCGCAATAGACTTCTGTACGGTTGCAGGTAGACAAAATGGTTGCTTCAGGCAAGCCAGATTGATTCGCCCCCAGCAAATGCTGGCGAAGATCATGCAACGCATCTTGAAGAAATTCAGGATCAAAGGCGACCTTTTCCCGAATGGCGACCGGCGCTGTGTGATGATTGATGCCGAGTGTCAACAACTTCATAATGGTGATTATAGATTTGATGGCCTCAATCAGGGGTGCAAAAGGGGGTAAAAATGGGTTTTTTGGCTTTTCTGCTGATCGGGGGTGCCGTAGGTGCCGCAGCCTGGATTTTGTATCCAGGAAGCTCAAAAAATCGCTCTAAGACTGCAAATTTGCGCAATCTAATGGTTGCCAGTCTTCTTGGCTTTGTGGCGGCTCTAGCAAGCTCTTATTTGGGGCAATACAGCCATTTTTTTCAGTCTGGCCAAATGCTGGAGTGGGCTAGTGCCATTTTGGCATCATGTGCGATTGGCTGCTTGTACACATCCCTAGCCAAATAAATTGGCTTGAGCATTGCTTTCTTTGTTGGCGGAAGTTTTTACCCATTGAATGGGACCTAAGTGATGAGCTATTAACCACTCGTTGGTTTTTGAGAAGTGTCTACAACTTTCCTGATCACCGGGCGCTAAGAAAGGTGTGCTGGTTTTATAAACACCTAAACCAGAAGGGTGTGACGATTGCAAAATGAATTGATCATTATTTTGCGAAATCAAAGCTAGCTTAGATTGGGCATGTCCACCCCATAGCATCCAAACCAAATGCGACTTTTGAGTTGAGAGTGCGGTTATCAATCGATCAACTAGACTCTTCCAGCCCAAGTTGGTATGACTTCCAGCCTCACCTAACTTGGCGCTGAGAGCAGTATTGAGTAACAAAACACCTTGCTTTGCCCAGTGATTTAGGTCGCCATTGGATAGCGCGCCAAACCCTTCAATGCTGAGAGCTTTGCTGATATTGCGTAATGAGCTAGGGAACTCTCGTGAGTTTGTTGGGATGTTATTTGGGATTGAAAATGCTAAGCCTTGTGCAAGACCGGGTGAGTGATATGGGTCTTGACCAAGTATCACCACCTTCACTGCATCAACCGGAGTTAATTTAAGTGCTTTGAAGAAGTTTTGTGGTTCAGGCCGAATGAATTCTGAGTTGGTATTGAGTTCATTTTGAATATTGCCCTCAAGCACCTTCCAGTCAGGGGTGTCGAAATAGTCACCCAATAAGTGGCGCCAGTCTTGAGGAATGAGCTCCCTAGAGAAAGCAAACATCTTCTGATTATTTGGCAACAGGGATTAAGTCGTATTGCATTGGTAGCTGCGATGGCTGCAATACTAAGATGCGTTCATGCTCAAGATCATCTCGATAAAAACAAACGGAGATATGTTGATGTTCTGTCAGGCCATTAAGTACTTTATCCCAGCGGCTAGCGGTGATGCGCTGACCATTGATGCTTGCTAATAAATCACCAGGCGCCAAGCCTGCCGTTTGAGCAGCGCCACCATCTAGAACATGGGTAACTTTGAGCCAACCGTTGGCATCGGTATGACGCAATCCCAGTTGTAGTTTGATCTTCTCTAATTTTGTCTGAACTTTTGAGGTCACAGACACGACTTTTGATGAAAGCCACTTCTGCAGAGGAATGTCTTCGATGCCATAAACATAGCGAGACTTAAAGTCGCCCCAGATTTTTTGGAATCCATCACCGAGCAACTCTTGAATTAAATCATCTAAACCGTTTTCAGCAATCCCATCCAAGGTTACCCCATGTTTTTGCCAAATCAAACGCATTAAATCATCTAGGGATTTTTTATTTTTAGAGAACGCGCGGATTTGTAAATCCAGTCCAAGAGCTAGTAATGCCCCTTTGCCGTAATAGCTCACAACAGTGTTCGGAGTGTTTTCATCGGCTTGATAGTATTTTGTCCAGGCGTCAAACGAGCTGTCCGCCAGGCTTTGTTTGAGTCTTCCAGGCCCGCGTAAAACCCCATTCCAATTATCAGCAACTAATTTGAGGTATTGATCTAGAGTAATTCGCTTGCTTCTGAAGAGTTGGAGGTCATCGTAGTAGCTGGTGAAGCCCTCAAAAAGCCAAAGTAATTGAGTGTGGTTTCTATTTTGTAAATCGTAGGGCTGGAAAGCTTTTGGTTGAATCCGTTTTACTAACCATGCATGGAAATATTCATGGCTACACAGACCCAGAAATTCTCGATAAGTCGATTCATCAAGTGGAATCTGTTTTTGTGGAATCTGCTCTCTGCGGCAGAGCAAGGCTGTGCTGTTTTGATGCTCAAGTCCACCATAACCATTCAGCACAGCATTCACCAAAAAGAGATAGTTGGTAAATGGCGCCTTTTTTGTTTTGGGTTCAAATAAATTAATCGTAGATGTGCAAATAGCTTGTAAATCATTAGCAAGACGAGCAGCATCAATGGGGTGCAAGCAGCCTTGTATAGCCATACTATGTGGGACGTTATTGGAGTGCCAGTTGACCACCTGAAACTCGCCGAGAGCTACTGGATGATCGATGAGATCATCATAATTCTTGGCCAAGTAAAAGCCAAAGCCGCGATCATCGGTCTTGGCCTTTCGCAAGCCCGTTTGTACTACCCAGTTTTCGGTAGATACATTCTCAGAATGAACTATGGCAAGTGAACAGGGAATATTCTCTTGCCCGCTAACTGCTAGACATAGGCTGGTAGGGTTGAAGAATCCCCGTTCAGTGTCCAAATAGGCTGCCCGCACTGAGTTATCAAATGCGTATACCGTTGTGACGATATCAACAGGTTCATTGATGCCCGTCGGCAATCTCCATTGATTGTTATCAATGCACTCGAGAGTAAGTTTCTTTTTGCTTGAGGCGCCAGAGACTTCAATACTTTCAACATGCTTAGAAAAATCCCGAATTAAATAACTACCAGGAATCCATGCCGCCATTTGGACAACTTGTCCGATCGGGTCGGGGTTGGCAATATGGAGCTTTACTTTGAAGCGATGGCCGTGCAAGTCTGCAGGCCATACGGTGTATTGAATTGCTGGCAGATCAGTGTTATGCATTGATTTCTTTTTAATCTTCTATTTCAGTGAATTAAATTTCTTCTCAATATCGCTGACTTGAACCGCGCCAGGAAAGCGACTGCCATCGGTAAAGAAAAGTGTCGGGGTGCCAGTGATACCGTACGCTTTTGCAAAGGCTAAATTTTTATCTAGTGGATTGCTACAGTCAGTTTTCCCTGTTGGCGCAACTCCATTTACCATCCAATCAATGTAACTCTTGTTGGGATCAGCGCTACACCATATTTGCTTTGATTTTTGGACAGAGTCCGCAGACAAAATGGGAATGAGATAGGTATAGATGGTGACATTATCTAGTTGCTGCAAAGACTTTTCCAGTCTCTTACAGTAGCCGCAGTTAGGATCTGAAAAAATAGCCAATTGGCGCTGACCATTCCCGCGAACTGTTTTAAATGCATTGGCTTGATTTAAATCACTCCATTTGATGCGATTAAGGTCGGCTTGCCTTTGCTCTGTAATATTTTTGCCGGAGGCGAGTTCAATGATTTCACCCTGAATTAAATATTTACCATAAGTATCAGTGTAGAAAATTTCATTACCAACTAAAACTTCATACAGGCCAGATACAGGGGCGGCTGTAACGCTGCGTACTTTTGCATTACTACCTAGCTTTTTCTGAATCTCAGTCTTAATTTGCTGCTCTGTTTGCGCAAATGCAGATTCTGAAGGGGCAAGACTTAGGCATAGCAATCCTGCTGTCAGTGCAATGGTGGACAACAAAGTAGACAATAAGTAGGATGGTAATTTAGTCAAAATCAATTTCTCCTAGAGCGCGCTCGATTAGTCGCTGTTTGACGAAGTGGCTCTTGTTAACTAAACCAAGACCCCAATTACGCAATTTTTTTTCTGTAGTACTGGCGCCAGAAAATAGTTTCTTCAATTTGTCCGTAACCCATAAAAGAGCGCTGGTATCACCCTGTCGTTGACGTTCATAACGACGCAACAAGGTCAAATCATTTAATTGACGGAAGGGCTCACGTTTACTAATAATATTTAGCAAGACGGAAACATCTCTTAAGCCAAGGTTGAGGCCTTGGCCCGCTAGAGGGTGCATCACATGTGCGGCATCTCCGATGAGCGCCACTTTAGGATTGTCTTCTGGGCCAATAAAGCGTGAGGCGCGGATCTTGCGTAATGGAAATGCAGCGGGAACAGAGTTTAGAGTTAGCTCACCCAATTGTTTTTCAATGACGCCATTTGCGACAGATGAGAAACGTTCTTGCCATTGGGATTGGTCAAGCTTTAAGAGTTCTGCAGCATGTTCTGGAGAGGTTGACCACACCATCGACACCTGTTTTTCTGGCAAAGGCAACATCGCCACAATATCGCCACCAGGCAGAAACCATTGGAAGGCTGTTTCAAGATGAGGGTAAGTGCAAACCCAATTTGCAACTACAGCACTTTGTGAATAACTTTCTTCGCTAGCGTCAACGCCAATCGCTGAACGAATGGGGGAGTTTGCACCATCCGCTGCAATGACAAGTTGCGCATGAATGAATTCTCCATTCTTTAGATGCAAGGTGCTGCCTTGCGAATCCACCTCAATTGTTTCTACGGAATCGGCAATGCGCTCCAGCTTATTCTGAAAACGCGATGCTTGATCAAGCGTATGTTCAATTAAATTCGATTCGCCAATCCAGGCGAGTTGTGAGGTACCAGCTTCAAAAGCAGAGAGATGGAGTTGATCGTTTCTTTCGCCACGATCGCCATAAATGCGCATGTCTCGCACAACCTGCATGCGACTGTGGTCTAGGGCGTCCCATATTTGGAGGCGAGCCAGCAATTTTTGGGTGCTTGGTGAAAAAGCATAGATTCTCTGACCCCAATGGCTACCTTGAGGAGCAGGGGTTGGACTACCTAAATCAGGGGCAATTTCTACGGTAGTCAGTCCAAGCTGAGCTAAGCCCAGGGCACAAGCCTTGCCAGCTATACCCCCGCCCACTACAGCAACCTCAACGGAGCGTATTTGCGAGGAATTTACCTGTTTTTTAGGCGAATGATGTTGGTGCGCTTCTGACATACCTTGATGATATCGAAACCAGCCCTATTACAATGTGGGTATGTCTTTGAAATGTGGCATCGTCGGCCTGCCTAACGTCGGCAAATCTACCCTCTTTAATGCGCTTACCAAGGCTGGAATCGCTGCAGAAAATTACCCTTTTTGCACAATTGAGCCTAACGTTGGCGTAGTTGAGGTTCCTGACCCCCGTTTAGCTGCTTTGGCTGAGATCGTGAAGCCTGAGCGCATCCTGCCAGCCGCAGTGGAATTTGTGGATATTGCGGGCTTGGTGGCTGGCGCCTCTAAGGGTGAGGGCCTTGGTAACCAGTTCTTAGCCAATATTCGGGAAACAGACGCTATTACCCATGTAGTGCGTTGTTTCGAAGATCCCAATGTAATTCACGTTGCGGGCAAGATCGATCCGATAGCAGATATTGGTGTCATTGATACCGAGTTAGCACTCTCAGATCTAGCCACAGTTGAAAAAACGCTTGCTCGTTCCAGCAAGGCCGCAAAGTCTGGTAACGATAAAGAAGCAGCTGCTTTAGTTGCAGTCCTCACCAAAGTGCAGACTCATTTGGATTCTGCACAACCCGTGCGCAGTTTAAGTTTGACGGATGAAGAAAAGATTTTGATTAAGCCTTTGTGTTTAATCACCGCAAAACCTGCGATGTATGTCGCTAACGTAAAAGAAGATGGTTTTGAAAACAATCCACATCTTGAAGCGGTGAAGCAACATGCCGCTAAGGAAAAAGCCCCAGTAGTTGCAGTGTGCGCGGCGATTGAAGCTGAGATTGCGGATTTAGATGATGCAGATAAATCAGCATTTTTGGCTGATTTAGGTATGGATGAGCCAGGCTTAGACCGCGTCATTCGTGCTGGTTATGCCCTCTTGGGATTGCATACCTACTTTACTGCTGGCGTTAAAGAGGTGCGCGCTTGGACCATTCATCAGGGTGATACTGCACCAAAGGCGGCAGGAGTAATTCATACTGATTTTGAGCGTGGCTTCATTCGTGCACAAACGATTTCCTACGATGACTTTATTCAATTCAAAGGTGAGTCAGGCGCCAAAGAAGCTGGAAAAATGCGTGCTGAAGGAAAAGAATATGTTGTCAAAGATGGTGATGTACTGAACTTCTTATTCAACGTTTAAGTGCTAATCTGATAAGACACTAGAGGTGTAAACAAAAAGCCCTGCCAAAATTGACAGGGCTTTTTTATTGGTAGCGCTTAACTAGACTCATTAGACAGATTTCAGTGCCTTCTCTAAGCATTTGGAGATGTCCTCATATCGCTTAAGGGCTGCTTTAGTGGGCAACACTTCTTTCTTGCGGCCGTCATCATTGGAAGCCATCTTGATATAGCCCATCGCCGTCAGATTTTTGAGGCGTCCATGCAAAGTGGCTTGAGACCCGAGTTCGGATAGCGAAATAAGATCGCCCACTAAGATGGCTTGTTTTGCATGCGCTGCGGTGACAATGCGGTCAAGCAAACTTTTCTCAATTGCATCCAACTTCTTCCCAGGGTTAATTCGATCAAGCGTATCGATCAAATTTAAAAAACGAAGATAGGCGGATGGCTTTTCTGTTGACATAGGTTAAATGATAAAAATTAATAGCTATGAGGCTAATATCATTCTATTCCTGATTTGCAGTTGTTGCTATTGACTTTGGTCACAACAATCATCAACACTGATGCCAATGCCAAACTTTTTATCAATTCTTACGCATTTCACTACGCTTATGCGTACAGGCTTTGTGAATGCAATCATCAGCACCTTTGCATACACACTCCTTTTTTACGTCAATAGCTGGATCACTAGCGAGTTGGTATTCGGTCTAGGAGTAAATTGGATTTACTTGCCCGCAGGCCTGCGATTATTTTTAACCTTGATTTTTGGTTTGCCAGGAGCCATCGGAATTGCTATCGCTTCAACATTAATAAGTTATTTTGGCGAGCTGTCATCGGACCTCACAATTTGTATTGGTACGGGGCTCATTTCTGGCTTTGCCCCTTATCTCGCGAGGATATTTGTTTTTAGTAATGTGAGCTTAGATCCAGATTTAAGCAATATGAATCTGCAAAAATTATTACTTTGTATTTTGATCTACGCATTGATGAGTGCTGGATTGCATCAGTATTGGTATGCCACAGTTGGCCTCCAAAATACCGGAAGCGTGAATCATTTCGCAGTGATGGCTATCGGCGATATATTGGGATCAGTCTTGCTGATTGCAGTGATTAAATCCTGCTTGGATTTAATAAAGCGCCTTAGAAGAACAGCTCATTAAGTGCTTTGCCTGGATCAGCACTTCGCATGAAAGCTTCACCAACTAAAAAAGCATTCACTTGATTGCTGCGCATCAATTGCACATCGTCGCGGCTCAAAATCCCAGATTCGGTAACCAAAATTTTGTTCTTGGGCACTGAAGGCAGTAGCGATAAGGTGGTTTGGAGTGTAACCTCAAATGTTTTGAGGTTACGATTATTAATGCCCAGCAATGGTGTTTTTAATTCAAGCGCTTGTTCGAGTTCAGCGGCATCGTGAACCTCTACTAGCACATCTAAGCCGTTTTCATGTGCACAAGCTTCTAGCTCTTTCATTTGATTGAGTTCAAGACAGGCGACGATGAGTAGAATCGCATCTGCACCAATCGCGCGTGCTTCATAAATTTGATAGGGATCTATGGTGAAGTCTTTGCGCAGAACTGGAATGCTGCAAGCGTTGCGGGCTTCTTGAAGGTAGAGGTTGTTTCCTTGGAAGTAGTCCACGTCTGTCAATACCGATAAGCAAGCTGCCCCGTGCTTTTCATAAGATTTAGCAATCTCAGCGGGAATGAAGTGTTCGCGTAGGATGCCTTTGCTTGGACTCGTTTTTTTGATCTCTGTAATGACACCCGCACTGCCGGCAGCAATTTTTTGCTCAATGGCGTGAATGAAACCCCGTGGCTTTAGTTGTGAATCTTGATTGTTGGCATGAGCCTTTTCACGTTGATTTGCAAGTGAGATTTGCTTTACGTTATGAGCAACTTCAATTTTCTTGGTTGCAACTATTTTATCGAGGATATCGCTCATGAAGCTGTATTAATTGGATTTAGTGGCTGCAATAAATGCATCTAATTTTTGACGTGCGGCACCAGTAGTAATAGCTGCTCTAGCTTTAGCTACCCCGCTGGCAATATCAGCTGCTATACCAGCAACATAAAGTGTGGCGCCAGCATTTAAACAAACAATATCGCTTGCTGGACCTGGTTTGTTATCAATCACATCAAGCACAATTTTCTTAGACTCTTCAGCATTGGCTACCTTAAAACTGTTCGTAGGTGCTGTGTTTAAACCAAAATCCTTTGGATGGATTTCATATTCGCACACGACGCCATCTTTGAGTTCGCCAACTAATGTAGGACCTTCGAGTGAGATTTCATCTAAGCCATCCCGTCCGTATACAACCAAAGCATGTTCCATGCCTAGTGCTTGAAGCACTCTTGCTTGAATACCAACAAGATCTGGGTGAAATACGCCCATCAAAATACGCTTAGCATCAGCTGGATTGGTTAATGGCCCCAAAATATTGAAAATGGTGCGTACACCTAATTGCTTACGAATGGGCACAACATTCTTCATGGCGGGGTGGTGGTTGGGGGCGAACATAAAGCCAGCTCCAACTGTAGAGATGCATTTGGCCACTTGGTCTGCGGATAGTCCCAAATTGACCCCTAATGCCTCTAAAACATCAGCGCTACCCGATTTGCTGCTGACGCTGCGATTACCATGTTTGGCAATCTTTGCGCCCGCTGCCGCAGCTACAAACATAGCTGCTGTAGAAATATTGAAGGTGTGTGCGCCGTCACCACCAGTACCAACGACATCAACCAAATGAGAGCGATCATCTACATTCACTGCCGTTGCAAACTCACGCATGACCTGTGCAGCCGCGGCAATTTCCCCAACAGTTTCTTTTTTGGTGCGTAAGGCAACTAGTAGGCCGGCAACCAATTCAGGGGCCATTTCACCGCTCATGATGAGGCGCATCATATCGGTCATCTCATCATGAAACAGTTCACGATGTTCGATGCAACGTTGCAGGGCTTCTTGTGGAGTAATTGGCATGAGGCTTATTTGGTTTATTTAAATTTGGTAATTACATTTGTAAAAAATTCTTGAGCAAAGCATGCCCGTGCTCGGAAAGAATAGACTCTGGATGAAACTGGACGCCTTCAACAGCCATCTCACGATGTCTTACGCCCATAATCTCACCATCTGAAGAGGTGGCAGTTACTTCTAGGCATGCTGGTAACGAACTTTTTTCAATCGCAAGCGAGTGATAGCGGGTCACCTTAAATGGGTTGGGTAGATTTTGAAAAACGCCAACACCAGTGTGATGAATATCATCCGTTTTGCCGTGCATTACTTTCTGGGCACGAATGATTTTTCCGCCAAAGGCTTCACCAATGGCTTGATGACCAAGGCAAACGCCGAGAATCGGCAGCTTCCCTGCAAATTGCTGAATGGTCTCTACAGAAATGCCGGCCTCAGTAGGGCTGCAGGGTCCGGGAGAAATACAAATGCGTGCTGGATTGAGTTTGGCGATATCAGCAACTGCAATCTCATCATTACGAAAGACTTTGACTTCTTCACCTAACTCTGCAAAGTACTGCACAAGGTTGTAGGTGAATGAATCGTAGTTATCAATCATTAGGAGCATCAAGTCCTCCTTGAACTAAATCAGCTGCTGTAAGTACTGCACGAGCCTTTGCTTCCGTTTCTTTCCATTCGGCAGTGGGGTCTGAATCTGCAACAACTCCAGCGCCAGCTTGGGAGTGCAGTACGCCATCCCGAATCACACCAGTGCGAATTGCAATCGCAACATCCATATCACCAGAAAAGGAAAGGTAGCCTACTGCGCCACCATAAACACCGCGTTTCACAATTTCCATTTCATCAATGATTTCCATCGCGCGAATCTTTGGGGCGCCAGATAGAGTGCCCGCTGGGAAAGTTGCTCTCAACACATCCATATTGCTCATATTGTCTAGAAGATCACCTTCAACAGAGCTCACAATATGTTGAACATGAGAATACTTTTCAATGGACATTGAATCGGTTACTTTGACAGAGCCAGTTTTTGCAATTCGCCCAACATCATTGCGCGCAAGATCGATCAACATGACATGCTCAGCAATTTCTTTAGGATCTGCCAATAGTTCCTTAGCGAGTCTTTCGTCTTCCTCTAGATTTGCGCCACGAGGACGAGTGCCAGCAAGCGGACGAATAGTGACGATCTTTTCTGCCGCACGTTTTTCTTGGCGAACCAGAATCTCAGGAGAGGAGCCCACAATCTGGAGATCGCCAAAGTCATAAAAATACATATAAGGCGAAGGATTGAGTGAGCGTAAGGCTCTGTACAGAGATAGTGGTGAGTCTGTAAATGGCTTGCTGATGCGTTGGCCGATAACAACCTGCATGCAGTCGCCGGCCAAAATATATTCTTTGGTTTTGTGAACTGCCCCTTCAAAATCTGCCGCTTTAAATTTTCGGATGAGCTCAGTTTTTGTACTGGCCAATGCAGGTGGCATGCTCACTGGTTTGCTGAGGCATGCGAGTAATTCCTTAAGACGTGTCTGTGCTTTTTCGTAGCCATCGGCCATATCAGGATTGGCATAAACAATGAAGTAAATCTTGCCAGCCACGTTATCAATAACGGCCAACTCTTCAGTCAACATGAGTTGTATATCGGGCACACCAAGCTCATCGGGTAAATTGTGTTTAGCCAAGCGTGACTCGATATAACGAACGGTATCGTAGCCAAAATATCCTGCTAATCCTCCACAGAAACGGGGCAGCCCTTCTTGTACTGCAACCTTGAATCGCTTGAAATAGGTGTCTACAAAATCTAGTGGGTTATCTGTATTCGTTTCAACTACCTTACAGTCTGTTACTACCTCATTTACTGGTTTTAACGGTGTGCCAACAGTGCGAATAATCGTCTTCGCAGGTAGACCAATAAAGGAAAAGCGACCAAAGCGTTCGCCTCCTAAAACCGACTCAAGAAGGTAAGTATTTTTACTGCCAAAAGCTTGGCTGAGTTTGACGTAGAGCGATAGCGGTGTTTCTAAATCGGCTAGCACCTCTTTGACAAGGGGAATTCGATTGAAGCCCTGCTTTGCTAGGGCATTAAATTCTTCGCGCTGCATTAGGCTTTTCCTGACTTTCCTAATTCAGCACGCATTTCTTTGATGACTTGCTCGTAGTTATCTTTGCCAAATATTGCTGATCCCGCTACAAATGTGTCGGCGCCTGCTTGAGCAACTTGTGCAATGTTGTCAACTTTGATGCCGCCATCTACTTCAAGACGGATCTTGCGACCGGTCTCTGCTTCATGGCGATCGAGACGGGCGCGTACTTGAGTGATTTTTTGCAGAGTGCTTGGGATAAAGGATTGACCACCAAATCCAGGGTTCACTGACATCAGCAGTACCAAATCTAATAATTCAAGTGTGTGATCTAAGTGGTCAAGTGGTGTAGCTGGATTTAACACTAGACCAGCTTGACAGCCTTGATCGCGAATCAAATTTAAGGTGCGATTCGCATGTGGACTTGCTTCTGGATGAAAGCTAATCAAATTTGCACCAGCTTTAGCAAAGTCCGGAATGATGTGATCTACTGGCTCAACCATGAGATGAACGTCGATCATTGCTGGTAAACCAGCTTTCTTGGCATAAGGACGAATAGCCTCACAAACCAAGGGGCCAATGGTGAGGTTGGGAACGTAGTGGTTATCCATCACATCAAAGTGAATCCAGTCAGCGCCCGCCACTAAAACATCTTGGACTTCCTTGCCAAGGCAGGCAAAGTCAGCCGACAAAATGGACGGGGCAATGACAAATTGCGGATTTGGTGATGTTTTTTCGCTTTCCATCCCTAGATTCTAGCTTGCAGTTGGCCTTAGGATGGAGCAGAATTCCAGCATGAATCCTCATGAAATCAGCATTACGGTCAAGACGCAGTACCTTCCAGACCAATCTGACCCAGATAACCGCCAATTTGCCTTCGCCTATACGATCACCATCCGTAATACGGGGTCGGCTAGTATTCAGCTCATAGCCCGCCATTGGTTCATTACAGACGGGGATAACGATGTTCAGGAAGTAAAAGGCCTAGGAGTCGTGGGACAACAGCCTTTATTGCGCTCAGGGGAGCATTTTGAGTACACCAGTTGGGCTACCCTCCCAACTCCTGCAGGAACTATGCGTGGCGAGTATTTTTGCGTTACGGAGGATGCTCAGTTTTTTCAGGCGCCTATCCCGGAGTTTGCCCTAGTCATGCCCCGCACCTTGCATTAAGTTGCCTTACTGTTTGCTGAGCAGTAAGCAGTAAGACTTACTAACTAAATTATTTTTTGCCTTTACCGGTCCATAAGACAATAAACAACAACAACCCTAATGCAATAGCGCCTTCAATAACAAACAGTAGCATTGGGTATTCATCAAGTAAATTGGCAATCATGATTTTTAAATATAAATGGCTTCAAGCAAGTGTAGTCGCAATTTCCATGATTGCTTTACTAACTGCATGTTCAACTCCACCGACACGCGGAACAGGATATCGAGCCAGTGGCTCAGGAACAGCCCCTTCAACATACAGTTCATCCATTGCAAACTTTAGCGCTGTGTCATGGCAGGTAATTCCAGGGTGGCAGGAAGATGAGTTAGTGCAAGCTTGGCCAGCATGGCTAAAGAGTTGTGAGGGTTTGCTAAAACGCAATTCACGCAATGGCGAAGTCAATTGGCGACAAGTGTGCGCTCAAGCTTCTAATGTCTCGAGCCGAGATACTCAAGGCATTCGCAGATATTTTGAAAACAATTTTCAAGCATATGAAGTGCGTAATAACTCTGGAACTGATTCGGGTTTGATCACTGGTTATTACGAACCAGTGATCAATGGTTCTCAAACAAGGACCAGTACTTTCAGTGTGCCGCTCTATGCTTATCCTGCTGCTTGGAAAAAATCCAAACCAAATTCAGCGCCTACTCGCGCTGAATTAATCAGTTCGGGAATGCTAAAAGGTTCTGAAATTGCTTGGGTTCAAGATCCTGTTGCTGCAGCCTTTATGCAAATCCAAGGATCTGGAAAAATTCGTCTTGAAGACGGTCGCGTGATGCGTTTAGGTTTTGCGGGAACGAATGATCAGCCGTTTAAATCTTTTGCGCAGTGGTTGCTAGACCGAAAAGAAATCACGCGCAGCGAAGCAACCATGCAGGGGATTTCACAGTGGGCTAAACGCAATCCAGATCGTGTGAATGAGATGCTCAATGCCAATCCCCGCTTTGTTTTCTTTAAAGAATTACCCGGCAATGTAGATGCCGATTTGGGCCCCACTGGTGCATTAGGCGTGCCATTAACGGGTGAGCGAAGTATTGCTATTGATTTGCAAGCGATGCCGCTGGGCGCGCCTGTATTTTTAGCGACGACTAGACCTTTAAGCAATCAACCTCTGCAAAAGCTGGTTTTTGCGCAAGATACTGGCAAAGCCATTGTCGGTGGAGTGCGAGCCGATTACTATTGGGGATCGGGTGATGTCGCTGGTGAGGCGGCTGGACGCATGAAGCAGAATGGCAGGATGTGGCTGTTGTTACCTCGTTAATACAGCAATCCAAAAAAGATAAACATCAAGTAGAGAGAAAGCAATGAGCTATCAAACAATTTTGACTGAAGTGGAAGATAAAGTTGCCACCATTACATTGAATCGTCCAGAAGTATTAAATGCGCTGAATGATCAATTAATGGATGAGCTGGGCGAAGCCTTGCTTAAGTTTGATGCGGACGACAATATTGGCTGCATCATTGTCACCGGCAGTGAAAAGGCATTTGCTGCTGGCGCAGATATTGCTTCAATGGCAAAGCGTAGCTTGCAAGATGTCTATCGCCATAATTTTATTTCTCGCAATTGGGAGCATATGCAAAAAGTGCGTAAGCCCGTTATTGCGGCAGTATCTGGGTATGCCTTGGGCGGTGGGTGCGAATTAGCAATGATGTGCGACATGATTATGGCTGCTGATAATGCGAAATTTGCACAACCTGAAATTAAGCTGGGCATCATTCCTGGGGCTGGCGGAACACAACGTCTTCCCCGTGCCGTATCAAAATCAAAGGCCATGGATTTAGCTTTAACAGGTCGAATGATGGATGCTGCTGAAGCCGAACGCGCTGGTCTGGTATCGCGCATATTCCCAAAAGCCGATTTATTAAAAGAAGTTAAAGCGATTGCTAAAGATATCGCTGATATGCCTTTGCTAACAACGATGATGGTGAAAGAGGCGGTGAATACAGCCTACGAGACAACTCTGTCGCAAGGTATTCATTTTGAGCGTCGCTTGTTCCATGCATGCTTTGGAACTAACGATCAAAAAGAAGGCATGGCTGCCTTTATGGAAAAACGCCCCGCTAAATTTACGAATTCTTAGTTTTTACAGCTTAATTCTTCTCTAAAAAGCGTTGAGCTAATTTGACCCAGTAGTTCACACCTACTGGGATCAATGCATCATTAAAGTCATAGGATGGGTTATGAAGATGACATGGACCCATGCCATGACCTGTTGAGCGATGATCGCCATCACCATTGCCTAAAAAGACATAGCAACCGGGTTTCTCTAACAACATAAAGGCAAAGTCTTCGGCACCCATAGTTGGGTCAATAGAAGTATTAACACGCTGTTTGCCTACTAACTCACTCATCACTTGGCTTGCAAACTCCACTTCATTTGCATGATTGATCAAAGGTGGATAGTTTCTAGAAAAGGTAATTTCAGCTTGACAGTCAAATGCGCTAGCCACGTTATGGGCAACCTCTCTTAAGCGTTGCTCAATTAGATCAAGCACCTCAAGGGTAAATGTACGCACGGTGCCGCCAATAAATGCGCTGTCCGGAATGACGTTACTAGTTTCACCTGCATGGAATTGCGTTACTGATAGTACTGCAGCATCTACAGGACGCTTATTGCGAGTAATAATGCTTTGCAAAGCTAACACCACTTGCGCGCCAGCTAGCACTGGATCAGCGCTGTTGTGTGGAAGGGCGGCATGACCGCCTCTGCCGGTGACAGTAATCTCAAACGCATTGCTGGAGGCCATCATTGGTCCTGGTGTCACACCAAAATCACCTTCAGCCAAGCCAGGCCAGTTATGTAATCCAAAAACAGCATCACAAGGAAATTGCTCAAATAAACCGTCTTTGATCATTTCGCGAGCGCCAGCACCACCTTCTTCAGCCGGCTGAAAAATAAAAATAACGCTACCTTTGAAATCTCGATGATTTGATAAATATTGCGCAGCTCCTAAGAGCATGGCAGTGTGCCCATCATGACCACAGGCGTGCATCTTTCCAGGATTACGTGAAGTATGCGCAAAATTATTGTGCTCTTGTAAGGGTAGAGCATCCATGTCAGCGCGCAAACCAATCATCTTGCCGGAACCTAAGTCTCCATCGAGTCGCCCAACGACGCCCGTTTTACCCATTCCCCGAAATACGCTGATGCCCCAACTGGAGAGCGCTTCCGCAACGAGATCAGCGGTGCGATTTTCTTCAAAGCGCAACTCAGGGTGCGCATGAATGTTGCGCCGAATTTCTTGTATCTCTGGCGCGGATTCAATTATTTCTGGAAGTAAATGCATTGCTTCATCTTATCCGAAACTGAAATAGAGTGCACCTCAAACGACTGTATATATGAATATTTTTAGTTTATTCAGCTGGTAATTGAATATGTTGCGCAGCAAACTTTAACGCTTCAGGAGAATAAGGTTGATGGTTTAATTTTTGAATGCTCAATGGAAGCGCGGGTATTAGTCCTAAAAATGGCGCATCTATTCGCTCTTGAAGCGTTTTGATGTTTTCACTCAATAAACTCATTTCTTTATTTAAGGTGTTTGCAATCCATCCGGCAATAACAAGCTTGCGCGCGCGGATTGTCTCAGTGGTAAGTAGCGCATGATTGATGCAGCCCAATTTCATGCCCACAACCAAGATAACTGGCAACTGAATTTGCTGAGCAAAATCGCCTAAGTCCTTTTGATCATTTATTGGAACAAGAAAACCGCCTGCCCCCTCGACAACAACGGAGCCACTTTTCTTTTGCAGATCTTTATATGTCTTCAGTATGGTCTCGAGCTCAAGGCGAATGCCTTTCGCTTTTGCAACCAAATGTGGCGCTGCTGGAGTATCTAAGACATAAGGACAGAGACTGAGTTGATCTGACTCCAGGTTTGAGGCAATTCGCAATGTTTCGAGATCTTCATTTAAATGCTGACCCGTGGATGCTGGATAGGTTCCAGCGACTACAGGCTTGAATCCAACGGTTTGTTTACCCAATTCACGTAGCTTGAGAATCAAAGCGCCGCTTACCAAAGTTTTTCCAACTTCAGTATCGGTGCCAGTAATAAAAAAACCAGAAGATGTGTTCATCAATGAGCCTTTTCAATGACTTGTTGCTCAATGGATTGCAGTGTGCTCATGAGTGCGCGCAGATCTTCTTCGCTATGGTTTGCTGAGAAAGTAATGCGCAAGCGTGAGCTACCAATCGGAACGGTAGGTGGCCTGATGGCTGGAATCCAATAGCCTGCTTCATCTAATAACTTTGCGGCCATTAAAGCGTTGGCATTGCTGCCCAAAATGATTGGCTGAATTGGTGTGCAAGAAAGCACTTTCTCCCAGCTAGAGAACTTCATTTCTGATTGCCAAACACTGATCAATTGGTTTAAGTGGTGTCGACGTTTAGCGCCCTCTTCGGACTCAATGATTTTTAAGCTTTGCAGCAAAGCATGCGCAATTGCCGGTGGGGTGGCCGTGCTATAGATATATGGGCGACCCTTCTGGATCAACCATTCGATAAAAGTATTTTCTGCGCAGATGAATGCGCCACTGACCCCAGCTGCTTTACCTAAAGTTCCAATATAGATAATCCGGTCGGAGCAAATTTGCTCTTGCTCTAAAACCCCGTGACCTTGCTTGCCTAAAACCCCAAAGCCATGAGCATCATCTACCAGTAGAAGTGCGTCACATTGCTCAGTAATAGCCAATAATTTTTTTATGGGTGCAAGATCTCCATCCATACTGAAAACAGCATCCGTCACAATGAGTTTGAGTGCTTTGGTGTCTTTTTGTAGATCCTTAAGTAAGAGATCAGGTTGGGTGTGATCGAAGAGTGTGACGCTGGCATTAGTCTGGGCGCTTGCTAAACGAACGCCATCAATTAATGAAGCATGATTGAGCTTGGCAGAATAAATACTGACATCGCCTCGCGGAGCAAGCCTTGCTAGCCCAGTAATGGCAGTGAGGTTGGCAAGATATCCAGTACTAAAAAATAATGCGCGAGCATTGGTAAGATGCTCAGCCTGAAATCCCGCCAACTGTTTTTCTAATAAGTCATGGGCAACACTATGGCCGCTAATTAAATGGGATGCGCCACTACCAACGCCATATTTGCGAGCACCATCTGCAAGAGCTTCGGTGATTGCCGGGTGATTGGCTAGGCCCAGGTAATCATTGCTACAAAAAGCTTTTAGTTCACGATCGCCAACGAATGCTTTGGTATCGCAAGGAGTTTCGGTAACGCGTAATTGACGCTTGAGTAATTGCAAATCCAAGTCCGCGATTTGTTCCTCGGCTAGCGTTAATGCCTTAAATGATGAGATTGGCGACTGACTCATGCAAGCACCTTATCTAAAGCCTTTTTCACCGATTGCCCCATGGCATGAGTCTCTTCTGGGGAAAGAATGTAGGGCGGCATGACATAAATCGTATTTGCAATGGGTCGAATGAGGATGCCTTCAGACAAACTTTGCGCAAACAATTCTCGGGGGAAAGCGTTCGGGTTTTTCAATGACGATAATTTGATATCAAATGCCAATATCATCCCTTGCTGGCGCCAGTGCTCAATGCGTGAGTCAGTCTTTGCCCACTCAAAAGCTGTTGCTAGTGCTTGAGAACGAATTTTATTTTTCTCAAGCACAGTCTCTGATTTAAATATTTCTAAGCAGGCTAGAGCAGCTGCGCAAGCAAGAGGATTTCCAGTGTACGAATGCGAGTGCAGGAAGCCATGTCGAGTTTGATCTTGATAAAACGCTTGGTAAATTTCGTCTGTTGTCATGCACAGTGAAAGTGGGAGATATCCGCCACTGATTCCTTTGGAAAGCGTCAGAAAATCAGGCCAAATCTCAGCATGTTCACAAGCAAAGAATCTACCGCTACGCCCGCATCCTACGGCGATTTCATCGGCAATCATATGTACTTCATATTGATCGCATAAGTCTCTCACTAGACGTAAATATTTCGGTGAATGCATCGCCATCTGACCTGCGCATTGAACTAGTGGCTCAACGATGATTGCAGCAATATTTTCATGTTCTTTAGCAAACAACTCTTTTAGTTTTTGTGCGGCATCATTTGCAACATCTTCAGCGCTCACCCCATTTTTTGCCTTACGTGCGTCAGGTGATGGCGCGGTATAAACATTTTGCAAAAGTGATCCATAGGCCTCACGAAAAATAGCAACATCAGTTACTGCTAATGCGCCAAGTGTCTCTCCGTGATAACCATTTTCAAGACAAACAAATTTTTTCTTGTTTGGTTTCTTATTGTTTTGCCAATAGTGATGACTCATCTTGAGTGCAATCTCAACAGCAGATGCGCCATCCGATGCATAAAAGACATGGCCTAAGTGATGATTGGTGAGGGCGGATAATTTTTCAGAAAGCTCGACGACAGGTTGGTGTGTGAAACCAGCAAGCATTACATGCTCAATTTTTTCGAGTTGCGCATAAATTGCTTGGTTGATGCGAGGGTTGGAGTGCCCAAATAGGTTGGTCCACCAAGAGCTGATGCAATCCAGAAGTGCATTTCCCTGTTCGTCATAAAGCCAAGCCCCTTTCCCTTTGGCGATCGCAATTAGGGGAAAGGATTCATGGTGCTTCATTTGGGTGCAGGGGTGCCATACGGCTGCCAGGCTGCGATCAATCAGGGTGGATTGATTTAGATCAGAAATAACCTTCATATTCGATATTTGACCACTAGTTTTTCCTAATCCCGGCTTCCATCTGTTATGTTTATGCCTGAGATTCACCTACTTTCTGGAATTTACCCATGCTGGACGCGCAAACTGTTGAAAAACCCCTCACTCAGATCAAATCCAAGGCGGATTTGCGAAAGGAGCTTGATGTAGCAGGTGAGTGGACACTAACTCAGGTGGAGTCCTTGTTTGCCCTGCCTTTCAACGAGTTAATGCTTAAAGCCCAGGAGACCCATAAGGCCTACTTTCCTGAGGGTGATGTGGAATTAGCTACTTTGTTGTCAATTAAGACGGGTGGCTGCCCTGAAGACTGTGGATATTGCCCCCAAGCTGCTCGCTATGACACCGACGTCAAAGCCGAAAAGTTAATGGGTTTAGAGGAAGTTTTAGAGGCAGCTAAAGCAGCTAAAGCGGCTGGTTCAAATCGCTTTTGTATGGGTGCGGCGTGGCGCGAGCCTAAAGACCGCGATATTGAAAAAGTGACCGCGATGATTAAAGGTGTCAAAGCATTGGGACTTGAGACTTGCGCCACTTTAGGAATGTTAGAAGCTGATCAAGCACAAGCATTATCAGAAGCAGGCCTTGATTTTTACAATCACAACCTCGATACAAGTGAAGATTTTTATCGTTCTGTCATTTCTACACGTGGATATCAAGATCGTTTAGATACGATTTCAAATGTGCGTTCAGCTGGTATGTCAGTATGTTGTGGTGGCATCGTTGGCATGGGTGAATCACGCGAACAACGCGCTGCATTTTTGACACGCTTAGCGAATTTAAGTCCATATCCAGAATCCGTTCCAATCAATCATTTGGTGCCTGTTGCAGGCACTCCATTAGCAGATCAAAAACCGTTGGATCCATTGGAATTTGTGAGAACGATTGCGGTTGCGCGCATCACAATGCCTAAGGCACGCGTGCGTTTATCAGCAGGTCGCCAAGAGCTCGGTAGGGCTGTTCAGGCGATGTGTTTTTTGGCTGGGGCGAACTCTATTTTTTATGGTGAGCAACTACTCACTACCGGTAATCCCGAGGCGGAACAAGACCGCGCGCTCTTGGCTGAGCTGGGTTTGAAGACAAAGCAAAGCTGCAAAGCAGAGGTTTTGGTCTAGTTATTTTTCTGCCAATGTCGCCCATCGATCGTCTGATTATTGAATTTGATACCGCCTTGCGGTCCGTTGTTGGCGGTGCAAATGCTGGTCGATCAACACCAGATTCTCAATCAACTACAAAACATCCTCTTGATGCTGCTGAGCGTAAGCATGCTGCTGGATTAATGCGCGTAAATCACGTTGGTGAAGTTTGCGCACAAGCGCTTTATCAATCGCAAAAATTAGTTGCACGCGATCCTCAAATCAGAGAAATGCTAGAGCATTCTGCACAAGAAGAAATGGATCATTTAGCGTGGTGTGAAACGCGTCTTAAAGAATTAGATTCACATACAAGTTATCTCAATCCATTTTGGTATGCAGGATCTTTTGCAATAGGCTTGTTAGCTGGTTTAGCTGGTGATAAATGGAGTTTAGGATTTGTTGCTGAAACAGAAAAACAAGTCGAAGCACATCTTGAAAATCATCTTGAAAAATTACCTGCAAAGGATCAGCGCTCGCGAGCAATTGTTGATCAGATGCGCATCGATGAGATTGAGCATGGACAGGCTGCCTTGCATGCTGGCGGAGCAACTCTTCCTGAACCCATTCAGAAAATGATGCAAACAGTCTCCAAGGTGATGACCACCACTGCCTACAAAATCTGATTTGCTTTTTAATTGGATTTAATTTTTAGAATTTTTTTTGATTAATTTATTTAATACTGGACATAAATACAGTAATTTTTAGATTATTAGGCCTTATAGCTAAGATTACGTCTTAAGTATATTTTCTAAGCCATTGTTTCAAGTAGCTATTTTATTGTCATCATTTTATCAACATACGACGCTAAGTGTTTGTAAACATTAGAGAAATTCCTAAAAAAATACCCAAAAACACTTGACCCTATTATGGCGATCCTCTAAAGTGGGAGGAAGTGTGAAAAAGTGGGGTAAATGGTGTTTCAAGGTGCGTCAGCTCTCAATTTGGATGCAAAAGGCCGGATGTCGATCCCGGCAAAGCATCGTGACGCCCTTTTAGTACAAGGCGAGGGGCGCGTTACGCTCACCAAACACCCCGATGGCTGTTTGCTGCTTTTTCCAAGACCAGAATGGGAAAGTTTCCGATCTAGAGTTGCTCAACTTCCGATGGATGCGCATTGGTGGCGTCGTATTTTCTTAGGCAATGCTGCAGAGATTGATCTTGATAGTGCCGGTCGAGTTTTGGTGAGTCCAGAGTTACGTGCTGCAGCGGGAATTGAAAAAGAAGTGATCCTGCTCGGCATGGGTAGTCACTTGGAGTTATGGGATGCAGCAACCTATGCTGCAAAAGAACAGGCGGCGATTGCACAAGGCATGCCTGAAGCACTCAAGCAATTTAATTTTTGATGACGGGGTGCTATGAACATAACTCATCGCCCAGTGTTACTGGCCGAGGCGGTGACGGCGCTGATCAATGGCCCGCTCATTCAAAATCAAAACCCAACAAAAAATATTTTAGTGATCGACGGTACCTTTGGTCGCGGTGGTCACACGCAAGCACTGTTAAAGGAATTGCCAAGCTCAGCGCGCATGATTTCCTTCGACAAAGATTTGGATGCAATAGCAGTGGCGAAGAAGATCAACGATCCTCGTTTGACAATCATTCACGACAGCTTTGCACAGATGGATCAGTATGCGCAAGCAGAGTCAGTCGATGGCATTTTGTTGGATCTCGGTATCAGTTCTCCACAAGTGGACGAAGCACATCGCGGTTTCTCATTTCGTCGAGAAGGCCCGCTCGATATGCGCATGAATACCAATCAAGGTATGACTGCATCAGAGTGGTTAGAGCAAGCTCCACAAGAGGAAATCACGCACGTGATTAAAACTTACGGGGAAGAGCGTTTCGCATTTCAAATCGCCAAAGCTATCGTAGCTAAGCGAGAGCAGGGATTGTCTCCAAAAACCACTACACAGTTAGCAAACTTGGTTGCAAGCGTTGTTCGCACACGCGAAGCGGGGCAAGATCCTGCGACAAGAACTTTTCAGGCATTGCGTATTTTTATTAATCGCGAGCTAGAAGATTTAGAGCTAGGTCTTAAAGCGGCATTAAATTTATTAAAGCCGGGAGCGCGGCTAGCTGTTATCAGCTTTCATTCTTTAGAAGATCGCATTGTTAAGCAGTTTTTACAGTCCCACTCCACAGTTGAAGTGCCACGTGGTTTACCGGTGCGAGAAAAAGACTTGCCACAAAGTGCATTAGAAATTATTGGGCGAGTTAAGCCAAGTGATGCCGAGGTTGCTGAGAATCCTCGTGCGCGTTCAGCGATCATGCGTGTAGCTGAAAAACGCATGGGAGCGGTCGCATGAATCGCGCTACTCTGACATTGCTAGCTTTGTTATTAATCTGCGCTTTATCTCTAGTGGCTGCTCAACAGCGTGCGCGTAAGCTTTTTGTGGCTTTAGAGCGTGCACAAATTGAAGAGCGTAAATTGAGTCAAGAATGGTTGCGCTTGGAATATGAACAGCGCAATCTTTCTAAGTCTGCACGTATTCGTGATGTGGCTCGCAACCAATTGCATATGGTTCCCATTACTCCTGATCGTACTTTGTACTTAAAGGAGGCTAAATGAGGCCGGTTGGGTTTTCTACAACGCCAAATCTCGTTTTGCGCTTGCCAATGTGGCGCTCAAGACTCATGCTATTTCTTTTGTTTCTTGTTTTCATGATGCTTCTGTTAAGAGCATTTTGGATTCAAGGCCCAGGGAATGCATTTTATGAAGCTAAAGGCGTACGTGGTACGCAACGTGAGTTGGAGTTGCCCGCGAGTCGCGGAAAAATTTTGGATCGCAATGGCCAAGTAATTGCTACTAGTCTCGAGGCCAAATCCATCATTGCCTACAACGATACTGTTCCTGAGGATTTACCTTTCGATAAGCTTCAGAAGCTTGCTAGCTTATTGCAATTAAGTAAAACAGACTTACGCAAAAAATTAAAAGAAGATCGTAAGCAAGTCTTCCTTAAGCGTCAGGTAGATCCTGCCGTAGCGCAACAAATTATGCAACTGGAAATTCCGGGAATTGGTTTAAATAACGAATACAAACGTTTCTATCCCGAGGGCGAGGCAATGGCCCATGTGGTTGGCTTTACAAATGTCAACGATAAGGGGCAGGAAGGTATGGAGCTTTCCAGAGAAAAAGATCTGGCTGCTCATCCCGGTCAAAGGCGTGTAGTGGTTGATCGGCTGGGGCGCGTAGTTGAAGATATTGCAATTGAGCAACTACCCCAAAATGGTAAAGATTTGCAACTGTCGATTGATAGCAAAATTCAGTTCTTGGCATACAACGCTGTGAAGAATGCAGTTGAGCAACATCATGCAAAAGCAGGCGGAGCTGTAGTTTTAGATGCGCAAACAGGGGAAATATTAGCGTTAGCAAATTATCCAAGCTATAACCCCAACGATCGCCGAAATTTAAGTGGAGAGCAATTACGTAATCGGGTCTTAACTGATACGTTTGAGCCCGGTTCCACAATAAAACCACTGACTATTGCCATCGCATTAGAAAAGGGTGCGGTCAATCCCAATACTAATATGGTTATTGGTGCTAAGTATCTGGTAGGTCCAAAGCCAATTACTGACACTCACCCGTACGCAAATTTAACGGTTGCTGAGGTTATCCAAAAATCAAGCAATATCGGCACAGCCAAAATTGCCATGAATAACCTTTCTTCAGAAGAGATGTGGGATTTTTATACTGCAGTTGGTTTAGGGCAGTCTCCGAAAATTGGTTTCCCGGGTGCGGTTGCTGGAACTGTGCATCCTTACGCAAAATGGACGCCAACCGATCAAGCGCGTATTGCATTTGGTTATGGCATCTCTGGATCTTTATTTCAGGTGGCGCGTGCCTATACAGTTTTTGCTCGTAATGGTGAGTTAGTCCCATTAACAATTGAACGTAGTCCAGATAACAAGCCCGGCACTCGGGTGTTATCGGCGAAGACGGCAATTGAGATGCGAGAAATGCTGGAGACTGTTACAGAGTCAGGTGGTACTGCTGTTAAAGCTCAGACAGAAGGTTATCGAGTTGGTGGCAAAACAGGAACGGCGCACAAATTGGTGGGCAAAGGTTACGGTAATAAATACCGCGCCTACTTTGCAGGCATTGCGCCTATAAGCGCCCCACGAATTGTGGTTGCCGTCATGATTGATGAGCCAACGGGTGGCAGTCATTATGGTGGAGATGTGGCTGCGCCAGTGTTCTCAACCATTGTTGGCGAAACTCTAAGAACATTAAATGTTCCTCCAGATAACAAAGTGAAGCAAATGGCGCTTGATGATAAGAGCCCCACAGAAGTTCGTCCTGCAAATGTGCAGACTCAACACGCGGTCTTGAAACGATGAGGACCATGTTGAATATAAACCCCGATCATTTGATTGAGTATCTACATTCCCTGGCAAACTCTTTTGCAAAGGTGAGTGCAGACAGTCGTCAAATTCATACTGGCGATATCTTTTTTGCTTATCCAGTAGGCCATGGAAATGCATTGCGAGATGGTCGACAATTTATTGATGCAGCACTTGACAATGGTGCTGCATGTGTTGTGTTTGATCCTGTAGATGCATCAAATCGTTACGCTCGGTATATAGAACATCCGCAATGCCTTGCAGTTGAAAACCTGGCGGCACTTGCTGGGAAGTTTTGCTCAGATTGGTATGACAATCCAAGCAAACAATTGCGCATGATTGGGGTTACCGGAACGAATGGCAAAACCAGCGTAACGCAATGGCTTGCAAAGGCTTTGGACGCGCCGAGTTACCGCACAGCGGTGCTAGGAACTCTGGGGACAGGCTTTCCTGGCGCCTTAGAGAAAACAGGATATACAACTCCAGACGCTCCAAAATTGCAGACGCAATTAAAAGAATTATTGGACGCAGGTGCAAAGCAAGTGGCGATGGAGGTATCGTCCCATGCCTTAGATCAGGATCGTATCGCAGGCACTACATTTGATTGCGCAGTATTTACCAATTTGACGCAAGATCATTTGGATTATCACGGCAGTATGGCTGATTATGCGCAAGCAAAAGCAAAGTTGTTTGCTCAGCAAGGTTTACAGCATGCAGTGATTAATTTGGATGATGCCTTCGGCCGTGAATTAGCCATGAATTTGTTAGCCAAAGATGCGTTGAAAGTATGGGCTTATGCGCTAAATAAAACTGCTTATCAAGGATTTGAAAAGTTTGGAGATCGATTACAGAGAATTCATGCACAAAATAGTTCTTTAGGTCATTTGGGTTATGACTCTACATTTGTCTTGGACGGGGTTGGTCAAGTAGACGTGCATGTTCCATTGCTTGGAGAGTTCAACTTAAGCAACGCACTCGCAGTTTGGACAACATTACTTACGCAAGACTTCAGAATTGACGCAGCAGGTGAGCGCATAAGTCAATTGCAGCCTGTAATTGGGCGAATGGAACTTATTTCATTTAGTAAACATACGAAAGCTGATGGTCTATTGGCGGTTGTAGATTACGCACATACTCCTGATGCTCTCCAAAAGACTTTGACGACATTACGACCTATCGCCGAACAGCGTGGTGGAAAAATTTGGTGTGTATTTGGATGCGGTGGAGATCGGGATATTGGCAAGCGCTCTCAAATGGGTGCAATTGCCCAGCAGTTTGCCGATCAAATTGTCATCACCAGCGATAACCCAAGATCTGAAGACCCTTTGAAGATCATTCAAATGATTCGCCAAGGAATTAAATCTCCTAGCGTGAATGTGCAAGAGATCCCTGATCGCGCAGCTGCCATCATGGCAGCAATTCGTCATGCCGATATTCGCGACATTGTGTTGGTTGCTGGCAAAGGCCATGAAACTACTCAGGAAATTGGTGATAAGCGTTTTGATTTTTCTGATCAGGAACACATTCGGCTTGCAGCGGGGGGTCTGGTCTGATGGCTGCAATGACCACTCTTGCTCAGGTGCACGCGATGCTCCCTGGCAGTCACTTGCTAAATATTTCTGCAAAAGAAGCAGAAATATTAATGCTGTCTAGAGTGGGAACGGATAGTCGACAAATCGATTCTGGCGAGTTATTTATTGCCCTAACGGGTGAGCGCTTTGATGCGCACGATTTCTTGGTTGATGTTGCTAAGTCAGGCGCAGGCGCTGCACTTGTAAGTGATGCTAAAAAATGTCCGGCAACTCTACCGGCTGTATGCGTGCCTGATACCCGCATAGGACTCGGTGAGTTAGCAAAAGCATGGCGCGCAAGCCATGCTATCCCATTAGCCTTAGTAACTGGCAGCAATGGGAAGACCACCGTTAAAGAAATGATCGCTTCAATATTTAAGGCATCAGCTGGTGAGTCGCATACCTTGGTGACAAAAGGCAATCTCAATAATGAGATTGGTTTGCCTCTGACCTTATTAAAGCTTCGCTCTACAGATAAGTTGGCGGTGGTTGAGCTGGGCATGAATCATCCAGGCGAGACTGCTCAGCTAGCCTCAATAGCGCAGGCGAATATTGCTGTAATTAATAACGCGCAACGAGAGCACCAAGAGTTTATGGAGACCGTTGCCGCAGTTGCAGAAGAGCATGCAGATGTTATTCGAGCATTACCAAAAAATGGAATCGCGGTATTTCCGGCTGATTCGGAATTTTCGAGTGTTTGGCAAGCTGCCGCAGCGGGCCGCAAGGTGATTGATTTTGCGTTGACGTCCAACGAGTCAAACTCAGGCTTGGCATTGAGTGGCAATCAACTGGGTAATGGCCGATTGCAGATTAATGTTGGCGCACAATCAATCGAAGTTCAATTAAATACGCTTGGCGCTCACAACCTGCGTAATGCATTAGCAGCAAGCGCTGTGGCATTAGCAGCAGAAATCTCTCTTGAAAAAATTAAGCAAGGACTTGAAGCATTTGCACCAGTCAATGGTCGCATGCAGATTAAATTTTCTGACTCGAAGTACACATTGATTGACGATAGTTACAACGCTAATCCAGATTCGGTCAGGGCCGCAATTGATGCATTAAAGCAGTCGGGTGGTAAAGCATGGCTTGTTTTAGGTGATATGGGTGAAGTGGGCAATCAAGGCCCTGAATTTCACCGAGAAGTTGGTGCTTATGCCGCGGAACAAGGAATTACCAAGTTGTTTGCCTTAGGTGAGCAGTGCGTATCTGCTGTAAATGGTTTTGACTCAACAAAAACGGCTGCAGGTTCAAGTGCTAGCCATTTCACAAGCGTTGAGAATTTGATTGCGAAGCTGAATGAAGAATTACGTTCGCATTTGGCTGACGGTAATCAGCATTTAAATATTTTGGTTAAAGGTTCACGATTTATGCGCATGGAGCGTGTAGTGCAAGCCTTATTAGAGGAGGCTAAAACATGCTCTTAATGTTGGCGCAGTGGTTACAAGAGGACTTTGGATTTTTCCGCGTCTTCAACTACATTACCTTTAGAGCTGTCATGGCTACCGTGACAGCTTTATTGATTGGCTTGGCTGCTGGACCTTGGGTAATTCGTAAGTTAGCTGAACTCAAAATGGGGCAAGCGGTACGCACCGATGGACCTCAAACGCACTTAATTAAATCTGGCACACCCACTATGGGCGGCGTGTTAATTCTGATCGGCATATTTGTTTCCTGCATGCTTTGGGCGGACTTAAGTAATCGTTTTATTTGGATTGTGATGATTGTGACTTTTGGTTTCGGCGCAATAGGCTGGGTAGACGACTACCGAAAAGTAGCGCGTAAAGATCCCAAAGGTATGGCCTCTCGTGAGAAATTCTTTTGGCAAACCTTGATTGGCTTATTTGCCGCTATTTATCTGGCGTTTTCAGTATCCGAGGTAAACAACCTCAAGGTATTGCAATTGTTTTATGAATGGCTCAAGAGTGGTTTTGCTTTGGATTTACCGGCAAAGACCAATTTACTAATCCCATTTATGAAAGAGGTCAGTTATCCACTGGGAATGATGGGCTTCATTATTTTGAGCTACTTGGTGATTGTGGGTAGTAGCAATGCAGTCAACTTAACGGATGGTCTAGATGGATTGGTGATTATGCCGGTGATATTGGTTGGCGCGGCGCTAGGTGCTTTTGCATATGTGATGGGTAATGCCATTTATGCGAAATATCTTCTATTTCCTTACATTCCCGGCGCCGGTGAGCTCATGATCTTCTGCGGAGCTATGGGTGGCGCTGGCCTTGCTTTTCTTTGGTACAACACGCACCCAGCCCAAGTATTTATGGGCGATGTGGGTGCCTTAGCTTTAGGTGGTGCGCTCGGAACGATCGCAGTGATTGTTCGCCAAGAGATTGTTTTGTTCGTGATGGGCGGAATTTTTGTAGCGGAAACACTTTCAGTAATGCTGCAAGTGTTTTGGTTCAAGCTCACTAAAAAGCATTTTGGTGAAGGGCGCCGTATTTTCCGCATGGCTCCTTTGCACCATCACTTTGAATTGGGTGGATGGAAAGAAACGCAAGTAGTTGTGCGCTTTTGGATCATTACGATTCTGTTGGTGCTAATTGGTTTATCCAGTTTGAAATTACGGTGAGCCATATCAATATATGTTGAATTTAGTTAACGTCTTCGCAAATCCCGCTGCAGTAGCAGATTCAGGCTACGAGGCGCCACATCGCTTTCTGATTTTGGGATTGGGCGAGTCTGGCGTGGCGATGGCGAAATGGTGTTTGCGAAACGGTGCATTTGTAAGGCTTGCAGATACCCGCGAACGCACGAATTTGTCAGAGCATCAATTGGCTTGGCTTGCAGAGCTAGAGTTCGCAGGTTTGAAAGAGGCTTGCTTTGGCCCATTGGGCGATGACTTACTCAATGACATTGACGTTATTGGCATTAGTCCTGGTCTTTCTCCACTACAAGAGCCAACAGAATCATTTTTAGTAAAAGCTCGTAAGGTTAGGGTTGATGTTTGGAGTGAAATTGAATTTTTTGCTCGTGCAATTTCTGCAATGGAACATATTGCGCTTGAAAAACAGTCTAGTTATGCAACATCAGTGCTTGCTATTACTGGCACAAATGGTAAGACCACAACAACTGCTTTGACGGGTCAGTTATGCGAGCGCGCTGGTAAGAAAGTAGCCGTTGCTGGAAATATCAGCCCAGCAGCGCTTGATAAGTTAATGGCTTGCTTGGATGCTGCTGATCAAATTGAAGATATGCCTGATGTTTGGGTGTTAGAGCTTTCTAGTTTCCAGTTGGTTTACACCGATTCGCTTAATGCGACAGCCGCCACCGTTTTAAATATCACTCAAGACCATTTAGATTGGCATGGAGATATGTCTTCTTATGCGCAAGCTAAAGGCAAGATATTCGGTAGTAATACGATTTGTGTTTTAAATCGAGATGATTCCCTAGTAATGAACCTTCTCACTGATGAGCAAAAATCAGAGAGAGCTATCGTGACCTTTGGTTCCAATAGTCCCGATGAGCAGGGTGCTTTCGGCATTGAGCATGATTTACGTGCTGGTGGAATTGATTGGTTGGTTTGGGCTGAGGTAGATGAGGATATTGAGCCACAGCCAAAACGTCGCCGTAAGTCTACTGTCGTTGAAGAAGAACCCTTACGTATGAAGCGTTTGATTCCGGCAGATGCATTGCGTATACGTGGTCGCCACAATGCGTTAAATGCTTTGGCTGCGCTTGCCTTGGCGCGCGCAGCCAATTTGCCCTTAAATGTTTTGTTGCATGGTTTACGTGATTACCATGGTGAACCTCACCGTGTTCAAAGTATTGCAGTAGTAAACGACGTCGAATATGTTGATGACAGCAAGGGAACAAATGTTGGCGCAACAGTAGCTGCTCTGAATGGCTTGGGTAGCAATGAGGCTGGCAAGCGAATCTGGTTAATTGCTGGAGGTGATGGCAAGGGGCAGGACTTTAGCCCTCTACGCGAACCAGCACTCCGATTTGTTAAAGGGGTTTTCCTGATTGGCAATGATGGTGAAAAAATTGCCCAAGCAATTGGTAGTGATGTTCCTTGCGTTATCAGTGGAAATTTATCTACTGCTGTAAGTGCTGCTGCAGCTCAAGCCGTATCTGGTGATTTAGTGCTTCTTTCTCCAGCATGTGCAAGCTTCGATCAGTTCCGAGATTATGTTGAGCGCGCTCAGGTTTTTGTCTCGGAAGTAGAAGAGCTGGGAATGCGTTTTGAAGGAGCTCAGGCATGAGCTTAAAAGAAAAATTATTTCCTCAAAACCGCCTTGGTTTGGATCGCTTCTGGAATTTTTCTAGAGGTGGTATTGATAATTTCCGTACAGGTTTGCGTGATGCGGTTTCTGGAGTTGAGCAAACACGTTCACGCATGATGGAATACGACCAATTGCTGGTTTGGGCTGTTTTATCGCTCATGCTGATTGGCCTAGTCATGGTTTATTCAGCTTCGATTACCTTGGCTGACGGGCCTAAGTATGCGAACTACAGTAGTAACTTCTTTCTAATTCGTCACTTGATTTCTCTGGCAATTGCAATTGGGGTCGGTATTTGGGCATTCAAGATTCCCAGTAAAGTATGGGATCGTTATTCCCCAGTCATTTTTGGTTTTACAGTGATCTTGCTGATTGCTGTGTTGATTCCGGGTATCGGTAAAGGCGTTAATGGGGCTAAGCGCTGGATCCCATTAGGTGTAATGAATTTTCAGCCTTCAGAGTTAATGAAATTCGCTGCGGTTATTTTTGCCGCAAGCTACACAGTGCAACGTCAAGAATATCTACATTCCTTTTCGAAAGGAATGTTGCCTATGGGTATTGCTGTTGCCCTTGTTGGTGGCCTCTTGATGAAAGAGCCGGACATGGGTGCTTTTGTAGTAGTAGCGTTGATTGCATTTGGTATTTTGTTCTTGGGTGGAATCAATGCCAAATTATTTGGTGGCTTGATTGTGGTTGGTTTGCTTAGTGGGGCTGCCATGATTGCGCTCTCGCCATTTAGACGTGGTCGTATGCTGGCCTTTATGGACCCTTGGCAGGTGGATAACGCTGCAAACAAGGGCTACCAGTTAACACACTCGTTAATGGCATTCGGGAGAGGTGAATGGTTTGGGACCGGGCTGGGCGGTAGCGTTGAAAAGCTGCATTACTTACCTGAAGCGCATACCGACTTCATCATGGCCGTAATTGGTGAAGAACTGGGTTTTGTTGGCGTCGTTGTCATGATCTTCTTGTTTTATTGGATTGTGCGCCGTGCTTTCATGATTGGCCGTACCGCTTTGCAATTGGATCGAAGTTTTGCAGGCTTAGCCGCTAAGGGTGTAGCTATTTGGGTTGGTTGGCAAGCATTTATCAATATGGGCGTGAACTTAGGTTTACTGCCAACAAAAGGTCTGACATTGCCATTGGTAAGTTATGGTGGCTCCGGCATTTTGATGAATGCAGTTGCAATAGCAATGCTATTGCGTATTGATTATGAGAATCGCATTTTGATGCGCGGAGGGAAACTGTGACAAGACCCTCAATATTAGTGATGGCTGGTGGTACTGGTGGGCATATCTTCCCAGGATTGGCTGTCGCCGAGTATTTGCGGATTTGTGGTTGGAATGTTTCATGGCTAGGTAATCAAAAAGGCATGGAATATCGCTTGGTTCAGTCTTGCGATTTTCCTTTTGAAGCAGTGGAGTTTGGTGGTTTGCGTGGTAAGGGCTTAAAAGCCAAGTTGATGCTTCCAATCAATTTGGCGCGCGCCTGTTATCAAAGTTGGAACATTATGCGTCGTCTCAAACCCAGTGTTGTATTGGGTATGGGCGGATACATTACATTCCCGGGCGGTCTAGTGAGTAAGCTTTTGAAGCGCCCATTGGTGTTACATGAATCCAATTCTGTAGCGGGTAGTGCAAATCGTGCGTTAGCCAAAGTTGCCATGCGCACCCTAACTGGTTTTCCGAATACGATGGACAAAGCAGAGTGGGTTGGCAATCCTATTCGGCAAGAGTTTGACAATATGCCGGCACCTGCTTTGCGCTATGAACAGCGTCAAGGCCCGCTTTCAATCTTGGTTGTTGGCGGCAGTCTAGGTGCTGCTGCACTCAATAAAAATATTCCTGCTGCATTAGCTTTGATTTCCAAAGAGACTCGCCCTAAGGTGATTCATCAGGCGGGCGATAAACATCTGGCGGATTTGCAGGCCCGATATGCAGAGTGCGGGGTTGAGGCAGACATTCGTCCCTTTATCGACGATATGCCAAATGCCTATGCTCAGGCTGATTTGGTTATTTGTCGCTCTGGTGCAATGACCGTCTCTGAATTAGCAGCTTGTGGCGTGGCTTCTTGTTTGATTCCATTTCCGCATGCAATTGATGATCATCAAACTGCAAACGCACGTTTTTTATCAGACGCCAATGCAGCTGTTCTATTGCCACAAAAACAATTAAACCCTCAGGATCTAGCTGCAATGATTCAAAGCTTTCAACGTGAGGATCTCAAGCAGATGGCGGTTCGCGCTCATGCTTTGGCTAAGCCACATGCAACTCAGCGTGTTGCTGAAGTGTGCGCTGATTGTGCGGGAGTAGGTATATGAAACACATCGTTCAGCAAATTCACTTTATCGGAATTGGTGGTGCCGGCATGAGTGGCATCGCTGAGGTGCTACTCAATCTTGGATATCAAGTCTCAGGCTCTGATTTAGCAGAAAGCGCAACGACAAAACGTTTGAGAGAGTTAGGCGCAGTTATTCAGATTGGCCATGATCCAAAGAATGTAGGCACTGCGGAGGCGGTTGTCATTTCAACTGCAGTAGCAGGCAATAACCCAGAAGTATTGGCTGCGAGAGCCGCCAAGATTCCGGTGATTCAACGTGCTGTGATGTTGGGCGAGCTAATGCGCTTAAAACAAGGTATTGCGATCGCTGGCACTCACGGAAAAACGACCACCACGAGCTTAGTTGCTTCTGTATTAGCAGAAGGTGGTTTGGACCCCACATTTGTGATTGGCGGAAAATTAAATTCTGCTGGAGCAAATGCGCGTTTGGGTCAAGGCGACTTTATTGTGGTTGAGGCCGATGAATCAGATGCATCTTTCTTGCAACTATTCCCAGCTATGGAAGTAGTAACCAATATCGATGCTGATCATATGGATACCTACCAGCACGATATGGCGAGGTTGAAACAAGCTTTTGTGCAGTTTATTCAGCGGATGCCATTCTATGGTGTAGCTGTTTTGTGCATTGATGATGCGAGTGTGCGCGACATCATCCCGTTTGTTTCGCAACCCGTATTACGCTATGGTTTATCTGAAGATGCTGACATTCGTGCAAGCAATGTTCGTGCTGATGACACTCGAATGCACTTCACAGTAGAGCGCCGTACTGTCCGCCGTCATGGTAACAAGCCAGGACCACTCAATGTAACCTTGAATCTCCCGGGATTGCATAACGTTCGCAATGCTTTGGCTGCAATTGGTATTGCAACCGAGTTAGGTGTTGGCGATGAAGCTATTACAAAAGCCTTATCTGAGTTCGGTGGCGTTGGTCGTCGATTCCAAAGACATGGTGATGTTTCCTTAGTGTCCGGCGGTAGCTTCACATTGATTGATGATTACGGCCATCACCCAGTAGAAATGGCTGCAACATTGGCTGCGGCACGTGGAGCATACCCAAATCGCCGATTGGTATTGGCGTTTCAGCCACATCGATTTACTAGAACGCGCGACTGCTTTGGTGAGTTTGTTCAGGTGCTCAAAAATTTTGATGCTTTGGTATTGACTGAGGTATATCCCGCTGGCGAAGCAAAAATTCCGGGCGCAGATGGCAAGAGTTTGATGAAAGCCGCCCTGGCTGAAGATAAAGCTACCAAATCTCTTCTGCAATCTGGTGCAGTGGTGTTTGCATCCAGCGTTACCGAGATGCCAGAAAAACTGAATCAGATATTAAAAGATGGAGATGTATTGATTACGATGGGCGCTGGTTCAATATCAGCCTTGCCACACACCTTAGTGGAGGCAAAGCATGTCTAAGAGCAGTCTTGGTTTGTGGGGCGATCGCGTAAAGGCGGAAATTGCCAATCTCGATGTCAAGTCTCTTGGTCGGGTCGGGGTTTTGCTTGGTGGTCGCTCAGGTGAGCGCGAAATTTCTCTGATGTCGGGTAATGGGGTATTGCAAGCCCTTATCTCTAAAGGCGTTAATGCTTATGCATTCGATACCGGATTGCGTAATCCCACTGAATTAGCAAACGAGAAATTTGATCGGATCTTTATTTCTTTGCATGGTCGTTACGGTGAAGACGGCACGATCCAGGGCTTATTGGAATTGCTTGAACTGCCGTATACCGGTAGTGGAGTGTTAGCCTCTGCCTTAGCAATCGACAAGATAGCCACTAAGCAGATCTGGATTAGTAATGGCTTATCTACGCCAGAGTTCGAAGAATTAACTGCTAATAGCGACTGGAATGCAGTTGCAAAGCATCTGGGCTTGCCTTTAATCGTGAAGCCTGCTCACGAGGGGTCTTCCCTAGGTCTATCTAAAGTGAAGTCAGCGGAAGAGCTTCCTGCCGCTTATGCATTGGCTGCGAGTTTAGATACCAAAGTGGTTGCCGAGACTTGCATTGTCGGTGATGAGCTCACTTGTCCATTAGTTGGCCAAGGTGATAGCGCGGAAGCATTGCCAGTCATCAAGATTATTCCACCGCAAGCCAATTACGACTTTCATAACAAGTATTTTTCCGATGAGACCCAATACTTGTGCCCAACAGGACTTCCGGCTGACGTGAATGAAAGCGTTCAAGAGCTTGCTCTTGCTGCATACAAGGCTTTGGGATGTCGTACTTGGGGTCGAGCTGACGTGATGTTGGATCAAAAAACTGGCAAACCTTATTTGCTAGAAATGAATACCTCTCCAGGTATGACCTCACATTCTTTAGTGCCAATGGCTGCAAAGGCTGCAGGCGTTGAGTATGCCGATTTAGTGCTGTGGTTACTGCTTCAGACAATGAAGCAAAAGAGGTTTCTATCGCATGAGTAATTTCATGGATCGGTTCGGCGAAATTTTCGCCATGTTGATGTCTCCGATCTGGAATCATCCAGATCGGATGAGGAGGCTGAGCCGTTTCTTTATGAAGTGCTTTTTAGTAATGATGGTGATTGCTTTGTTGGTGTGGTTGGGTCAGCGTCCTGTATTTACTTTAAGGCGGATTCAGATTGAGCCAGTAACTGGCCAATCTTTAAAGCATATCAATAAGTCTATGGTGAAACGTCAAGTTGCCGAAACTGTGCAAGGCAATTTCTTTAGTGTTCGTTTGGAAGATGTGAAGCGTGGGTTTGAGAGCATGCCTTGGGTACGTCATGCCAATGTTCGTCGAGTATGGCCAAACGGATTAATTGTGAGCATTGAAGAGCAGCAAGCTTTTGGTACATGGGGTGGCCCTGAAAGTAGCATTCTGATCAATAAGTATGGTGAGTTATTTGCAGGTCGGGTTTCAGAGGTTGCTGATGGGGCGCGGCTAATTGATTTTCATGGGCCAGAAGATGCTGGCAAAGAAGTGACGAGTTTATATGAGAGGGCGAATAACTGGTTTAAGCCTTGGGGTGCTGAAGTAGTGAGTTTGGCATTAACCGAGCGTTATGCCTGGCACATCAAACTCTCGAACGGTATGAAAGTTGAATTTGGTCGTGATGAAGAAAGCTCAGATAAAAATCTAACGGAAGAACGCGTCTCTCGTTTGCTCAAATATTGGCCACAAGTGCAGGAAAAGTGGGTAAATCGAATTGATGCGGTGGATTTGCGTTACGCAAATGGTTTTGCAGTTCACCTTGCCTCTGTAAGTTTGAAAAAGAACGATGTTGATGCGAAGAAAAGTGAGCTGAAGTAATGGGGGCAATGAAGGTAATGAAGGATTTGGAATGAGTAAAGACAATCGCGATTTATTGGTTGGTTTAGATATTGGAACCTCTAAGGTGGTTGCCTTGGTTGCTGAATTAGCGCCTGATGGTCAATTTAACGTTGTAGGTGTTGGTCAAACAGCTTCAAAAGGGTTGAAGAAGGGTGTTGTTGTCAATATTGAAGCAACTGTCCAGTCTATTCAGAAGGCTTTAGAAGAGGCGGAGATCATGGCTGATCGCCAGATCGTGCAAGTCTTTACAGGAATTGCTGGTAATCACATTGTGAGCTTTAACTCTAGCGGCATGGTTGCTATTCGCGATAAAGAGGTTAGCGCGGGCGATGTGGAGCGTGTGCTTGAAACTGCTAAAGCAATCAATATTCCAACGGATCAACAGATTCTGCATATTCTTGTTCAAGAATTCATTATTGATGGCCAAGAAGATGTTCGCGAGCCAATTGGTATGAGTGGTTTACGACTCGAAGTGAAGGTGCATATTGTTACTGGTGCAGTAAGTGCTGCTCAAAATATTGTGAAGTGCGTACGCCGTTGTGGATTAGAGGTAAACGATCTAATTCTGCAACCCTTAGCATCAAGTCTAGCCGTGCTGACTGAAGATGAAAAAGAGCTTGGCGCTGTATTGGTTGATATCGGTGGGGGCACAACGGATATTGCGATTTATTGCCAAGGATCGATTCGCCACACGGCAGTAATCCCCATTGCAGGTGATCAGATCACTAATGACATTGCAATGGCATTACGTACTCCAACCATTGATGCTGAAGATTTAAAAATCGCGCATGGCATTGCCCGTCAAGAGATGGCTGATCCAGCGGCGATGATCGATGTGCCAGGCGTAGGTGATCGTGATCCTCGCCCAATGTCCAAACAAGCTTTGGCGGCAGTCATTGAGCCCCGCGTGGAAGAGTTATTTACTTTGGTAAGAGGTGTTGTGCGTGACTCTGGGTATGAAGATATGGTTTCTTCAGGAATCGTGCTTACCGGTGGCACAGCGTTAATGCCGGGCATGGTTGAGTTAGCTGAGCAGGTGTTCTTAAGACCTGCCCGCATCGGCACGCCTGAATACCGTGGTCATTTACATGAAGTCTTACGTAGCCCACGTTTTGCTACAAGCATCGGTTTGTTGATGGAAGGCCAAGCTCAAGTATTGCGTGGCCGTCGGGTATCTCAATCAGGCGCGTTGCAAGGAGTGATCGCGCGCATGAAGGAATGGTTTGCAGGAAATTTTTAAGTTGTTTTTCGTCGTCGTCAATGTAGTACGTTTTTTACCTAGGAGGGTATATGGAATTTGAAATGTTAGATCAAGAAGTTGCTGGCAAAACCATTATTAAAGTGGTTGGCGTTGGCGGGGCTGGTGGTAATGCAGTCCAACACATGATCCGTCGCGGAGTTAACGGCGTAGAGTTCATTTGCATGAACACCGATGCTGGCGCTTTACAGCGTTCAGAGGCATCTGTGAATTTGCAACTGGGCTCTAGCGGATTAGGCGCTGGCGCAAAACCAGAAATTGGCGCTGCTTCCGCTGAAGAAGCCCGTGCTCGTATTGCAGATGTATTGCAAGGCGCACACATGGTATTCATTACTGCCGGCATGGGTGGTGGTACAGGTACTGGCGCCGCTCCTATCGTTGCTCAAGTGGCAAAAGAGATGGGCATTTTGACTGTTGGCGTAATTAGTAAGCCATTTGATTTTGAGGGTGTAAAGCGTTTGAAAGTTGCAGAAAACGGCGCTACCGAACTCGAGTCTTATGTGGATTCATTAATTGTTGTGCTCAATGAAAAACTATTTGAAGTAATGGGTGAAGATGCTGAGTTTGATAAGGCCTTCGCTTGTGCTGACGATGTTTTGCATAACGCGGTTTCTGGTATTGCTGAAATCATCAACGTTCAAGGTTTAATTAACGTGGACTTTGAAGATGTGAAGACTGTCATGGGCGAGCAAGGCAAGGCTATGATGGGAACTGCAACAGTTTCTGGTATGGATCGTGCCCGTTTAGCTGCCGAGGCTGCGGTTGCTTCACCATTGCTAGAAGGTGTGGATTTGTCTGGCGCGCGTGGCGTATTGGTAAATATTACTGCCAGCCGTTCATTGAAGTTGTCTGAAACTCGTGAAGTCATGGCTGCGATTCGTGGTTATGCCGCTGATGATGCAACCGTGATCTTCGGAACGGTATATGACGATAGCCTCGGCGATGCTTTGCGTGTAACTGTAGTTGCAACAGGTTTAAATAATCCACAAGCTCGTCAAAGCAATCAGCCAGAAGTAGTTTGGAGACAAGCAACTGGTACGCACGATGCGATTCCAACTATGGCAGACCTCAATAGTTTTGCGCCTGCAAGTGCTTCCGCTGCAATGAGCAAAGTCAGCTTAGATTCTGCGCTAAGTACTAGCGCTGGAATGGCGATGACGGGTTCTGCTGGTGCTCCAGCAATGGCGTCACAGCCAACAACGAGTAGTGCGGTTGATTACAGTCAATACGATTTGCCACGGGTTTTTCGTAGCTCTCGTGAAGCGACTCCTGCGCCGACATTAGGTGCAGACAGTTCTCCGCAAGCGAAGACCTTATTGGACAAGGGGGCTGATTACTATGAAATCCCTGCGTTTTTGCGTAAGCAAGCAGATTAATTGACTGCTCAATACAATAGGTAATTGCAAGATGCCAGCGCAGCGCCCCTCCGGACGACGAATCCTGCGCTTGCGTTGGCACGCTGACTAACAATTACTTATTGGAGACACCATGATTGCTATTGGACAAAAATTACCAAATGCCACTCTTTATGAGTTTTTTAATGAAGAAACTGAGGGTTGCGCATTAGGACCTAATGCATTTGAAGTTGAAAAAATTGCCGCCGGCAAAAAGATTGTGATTTTTGGATTGCCTGGCGCTTTTACGCCAACATGCTCCGCTAAACATGTTCCAGGATATGTTGAGAATTACGATGCTATTAAGGCTAAAGGCGCAGATGAAATTTGGTGTGTTTCCGTAAATGATCCTTTCGTAATGGGCGCATGGGGGCGTGACCAAAAGGTAGGCAAGAAAGTTCGTATGCTAGGTGATGGTAGTGCCGAGTTCACCAAAAAATTAGGCTTGGAGCTGGATTTAACAGCTCGTGGCTTGGGTGTTCGATCAGATCGTTATGCCATGATTATTGAAGATGGCGTAGTGAAATCTTTAGATCGTGAAGCGCCTGGAAAATTTGAAGTAAGTGATGCGGCTTCTATCTTGAAGAAGCTGTAATTTTTTATCAATACCCCTTGAATTTAGAAAAACGATCATGATGAAGCAAAGAACCATAGCCTCTCCGGTGAAAACCGTGGGAATTGGTTTGCACTCTGGTCGCAAGGTGACGATTGTGATTAAGCCGGCGCCAGTGAATTCAGGGGTTCAATTTGTTCGGGTCGATACTGAACAACAATCTCTTGTGCCTGCAACAGCTTTAGCGGTCTGCGATACGCGTTTAGCATCCGTCATTCAAAAGGATGGCGTTCGAGTGTCAACGGTTGAGCACCTGCTTTCAGCTTGTGCAGGTTTGGGTTTAGATAATTTGATTATCGAACTTGATGGTGAAGAAGTCCCCATCATGGACGGTAGTGCCGCTTCTTTCCTGTTCTTAATTGAGTCCGCAGGAATTGCAGAGCAAGATGCTCCACGACAGTTTGTGGTGATTAAGAAACCCGTTGAGGTTCGTGATGGTGATAAGCTTGCACGCCTTGAGCCTTTCTTTGGTTTCAAGTTAGATTTCACGATTGATTTCAAACACCCTGCGGTAGATAAGACCGGTCAGAGATTTGTAGTGGACTTTGCAGAACACGCTTATCGTAGTGAAATTGGTCGTGCTCGTACATTTGGATTTGCGCACGAAGTGGAAGCACTCAGAGAGATGGGCTTGGCTCGCGGTGGCAGTTTAGATAATGCGATCGTGCTTGATGAGCATCGTATTTTGAATAATGAAGAGCTTCGCTACGAAGATGAGTTTGTGCGCCATAAAATTTTGGACGCGATTGGTGATTTGTACTTGGTTGGCCACCCTATTGTGGGTGCTTACGTTGCTGAAAAGTCAGGACATGCATTGAATAACGCATTGTTGCGTAAGCTCTTGGAAGACCCAAGTTCTTACGAAATTAGTACTTTTGCCGAAAATAAAGCGCCTGCGGCATATTCCCAGGAAAACCAGCCGCTCTTTTTCTGAAGGTATTTTTCTTTATTTCGGTTTATGCCGAAGTAGTCTTTCTACTGTCTTACGCAATTCTGAATCTGGTGCAAGTTTTTGCAGCAGATCTTCCCAGGATTTTTTGGCAATCTCATTAAAGCCTCGTGCTGCTCTTAGATGTGGGGCGTTTTCTCGAGGTTTTACTTCCCACTGAGCTGATGCGGGTTTTATTTTGACCTGAATTGCTGTGCATCGGGTACCTAATTTCTGTAACTCATTGATTAGGCTAGGTAAATTCTGCTGCAAGCGATTCGCAATGCTAGCGCTACTCACCAGCAAAAAAAGCGCATTGTCTTTGCTTGAGCTCCATCCTGGTTCAATTTTGGAGCTGAGGTGCTCAAGTTCTAACTTTGCCAATGCTTGCTCAAGGGTGAGTTTGAGCTTCACAAGACCTTCAGTTTTAGCCAGAATCCCGCCTAAACCATTGGATTCACGTAGGTAATCCACCCATTCATGGGCAGTCTGCTTACGGGAAGGTTTACGAGCAAAGTTCATAAAAAATGGGGTTCGGATGATAAACTCAAGGTCTTCATTTTCTTCAATATCCCATGGTAATCGGTCTTCTTAAAACCCTGGTCGGCAGTCGTAACGACCGCCTATTAAAACAGTATCGCAAAGTCGTTGCCAAAGTAGCCGCTTTTGAGCCTGCCCTTAAGGCTTTGGACGATGCCGCGCTTGCTGCCAAAACAGATGAATTCAAATCTCGTTTGGCTGCTGGTGAGTCTTTGGATGACATTGCGCCAGAAGCTTTCGCTGTTGTGCGTGAAGCTAGCGTACGTGTGATGAAGATGCGCCACTTTGATGCTCAGCTCATGGGTGGTCTTGCGCTTCACCAAGGGAAAATTGCTGAGATGGGTACAGGCGAAGGAAAAACCTTAACTGCGACTCTTCCTGTTTATTTGAATGCACTTACTGGTAAGGGCGTTCACGTTGTTACTGTGAATGACTACTTGGCGCAACGTGATGCTGAGTGGATGTCAACCTTGTATAACTTCTTGGGAATGAAGGTTGGTGTGAATCTATCGCAAATGGATCACAAGACCAAGCAAGAAGCATATGCTGCTGATATCACTTACGGCACGAATAATGAATTTGGTTTTGATTATTTGCGCGATAACATGGTGCAAGACCCGGGTCAGCGCGTTCAACGTGGCTTAGCGTACGCAATTGTGGACGAAGTTGACTCTATCTTGATTGACGAAGCGCGTACCCCATTGATTATTTCTGGTCAGGCGGATGATCACACTGACCTCTATATCAAGATTAATAAACTGCCTTCTTATTTAGAGCGCCAGATTGGTGAAGAAAAGGCAGATGGCACTGGCGTTGAGAAGCCGGGCGATTATTGGGTGGATGAGAAATCTCAGCAGGTTTATTTGACTGAGCAGGGTCACGACAAAGCTGAGCAAGTGTTGGCACAAATTGGTGCTTTGAATGATGGCGATTCTTTATACGCACCTCAGAACATTACTTTGATGCACCACGTTTATGCGGCATTGCGTGCGCATACTTTATATAACCGTGATCAACATTATGTTGTGCAAAATAATGAAGTCATCATTGTTGATGAGTTCACTGGCCGTCTAATGCAGGGTCGTCGTTGGTCAGACGGTTTGCATCAAGCGGTAGAGGCGAAAGAAGGCGTGCCGATTCAGAATGAGAATCAGACGCTAGCCACGATTACTTTCCAAAATTATTTCCGAATGTATGGCAAGTTGGCCGGTATGACCGGTACGGCTGATACTGAAGCTTACGAATTCAAGGAAATTTATAACCTTGAAACAGTGGTCATTCCTCCCAACCGTATTAGTCAGCGCAAAGATCGCCAAGACCAAATTTACAAATCTTCGCGCGAGCGCTATGACGCTGTTATCAAGGACATTGAAGATTGTTATCAGCGTGGTCAGCCAGTATTGGTTGGTACAACCTCAATCGAGAATTCTGAATTAATTGCTGGCTTATTGGATAAACGCAAGTTGCCACACCAAGTGCTGAATGCGAAGCAACATGCTCGTGAAGCAGAGATCATTGCGCAAGCAGGTCGTCCAAAGATGATCACGATTGCAACCAATATGGCTGGTCGAGGCACTGATATTGTCTTGGGTGGCAATGTTGGCAAGCAATCCGCCCTGATTGAGGCGGATGCTTCCCTGTCTGGTGCTGAAAAAGCCGCCAAGATCAAGCAATTGCAAGATGAGTGGCAAAGCATTCATGATCAAGTTTTAGCCGCTGGCGGCTTGCATATTATTGGTACTGAGCGCCATGAGAGCCGCCGTATTGATAATCAGCTTAGAGGCCGTTCAGGACGTCAAGGCGATCCAGGCTCATCGCGTTTCTATCTCTCGCTAGATGATCCATTGCTCCGTATTTTTGCTGGTGATCGTTTGCGCGCTGTGATGGAGCGTTTGAAGATGCCTGATGGTGAGCCAATTGAAGCGGGTATGGTGACTCGTTCGATTGAGTCTGCTCAACGTAAGGTTGAAGGCCGTAACTTCGATATACGTAAGCAATTGTTGGAGTATGACGACGTTGCAAATGATCAGCGTAAAGAAACATATCGCCTTAGAAATGAGGTTCTAGAAAGTGCTGATGTTGGTGAGCTCATCGCTAATTTGCGTGAAGACGTTCTCCGTTCTGTCTGCGCCTACCATGTTCCTTTGGAATCCATGGAAGAGCAGTGGGATTTACCAGGCTTGGAAAATGTTCTAGCAAGCGAGTGGGGTTTAACGGTCGATCTGCAGAAATGGGTTGAGGGCGCGGAAAGTGTTGATGATTCTGAAATCGTTGACCGCGTTCTACTGGTAGCAAAAGAATCTTATGACGCAAAAGTCGATCTAGCTGGCCGTGAGTCATTTGCTGGTTTTGAGCGTTCTGTTCTTCTCTATAGCCTTGATACCCATTGGCGTGAGCATTTAGCAGCCTTAGACCACTTGCGTCAGGGCATTCACTTGCGTGGCTATGCACAAAAAGATCCAAAGCAAGAATATCGTCGTGAGGCATTCGAACTATACGGCGAACTCTTGAATGTCATCAAGAACGACGTCGTAAAAAGCATCATGACCGTGCAAATTCGTAGTGCAAGCGAATTGGATCAAGCATCTGAGTCCATGAATGAGGATTTGGCCAAACTCAAAGATCTTCAATATCAGCATGCGGATGCAGATATGGAGGTAGCTGGCTCAACGGGCGATCGTGGTGCATTGATTGATATTCAGCCAGCGCCTGTGCGCACCGGACCGAAGATTGGTCGCAATGATCCCTGTAGCTGTGGCAGCGGTAAAAAATATAAGAACTGCTGCGGCGCCTTAGCTTAATCAGTTTGTTGCTTATCCATTGAAAGGCTCAGATTACTGAGCCTTTTTTCTTGGTGAAATCCCTAGTCATTTGATGCGACGATCATCGGCGATATCTGTCATGATTTGTAGGTTCTAAATTGATTTCTAGCTTGTTACATATTCATGATTAGGGGGGCACTATGGCCGTAACGTTTACTCTCAATGGCAAAGCAGTTAATTTTGATGGAGATCCTGAAACTCCTATTCTTTGGGTCTTGCGAGATCACCTGGATGTCACCAGTCCAAAGTTTGGTTGTGGCGCGGGGCTTTGTGGTGCTTGTACCGTTCATTTAGATGGAGCGGCAATCCGCTCTTGCTCAACTCCTGTTTCAGTAGCTTCTGGCAAGAAGGTAACCACATTGGAAGGTCTATCTCCAAAAGTAGGCAAAGCGCTTGCGGATGCCTGGACGGAATTTGATGTGCCGCAATGTGGTTATTGTCAAACTGGGCAGATGATGTCTGCTGCAGATTTATTAGCTAAAAACAAAAAGCCTAACAGTGATGATATTAAGAATGCTATGGCTGGAAATATTTGTCGCTGCGGAACCTATTCCCGCATTGAGAAGGCAGTCAAACGTGCTGCTGATAAATTGGCTTAAGGGGCAAGCATATGAAAAATCATTCATTAAAAAATCTTAGCCGTCGCCAATTTCTTCAACAAAGCGCTGCGGTTACCGGGGCATTTGTAGTCGGAATGCATCTTCCTGTTGTCAGTGAGGCTGCCACAGCTAGTGCGGCACCTGCTCTGGCAAATGCCTGGATTCAAATTACTCCCAGCAATCAAATTACCTTGATTTGTGCTCGATCAGAAATGGGGCAGGACGTCTATACATCATTGCCTGCTTTGCTTGCGGAAGAATTAAACCTTCCACTTTCCATGGTTAAAGTAGAAATTGCTGGTGTGGCTCCGGTCTATATCAACGCCATGTTGGGTGGCCAAATTACTGGCGGCTCTACTTCAGTTCGCGAGGCATTCGATAAGCTGAGAACTGCCGGTGCGGCAACGCGATCTGTTTTAGTTCAGGCCGCTGCGCAACGATGGAATGTTGCTGCATCTGAGTGCAAGGCTCTAAATGGCAAGGTGACTCACGCTAGTGGTAAGTCGGCGACGTATGGTGAGTTGGCTGCAGATGCTGCTAAATTGCCCCTTCCAGAAAAGCCTGCTTTGAAATCTCCAGCCAATTTCATGGTGATCGGAAAAGAGGCCATGCGTCGCTTGGATACGCCAGCAAAAGTCGCCGGCAAAGCGGTCTATGGTATTGATGTCAAGATTCCAGGAATGGCAATCGCTTCTTTAGCGCAATGTCCTGTAATTGGTGGTACTCCGAAATCCTATGATGCATCAGCTGCGCTTAAGGTTGCTGGCGTTATTAAAGTCGTGCAAATTTCTGATGGTGTGGCTGTGTTAGCAAAAGACTTTTATGCGGCGCGCAAAGGCAGAGATGCTCTGAAGATTAACTGGGATGAAGGCTCAAATGCAGGCTTGAGCAATGCAACTGTTCGCAAGTCTCTCGAGGCTGGACTATCCCAAAAGGGTGCGGTGATTAAGACGGTTGGCGATGTCAATAAATCTACCTCAGGCGGTAAAGCAGTTAGTGCACAGTATTTCTTGCCATATTTAGCGCACTCCACCATGGAGCCAGTTAACTGTTCTGCAGATGTTTCTAATGGAAAGTGCAGAATTATTGGCCCTATTCAGTTTCAGCAGGGCGGTCAAGCTGTTGCTGCAGCTGCAGCTGGCGTCAAACCAGAAGATGTCACTATTGAAACCACTTTCTTGGGCGGTGGATTTGGTCGCAAGCTAGAACTCGATTTTATTCGCCAGGCCGCGGAGATCTCAAAGGCAGCAGGCATGCCTGTCAAGATGCTTTGGACAAAAGAGGACGATATTACGCATGACTTCTATCGTCCAATGAGTATTCATCAGGTTGATGGAATACTTGGATCCAATGGTCAGTTAGAGCTAATGAAGGCGAAGATGGTTTCGCAGTCAGTTACTGCACGGGCATTTCCAGGATTTGTAAAGGATGGTTTTGATCCCTTCATGGTTGAGGGTTCAAATAATGTGACCTATGACATTCCGAATATGGAAATCACCAACGTCATTACCGATACTGGTGTGCGAGTAGGCTATTGGCGCTCAGTGAGTAACGCATTGAATGCTTTTGCTATCGAGAGTTTTGTTGATGAGGCTGCAAATGCCGCAGGTAAAGACCCTGTTGCATATCGCATGGCTTCATTAAATAAACATCCACGAGCAAAAGTAGTGCTTGAAACTGCAGTGAAGAAATCGGGTTATACCGCTGGTAGCAAACGCTTTGGCGTCGCCCAAATGGAGTGTTATGACACCTATTCAGCCTGCGTTATTGAATTAGATACTGCGTCGACGGATACCAAAGTGAAGAAAATTACCTTCGTATCTGATTGCGGACTCGTGGTTCACCCAGACCAAGCAAGAGCCCAGCTGACGGGTGGTGTGATCTACGGACTAGGTGCTGCATTGGGCAACGCGATTACGATTGAAAATGGTCGTGTTCAACAGACCAACTTTAATAATTACCCAAGTCTGCGCCAAAACCAGGTTCCGACAATTGAAGTGCATTTAATCCCTAGTCAAGAAAAACCAGGGGGATTGGGTGAAGTCGGGGTTCCATTAGTTGCTCCTGCTCTGGTGAATGCGATTGCGGCAGCCACAGGTAAGCGTATTCGGGAATTGCCAGTAAAGGCTTGATTTAGGTAATCTGTAGCCAAGCAAACAAAGCGCGCCAAATACGGCGCGCTTTGTTTTTAAGCCTCATCTACAATTAACTGACTATGACCGTTAATTTACCTCTCCCTCAAAAAGCTGATCTGAAACCTGTTAAGGGCTTTTCGATGGGCATTGCAGAAGCCGGCATTAAAAAGACTAATCGCAAAGATTTGCTAGTGATGACACTTACACCTGGATCGCAGGTGGCTGGCGTATTTACCCTAAATCGTTTCTGCGCTGCTCCGGTTCAGGTTTGTCGTGAGCATTTGGCTCAGGATGGTACCAAAGGTGAAATAAGGGCTTTGGTTGTAAATACTGGCAATGCTAATGCTGGCACCGGTGAGCAGGGTATGAAGCATGCCCTAGAAACTTGTCAGGCCCTAGCTAAAGAATTAAAGCTCAACCCCGAACAGATCTTGCCATTTTCAACGGGCGTGATCTTAGAGCCATTGCCAATTCAGAAAATTATTAGCGCGCTTCCTAAGGCGGTTGCAAATCTTGGTGAGGATCACTGGTTTGATGCTGCTGAAGCCATCATGACAACTGACACACAGCCAAAAGCGAGCTCGGTTACAGTTCAAACTCCCGCAGGGCCAGTGGTGTTAACGGGCATCTGTAAGGGCGCTGGGATGATCCATCCCAATATGGCAACCATGTTAGGTTTTATTGCAACGGATGCGGGGTTTGCTCCAGGGCTACTGACTGAGCTCACTCGTGAGGTGGCAGATCTTTCATTTAACGCCATCACAATTGATGGCGACACATCCACCAATGATTCTTTCATCATCATGGCGACGGGTCAGTCGTCCGTAAGCATTCAGTCGACAAGCGATCCCAGTTATGCAGTAGTGCGTGAAGCCCTAATTGATCTCGCTAGAAAATTAGCTCAAATGATTGTGCGTGATGGTGAGGGTGCAACCAAGTTCATGACAATTGAAGTGTTTGGCGGTAAAACTCCAGAAGAGTGTCGCTTGGTTGCAAAGGCAGTGGCTCATTCGCCTCTGGTCAAAACAGCGTTCTTTGCTAGCGATCCAAACCTAGGGCGGATATTGGCTGCCATTGGATATGCTGGCATTCAAGACTTGGATGTGAGTCGTGTCCAAATGTGGCTTGGCGATGTTTGGGTGGCTAAAAATGGTGGTCGTAACCCTGATTATCAAGAAGCGAATGGTCAGCGAGTTATGCAGGCTCCCGAAATTATTGTGAAGATCGATTTGGGGCGTGGCACCGCATCTCAAACAATTTGGACATGTGATTTATCTCATGACTATGTATCCATTAACGCGGACTATCGCTCATAAGCAAGATAAATCCTATGAATGAAAAATTAGATCGTCTTTTGGGGCACCTAGAGACTTTTTTACCAAAGCCGTTAACTGAGGAACAGTGGAAATCTTCTGCTGCTTTTAGATGGCGCCGTCGCGATAGTATTTTTGGCAGCATCGGCTTTCTACAGCCCGTAAAGCATGTTGCTGATATTACATTTGAAGATCTTCAAAATATCGATCGTCAAAGAGATGCGATTCGAGATAACACGAAAAATTTCATACAGAAAAAACCAGCAAATAATATTTTGTTAACTGGCGCAAGGGGTACCGGAAAATCCTCTCTTATTAAAGCCAGTTTGCATGAGTTTGCGAGCCAGGGCTTGCGTTTAGTGGAGGTAGAGAAAGAGCATTTGGCAGACCTCGCGGATATAACCGAGCTTCTGGCAGATCGCCCTGAGTGGTTCATCATTTTCTGTGATGATCTGTCGTTTGAAGATGGTGAGTCAGGCTATAAAGCCATGAAATCGGCTCTAGATGGCTCTGTTTCAGCTCAAGTCGACAATATTTTGATCTATGCCACTTCAAATCGCCGCCATTTGTTGCCCGAGTATATGAAGGACAACGAAGGCTATGTGCATAGTGATGATGGTGAAATCCATCCAGGGGAAGTCGTCGAAGAAAAAATTTCTTTATCAGAGCGATTTGGCTTATGGCTTTCTTTCTATCCACCAAAACAAGACGAGTACCTAGCCATCGTTGCGCATTGGTTAGCGCATTTTGGTTTAAGTGCTTCGCAAATTGAAGCGGCTAGATCTGAAGCGCTTGTTTGGGCTTTAGAGCGTGGCTCACGTTCAGGCCGAGTGGCTTGGCAATTTGCAAAACATTGGGCTGGTTCCCACGCTTAAAGCAATTCTTTTGAATTCAACCAATCGACCCATTACTGAAGTAGCTGCAGGCATCTTAATAGATGAGTCGGGGCGCTTTCTTTTGGGTCAGCGACCTGAAGGTAAACCGTATGCTGGCTATTGGGAAGTGCCAGGGGGGAAAATTGAAAAAGGGGAATCCGTTTTTCAAGCTTTAAAGCGAGAGCTTCACGAAGAGTTGGGAATTGATATCCAATCTAGTGAAGAGTTAACTGTTCTTGAGCATGATTACCCGCATGCATATGTCCGTTTGCATGTCAGCATTATTCGAAATTGGAGCGGTACCCCGAAGGGTTGTGAAGGACAGGCCTTATCTTGGGAGGTTTTGGGCGCTGAAAAGCCGAGCGTTGAACCTTTGTTACCGGCCGCTTGGCCAATGTTGGAAAGGCTAAAAGCCTTATTGGCTTAGAACTGACAGAGTGTCAGCTTAAAAGGGACATCTTTATTGGCAGGTTGCGCTTTTTTGTCTCGATCAGACTGCATGAAGCGGATCGACAGTAGATATTTATTGGCGCTAATTTCTGAGAAGAGCGTGTCATCTTCAACGGCAATACGCATGAGTTGATAGACTTTTCCAGAAGGCGCTTGCTGAAAAGATCCGCTGTGAGCAACAACATCTTTTGCTTCACCTGATTGACGCAGTAAACGCAAAAATAATTGGCATGCATCTTGCCATGGCAATAAAGGCGCAATGTAACTTTCTAAAAGCTTGCGCCGTTCGGTTGATGGGCTATTTTTCCAAGCGTGATAACTTGGCAAATCAATTGGACTTGTTCCACCGGGAATATTTAGACGAGTGCGTATGCCATTAAGCCATTCACTCTCAGAAATAATTAAATTAGGTCTGCCGGCCGATTGATTAATTTTGGATGCAACCGTATCAATTTCACTTAAGGTTTGTGATAGGGCTTCTTGATCAACTTTTTGCGAGGTCTTTAATCCACTTAACGCAAATTTCTGACGGTCAAATTCTTTTAAGAGTAGGGATTTAATATCACCGCGTGCACCAATATCACCAAGATCAAACAAAATCGCGATGGCATTGTGATGTAATTCAGGATCATCTGAACGCGTGAAATGATTAAAGCGGGCGAACAAATACTCCAGCCGAAGCATGCTTCGAACTAATTCATTGAAAGGGTATTCGTAGACGATCACAAGCCCATATTCTATGACGAACTGCGTTACCCCTTCTGAATTTGGAGGATTTTTTGGTTTAGCTGATTTACTTCCTCGATGAGCTGATCGAGGCTACCTTGATTTTTGATAACAAAATCGGCATGAGCCAGGCGTTCCTCTCGAGAGGCTTGGGCTTGGAGAATTTTTTCAACCTCGGCTCTGGGTAAATTGTTGCGCTGCATTACCCTGCTAATTTGGATCTCTACCGGGCAATCAACCACCACCAATCGGTCAATCATATCCAGCCAAGTACCAGACTCCAGAAGGAGTGGAACGACAAAAACGAGGTAAGGCGCCCCATTTTTAGCCTGCCGGAAGGCTTGTTCGATGGTCTCTTGGCGTATGAGCGGGTGGGTTATCTCTTCCAATGCCTTCTTTGCTTCTGGCTTATTAAAAACTAGGGTGCGCATCTTAGCCCGGTCTAGGGCGCCATTGGCATCAATGTAGTCTGGGCCAAAATGCTCGCGGATAGAATTGGTTGCTAAGCCATTTGCTGCGGTAATTTGATGGGCAATGACATCAGTATCAATAATTCCTGCGCCTAATTTTCCTAATTGATCACTGACAGCAGTTTTTCCGGAGCCAATACCTCCGGTTAGGCCAATGAGGGGAATGACTCCCTTAAGCCCATTTAAGTCGGACTGTTTAGAATGAGGGCTTGAAGATGTTGAGGCCATAACAACTCAATAATGCCAGCAAAAACAAGAAAAGGTCCAAAGGGAAACGCAGATTGAACAGTTTGCTTTTGATAACGCAACCATAGGGCCCCTCCAACAAGGCCGCTAATCGAAGCTATGAGAAGAATGCTGGGCAAGACTTCAATTCCAAGCCATGCCCCGAGGGCTGAAAAGAGCTTTGCGTCCCCTAAGCCAATCCCATGATGCTTCTTGAGTTGAAAGTACGCTTGGTCAAGGGCCCACAACAGGGTGTAGCCAGCAATTGCACCGAGAAGGCTATTTAGGGGGCTTGCAAACCCCGTGTATAGCAGCGCACCAACCCCATTGAAGATTAATCCAATTGCAATCATCGGAATGGTGATGGCATTAGGCAATTGAAAAGAATTTAAATCAATGTAAGCCAGAAAAATAAGTGCAGTGATGAGCACAATTTTTAGTATTACTAAGAAAGAAAACGCATCCATCAAACAATTTGACCCAACTGAAATATTGGTAGATACAGAATTATGACAAGACTCGCAATAATGATTCCAATCAGAATGATTAATAAGGGTTCTAAAGTTTGCCCAAGATTATTTAATTGTTTGCTGAGTTGGTCACTTAGTGTTTTGGCGCGCTTGTTCAACATGTTCGACAGAAAGCCGCTTTCGCTAGAAATATGAAGTAGTTGAAGGGTTTCAAAATCAAAAAAACGATTTTGGGGATCGGCACGTTTTAAGGCTTCACCTAAAGGCCAGCCGCGGGTGATGTGTTTGAATACCTCAGCGCTAAGATCGTGGGTAGTCCAGTGATTGGATGAGTGGGCTGTAACTCGTAATGCATCTGGAAGGGGTAGGCCCGATTCCAGTAGGTGACCTAATGTACGACACCAGTACTGAAGAGCTGAAATCCGAAAAAGCTTTCCGAGTAATGGAATATGAAGTGTCCATTGATCACATTTCTTTTGTAGATAAGTGTATTTACTCCAACTTAGGAACGTAACGAGCATACATATTACTAGACAAATGCTCATTTCAAGGAAGTGGCTTTGAATCGCCGAGGAAATCTGGATAAGCGCTCTAGTAGGCGTAGGGAGATCGGCTTGAAAATTATCGAAGACTTCTTTAAAGACAGGTATCACCCATACCATCATCACAATTAATAATAAAAAGGAGGTTGCTAGCGTGGTGATTGGATAAGTTAATGCTTGCCTCATCTTCTGCTTAAGTTGAATTTGGGATTCTAGTTGTTGGGTGATGATTTCAAGTGCTAGTTGCAAGTTGCCTGTCCGCTCGCTAACTCTGACCAGATTAATCAGCTCCATAGAGAACAGGCCGTCTTGAGTTGTTAGGCTTTGAGAAAAGCTATTTCCTTTTTTGAGTTGGGTTTGAATATTCTTAAGCCATGATTGCCAATTTTTGGGTGCGCTGGACTGAATAAGCTGAATGGCGTTTAGCAAGGGTAGCCCGGCATTTAGTAGTGTTAGTAGCTGCTCTGAAAATGCCAATTGGTATTGCGCACTCAGTGCCATGAGCAAACTTCCATGACTAAAGAAGCTTGGTCTATTAATCCTGAATGAATATGCCGTACCCCAGCTTCGCTCATGCTGAGATATTCCAAATGGGGGTTCAAAACCTGCTTGGTATTTAAAACTTCATGAACGCCAATACGACCTAAATAAGTAATTCCTTTGCAGGCGCCGCAAGGATCAATAGATTGATCAGATTCCCTATCAAACTTTTGCTTTCTGCAATAAGGGCAACATGCTCTAACGAGGCGCTGTGAGCTCACACACAATAAGCAGGATTCGAGCAACTCCTTTTCTACACCAAGACTTTGAAGTCTAGACAAGGCGCTTCTTGCATCGCGGGTATGTAGGGTGCTGAGAACCAGGTGACCAGTTTGCGCTGCCTGAATGGCTAGAGTTGCAGTGGCGCTATCGCGGATCTCGCCAATCATGATGACATCGGGATCTTGGCGTAGCAGAGCCTTGATAATGGTCGAAAACTCCAGACCTGCGCGCGGATGGTAGGCCACTTGATTCACACCAGGTAGGCGAATCTCAATGGGATCTTCAATACTGCATAAGTTGCGGTGCGTTTGGTTTAATTTATTGAGGCAACTATAAAGGGTGCGTGTTTTGCCGCTCCCAGTAGGGCCCGTTACCAGAATAAGTCCATTCGGCTGAGCAATTGCAGCATGCAAGAGATCCAGTTGCTCGGGTAATAGACCAATTTTTTCAAGATCAAGTTCGTCAACTCGACTTTGTAATATTCGAATAACGGCTTTCTCACCATAGAGTGTTGGTAGCAAAGAAACGCGACAATCAATCTCGGGATTTGAAAAATTAAAGCCAATACACAAACGTCCATCCTGCGGAATACGCTTCTCGGCAATATCTAAGCGCGCTAATATTTTGATGCGAGTAATGAGCCGCTCATGAAATTCAATCGGATACTCATATTGCGTCCGTAACAATCCATCAACACGAATACGTACGAGGCTACTGGATGGGCGAGCCTCAATATGAATGTCACTCGCCCTGGCATGAAGGGCGTTTTCTGCTATCTCTTGCCAAGTGCGAATAATGAAGGATTCATCATGAAGACCGATCAAGCTAAATCTTGATCCATATTAGGGCGGTAAAGCTTGATCGTTTTCACACCCTGATCGTCAAACTGAACAATCTCCATCACGATTCCACTAATTTTGATGCTGACATCATGGTCGGGAATGGCTTCTAGGTTTTCGAGGATGAGGCCGTTCAAGGTACGTGGACCTTCTAGTGGGAGCTCTAAATTTAATAAGCGATTGAGATCCCGCAATGAGGCGCCACCACTCGCAAGATAGGTTCCATCTGCCAGCCAATGCGGATCGGTGGAGAGGTCAGAAAAAGAGGTTGTGAATTCACCAATTAATTCTTCAACGATGTCCTCAAATGTCACTAAACCTAAAACCTCACCATACTCATTAACTACTAAACTGAGACGTTGTTGGTTGTCTTGGAAAAATTGCATTTGCTGCAAGACTGGCGTTCCACTAGGAATGAAGTAAGGTTCATTGAGTAAGGCACGAAAATCTTCATGCTTTAAATCGGAGTCACCCAATAATGACAGGGCTTTCTTAACGGATAGGATGCCGACGATGCGCTCAGAATCTCCATCACAAACCGGCAATTTATTGTGATAACAAGTTTCTAATTGTTGAACTACCTCATCAATAGGCCTTGAAAGGTCGAGCACTTCAATTTTTGACCTCGGTGTCATGACATCATCAACGGTGATGTTCTCCAAATTAAATAAATTCAGCAAAATATTGCGATGATGATTTGACACAAAGCGATTCGATTCCAGAACGAGACTACGCAATTCCTCTTTGCTCATAGTTCTGCTATCAGAGGATGATTGCAGGCCAGAGACTCTCATCAAGCCAGAAACAAAGTTATTAATTAGCCACAGTAATGGGGAAAAGAGAAATGTCAGCGGTAGGATTAGCCAGCCTACATTAGCGGCAATCTTTTCTGGAAAAGCGGCACCAATCACTTTTGGCGTAATTTCGCTGAAAACAATAATGAGTAAAGCAACTACTAGCGTGGCAACAGATAAAACAAGCCCACTCTCACCAAATAGATGTAGAGCAATTCCGGTAACTAAAATGGGAAGAATGGTATTGATCAAATTGTTCGAGATCAGCAATACCGATAGCAAGGAGTCAATCCGCTTCAGTAGTTCTTCAGCTAAAGCCGCCCCAGAATTTCCGCTATTGGCCATCGCGCGAAGACGATGGCGATTGGAGGAGAGCATGCTGGTTTCGGCCATCGAAAAAAAGCCAGAAAGCGCAAGTAAAAATAAGACTAAGGCTGCCTGACTATAGAGGGGCCAATCGTCAAAAAAGTTATCCATCTGTTTGCCTATGTAAATACAGGATGATTCAATATAGCAAAGTGGGGTTTCACAGGCTATAGATCAAATTTAATAAGCCACCATCCCTTTTGCTGAAATTGTGTGAGAATCTTCTTATGCCTCAGACAAAAAACGCCTCAACCCCCAAAAGCGCAAGTTATTGCGTGATTGAAGCGCCTTTTGGTCGACTGGGTATTGCGACTGAATTGGTTGATGGTAGCTTAATGTTGTCAAAAATTGACTACCTACCCGCTACTAAGGCTTTATCACCACCCCAGAATGCCTTGGCTAAGGAAGTGGTTAAGCAATGCAAAGCCTATTTTAAGGATCCCAATTATTCATTTGATCTTCCCATGAAGCCTTTGGGAACGGCTCACCAACAAAAAGTTTGGCAGAGTATTCGCAAAATTCCACTGGGCGAGGCAAGAACCTATGGCGAGATTGCAGGCGCAATTAAGAGTGGGCCACGCGCGGTTGGCACGGCATGTGGCGCGAATCCTTTTCCATTGATTACTCCCTGCCATCGAGTGGTGTCTGCTCAGGGTATTGGGGGGTTTATGAAAGAAAATACCCCAGGCCTTTATCGCCAAATTAAAACTTGGTTGCTAAAGCACGAGGGCGTGCTTTAGTTCTTAGCGAATGCTCTAAGCGCTTTAGATGAGCGACTAAAAAAGATTGTCATCAATAGATCGCTGTGAACGGCGATGCTAGTGAAGCTATAAAAAGTCATCACGGTTCTTCTGGATAGTTTCACTTCATTCTTATTGCTAAATTCAGTGCGCTGCGCAATCTTGCCGAGTGTCATCACAGCCAGACCAAATGCTAGAAAGCAAAAGCGGCGTATTCCACTATCTTGCTTTGGGATCAGCAGAATGTATTGCAAAGAATCTTGCAATTTTTCATAGGCAATCTGTAGAAGATCGGATTGGCTCATGCCGACTGGCTTCCAAGAGACACCGCGTGCTCTATCTTCCGGAGAATCTTTCAGAATGTTGGTCATTTGTAGCGCTTGGCCAAAAGCGATCGCTAGATTCTCTTTGCCCTGAAAGCTTTTAGAAAATGTAGTTGAGTGATTGCTGAATACTGTTGTTAAGAGTTCTCCAACAACGCCCGCAACAACATAGCAATATTTCTCGAATTCCTGTAAATCTTGAAGTCCAGCCTGTGTCTGTTTGTCATGAAAATAGGACATACCATCCGACATGATGGAGACGCATCGACTGACTGCTGCTTGATCTTCCTTGGAGCAGGTGTGCAAAATTCTTAAGACGGTAGGCGTATGAGCGATGAGATCTAGCTCATCGAGGTTGCCGTAATCACGCAGCGCCAAAAGACAAGCATCCACAAAATCCTGCGCAGGTAATCGCTCTAGTACGCTATCTAAAAATAATTTCGATAGCTCTTGCTTTTTGCTGGCACTTAAATTGGCCGCATCTTCAATGGTATCGACGATGCGACACAGCAAGTAAGTGTTACCCACCACCTTTTCGATTGTGGGCGGCAGAAGGGGGATGGTCAGAGCGAAGGTTCTGGATACCGACCGCAAAATGGTCTTTTGGTATGCCAGATCCTGGTCTTGGTTGTCTGTAAGGCTTGAGGTGAGGCTTGATTTAGGAGATTGCACCTGTTCATTATGTCAGACCAAGTGGTAGCAAGCCGGCAGTAAATTTGCCCTTTATTTCCTTACTGACAAAAGTGACATAGCCATATAATTTCATCAAATTCTTTTAGGGGAAATCTGGCGTGCTGATTTGGTTCGTCATTATTTACTGGGTCGTATCAGTCGGCATTGGTTTGTGGGCTGCTCTACGCGTTAAAAATACAGCTGACTTTGCTGCGGCAGGACATAGTCTTCCCATGCCGATTGTGACGGCTACCGTCTTTGCTACATGGTTTGGTTCCGAGACCGTCTTAGGTATTCCCGCTACTTTCTTAAAAGAGGGCTTGGGTGGTGTGGTTTCCGATCCATTTGGATCCTCTCTATGTTTAATTTTAGTTGGCCTCTTTTTTGCCCGTCATTTGTACAACAGACGTATGTTGACGATCGGCGATTTCTTTCGTGAAAAATATGGCCGTACTGTTGAAGTTCTTGTAACGCTTTGTATTGTTGTCTCGTACTTGGGTTGGGTTGCTGCTCAGATTAAAGCGCTTGGATTGGTTTTTAGTGTGGTGTCCGAAGGTAGTATTTCTCAAACGGGCGGCATGATGATTGGTGCAGCAAGCGTTTTGATCTATACCTTGTTTGGCGGTATGTGGTCTGTGGCGATCACCGACTTTATTCAGATGATCATCATTGTGATTGGCATGCTTTACATTGGCGGTGAAATGACGGCCCAAACGGGCGGGATTAGTGTGGTGATCGAGCATGCCGCTGCAGCTGGGCAATTCAGCAATTTTTGGCCCGATATGAATTTGGCGTCTATTTTGGGATTTGTTGCTGCGCTTTGCACCATGATGCTGGGCTCCATTCCTCAGCAGGATGTGTTTCAGCGCATTACCTCAAGCAAGAACGTCACCATTGCCGTTAATGCTGCAATTTTGGGTGGTGTACTGTATTTTATTTTTGCGTTTGTACCGATGTACTTGGCATATTCAGCAACATTGATTAGCCCGGATCTAGTGAAGCAATATCTCAATACTGATCCGCAGATGATTCTGCCTAAGTTAATTTTGAATCACGTCCCAATCATTGCACAGGTGATGTTCTTCGGTGCATTGCTCTCTGCAATCAAGAGTTGTGCAAGCGCAACTCTATTGGCACCTTCGGTAACCTTTGCTGAAAATATTGTTCGAGGCTTTTTCAAGCACTTATCTGATCATGCGCTATTGAAAATTATGCGAATCACAGTTTTATGTTTCGCAGTGGTGGTGACATTCTTTGCTGTGAATTCAGAACTCTCTATTTTTAAGATGGTAGAGAGTGCTTATAAAGTGACCTTGGTTGCCGCATTTGTACCGCTCGCATTTGGCGTTTATTGGCCAAGAGCAAATTCCTTGGGGGGATTGCTGGCGGTCGTTGGTGGCTTAAGCATTTGGGTTAGCTGCGAAATTTTGGCGCCTAATTCAATCATGCCTCCTCAATTGGCTGGACTATTGGCCAGTATTGCCGGGATGATTCTGGGCAGTCTTGTGCCAAAAGATGAGCTTAAAGCGGTGCAAAGCTAGAATTGCCCAAAAAATAGGCAATTAAATTTGTTGCACTGCAAAACATACACACTAAAATGAAACTAATTCAAAATTTTTTATTCTTGTGGAGTTCCTATGAAAATCTGTGTGATCGGTGGAGGTGGCGCCATTGGCGGTTACCTAGCTGTCATGTTGGCGAGAGCAGGCAATGATGTAACGGTTGTTGCGCGTGGCGCTACTTTAGCCGCCATTAAAGAGCGTGGTCTAGCCTTAATTATGGATGACCAGCCTGAGCCATTAGTAGCGCAGGTAAAGGCAGTTGAAAAGATTCGGGATGCTGAGACCCCAGACGTTGTCATTTTGGCAGTGAAAGCCCACCAAGTTGAACCCATCATTGATGATCTAGCGGCCATCATGGGTCCAGAAACAATTTTGATTCCGATGCAAAACGGAATTCCTTGGTGGTATTTCCAAAAGCTTGGCGGCGAGTATCAAGATCATTCTGTTGAGACTGTAGATGCTGGCGGACTTGCTAAGAAAGCAATTAATCCAAACAACATCATTGGTTGCGTTGTTTATCCAGCTACCTTTACACAGGCTCCTGGCGTGATTCGTCACGTTGAAGGTAATCGTTTCCCATTGGGCGAGTTGGATGGTAAGACAACCGAGCGCATTCAAAAGATGTCTGAGATGATGAGTGCCGCAGGCTTTAAATCCCCCATTCTGGACGACATTCGCTCAGAGATTTGGTTGAAGCTGTGGGGCAATATGACTTTCAATCCGATCAGTTCACTCACTCACGGAACGCTTGAGGGCATCTGCCAATATCCGTTGACCAAAGAGTTGGCGCGCAACATGATGGCTGAAGCGCAAACCATCGCTGAAAAGTTGGGTGTTACTTTCCGGGTGGATATCGAGCGTCGTATCGCTGGCGCAGAGAAGGTCGGTAAGCATAAAACCTCGATGTTGCAAGATCTAGAGGCAGGTCGTAGCTTAGAGATTGATGCGCTCCTAGGTTCAGTGATTGAATTGGGTCGCATAACTCAGACTCCAACACCTTGCTTGAATACAGTCTTTGCTCTAACCAAATATTTAGATGAAAACGTACAAGCATCTAAAGGTAGCTTAGCTTTGCCTTCAGTATCAGGGTACTAAAGGTAATTCAAATCATTTGCGGTAAATAAAAAGCCCTTGCCAAAAAGCAAGGGCTTTTGTTTTGGATCGGCGTTTCGTTGATTCGTATTTATTCGAAACGATTATCAAGTCTGCCAACGCCATCAATAATGATGCTGACATTGCTGCCTGGTTTCATAGAACCAACGCCGACGGAAGTGCCGCAAGCAATGATGTCACCAGCCTCAAGGGGGACATCTTGGGAAATCAGGCTGACTAATTTTGCGGGCGGGAAGATCATGTCTGCAACAGGATAGTTTTGACGCTCTTGATCGTTCAAAATCGTTTTGATGGTGAGCTTGCTTGGGTCAACATCGGTGGTGATGTAAGGACCGAATACACCAAAGGTATTAAAGCTTTTAGAGCGTGTCCATTGAGCATATCCAGGATCACGGTTTAAGATTTCAATAGCAGTGACATCATTGATGCAGGTGTAGCCAAAAATCGCTTTAGCTGCTTCAGATTCATCTGCTTCATGAATACGTTTGCCAATCACAATGCCCAGTTCACCTTCATAAACCACTTTTCCTGAGTAAGACTTTGGTGTATGAATGACTTGATTGGCTGCTAAAAACGAATTGTTTCCTTTTAGGAAATATAGTGGTTCAGCAGGTACTGCGTGCTCAAGTTTAGTAACGAGCGCATGAAAGTTATCCACCATGGCAACCATCTTGGAAGGAATGCAAGGGATATCGATAGTGACGTCTGCTAATTGAAGTGTTTCACCGGTGGGCGTAGGGCTATTAAACAAGTCGCCTGAATAGACGGCAATCTGATCCCCTTGAACTTGCCCTAATCCACTTTTGCCTTGATGTTGAAATCTAAGCCATTGAGCCATAATGGTTTCCTATAAGTTAAATATTGAATAGGCGATATCTTACAGGGCGGACTTATGTCTCAAGTATCTGAACTTGTTTTTGCACCAGAATGGGATCAACCTATTCGTTATATTGAGCGGACGCGCAGTTATTACTTAGGCTTAGGCTACGACAATCCCTATGTATGGGCACACTACGCAGAGGTTCCTTTTGCCCCACTTAAAAAACCACTCAATCAATCCGTTCTGGCGTTGATTACAACGGCGGTTCCATATGATCCACAGAAGGGTGATCAAGGGCCTGGTGCGCCATATAACGCAGCTGCAAAGTTTTATAAACCATACCAGGAATCTATCGATGCGAATGCTGATCTGAGAATTGCGCATGTTGGTATTGATCGTAAGAATGCCAATATGGAAGATGGTCACTGTTGGTTTCCGCTAGAGGCTGCTAAGCAGGCAAAGAAGAGCGGCAGGATTAAAGCGCTATCACCCCATTTTTATGGCTTACCAACCAATCGAAGCCAACGACACACTCTCGAGATAGATGCCCCGATGATTGTGGAGATGTTGCGTGCTGATCATGTGGATGTAGCAATATTGATTCCGAATTGCCCTATCTGTCACCAGAGCCAAAGTTTATTGGCGCGCTATTTAGAGGCTGAAGGCATTTCGACGGTAGTGATGGGTGCTGCTAAAGATATCGTGGAGTATTGTGGCGTACCCAGATTTTTATTTAGTGATTTCCCGCTCGGCAATGCTGCGGCTAAGCCGCATGACGCCGCATCTAGGCAATTAAATTTTGAATTGGCTTTGCGTCTTTTGGAATCGGCGCCAGCGCCCAGAACTACTGTGCAGTCCCCATTGGTTTGGTCTTCTAATCCGACTTGGAAATTAGATTATTCCAATCTTGAGAGGCTCTCGAAAGACGAGGTTGCTCGTTTGCGCGATGAGGCTGAGAAAGCCCGTATCACTGCCCGTGAGTTACGCTTAAATAGCGTTGGATCTTAAGTTTGCCTTGCGAGTGAATACACGCACAGCTCGCGTAAGGAATTAGTAGCCTCATTGCTTGGAAAGTTTTGAATACATCCCAAGGCTAAATCTGCTTCACGTTTAGCTGCAGCTTGTGTGTAGTTCAAGGCGCCTGAATTTTGTACTGCACTTAAGATTTGCGCAAAGACGTCCTCGGGTAAATCTTGATTTTGTTCAATCGCTGCCCGTACTAGAAGTTGTTCTGCATGTGTGCCATTCTCAAGAAGATAGATCAGTGGCAAGGTGGGCTTACCTTCACGCAAATCATCTCCCGCATTCTTGCCCATTTGAGCTGCGTTAGCGGTGTAGTCCAACAGGTCATCCATGAGCTGGAAGGCCGTGCCAATGTGTCTGCCAAATGCTGCGGCTTGCTCTCGATGGGCATCACTTGCTTTAGCCAAAATGGCGCCGAGCTCAGTGGATGCTTCAAACAATTTAGCGGTTTTGTAGCGAATGACTTGTAGATAACTTGCTTCGTCAACCTCAGGATCATTCATATTGAGCAATTGCAATACTTCGCCTTCGGCAATGGTATTGGTTGCATCCGACAGAATTTGCATGACCCGAAGATCGTTCGGGCTCACCATCATTTGGAAAGCTCTGGAATACAAAAAATCACCTACTAAAACGCTGGCTGCATTTCCAAAAGCGGCATTGGCGGTTTCGCGTCCTCGTCTAAGGGTCGATTCATCCACAACATCATCGTGTAAGAGGGTGGCCGTATGGATAAATTCGACAACAGCGGCCATTTCTAGTGTGTGAGGAGTTGGGTTGCCATTGGCAAGTGCTTTGGCAATCAACATCAGTAAGGCGGGTCTTACCCGCTTTCCACCTGCTTGAATGATGTAGGTCGAAATCTGGTCAATAAGGGCTACTTTTGAGGCCAAACGCTCTCGAATTACCTGGTCTAAGTCCTTGAATTCTAAGGAAATTGGTGCCAGGATTTGGCTAAGGTCGTTGATTTTGACAGTGCTCGTCATGCAAGATATAATAATCGGCTTAGCTAATCCAGGGTGGATTGGCTTAAATGTAGATATTAATTGAGGTTTCAAACCATGTACGCGGTCATAAAAACCGGTGGCAAACAGTATAAAGTTGCTGCTGGCGAAAAATTGAAAATAGAACAGATACCAGCGGAAATCGGCAGCGAAATCACTCTTGACCAAGTCCTCGCCGTTGGCGAAGGCGCTTCACTGAAGTTGGGTGATCCATTGGTTAATGGTGCAGCTGTGATGGCCACTGTCGTCTCCCAAGGACGTCACGATAAAGTGACAATCTTTAAGATGCGCCGTCGCAAGCATTATCAAAAGCACCAAGGCCATCGTCAAAATTTCACTGAAATTTTGATCAACACGATTAAAGCCTAATTCAGGGTAGGAGAAAGATATGGCACAGAAAAAAGGCGGCGGCTCAACGCGAAATGGCCGCGACTCAGAATCGAAACGCCTAGGCGTTAAGGTTTATGGCGGCGAGCAAATTAATGCTGGCAGCATCATTGTTCGTCAACGTGGCACACGTGTTCATCCAGGTGCTAACGTTGGTATTGGTAAAGATCACACTTTGTTCGCCTTAATTGACGGCCAAGTGGAATTTGGCGTTAAGGGCGCTTTGAAGAAGGCCCAAGTTTCAGTTTTGCCTCGTTCATAAGGCGCCTGACTGAGACACGTTTGATTCAGATTTATTCCGAATTTAACTCTTAGGAACAGGCCTCGCTAAGCGAGGCCTTTTTTATTCATGAAATTTATAGACGAAGCGCGTATTGAAGTAATTGCCGGCCAGGGTGGCGCCGGGAGCGCCTCTATGCGCCGCGAAAAGTTTATTGAGTTTGGCGGTCCTGATGGCGGTGATGGTGGAAAGGGCGGAAGCGTCTGGGCTATTGCCGATCGCAATATCAATACCCTGATTGATTACCGCTATGCCAAAACACACACTGCAAAGAATGGTGAACCAGGTCGTGGTGCTGATTGTTATGGTCGCGCAGGTGATGATATTGAATTGCGTATGCCAGTGGGTACGATCATCTCTGATTATGAAACGGGTGAACCGATTGCGGATTTAACTACGCATGGTGAACGCTTGTGTTTAGCGCAGGGCGGTGTTGGTGGTTGGGGCAATATTCACTTTAAGAGTAGTACTAATCGAGCGCCACGACAAAAGACCAATGGCAAGCCTGGCGAACGTCGCAAACTCAAGCTTGAGTTGAAAGTGTTGGCAGATGTAGGTTTGTTGGGTATGCCAAATGCTGGTAAATCGACTTTGATTACCGCTGTGTCTAATGCGCGCCCAAAAATTGCTGACTATCCATTTACTACTTTGCATCCCAATTTGGGCGTGGTGCGCGTAGGCAGTGAGCGTAGCTTTGTGATTGCTGATATTCCTGGATTGATTGAAGGGGCTGCGGAAGGCGCTGGCTTGGGCCACCGTTTCTTACGCCATTTACAGCGTACAGGTGTACTTCTGCATTTAGTCGATCTTGCTCCATTTGATGAGAACGTTGACCCAGTGGCTGATGCCAATGCGATCGTCAATGAGTTACGTAAATATGATGAAGCTCTGGTTGAGAAACCGCGCTGGTTGGTATTAAACAAGGTCGATATGATCCCCGAAGAGGATCGCAAGAAAGTGGTTGCCGACTTTGTGAAAAAGTTTAAGTGGAGCGGTCCAGTTTTTGAGATTTCAGCATTAACGGGCATGGGCTGCGAGAAGCTTTGTTATGCGCTACAGGACTATTTAGATTCTGTCCGTCGCGATCGTGATGATGCGGAAGAGCGTGCAGCAGATCCACGATATCAAGATCAAGCACCAGATTAATAAGTTAACCAGTACTTTTTATGAGTAACAAAGAAACTAAACGCATTGTTGTCAAAGTGGGCTCTAGTCTTGTCACGAATAATGGCGAGGGCTTGGATCATGCCGCCATTGCCAATTGGGCCGGACAAATTGCCGAATTGTTAAAAGCGGGTCATGAAGCGCTGATGGTGAGCTCAGGCGCGATTGCTGAGGGTATGCAACGCTTGGGTTGGGCTAAGCGCCCACAAGAAATTCATCAACTACAGGCAGCCGCAGCTGTCGGGCAAATGGGTTTAGTTCAGGTGTATGAAAGTTGTTTTGCACAATTTCAATTGCGTAGTGCACAGATCTTGCTCACCAATGCTGACTTGGCGCATGCTGAACGTAATGCCAATGCCAAAGGCACACTCGATACTTTATTGAAGTTGGGTGTAGTTCCTATCATCAACGAAAACGACACTGTTGTTACTGATGAAATTAAATTTGGTGATAACGATAGTTTGGCTGCTTTGGTCAGTAATTTAGTGCATGCAGACTTATTGGTGATTTTGACCGATCAAGGCGGTTTATTTACCGCGGATCCACGCCAAAATCCAGATGCCACATTGTTAAGCGATGCCACTGCTGGCGATCCTGCCCTAGAAAAAATGGCGGGTGGTGCAGGTAGCGAGCTGAGTAAAGGCGGTATGTTGACCAAAGTGCTGGCTGCAAAAATTGCAGTTCAGACTGGCGCGACAACTGTTATTGCCTCGGGGCGTGAGCCAAATGTTCTAACGCGCTTAATGGCTGGAGAGAAGATTGGCACTCGTTTGAGCGCCAAATAAAATCTTGGCTTATTGAATTCCAAAAGAGTTAGTGGGCTTTGTTCCGCCAGTAAATCCATTGGGGTTCAATGACTGAACCACAGTCTTGATATTTTTTTCTTGTGTGTTGAAATTGCAGAAAGCGCCTTGTGCTAAGGATGCTTGGTAACGATTGGGTACATTACTTTGTATTGATCTCCAGCTGGAGAGCGGATTCTCTTTCCAGGATCCATTTTCCAGCGTGCCATAGAGGCGCCACTGGAACGAATCGCAACGGATGCCTTCATATTGGGCTTGTTGCCCCCCGCTGGGATTAGTCATGACTACGATATAGCGCGTAACCCCATCTGCTCCAATCAAAATGGAGTCGGTATCGACGGCGAATTTAAAAATGGTTTGTTGAGAGACGTAAAAAGGTACCAGGGTTGACGGATTAGGTGGGTTTGCCGGCATCTTAGTGACACCTTCTTTAAATACCATGGGCGCAAATGGATCTAAGCCACTTTCCATTGGATCGCCAGCGCAAGCCAATAGGGATAAAGCAAAACAAATACACATCAGTATTTGGCTAAATCTTTGAAAAAGTGGACTCATTATTTTTGCTTGTCTGATTTAGTGGATTCTTTTGAGCTATCTTCACCCCTAGAATAAAAGGACTGAAATAGATCGAGTGGCGTTCCCCAGGCGAGTTGTTGCATACGTACTCCCTTAGCAAGATAGCGTGCCAGCTCAGATAAGGCCAGTTGATAGACCTCACGCTTAAAGCCAATTACCGCATCCAGTTGAATCCAAAACGGCACCCATCGCCAAGCATCGAATTCAGGATGTTCAGTGGCGCGTAATTGAATATCGCTATCTAAACCAACAAAGCGCAATAGAAACCAGATTTGCTTTTGGCCACGATAGGCTGCGCGGTGAACACGTGTGGCATGTTGTCGGCGTAGGTATTCCTCAGGGACGTCATAGCGGAGCCAGTCCCTTGTTCGTCCAATGATCTGGACATGTTCCGGTAGCAAGCCAACCTCTTCATGCAATTCGCGGTACATCGCTTGCTCAGGGCTTTCACCATGAGCGATCCCACCCTGTGGGAACTGCCACGAATGCTGCCCAACGCGTTTTCCCCAGAAAACCTCGTTACGGCTGTTAAGGAGGACAATGCCGACATTGGGTCTATACCCTTCACGGTCAAGCATGATCGCGCCCCAAATCCTTTAAAATCAATGATTTGATTATATCCATACATGAAAGCATCACAATCATTTCTCGCGACACTAAAAGAAGCCCCCTCTGACGCTGAGGTGGTTTCGCATAAGCTCATGGTGCGTGCGGGTTTAATCCGCAAACTGAGCGCTGGTGTTTATAACTACTTGCCTTTGGGGTTGAAGGTGATTCGAAAGGTGGAAAACATCATTCGCGAGGAAATGAATCGTGCGGGTGCAATTGAATTATTGATGCCAATGATTCAGCCGGCAGAGTTATGGCAAGAGACAGGTCGTTGGGAAAAAATGGGGCCTGAGTTATTGCGCATCAAAGACCGCCATGACCGCGACTTTTTGATACAGCCAACTTCCGAAGAAGTAATTACCGATTTAGCTCGCAATGAGATTAAGAGCTACAAACAATTGCCGGTGAATTTTTATCAAATCCAGACGAAGTTCCGCGATGAGCGTCGTCCTCGTTTTGGCATCATGCGCGGCCGTGAGTTCAGCATGAAAGATGCGTATTCGTTTGATCGCGATACCGACGGGTTGAAGAAGTCATATCAGATCATGTTTGACGCATACACCCGTATCTTCAAGCGAATGGGCTTGAAGTTTCGTGCAGTGACCGCTGATAACGGCGCTATTGGCGGCTCTGGTAGTCAAGAGTTCCATGTGATTGCGGATACTGGAGAAGATGCGATTGTGTATTGCCCGAATTCGGATTACGCAGCCAATTTAGAAGCTGCAGAATCATTGGCATTGATTGCCGCACGGGCCGCAGCAACTCAAGTAATGGCAAAGGTGGCAACGCCTGATAAAACCAATTGCGCAGACGTGGCGAAGCTCCTCAATATTCCGCTTGAGAAAACCGTAAAGTCTTTATTGTTCGCGGCTGATCAAGAAAATGGTCCAGCAAAACTCTTTATGTTGTTAGTGCGCGGTGATCATGAGCTCAACGAAGTTAAGGCGAGCAAAGTGCCAGGCATGGCTGAGTCACGTTTTGCTACTGAAGCAGAAATCAAGCAAGCATGTAATGCCCCTGCTGGATATTTAGGTCCCGTTGGTATTAGTTCAGATGTCACGGTTGTTGCCGATCGCACTGTAGCCAATATGTCGGATTTTGTATGCGGTGCTAATGATGCTGGCCACCATTTGACTGGGGTGAACTGGGGCCGTGATTTACCAGAGCCTGTGGTGTTGGATATTCGTAATGCGGTAGTTGGCGACCCTTCCCCTGATGGCAAGGGCGTGGTTGATATTTGCCGTGGCATTGAAGTCGGTCACGTTTTCCAATTGGGTACTCGCTACTCCGAAGCAATGGGCTGCACTTACTTAGATCAACAAGGTAAAGCTCAGCCAATGGTGATGGGTTGTTATGGCATTGGTGTAACTCGTTTGCTAGGTGCGGCTATTGAACAAGGTCATGACGACAAGGGAATTATTTGGCCTATCTCTATGGCGCCATTTGAGGTAGTTATTTGTCCAATGGGTTACGAAAAATCAGAGCAAGTAAAAGCAGCATGTGATCAGCTTCACGATGAGTTGCTTGCTGCTGGTGTCGATGTGATCCTGGATGATCGCAATGAGCGTCCAGGCGCAATGTTTGCTGACTGGGAGCTGATTGGCGCGCCTTTCCGCGTAGTTATTGGGGATCGTGGTTTAGCGGATTCCCAGGTGGAATTTAAAGGCCGTACCGATTCTGAGTCCCAGAATATACCTTTGGCGAAAATTAAAGATACTGTCATTGCAGCAGTTCAAGCTGCTAAAAATACAGTCGCTTAATTAATATAGTTCTTAATTTTATTTTTTAAAGAGTCCGCCAATACCTTTGGCGGCTCCTTTAGCGGCCATGGCAGCCATAGTGCGCGCCATCTTGCCACCCTTAAACTGTTTCATCATCGTTTGCATTTGCTCGAACTGAGCCAGCAGGCGATTGACTTCTTGCACCTCTACTCCTGATCCTGCAGCAATGCGACGCTTACGACTAGCTTTCAATAGCTCTGGTTTTCTGCGCTCTTGAGGAGTCATGCTGTCGATAATTCCACGCATGCGTTTGGTTTGTTTATCCGCATTGCTGAGGTTTGCCTTCGAGGCGGCCTGAGCCACCTGACTGGGAAGCTTATCCATCAAACTAGCCATGCCACCCATCTTTTGCATTTGCATTAACTGATCTCGAAAATCTTCAAGATCAAAACCGCCTTTGGAAATCTTGTTCGCTAACTTTTCTGCTTTCGCAACATCGACGTGTTGCTGAGCCTGCTCGACTAGGGCGAGAATGTCGCCCATGCCCAAAATGCGGTTCGCCATACGCTCCGCATCAAAGGCTTCTAAACCATCCATCTTCTCGGCTACGCCGATAAATTTGAGAGGTACGCCAGTGACCTGACGGACAGATAGCGCAGCGCCGCCACGAGAGTCGCCGTCTAGCTTGGTGAGGATAACTCCCGTGAGGGGAAGTGCCTCATGGAAAGCTTTGGCGGTATTGACGGCATCCTGACCTAGCATTGCGTCCACCACAAATAAGGTCTCAATCGGATTGAGATTGGCATGCAAAGTTTTGATCTCTTGCATGAGCGCCTCATCAATGCCTAGACGGCCCGCAGTATCGACAATCACTACATCAAAGTAATGGCGACGTGCCCAATCTAGGGCAGCAGTCGCAATATCGCTTGGCTTTTGATTAACGTTGCTTGGAAAAAATTCTGCGCCAACTTGCTTCGTGACTGTCTCTAGTTGTTCGATCGCGGCAGGGCGATATACGTCACAAGAAACGGTGAGTACTTTCTTTTTCTTTTTTTCTTGCAGCCATTTGGCTAGTTTGCCAACGGAAGTGGTTTTACCTGCACCCTGTAAGCCTGCCATCAAAATGACTGCAGGCGGTTGGGTAGCTAGATTGAGTTCACCGCTTTGATTGGCATCGCCTGCCATGACTTGAGCAAGCTCGCGTTGCACGACTCCAACCAAGGCTTGGCCTGGACTCAGACTCCCAACAACCTCTTCACCTAGCGCCTTAAATTTAATCTGCTCTAGTAAAGACTTCACTACTGGTAGGGCTACGTCTGCCTCTAATAAGGCAAGACGGATTTCCCGTAGCATTTCTACGGTATTGGCTTCGGTAAGGCGGGCTTGGCCTCGCATTGTTTTCACAACACGGGATAGGCGATCGGTGAGGTTTTCTAGCATTTATCGATTAGACTTTGTAGATGGATATTTTAGGTCACCCAGCGCACGAGTTGCTTCCATCCGCACTCTATCTGCTTCTTTTGCTTTTTTTGAGCTTTAGCCCAAAGGGCAAAGACAAATCCTCAGAATCTTCGCCACTGATTCAGGCCTTTATTCTTTTGGCCTTACTGGCGCATGGCATGAAGCTCCATGATTCCGTATTTACCCCTCAAGGTTTTGTTTTCGGGTTTGCACAAGATTTGTCCTTGATTGCCTGGGTTGGCTTGGCTTTCTATTGGTTCCAATCTTGGTTTCTGCCTATTTCTAGCTTGCGTTGGTTGGCTGTTCTGTTTGCCTTGGTCTGCCCACTTTTGCCCAGCCTGTTTCCTGGAACATTAATTTCGCCAAGAGCGGTTTCCGATCCTTGGTTTAAAGGACACTTTATTGTTGCCACGATTTCGGTGGGCTTGCTTAGTTTGGCTGCAATGCATGCGATGTTGATGAGTATTCAAGATCGGGCATTACATCGTCAACTCGCGATTGTTCCAAATAGTCGAGTTGCACATTGGCTCGAAGATTTACCTCCATTGATGACCATGGAGAGTCTTTTATTTAACTTGCTCTATGTTGGATTTGCTTTATTAAGCCTGACCGTTTTTTCTGGTTTGCTGTTTTCGCAAACGCTGTTTGGTAGACCGCTGGTGTTTGACCACAAAACTATTTTTGCTTTGGTCTCCTGGTTTTTATTTGCTGGCTTATTGTTGGCGCGTTGGCGAGTGGGCCTACGTGGTCGAGCAGCGATTCGTTGGGTATTGAGTGCGTACACTGCTTTACTTCTTGCTTATGTAGGAAGTCGTTTTGTTTTAGAAGTCATTTTGCAGAGAGCGTAATTCTTGTTCAAGTGGCTTTTATTACTTGCGGGCGCATATCTTTTTTACCGTTGGTTAAAGGGTAAAAAGCAGATTCAAGCTGGGCGAGGGGAGGCTCATAATCCTAGGCCAAATAAGGCTCCAAAGGCTATTGAGCCAGAGGGGATGGTGCAATGTCAGCATTGCAAAGTACATCTTCCAAAATCCGAAGCCAAGATTTTTGAGGAACGTTTTTATTGTTCAAAAGAGCATCTCAATGCGATCGATCAACAAGGTTGGGTAGGCTCTGCAAAATGGCGTCCTTCACCAAACCAAGATGTGCGCCCAGAAAATATTTCTCCAGATTTGGTTGTGATTCATCATATTAGTTTGCCACCCAGTGAATTTAGATCAACAAACTCTAGTCAGTACATTATTGATTTTTTTCAAAATCAATTGGACTCAACAGCGCATCCTTATTTCGAAGAGATTGCAGGACAAAAAGTATCCAGTCATTTTTTGATTACTCGAACTGGTGAATTGATTCAGTTTGTTTCAACTCAAAATAAAGCATGGCATGCGGGCGTTTCTTCCTTTATGGGTAGAGAGAAATGCAATGACTTTTCAATTGGTATTGAATTAGAGGGCGATGGTGAGACGCCATTTGAGGAGGCTCAATACCAAGCCCTAAATAAACTGATTCCAATCTTGGAAGCTTGTTATGCCAATCTGCAATTTGCGGGGCACAGTGACATTGCCCCCGATCGAAAGACGGATCCCGGAATGTATTTTGATTGGAAAAAGTTCCAAAAAGAGACAAACGTTTCTTTAAAAAATCTGCCATACGGACTAACTTCTCGGTAGCCTCTTTTTTGTATGTAAGCGTACGCTTACTTTTTTAGCCTTTAGGTAAAAGGGAAAAAAAATCCGCACCAAAATGACCCTTAAAAAAGGTCAATTACATAGTAAAAGTACTGATAAATATTTGTAAGAAAAGACTTATCAAGAACTCAATATTTCCCTATACTTAGTGGCTAATGCGCTTCAAGACACTAGATGTAGTGTTTGAATCTAGCAATACCCCATTGTTTTTTAACGATATTTTGTCCAAATAACTATATATAGACGCAGGAGTAACATGACATACGCAAATCCACAGACGGCAGGCCAAATACCTGGTGCAAATAACCCAGGAATTAACCCTGCAGGGGCAATCAATCAGACCCCTTCTGCCAGCTTTGTCGCCGGTGGAGTTGGTGGTACTCAGGCAACCCAATTGTCTGATTACAAAATTATTCGCCGCAATGGCTCTGTTGTTGCATTTGAGCCATCCAAAATTGCGATTGCAGTAACTAAAGCATTTTTGGCGGTTAATGGTGGCCAAGGCGCTGCATCTGCACGCGTACGCGAGCAAGTTGAGCAATTGACTCATTCTGTTGTGCGCGCTTTATTGCGTAGCCGTCCTAATGGCGGTACTTTTCATATCGAAGATATTCAAGATCAGGTTGAATTGGCTTTGATGCGTAGCGGCGAGCACAACGTTGCTCGTGCTTATGTTCTCTATCGTGAAAAGCGCAACCAAGAGCGTGCCGCGCAACAAGAGGTTGCTCAAGAAGCTCAGACTGCAAACCAGGCTGCGGAGTCTGGCATCAAGGTAACCGACAACGGTGTAGAAAAGTGGCTTGACATGGCTGCATTGCGCACCGTGATTGAAGCTGCTTGCGAAGGTTTGGGTAATCACATTGATGCAAGCCCAATCATCACTGAGACTATCAAGAATTTGTACGATGGCGTACCAATGGCGCAGGTGTATGACTCTGCTATCTTGGCTTCACGGACTTTGATTGAAAAAGATCCAGCGTATAGCCAAGTAACAGCGCGAATCTTGATGCACGTGATTCGTAAAGAGATCTTGGGTAAGGAAGTCTTGCAAGGTGATATGCAAGCTGAGTACAGCACTTACTTTGCTAAGTACATTCATGAGGGTATTTCCGCTGAGTTGTTAGATCCGCGGATGAGTGAGTTTGACTTGCCGCGCTTGGCTGCTGCCTTGAATGCTAGTCGCGACTTGCAATTCAACTACCTTGGCCTACAAACCTTGTATGACCGTTATTTTTTGCATATTGAAGATCGTCGTATTGAGATGCCACAAGCATTCTTCATGCGTGTTGCAATGGGCTTGTCTTTGAATGAGCTTGATCGCGAGCGTCGTGCGATTGAGTTCTATGAAATCCTTTCTACATTCGATTTCATGTCCAGTACACCAACTTTATTTAATTCAGCAACAACACGTCCACAACTCTCAAGCTGCTACTTGACGACTGTTGAGGATGATCTTGATGGCATCTATGAGGCATTGAAAGAGAATGCATTGCTATCTAAGTTTGCTGGTGGCTTGGGTAATGACTGGACTAATGTTCGTGCATTAGGAAGTCATATCAAAGGGACTAACGGTAAATCACAAGGTGTTGTGCCATTCTTGAAAGTGGTTAATGACACTGCGGTTGCTGTGAACCAAGGCGGTAAGCGTAAGGGTGCGGTTTGTGCTTATCTAGAAACATGGCACTTGGATATTGAAGAGTTCTTGGAATTGCGTAAGAACACGGGTGATGACCGTCGCCGTACTCATGACATGAATACTTCTAATTGGATTCCTGACTTATTCATGAAGCGTGTAATGGAAAACGGTGACTGGACATTGTTCTCCCCATCCAATACACCCGACTTGCATGACAAGTTTGGCAAGGCATTTGAAGAGGCTTATGTTGCCTATGAGCAAAAAGCCGATCGTGGCGAGCTCAAGCCATTCCGCAGAATTCCAGCGCAGCAATTGTGGCGCAAGATGCTCGGTATGTTGTTCGAAACTGGTCACCCATGGATCACTTTCAAAGATCCATGCAATATTCGTAGCCCACAGCAGCATATTGGCGTGGTTCACTCTTCTAACCTCTGTACTGAGATCACCCTCAATACAAACGAGGATGAGATTGCAGTTTGTAACTTGGGTTCTGTGAACTTAACTGCTCACATGACTACCGATGCGAACGGTAAATTGGTTCTCGATCACGAGAAGCTCCAAAAAACTGTACGTACTGCAATGCGTATGCTCGATAACGTGATCGATATCAACTACTATGCTGTGGCCAAGGCACGCAACTCTAACTTGAAGCATCGTCCAGTCGGTATGGGCATCATGGGCTTCCAGGATTGCTTGCATATGCAGCGCATTCCATACGCTAGTGAAGAGGCTGTGAAGTTTGCGGATTCATCTATGGAGGCGATTTGCTACTACGCATACCAAGCTTCTAACGAATTGGCTGAAGAGCGTGGCGTATACAGCACTTATAAAGGCTCATTGTGGGATCGTGGCATCCTGCCACAGGATTCAGTAGCGATGTTGGCGGCTGAGCGTGGCGGTTACGTAGAAGTGGATAGCTCTTCAACTATGGACTGGAGCGGTTTGCGTGCGCGCATCAAGCAACACGGTATGCGTAACTCCAATTGCGTGGCAATTGCGCCGACAGCAACGATTTCGAACATCATTGGTGTTTCTGCTTGTATCGAGCCAACATTCCAGAACTTGTTTGTGAAATCTAACCTTTCTGGTGAGTTCACAGTAGTAAACGAGTACTTGGTGCGCGATCTGAAAGATCGTGGACTCTGGGATGAGGTCATGATCGCCGATTTGAAGTACTTTGACGGTACTTTATCTAAGATCGATCGTATTCCCCAGGATCTCCGCGATCTGTATGCAACTGCCTTTGAAGTGGAACCAAGCTGGTTGGTTGAGGCCGCTTCCCGCCGTCAAAAATGGATCGACCAGGCTCAGTCATTGAATATTTACATGGCTGGTGCTTCAGGCAAGAAATTGGATGACACCTACAAGTTGGCTTGGTTGCGTGGTCTGAAAACGACTTACTACCTCCGCACAATGGCGGCAACCCACGTTGAGAAATCGACTGTGGCTAGCGGTCAATTGAACTCTGTTTCTAGTGGCGCTGAAGGTAGTGGTGTAGCTGCGGCTCCTGTTGAGGCGGATGGTCCAGTTTGCACAATGCGTCCAGGTGATGCTGGGTTTGAAGAATGTGAAGCATGCCAATAAGCATTTGGTTTATTGGTCAGAAATAAAAGAATTTAGGAGAAAGTTATGTTGAATTGGGAAGAGGAAGTAGCTCCAGCACTAGCGAAAGCTGGTCTTGCGCCACAACCGGTTGCGGCTGAACCGCAACGCCCGCAGCCAGACCAAGTGGCGATGGCGGCACCTCAAGCTGCTGCGCCCGCAGCAGCGCAAACACAAAGCGCGCCAGCAGCTGGCATGGAAACTCGTCGCGTTAATGTGGCTGATAAGCGTGTTATCAATGCGAAAACAGACGTCAATCAGCTCGTTCCATTTAAATATAAGTGGGCTTGGGAGAAATACTTAGCGGGTTGCGCTAACCACTGGATGCCACAAGAGATCAATATGAACCGCGATATCGCGCTTTGGAAAGATCCAAACGGCCTTACAGAAGACGAGCGTCGCATCATTAAACGCAATCTTGGCTTCTTTACTACAGCGGATTCTTTGGCTGCAAACAATATTGTTTTGGGTACATATCGCCAAATTACCGCTCCAGAGTGCCGCCAATACCTATTGCGCCAGGCTTTCGAGGAGGCAATTCATACCCACGCTTATCAATATATTGTGGAATCTTTGGGTCTAGACCAAGGCGAAATCTTCAACGCGTATCACGAAATTGAGTCGATTCGCGCTAAAGATGAGTTCCTGATTCCATTTATTGATGTGTTAACTGACCCAACATTTAAGACAGGCACGCTCGAAAACGATCAAAAGTTGCTTCGTTCTTTGATTGTTTTTGCTTGCGTAATGGAAGGTTTATTCTTTTATGTTGGTTTTACGCAAATACTTGCAATGGGTCGTCAAAACAAAATGACGGGTGCCGCTGAGCAGTATCAATACATCCTTCGCGACGAGTCAATGCACTGCAATTTTGGTATCGATTTAATTAACCAAATCAAGCTGGAGAACCCGCAGTTATGGACTTCCGCGTTCAAAGACGAGATTAAATCGATCTTCGAAAAAGCGGTTGAGTTGGAGTACCGTTATGCCGAAGATACGATGCCTCGAGGAGTACTCGGATTGAATGCTCCGATGTTCAAAGGTTACCTAAGATACATTTGTAATCGCAGATGTTTGCAAATAGGACTTGACGCGATGTTCCCAAATGAAGAGAATCCATTTCCATGGATGTCAGAAATGATTGATCTTAAGAAAGAAAGAAACTTTTTTGAGACACGCGTTATTGAGTATCAAACCGGTGGTGCGCTAAGTTGGGAGTAATGAACTAGTTTTAAAGCGCACAACTGGCTAAATAGGAGATTAGACGGTTGGTTAGTTTAAGAAGTCAGCAAAAACAGACTCAAATCCGAAAACCCTTGCTCAAGGGTGCTTGGGCTATTTCCCCCGTTTTTTCCAGCACATTTAAGAAGCCGTTGTCCTTCGGGGCCACGGCTTTTTTTCCAGGATTCATTAGCGTGCAGCACTTAGCTTCAAGCCGCGCGCCGATGAATGGCTCGCTCGTTCATTCTGAATGGTCGGGTCTTCTTAATGTAGTTTGTACTAATCCTCACGTGAAGGAGTAACACACATGGCAACAAAGAAAAAACCTGCTGCAAAGAAACCTGCTGCTAAGAAAAAAGTAGCTGCTAAGAAACCAGCCGCTAAAAAAGTAGCTAAAAAGCGCCCAGCTGCTAAGAAAAAAGTAGCCGCTAAGAAGCCAGCTGCTAAGAAGGCTGCTAAAAAGCGCCCAGCTGCTAAAAAAGCTGCCGCTAAAAAGCCAGCTGCTAAAAAAGTAGCTAAAAAGAAGCCAGCTGCTAAGAAAAAAGCAGCCGCTAAAAAGCCAGCTGCTAAAAAGCGCGTAGCAAAAAAAAAGTAAGTAAGCCTGCTGCGAAGAAAGCGGGCTCTGCAGTAAAAAAGCCCGCGGCTAAGAAAGCTGCACCAGCGACTAGTGCGTTGAATCCTGCCGCTGCTTGGCCCTTCCCAACTGGCACACGTCCTTAAGTTTCGACTTTAGACGGGTGTTGTCAGAAGGGGTCTCTCACGAGACCCCTTTTTTATTCTAGGCACGGCAGTGGAAGTTTTTAGAAGCTAAATCCAAAAGCCGATTTGAATTGCTCAACAATCTGGGCTTTGCTCGGTTGGTGATTTTGGGGGCCTTGGTGGGTGATTTTGATTGAACCCATGAGGCTGGCTAAGCGCCCAGTCGTTTCCCAATCCATACCGTTTTCAAGACCAAAAAGTAGTCCGCCACGGAATGCATCGCCACACCCAGTCGGATCAATGACTTTTGCCGCTGGAACAGGTGGAATGGAAATGCATTTGCCACCTGAATAGATTTCTGCGCCTTGAGCGCCTTTGGTGACGATGAGTGCTTTGACGCGTTCAGCAATTGTTGCCAACTCTAAACCGGTTTTTTTGGAGAGCATTTCCCCTTCATAGTCGTTTACTGCCAAATAGCTGGCAATTTCCACTAATTCGAGCAGTTCTGGGCCGTCAAACATCGGCAAACCTTGGCCGGGATCGAAAATAAATGGAATATTCGCATCGGCAAGTTGGTGACAGTGCTCCCACATTCCCTGCCTACCATCGGGTGCAACGATTCCGAATTTAGCTGCGCCTTTGGTGTTCTTGCTGCGCTCAGCAACAACTGCTGCAACTTCATTGAGGTGTGATTCACTCATCGCGCCTGGGTGAAATGCGGTAATTTGATTATTGGCTTGATCGGTGGTGATCATGGCTTGCGCTGTAAAAGCATTTTCGATCTGGCGAATATGGCTAGCGTCGATCTTCAGTTGCTTCAGATGATCCAGGTAAGGGTTCGCATCGCCACCAACGGTTGCCATGATGATGGGATCGCCACCCAAAAGGTGGAGGTTATAGGCAATATTGCCTGCACAACCACCGAATTCACGGCGCATGGTTGGAACTAAAAACGCCACATTCAGGATATGAATTTGCTCTGGGAGAATTTGATCGGCAAATTTGCCTTCAAAGTTCATGATGGTGTCGTATGCGATAGAACCGCAGATCAGGCTAGCCATAAATTGCTTTCTGTGTTGATTTTGAGTTTGATTGGGTAGGGAATGAAGTGTAAAAAGTTGCCAGGATAGGATCAGCGCGGGTAAATGACATGTACTCGATAGCCCGCAGCATTGGCTGGCAGCACGATTGGCAACTCAGATTGAATTATTTCGCCAGCAGGCGCACCATTTTTTAAAAAATCAGGGTGAGATTCTTGCCAAGAAGGCGGAAGCCATTCTTTTGGACTTAGTTGAATCGATTTGAGTTCAGATTCTTCTGCGTCAGTCAGAGAAATTTCTAAATTTGGAAATAAAACCGGAACTGCAAGACGATTTTGTATTTCAACTTGCAACATAGATTGATTTGCAGGGATTTTAAGGCCCTCACGCGCGTTTTCAGGCGAAAGTGTTGCTGAAGTTATTTTCCACGCGGAAAAATCGCTCACAGGGCGATTAAAGCACCCTAGTGCACTGCATAATTTTTGATCAATCAATTGCAAAAGCGAAAATGCGCGCACGGCAATGACATTTGATGAGCCATCGATGCGCGGTGCTAGCGCTGGGATGAGTGTGTTTCTGGAAAGATGCTCGCCAAAAATGAGCACTAGGATGAAAAAGAGACTAAGCAGAGTCGGTTTTAAGTATTTCGACTGCTTAATACTTTTTTTTTGAGCAGATTCGGGTTTCAGGGTGCCATGCAAACATACCCAGCCTTCACTCACTCGCCAGACAGAGAGTTTTAGCCACTGACTATAGGTTGCAATCACTTCATCTGCTTGGCGAGCTAGAACACCGGACAACACGATTTGCCCGCCTGGACGCATTTTGTTGACCAATGCAGGCGCGAGCACTTGCAGGGGGTTAGCCAAAATATTGGCCATCACAATGTCGTATTTTTTTTCTGCGGCGAGCTCTGGGGCGCCTTCAGTCGGCAATACAAAACGGATCTCTGTATTGTTAATCTCCGCATTGCTGCGCGCGGCAACCATTGCTTGGGGGTCAATATCGGTGCCAACTACCGGACGACAACCCAGTTTTGCGGCGGCGATTGCCAAAATGCCTGATCCACAACCGTAATCCAACAAACTTTGGTTTGAGAGATTGGGGTGTTCTTCTAGCCAAAGTAGACACAAATGCGTGGTTGGATGACTGCCTGTACCAAACGCAAGTCCTGGATCAACCGCTAGACAAATTGCATTGGGGTCGTTTGGCGCTTCATGCCATGAGGGAACTACCCAAATTCGTTTACCAATCTGAATCGGTGCAAATTGACTTTGGGTTAAGCGTACCCAGTCTTGTTCTTCAACCGTTTTTTCTTGAGGCGGAGATAGTTTGAAGCCGGCCTCTTTGAGAGAAGCAAGCAGTTCCGGCATAAATTCTACGGAGCCAGATGCATCGATTTCTGGATTAAAGAGGGCGGTAACGGCGGATCTATCCCATGCTTGCACTTCAGGTGACAAACCCGGCTCACCATAAAGCGGGTTTTCATCGTAGCCACCTGCGGCATCATCTTCAACGGTGACCGATAGCGCGCCCAGCTCGAGTAAAGCGTCTCCTAAAGGCTCAGCCGTTTCCGCCGCTACCGTGAATACCAGTTCACGATAAGACATGTAAGACTCTTATAACTCGCATGAATTAAGGCGCATTAAGACTTGCCACGACTGGCAGCTTGTTCTTCTAAGCGATGCTCTAGATAGTGAATACTCGTGCCACCTTCCATAAAGTTAGGGTCGAGCATGAGTTCGCGATGCAGGGGAACATTGGTCGTAATGCCATCAATCACCATTTCAGAGAGGGCAATTTGCATGCGGCGAATTGCTTGTTCGCGAGTATTGCCGTACGAAATGAGTTTGCCAATCATGGAATCGTAATTGGATGGCACCATGTAACCGCTGTAAGCATGTGAATCAACACGAATACCAGGACCGCCTGGCATATGGAATGAGCCAATTCGACCAGGGCTTGGGGTGAACTTGAAAGGATCCTCTGCGTTGAGTCGGCACTCAATGGCATGTCCGCGGAACACAATGTCTTTCTGGCGATAGCTGAGCTTTAGTCCAGCCGCGATACGAATTTGTTCTTGCACGATATCGACGCCCGTAATCATCTCGGTTACTGGGTGCTCAACCTGAACACGGGTATTCATCTCGATGAAGAAGAACTCACCGTTTTCGTACAGGAATTCAAAGGTACCAGCACCACGGTAGCCAATTTTTCGGCAGGCATCTGCACAGCGCTCGCCAATTTTGGCGATTAAACGACGATCAATGCCTGGGGCTGGCGCCTCTTCAATCACTTTTTGGTGGCGACGTTGCATAGAGCAATCACGTTCACCTAGCCAAATCGCATTGCCATGTGTATCCGCCAGAACTTGAATTTCCACATGGCGAGGTTTTTCTAAGAACTTCTCCATATAGACTTCTGGGTTGCCAAATGCACGACCTGCTTCTTCGCGAGTCATATTGACGGCATTAATCAGGTGCGCTTCAGTATGAACTACACGCATTCCACGACCGCCACCGCCACCAGCGGCTTTAATGATCACGGGGTAACCCACTTTTTTCGCAGCAGCAATAATTTCTTTTGGATTGTCTGGTAATGCGCCTTCGGATCCTGGAACGCAAGGAACGCCAGCTTTAATCATGGCGCGCTTGGCAGAAACCTTATCACCCATCAAGCGAATGGATGCCGCTGTAGGGCCAATAAAAGCAAAGCCGGATTTTTCAACACGCTCGGCAAAGTCTGCGTTCTCTGAAAGGAAGCCATAACCTGGATGGATTGCTTCAGCGTCCGTTACTTCCGCTGCGGAAATAATGGCCGGCATATTGAGATAGCTTTGCGGCGATGGTGCTGGGCCGATACAGACGGCTTCATCAGCAAGTTTTACGTATTTCGCTTCTTTATCGGCTGTGGAGTACACCACAACAGTTTTGATTCCCAACTCGCGGCATGCGCGTTGGATGCGAAGGGCGATTTCTCCGCGATTGGCAATCAGAATCTTATCGAACATGTCGGCTCTGAGTTAAGTAAGGGGTTTGGAAAAAGTCAGGCGCTTAAGTGCTTAAGGTGCTTAAGCGATGACAAATAGGGGCTGATCAAACTCAACACCTTGGCCGTTTTCAACCAAAATTTCTTTGATAACACCAGCCTTCTCAGATTCAATTTCATTGAGCAGTTTCATTGCCTCAATGATGCAAAGTGTTTGACCTACTTTGACGGTGTCACCTACATTCACAAAGTTCGGTGATTCTGGATTTGGGGCGCGGTAGAAAGTGCCAACCATTGGTGAGCGAGCAACAAAGCCTTCTTCAACAGCCGGTGCTTCTGTAGCTGGCGCTTGTGGTGCAGCAGCTGTAGCAACTGGTGCTGCGGCAATAGCTTGTACTGGAGCAGGGTTGGCATAGACAACTTGACCTGCAGTAACTGGAGAGCCGGAATTAACGATGCGAACACGATCTTCACCCTCGTTTACTTCTAGTTCAGAAATGCCTGATTCAGAAACTAGATCGATCAGGGTTTTGAGTTTTCTAAGATCCATATGAGTGTGTCCTCTCTTGAAATTCTGTAGTTAAGCTTATTTTTGTAAACGGGCGATCGCAGCCTGTAATGCAAGTTCATAACCAATAGCGCCAAGTCCACAAATCACTCCAGTTGCGATGTCGGATAAATAGGAGTGTTTGCGAAACTCTTCGCGTTGGTGAATATTGGATAAATGGACTTCGGTAAATGGAATGGCAACACCGGCCAACACATCACGCAGGGCTACGCTGGTATGGGTAAAGGCGCCTGGATTAATGATGATGAAATCAACTCCATCCTGCTTTGCCTTTTGAATGCGATCGATGAGTTCCCCTTCATGATTGCTTTGATAGGTGCTCAGCTCGACGGACTGGGATTTTGCAAGCTCTCCCAGTCTTTGGTGGATATCTTTAAGGGTAGTTTTGCCGTAAACCTCTGGTTCACGAGTGCCCAATAGATTGAGATTTGGGCCTTGTATGACAAGAATTGAAGCTTTTTTAGACATAGATCCCTGTTTTTAGAGACAGTTAGGTATCAATTGTTTAATTTGGCTGAATTTAACTATTAAGCCGCCTAGACTGCTATTGCTTCTTTTTTGCTTCAGTTGCTATGGATGAAAGTATACCCTCAGAAATATCTGAAAAGTCCAAAAATGGGGAATGAAAATGAAATTTTCACTACTTTTAAGAGCAAATAATGAAAATTAATGAGGAAATTGCCTAATAATTCAGCAATAAACGGTCGATTGCATACAAATAAAATACGCTAATTAAGCTCAAAGTGCGTTGTTGATAGCCTTTTTGAGCTCATCTTCACTTATTTTCCCTAATTTTGTAAAAGTCGATTTTCCGCTTGGGTTGATAACGACGGTATAGGGCAAAGCACCCTGAGCATTGCCCATTTGCTTGGCAAGATTGCTACCCTCCAATCCGCCGATGACGATTGGATATGAAACTGGCGTTTTTTGGAGAAATTCACGTACGTTAGATGGTGAATCGATACCAATGCCGACAAATAGCACGTTTTTTGAAGCGTATTCTTTTGAAACTTGATCCAAAGTTGGCATTTCTTCTACGCAAGGAGGGCACCAGGAGGCCCAAAAGTTAATCACCAAGACCTTTCCTTGCCAATGTTCACTATTGACTGGTTTTCCATCTGGACTTTGCCAAGGATTGGCAAAAAATGCCTTAATTGATGGCTCGCTAGCGAGACCGGATTGGGAAATCCAATGCGAGGTAAAGATGCCAGTTAGAAGTGCCATTACGCTAACGCCAGCAATCACAATCCATTGTCTTCGGTTCATCTCAAGTCCTTCGCTAAAATTCATTAATGCATATACATATTTTGGGCATTTGCGGTACTTTCATGGGCGGCATTGCCGCAATTGCCAGACAAGCTGGACATCGCGTAACGGGTTGCGATGCCAACGTGTATCCCCCAATGAGTACGCAACTTGAATCTCAAGGTATCGAACTGATTGAGGGTTTCTCACCAGATCAATTATTGCAGTTTGAGACGATGCCCGATTTATTTGTAATCGGCAATGTAGTTTCACGCGGTAATCCGCTGATGGAAGCAATTTTGAACCAAGGGCTTCCATACATTTCCGGCCCGCAGTGGTTGGGTGAGCAAGTTCTGTATGGCAGACATGTTTTAGCCGTAGCAGGCACGCATGGCAAAACCACTACTTCTGCAATGCTGACATGGATATTGGAATTCAATGGATATAAACCAGGCTATTTGATTGGTGGCGTGCCTTTGAATTTCACAGTTTCTGCGCGTTTAGGCGAGAGTAAATATTTTGTGATTGAGGCGGATGAATATGACACCGCATTTTTCGATAAGCGCAGTAAGTTTGTTCATTACAGACCACGTACTGCTTTGCTAAATAATTTGGAATTCGATCACGCTGATATTTTTGCTGATTTAGCTGCGATTGAAACCCAGTTTCATCATTTGGTGCGCACGGTTCCGGGCGACGGATTGTTGGTCGTCAATGGCGAAGAGCCCGCATTAGAGCGAGTTATAACCAGGGGCGCATGGGCGCCGGTGGAGCGCTTTGGGCAAGATGCTGCTAATGAATGGTCTTTGGTTTCGCAAGTGGCCGATGGTTTCATTGTTCGCAAAGCAGGTAAGGATGTTGCGACAGTGACGTGGGCTCCTGACTCTGGTGTGATGGGCAGACATAATCAATTAAACGCACTAGCGGCGATTGCATCGGCAAATCATATTGGCATTTCACCGGAGGATTCTGCACGCGCATTGGCGGAATTTAAAAACGTCAAGCGTCGTCTCGAAACCATCGGTGTTGCAAACGATATTACGGTCTATGACGATTTTGCACATCATCCTACCGCCATTACAACAACAGTTGATGGATTGCGTCGACGCGTAGGTAAGTCTCGTATCTTGGCTGTTCTCGAGCCTCGCTCTAACACCATGAAGCTGGGAACGATGAAAGCCCAACTACCGGATAGCTTGCAGCAGGCCGATAAAGTATTTGCTTATGGCGCCAGTAGCGGTAAAGAGTCATTAGGTTGGGATTTGGCTGAGGTTCTAGCGCCACTCAATGCTAACGAGGATGCCAAAGCATGTGCCTTTAATAATCTGGATTCTCTAGTGCTTGCCGTTGCAAAAGAGGCTAAGCCAGGCGATCACATTTTGGTAATGAGTAATGGCGGGTTTGGTGGGGTACACCAAAAATTATTAAAGGCAATCGCAAGCTAATGTAGTTTGTGACCACTATAGATACTGAAAGTAAATTCATGGGCGATCGATTAAAAGGTAAGGTGGCAATTGTTACTGGAGCAGCTAAAGGCATTGGTTTTGCAACGGCCCAGCGTTTTGCACAAGAGGGTGCAATTGTGATTGTTGCCGATGTAAATCCAGAGGCTGTCAAAAGCGCTGCTGCGCAAATTCCCAATAGCGAAGCGCATGTCATGAATGTGACTGACCGTGCCAGCATTCAGGGGGTTGTAGATCAAGTGATGCAACAACATGGCCGTATAGATATTTTGATTAATAACGCAGGCATTACTCAAGATGCGCGCCTGATCAAGATGACTGAAGCTCAATTTGATGCAGTGATTGATGTGAATTTAAAGGGGGTCTTCAATTGCACACAATTAATTGCTCCACACATGCTGGAGGCAGGCTCGGGCGCGATTGTGAATGCCTCGAGTGTTGTTGGTTTGTATGGCAACTTTGGTCAAACTAATTATTCGGCTACAAAATTTGGCGTGATTGGATTTACCAAGACCTGGGCGCGCGAGCTTGGCCCCAAAGGTATTCGTGTAAATGCGGTATGTCCAGGATTCATCGCTACTGAAATGGTGAAAGTGATGCCGGAAAATATTCTGAAGGATATCGAGAAGCGAAGTTGGCTTGGGCGTTTGGGCACTCCAGAAGAAATGGCTAATGTGTATTTATTCTTGGCTAGCGACGAAGCAAGCTATGTCAACGGCGTTGCATTAGAAGCTAGCGGCGGAATTTCGCTTTAAGAATGAATCTCTTATATGAAGAGGGTGGCGATATCAAAATCGCCACAGTGCAGTCTGCGTCTGGGGTAGGTGAGGCTGAATCTTGGCAGGCAACGAGCTTGTCTGGTAAAAAAATCAAACTCAAGGCTAAGGAAGTTTGGTTGCGCTTTGAAAAACCTGAAGCTCAGGCTGTGATGGATGAAGCGCTCACGCTGTCAAAAGAAATTGATTTGCAATTGCTTTGGGACTGCGCTCCAGATGAAGAGTTTGGATTGGTGGATGTTGCCCACGAGTATTTTGGGGATCAGGCCACAATTCCTCAGCAAGTTTCGCTGGCAATTGCGTTGCAAGGCGCGCCAGTCTTTTTTCGGCGCAAAGGACGGGGACGTTTTCAGAGGGCGCCTTTAGAGCAGTTACAGGCAGGCTTAGCGGCGTTAGAGCGCAAACAAAAAGAGTTAGAGCAACAGTCCCAGTGGCAACAAGAATTGGTGGCAGGCGCGTTTCCAGAAACTCTGAAAGCATCTGCCAAGCAACTCCTCTTTTCTCCGGATAAAAATAGCTCTGCTTATAAAGCCTTAAGCGCTGCATGCACGGAGACTGGTGAATCTCTCGCTCAACTGATGATTCGCTGTGGCGCGATTGATTCTCCTCTCGCATACCACCAAGGTATGTTTTTAAAGGCTCACTTTCCAAATGGCTCTGCTCATAATCCCAATGTAGGAGTTGATAACGCTGCTTATGATGCTGCGATTGCAGAACTTCCTTTGGCAGAAGTGCAGGCTTTCTCAATTGACGATTCTGGTACTACGGAAATTGATGATGCACTTTCTGTAACAGATTTACCGGAAGGTGCGCACCGCATCGGAATTCATATTGCAGCGCCTGGGCTGGCTTTAACTAGAGATGATGCGTTAGATCAAGTGGCTCGTAGCCGGATGTCTACGGTTTATTTTCCGGGCGACAAAATCACGATGTTGCCGGATGCGGTGATTCAGAAATTCTCTTTGGATGAAGGGGCTGCAAGACCTGCTTTATCAGTCTACGTAGATATTGATGCAGACGGCTTAGTAAACCGAGAGACTATTCAAATGCGCGCGGAAATGGTTCCGATTGCCGCGAATTTGCGCCTTGAAAATATCGAAGACTTGGTCAGTGATGAGACTTTGTCTGATGCCAGCACTGAATACCCTTTCAAAAAAGAATTAGATATTCTGTGGCGAGCTGCAAAACACTTGCATGCTGGGCGCCAAGAAAAAAGAGTCGCCAATGGCTTACGTGCGGAACAACTAGGTTTGGTAGACCCAAATGCTTTGGCAAGAGATTTTCATTTTCAGATCAAAAATAATGATGGAGTGGAGTGGGTAGAAATTGCTCCACGTCAGCGCGGTTCCATTCTGGATACGATAGTTGCCGAGTGGATGATCTTTTGTAACAGTGCATCAGGTCAATTGCTGGCTGAACATGGCTTGCCAGGTTTATTTAGAACACAAAAAGGCTGGGGTCCTATGCGGACTCGGATGCAAACAACCCCGGGGCCTCATGAAGGCTTGGGCTTGGACTACTACGCTTGGTCTACTTCGCCTTTGCGTCGTTACTCTGATTTGATCAATCAATGGCAGTTGCTGGCATTGGCAAAACACGGCGTTACCGCAAAAATGGTTGCTCCTTTTCCTCCACGGGATGCAGTCTTAATGGGAATTGCCGCAGAGTTTGAATCTTCTTATCAAGCCTATGGTGAGTACCAAGACCGCCTGGAGAAATATTGGTGCTTGCGTTGGATGACGCAAGAAGATAAGTCAAAGGCAGTTTATATACGACATCTAAAAGAGGGTATGTCGAGGGTTGAGCCAATACCTTTGCACTTGCCAGTTCCAGAGCTAGCAAGCCATCCACGCATGACTCGAGCTCACGTGATGGTGTCTGATGTAGATCTATTGCAATTAAGTGCAGCGGTCAGGGTATTGGAGATTGAGTCGACACAGTCAGATAATCATGCCACTGAGGGCCAAGAAGTATTGCCATCTGGAGAGGCGGAAGAAGATGCGAGCCTGGATTAGACCAATCCATCTCCCGCACTTTGAAAAAGTGGAGCGTTTGATTTCCTATTTTCAAGATGCTTGGCGTAAGCACCCGTTTCGTTTGGCTCTACTTGTTTCATTAGGCATGCACATCATCTTCTTGTCGTTTCGTTGGGGCATCGGGGAGATTCAGAATCGACGCCTCAATACGCCCCTGAGTGTGGTTCTAGTTAATGCCAGTAATAAGGCTCCCCCTAAGGAAGCGAATAAATTGGCGCAGGCTGCTTTACAGGGCGGCGGAAAGTCAGAGGTACAAGATGCGACGGCTCTGCATCGCGCCAGATTGGGGGCTGAGGCTCGCCTTGAAGTTCTAGAGAAGCAGCAAAAGCAAATGCTGGCTAAATTAGATGAGCAGCGCGCTCGCTCTGGTGGACGTAAAAGTGGCGATGATCAAAAGGTAGTTCAACAGCTCAATTCACTAGAGGCAGAATTAGCTAAACGACTGCAGCAAGATGGTCGTCAACCCCGTCGCAAAGTATTAACGGGCGCCAATACAAAAGCTGTGACTTTTGCCCATTACTTTGATGCTATGCGCCAAAAAATCGAGGCCTATGGCAGCACGTTTTTTCCTCGAGCAAATGGACGACCTTTGTATGGAAGCTTGATCATTGTGGTGAGTGTGGATGCTCAAGGCCGTATTACCAATAATGCTCAGGGTAGGGAGGGGCTTTCCATTGGGCGTAGCTCTGGCAATCCGGAGCTCGATCGTCAAGCGCTTGCAATTGTTAGGGCTTCTGCGCCATTTGGACCCTTCCCCACGGAAATGCGAAATCAAATCGATGTGCTGGATTGGATATCGACTTTTGACTTTACTCGAGAGGGAAACGATCATTTGGAATTACGAAACTAATTCGCTTATTCTGTAAGCCTTATGACGCTAAACGCTACTCCTGATCTTCATACAGACCCAAGTCTTTTCTCGGGCAAGGACGTGTATGCGGTCGCAGGAAATCCCATCTCCCATAGTAAGTCGCCCACAATTCATCAATCGTTTGCAGAGCAGGCTCAGCAATCTATGCATTATGGCCGTTTGCAACCTGAGTTAGATGGTTTTGTAAAAGTAGCAAAGTCATTTTTTGCTGCTGGCGGCAAAGGAATGAATGTCACTGTCCCTTTTAAATTAGATGCACAGGTGTTTGCAGATCAATTAACAGATCGTGCTCGCTTGGCTGGTGCCGTGAATACGTTGTGGATTCAGGATGGAAAAATTTATGGCGACAACACTGATGGCGCTGGATTGGTAAGGGATTTATTGGCGCAAGGGATTGATATTCATGCTGCACGTATTTTGTTGTTAGGTGCGGGTGGTGCGGCGCGCGGCGTGATTGGGCCGTTATTAGAGCTTTCACCCAAATGCCTGGTCATTGCTAATCGTTCTACCGCTAAGGCAGATGAATTGGTGAAGTTGTTTGCTGATCTAGCTGCCCGCAAAGAAGTCGCCTTAGGGTTGCGCACCTTGGCGGATCTAGAAGATATCCAAAAAACTTCTCATTCTTTTGATCTGGTGATTAATGCAACAGCTGCGGGATTAACGGACGAGTCACCTTTGAGTGAAGCGGCGGTAATGCAGGTTTTCAAGCCGGGCTCCTTCGCTTATGACATGGTGTACGGTAAGACCACAGCCTTTATGAAACAAGCTTTACAGCGTGGTGCTCGCATCAGTGATGGTTTGGGGATGCTTGTAGAACAAGCGGCAGATGCCTTCTTGCTGTGGCGTGGTGCCGAGCTCGCTAATAAGATTGATCCGCGCACTGTTTTAGCTAAATTACGTAGCTAATAAGCAATCAACAAATAACAATCCACAAACAAGCAAACACTAATTTTTCAATGCGCTGGATTTTCTATCCGTTGAAATGTCTGCTGGCAGGCTTTGTTGCCATGCAGCTTTATTTCGTAATCCAGATTGGCTTATGGACTAGTCTAGACCCCAGTAACACAGCCTTTCAGAGGGCAGAACATTGGCGTTTATGTTCATGGCATTTAACATGCGACATTCAATCTCAATGGGTGCCCTATGACAAGATTTCGAATAATCTCAAGCGTGCAGTCTTGGTCAGTGAGGATGACATCTTCTTTCAGCATAAAGGGGTGCGTGTTGAGGATATGCAAAAGGCTTGGGAGAGAAATCAACAGCAGACCCAGGAACGATTGCACTCTGGTGCAAAGACAAAGCCTACTTTACGGGGTGGCTCAACAATTACTCAGCAGCTGGCCAAAAATCTATTTTTATCGTCTGAGCAACATTATTTCCGTAAGACACAAGAGCTCATCATCACCGGTCTCCTGGAATTGATCCTTTCAAAACAAAGGCTCTTTGAGATTTATTTAAATTCAGTAGAGTGGGGTGAAGGCATTTTTGGTATTGGCGCCGCTGCCCAGCATTACTACGCAACAACTCCTACTGGATTGGATGTAGAGCAATCTGCTGCTTTGGCTTCTGCTTTGCCTGCCCCCAAATGTTTTGATAAGCAACAGTATTGCTATAGGGGGGGCATTAACTATTCCGCTCGCCAAGAATTTATTCTTGAAAATATGGGGCGCGTTAGATTGACTACCCGCACCAGGGGCGCGGATCAATAAACACCTTTTAGCTCTTTGGTGACTAGCCAATCATTAAATATACCCACTAACAAGCCTTACAAAGTTAACAATGTGCGAAATGGAATGCCTGATGCGTCTAAAAGGCGCTTGCCGTCAAGAGCCTTTATCTCTGCAAGCGTCATTGCGCCTGCTAGTTTCGCGCCCACTTTTTTAACTAATTGTGATGCCGCTATTAGGGTGCCCCCAGTTGCAAGGACATCGTCAATAACGAGTATCTTTGCATCTTTTTCTATAGTATGTGCTTGAATTTGGAGCGCATCTTTACCATACTCTAGTCCATATGATTCTGTGTGGGTAGCAAGCGGCAATTTATTCGGCTTCCTTGCCAAAAGAAGGCCTTTATTGGTCTGTCTAGCCAGGGCGGCACCAAAAATAAATCCTCGTGACTCAATGCCAAGAATATGTGTATATTCAAATTCATTGCCTAATCTATCAAGTAACTCGATTGCGCATTTAAAAGCATCAGCATTTGCCAGCAATGGGGATATATCTCTAAAGAAAATACCTGGTTTAGGAAAGTTCTCGATGACTGGTAGATAATTTATCAGGTCCATAATTTGCTCACATGATGTCAAAGATACTAATTGTTACCGCCTTAGAGAATGAACTTAGGAGGAATAGATTACCTAGCCATCTCAATATTGTTTATTGCGGGGTTGGTAAGGTGAACGCCGTTGTAAACACTATTAAGGCGATAAGTCAATTTCGCCCAAACATGATTCTTAATTATGGCACGGCAGGAAAGGTAAGCTCGAATATATCTGGCATTCTTCCAGTGTCAAAAGTTGTGCAAAGAGATATGAATGCTCAACCACTTGCCCCCAGAGGCATGACTCCATTCTGCTCTAGGCCACATGAATATTATTCAGGCCGGGACGGCTATATATGCGGCTCAGGTGATAGTTTCGTCACAAGCCATGACCCTTGGCTATTGACTCAAAAAATTGATTTGGTGGATATGGAGCTCTTTGGTATTGCTGCAGTAGCCTACGACAATAAATTGCCTTGGCATTCTTTTAAATACATTACAGATGATGCTAATGAATCCTCTGGTTCTGATTGGGCTAGTAGGGTCAGCTATGGGGAAGATTTGTTTATTGAGGCTCTAAAGCAGTTCAAGTAGACTTTGATAACTCATTTGAATTCATGCCGCGACGATTGGAGTGGCTTAAAAAAGGTCTAAATTGCTCTGAGCCCCTAACGTAATTAGCCCCTCGATCTGTTGCTCAACTCCAAAAGCGCTAATTACTATTCGGAGTGATCATCGTTATTTAGCTTGCTGCTCTCAATGCAGCACGAGTGCTGATCGCAACGGCTCTTGCTGCTTGTGCAAAATCGTTTCCAGAGCTGGCATACAAAATGGCTCTAGAAGAATTGATGATCATGCCTGTCCCGGGTTTGCCTGCAATAGCACCTGCTTTGACAGTTGCCTCAATATCGCCGCCCTGAGCACCAATTCCTGGAATGAGGAGTGGCATATCGCCTACGATGGAACGCACTTTTGAAATCTCATCTGGAAAGGTTGCGCCAACAACCAAACCAATTTGTCCGCTGCTATTCCATTGGGTAGCTGCCAGTTTTGCGACGTGAAGGTATAGAGGTTCGCCATTTGGCGCAACATTTAAAAACTGTAAATCAGATCCGCCTGGGTTAGATGTACGACACAACACAATGACCCCTTTGCCTGTGTGCTTGAGATAAGGCTCAATCGTATCGAACCCCATATAAGGATTAACCGTAATGGCATCAGCGCCATAGCGCTCAAATGCCTCGAGGGCGTAATGGTCAGCCGTACTGCCAATATCACCACGCTTAGAATCCAAAATCACCGGGATGTGGGGGTATTTATCTTTGAGGTGACGTATCAGCTTTTCGAGTTGACCCTCAGCCCGCTGGGATGCGAAATAGGCAAATTGGGGCTTAAAGGAGCAAACGAGGTCTGCTGTGGCATCGGCAATCTCGCGACAAAATTCAAAGATGCCCTCTGGCTTCCCTTGTAGGGAGGGGGGTAGACGCTTGGGATCGGGGTCAAAACCAATGCACAGCATGCTGCCTTGGGAAGCCCATGCAGACTGGAGTTGCTGGGTAAAGGTGTTTGAGCGTGAGTTCATTCGATTTGGCTTATTTTAATGAAACGGTCATGTTCTATAGGATAAACTAGCGCACATTCCTTAGGAGTTCACCATGATCAACTTGTTCGTCCTGCAAAATGGCCGCCTCTCTCAAGAGCAAGTAGAAGATCGCAATGAATTATTGCAGTATGCCAATCCTATTTGGATTGACGTGGTCGACCCTGAAGAGGAAGAGCTCATCTGGATTAAAGAGGCTTTTGGCGTACTTTTGCCAGAGTTAGATGATTTAGGGGACTTGGAAGCTTCTGCTCGTTACTTCGAGGCAGATGATGGTCACCTCCATATTCGTACTGATTTCTTGTTGGATGAAGAGGAGACCTCTCGTAACGTACGAGTTGCATTTGTGATGACCAAGCAAGTCTTGTTCTCTATTCATGACGAAGATTTGCCCGTGTTCCGCTTGGTACGTTTGCGTGCACGCTTGCGTCCTGGATCGGTGAGCAACGCTAAAGATGTGTTGCTCGATCTGTATTCAACTGATGCTGAATATTCCGCTGATGCCCTAGAAGAAGTTTATGAAAATCTCGAATTAGCAGGCAAACGGGTCTTACAAGATGACATCAACGACGCGGATGCTGAACAGGTTCTTGAAACGATTGCTAAAGAAGAAGATACCAATGGCCGTATCCGTCGCAATGTGATGGATACCCGTAGAGCCTTATCTTTCCTGATGCGTAGCAAGTTATTGTCTGATGAGCAGCAAGAAGAGGCGCGTCAGATTTTGCGAGATATTGATTCTCTAGAAAACCATACCGCTTTCTTGTTCGACAAAATTAACTTCTTAATGGATGCGACCGTAGGTTTCATTAACTTGAACCAATCAAAGATTATCAAGATCTTCTCGGTGGTATCAGTAGCCTTAATGCCGCCAACTTTGTTAGCGAGTGTTTGGGGTATGAATTACAAATACATGCCTGAACTCGATGCCACTTGGGGATACCCGATGGCCATTATTGCGATGATCGTTTCTGCGATTATTCCGTTGTGGTACTTCTATCACAAGGGTTGGATGAAGTAACTCCACCAAGCTTTTTGCAGTGCTAATTCTCGAGAAGTTTTGCTAATTCACTAAGTGCGTAATCGCACGCTTGTTGCCGCACGCGTTGCCGATCTCCATCAAAGTGCATCGTTTTGGTGAGTATTCTGTTATCGCCACCATCGCCTCGAATGGCCCACCCAAAGCAAACCATGCCAACGGGCTTCGATTGAGTCCCACCACTTGGACCAGCAATCCCAGTAATGGAGAGAGCAGTATTGACACCAGCGTTGACTTGAGCGCCTTCAGCCATGGCCTTGGCAACTTCTTCGCTAACGGCGCCAAAGGCTTCAATCAGCTTGCCGGAGACGCCTAAACACTCTGATTTGGCTTCATTACTGTAGGTGATGTAGCCACGCTCAAACCATTCACTCGAACCGGCAATTTCCGTTAAGTTGGCGCAAACTAATCCGCCGGTGCATGACTCCGCTGCAGCCATTTTCCAATTCTTTGACTTTAGGATTTCTGCGAGAGTGCTAACAATGTCTGCGGTTTTCATAGAAGATTTCAAGCCAAATATAGAGCAATCATTTGCACTAATGCAATGACTAAGAGTGTAAACAGCGCTGCTGCAAGATCATCAATCATGATGCCAAAACCTCGCCACCATATTTGTGCGCGAGTTGATGTTGTGCCTAAATTTCCTGTCTTTTTAAAATGACGATCGATCATGCCAATTGGGCCTGGTTTGACTGCATCAAAAAATCGAAATAAGGCAAAAGCCAATATTTGCATCCAAAGATTTGCTGGCATGATGATTGCGAGAACGATCCAAAATGCAATCATTTCATCCCAAACAATTCCCCCAAAATCTCGTCTTCCCAATTCTTCGCTGACAGACCCGCAGATCCAACAACCCCAGACGAAACCAGCCCCCAGAATCCATAAGGGCTCAGGCATAGCAGTCAGAGGAAAAATATAGTCAGCCATTAAAAAGATGGCCCAAGCCCACAGAGTGCCTGCCGTGCCTGGTGCCACGGTGCTGAGACCGCTACCAAATCCAAACGCGAAAATTCTATTCACACTTCCCAACATCCACTTGAAGTCGGGCTTTAAGCTAAGCGCTTGTTGAGTGGCCTTATTCATGGTGTTGTTCACACTGCAAAGTGATCAAAGGATTTGAGAAGTTGTGCGGCTTCTGATTTAGGAAGAGGCTTGCCATCTATATTCAGAATATGCACTTGAGCCGAACTATTTTTTTTGTGAATGATGCGACCAATACAAGTCAGCGGTAAATCAAGTGCGTGGCTTATTTCTAAAATGAATTCGTGTTGGCTCTTAGGTGCTGTAAAACAAAGCTCATAGTCATCTCCCCCGCAAGCGGCGAATTGATTTTGAATTTGAATAGCTTGTTTTTTTAAAGTGACTGATTTTGGTAGTTGATCCAGAAAAATTTCGGCATCTGCTTGTGATTGACTCAAAATATGTTGCAAGTCCCCAAGCAGCCCATCCGATACATCCAAGGCTGCATTGGCGATACCTCTTAATCTCAGTCCCAATTCAATTCTAGGGGTGGGCTGATGCATGCGATGTTCAATGGTACTCAACTCATCTTTGCTTAATGAGATTTCATGACGCAGCGCAGCAAGAGTGAGCCTTGCGTCTCCTACTGTTCCTGAGACCCAGACTTCATCATCAATCTTTGCCCCTGATCTGCGAATGGCTTTTCCATGGGGCACGCTACCGATAGCGGTAATCGAAATGGCGAGTGAACCAGCGGTGGTATCTCCGCCTATAAGTGGGCAATGAAATTGATCGGCAACTGAAAATAAGCCTCTAGAGAAGGCTTCTAGCCACTGAGCGTCTACGTTTGGTAATGCGATTGAAAGTGTGAATCCAAGCGGTTTTGCGCCTATGGCTGCAAGGTCTGAAAGGTTCACTGCTAGGGCTTTACAGCCTAATTGTTCAGCATTCGTGCCTTTTATGAAGTGCCTGCCTTCAACCAACATATCGCTCGTGATGGCTATTTCTTCACCAGATGGTGGATTAATAAGCGCGCAATCATCCCCAATACCTAAATTGATCGCAGAATTTGATGAGCGTGAAGTCGATTGCGATTTAAAAAAACGCTCAATCAGGTCAAATTCGCCTAAAGGCTTGGGAGAAGAGTGCATGTCCCATTTTATGGCTCTTGGGACTGAAATGCTCGAGAGGAATAGAATTAATAACCTATTGGGCATTAAAAGATAAAATCAAAACAAACTAGTGAGCTCGTTGATGAGTAAAGACAACAGTAAAGAACAACAAATTGCCGCCTTAAGAGAGGCGGCCCTTCAGTACCATGAATTGCCAGTTCCTGGAAAGATCGAGATTGCTCCAACCAAGCAACTCACAAATCAACGTGACTTAGCACTTGCCTACACGCCGGGTGTTGCCGCTCCTTGCGAAGAGATTGTGAAAGATCCCGCAAATGCATTTAAGTACACCGCTAAAGGAAATCTCGTCGGTGTCATTACAAATGGTACTGCTGTGCTTGGATTGGGGAATATTGGACCACTCGCTAGTAAGCCAGTGATGGAAGGCAAAGCAGTCCTGTTTAAGAAGTTTGCTGGCATTGATGTTTTCGATATCGAAGTCAATGAAAACGACCCTGAGAAATTAGTCGAGATTATTGCTGCGCTAGAGCCAACCTTTGGGGGCATTAATCTAGAAGACATCAAAGCGCCAGATTGTTTTGTGGTTGAGCGTAAGCTGCAAGCTCGCATGAAGATTCCCGTCTTTCATGATGATCAGCATGGAACGGCGATTGTGGTCGCGGCTGCAATCCTTAATGGTTTGAAGGTAGTTGGTAAAGACGTTGGCAATGTGAAGTTAGTCACTTCTGGTGCTGGCGCTGCAGCCTTAGCCTGCTTAGATTTATTGGTTGATTTAGGTATCCCACGTAAAAATATTTGGGTGACCGACCTTGCGGGTGTTGCTTATAAAGGCCGCAAGGAATTAATGGATCCAGAAAAAGAGCCATTCTGCCAAGAGACCGATTTGCGTACTTTGGATGATGTGATTGCTGGCGCAGATATTTTCTTGGGTCTATCTGCTGGTGGCGTCTTGAAACAAGAGATGGTGAAGAAGATGGCAGATAAGCCGCTCATCTACGCTCTTGCAAATCCAACCCCAGAAATTCTTCCCGAAGAAGTTAGAGCGGTTCGCCCCGATGCGGTGATGGCGACAGGTCGTACTGATTACCCTAATCAAGTTAATAATGTTTTGTGCTTCCCATTTATTTTCCGAGGCGCATTGGATGTTGGTGCAACCACCATTACTCGTGGCATGGAAGTTGCCGCAGTAAAAGCCGTGGCTGAATTAGCACAAGCAGAGCAAAGCGAAGTAGTGGCATCGGTATACGGTATTGAGAATTTATCGTTTGGTCCAGAGTATCTAATTCCAAAACCATTTGATCCACGCCTGATTACAGTGATTGCTCCAGCCGTTGCTAAAGCGGCAATGGATGACGGTGTAGCTTCTCGCCCTATCAAAGACTTTGATGCATACCGTAATCAGTTGCAGCAGTTTGTGTACCACTCAGGTACTTTAATGAAACCTCTCTTTAGCATTGCTAAGCGCGTACCTGCCAATCGGAAGCGTATCGTATTTGCTGAGGGTGAAGACGAACGCGTATTGCGCGCGGTGCAAATCATTATTGATGAGCATTTGGCGACCCCGATTTTGATTGGTCGCCCAGCGGTTATTGAACATCGAATTGAGAAGTTCGGCTTGCGCATGAAGTCTGGCGATGATTTTGAGCTTGTGAATCCGGAGAATGATGCGCGTTACCGTGATTTCTGGCAAACCTACCTTGGTTTGACTGAGCGCAAAGGGGTTACAGAATCATTTGCGAAGTTAGAGATGCGTCGCCGCAATAGTTTGATTGGTTCTGTCATGATCAGCAAAGGCATGGCTGACGGCATGATTTGTGGCACGGTCGGTAACTCTGCGACGCATTTGAGGTATGTTGATGAGGTCGTGGGTCGTGAGCCTGGTGCAAAAGTCTATGGCGCCATGTCGGGCTTAATCTTGCCAGGTCGCCAAGTGTTCTTGGTGGATACCCATATCAATATTGATCCAAGTGCTGAAGAGTTGACCGAGTTGACTTTGATGGCAGCAAGCGAAATGCGCAAATTGGGACTGGTACCCAAAGTGGCGTTGCTATCCCACTCCAATTTTGGATCTAGTAATGCACCATCGGCAGTCAAAATGCGCGAAGTGCTGGCATTGATTCAAAAAGCAGACCCTACTCTCGAGATCGATGGTGAAATGCATGGTGATAGTGCTTTGGATGAAACCATTCGCGCTGGCGCAGTCACTTCATCCACATTAAAAGGCGATGCAAACCTCTTGGTGTTGCCAAATATTGATGCTGCGAACATTTCTTACAACTTGTTAAAAACTGCAGCGGGTAATGGCATTGCAATTGGACCATTGCTCCTGGGTGTTGCTAAGCCAATTCATATTCTGACTCCGGCGGCTACCGTACGCCGTATCGTCAATGTCACCACTTTGGCGGTTGTGGAGGCTGCTAGCAACGCTAGAGGCATTTCTTAAGCCCTTATAATTTATGTAAGTTAGTGATAACTTACATAAATTAATTACATATAAATCAATGACTTATAAATAAGTCGCCGTATTTGGGCTTGATTTGATGGCGTGTTAAGGGTAACCTAGCACCCATCATGAATAATCGCTCTGAAAACACCAATACAGCCAGCTTCGAAGAACATAGCCGCGCTGAAAGTTGGGATAGCAACGATCGACTTGAAACGGAATCGTCTGCTGCCAATGTTTATGCCCAAGGCGGTTTATCTCGTTTACAAACCTATGCAGCAAATCAAGTTTCGGGGAAAAAAGTGACAGCTTCTTGGCGTGCCGCTTTGGCCGTTCGTGATGCCGGACCACCGGCTATGTTGCGCAGTGTGCGCACTAATATCGTGCAATCGATTCGCGCATTCCGTACACCTGATTTGCAGGAAGCTGCTACCGAGCTTGGCCAGCATTTTATTTATGCCAATTGCGCAAATGCAATGACCAAGGGTGAAGTGCTAGAGGCAATCGCGATTGCTTACACATTTACAAAGCAACAGGCTAAGAATTTTGATCCCTTGTTAGATGCATTAACTACAACCACTGACAAAGCAGGTCAACAACCTGGATTTGTAGTGGTGCTTGAAGGTTTGCCTTGCACACAGAAATTCGACAAAGAAGCTCGCGAAACTTTATTAGATGTATTTCGTGATGCCGTCGATTACTGGGCTGAGCGTCGCACGCCTTACCGCGTGTTCTACTCTTTCGCTTAAAAGAGTATTGCCGTCAAACCCTTAAAACGCCTCACTTGAGGCGTTTTTGCATTTCTGGATTCCACACACTGTGCACGGCGGTTATCGCTACAACGCCCGCCGTTTCCGTGCGTAGTACTCGGTCTCCAAGCGAAACAATTTGATAGCCTGCCGCTTGAGCCTTTACCTCTTCTTCGGGGGAGTGACCTCCTTCGGGGCCAATCATCAGAACAAGATCTTGAGGTTCAGTTTCTATCAGAACGGAATACAAGCTCTTTGTTGCATCAGGACTCAGAAGAAGTTTGAGGGCGGGTTCGGGTTTCTTTAGATACCCATCAAAACTTTGAATGGGTTCGAGTGTCGCAAGAACCGTTCTATCGCATTGCTCACATGCTGCTTGAATAATGCCTTTCCAGTGCGTAAGTCGCTTATGGGCGCGATCTTGATCACTTGTTTTGGTTAATTTGAGAATGGATCGCTCACATTGCAAGGGGGCGATGACTTGAGCGCCTGTTTCAATAGCCTTTTCCACAATCCAGTCCATTTTGTCGCCCCCTGCCAGCCCTTGGGCCAGAGTAATGGCATAAGGAGTCTCTCGGTGGATGTCCGTACGAATTTCGCTTAATTGGGCTGAGCCACTTTTTCCGCTGAGGGAAAGGAGTTTGGCTTTGGCGACCTGGCCTTTTCCATCAAAAATCGGGAAGGTTTCTCCAAGCTCAATTCGCCTAACGCGCAAATGGTGAGCTACCTCAGGGGTGAGGGGGGTTGGCTTTTCGGAATCCCATGGTCCGGGAAGATAAAATTGAGGCATTACTGAAATATAGCCAATTTATTTTTCCAGAGACCATTTTTACGATGTCAAATCTTCAAATTCGCATGGCCAATGCCATTCGCGCCCTATCCATGGATGCAGTTCAGCAGGCAAATTCAGGTCACCCTGGTATGCCAATGGGCATGGCAGATATTGCTGTTGGTTTATGGAATGAGCATTTAAGACACAACCCTACAGATCCCCATTGGATTGATCGTGATCGCTTTGTATTATCTAACGGTCACGGCTCGATGTTGTTGTACTCCTTATTGCATCTTTCGGGTTATGACTTGCCAATCGAGGAATTAAAAAATTTCCGTCAGCTGCATAGCAAAACTCCAGGTCATCCTGAGTATGGAATTACTCCTGGGGTAGAAACAACAACAGGCCCATTAGGTCAGGGTATTTCTAATGCAGTAGGCATGGCATTAGCGGAAAAATTGCTTGCTGAAGAATTTAATCGTCCTGGTCACAACATCATTGATCACTACACCTATGTCTTCTTAGGCGATGGTTGTTTGATGGAAGGTATTAGTCATGAGGTTTGCTCATTAGCGGGCACCTTGAAGTTAAACAAGTTGATTGCGCTTTGGGATGACAACGGTATCTCTATTGATGGCAAGGTAGTTTCTTGGTTCAATGAAGATACACCAAAGCGTTTTGAGGCATATGGTTGGAATGTGATTCGTGATGTTGATGGCCACAATGCAGAAGCCGTTTCTAAGGCAATAGCAAAAGCCAAGAAGAGCGATAAACCAACCCTGATTTGCTGTAAGACCGCGATCGGCCAAGGCTCGCCTAATATGGCAGGAACCGACAAGGTCCATGGCTCACCATTGGGTGCAACTGAGATTGCAGCCACGCGCGTGGCCTTGAATTGGCCCTATGCTCCATTTGAAGTGCCTAAAGATATTTATACCGCTTGGGATTTTAAAAAACGTGGTCAAGCACTTGAGCATGAGTGGAATAAAGAGTTCCAAAAATACAAAAATAAATTTCCTGAGCTTGCCGCAGAATTACAGCGTCGCATGCAAGGGGATTTATCCAAGGATTTTGCGCCAACCCTTAACAAATATTTGAAGGCATGCCAATCTAAAGCGGAAACTGTTGCAACACGTAAAGCAAGTCAAAATGCGATTGAAGCATTAGCTCCAGCTTTGCCTGAATTCATGGGCGGTTCTGCAGATTTAACAGGTTCAAATTTAACCAATTGGTCAGCATGTAAAGCAGTTCGCGCTAATGAGTGGGGCAACCATATTAATTATGGTGTGCGTGAGTTTGGTATGGGCGCCATCATGAATGGTATTGCGCTACACGGCGGGTATATTCCTTTTGGTGGCACCTTCTTAACGTTCTCAGACTACAGTCGCAATGCCATCCGTATGGCTGCATTGATGAAGCTGCGCAGTATTTTTGTCTTTACCCATGACTCTATTGGTTTGGGGGAAGATGGGCCAACCCATCAGTCTGTAGAGCATGTTGCCAGCCTTCGCTTGATTCCTAATTTGATGGTTTGGCGTCCTTGCGATACCACTGAGAGTGCCGTAGCTTGGGGTGCTGCCATCGAACGCAAGAACGGCCCAAGCGCTCTGATCTTTAGTCGTCAAAATTGCCCGTTTGTTTCACGCTCTGCAGCGCAAATCAAAGATATCGCGCGTGGTGGCTACGTATTGCGTGATCCTCAGTCTGGAAAAATTGATGCAGTGATCATGGCTACTGGCTCTGAAATTGCTTTGGCACTGCAGACTGCAGAACGTCTAGAAAAAGAAAGTAATGGAAAGATTGGCATTCGCGTTGTTTCAATGCCTTCAACCACTGCTTTTGATCAACAAAGTGCAACATACAAATCATCAGTCTTGCTACCCAATATTCCTCGCATTGCCATTGAGGCGGGCGTCAGTGACTTCTGGTGGAAGTATGGCTGTGCAGCAGTGCATGGGGTAGACACCTTTGGTGAGTCTGCACCTGCGGGTCAGTTGTATGAATATTTTGGTTTAACAGTAGATCAAATCGCGAAGACTGTGCAGCAGTGCATTACTAAGAAGTGATTTGAACATACTCAATACGAATGAATTCAATATTAGCTAGGGGAAATCAATGACAATTCGTGTCGCAATTAATGGTTATGGGCGTATCGGCCGCATGGTATTGCGTGCCTTGTATGAAGATCAAGTAAACGGCAAGCCACGCCGTGATATTAAAGTTGTCGCAATTAATGCCATGGGCGATATCGCCATCAATGCTCACCTGACTCAATATGATTCAGCGCATGGCCGTTTCCCGGCTGAAGTTTCAGTAGATGGCGATTGCATGGTGGTTAACGGCGATCGCATCAAAATGTTCTGTACTCGCAATCCTGCGGAAACTCCATGGGGTGAGTTGGGCGTCGATTTGGTTTTAGAGTGCACTGGCAAGTTCACTTCAAAAGAAAAAGCCATGATTCATATTCAGCAAGGCGCCAAGAAGGTGTTGATTTCTGCTCCTGGTGAAAAAGATGTGGATGCAACTATTGTTTATGGCGTAAATCAAAATGTATTAAAGCCAAGCGATGTTGTTGTATCAAATGCAAGCTGCACTACAAACTGTTTGGCTCCATTGGTAAAGCCATTGCTAGAAAAAATTGGCATTGAGTCTGGCTTGATGACAACTATTCATGCATTTACAAACGATCAAGTATTAACAGACGTGTATCACAAGGATATGCGTCGCGCGCGTTCTGCCGTAAGCAGCATGATTCCAACCAAAACTGGCGCAGCAAAAGCTGTAGGTTTGGTATTGCCTGCATTGGCAGGGCGTTTTGATGGTTTCGCTATGCGTGTTCCAGTAATTAATGTTTCCGTGGTGGATCTCACATTTGCCGCTAGTCGCGCAACTAGCGTCGATGAGGTCAATACGATTCTGAAAGCAGCTAGCGAGGGTGAGCTCAAGGGTATATTGGGCTTCAATACCTTACCTTTAGTTTCGATCGACTTTAATCATGATCCTCGCCCAAGTATTTACGACGCTTCTCAAACTCGCGTTTCCGCTGATGGCAAGTTGGTTAAGGTGCTAGCTTGGTATGACAACGAATGGGGTTACTCAGTGCAAATGCTCAATGCAGCAGAAGCATTAATGGCAGTTAAGTAATTAAAAGCATCTAATTAACGCTTACTGCGCTTAATAGTCGTTAAAAATAAAAAAAGACCTCAATTTGAGGTCTTTTTTTATTGTCTAAGGGCCTAAAAACAAGCTAAAAGCCTGTAAAAAGACCTATTTTTGCTTATTACGGCAGTTTTTCTTCTGGCAATGACCGTACATTGCTAGGGCATGCTCTTGTAGCTTAAATCCGAGGTTTTTGGCGATATCCCGCTGCCTTTTCTCAATAGCTTCATCCACAAACTCCTCTACATGCCCGCAATCTAGGCAAATTAAGTGATCATGGTGTTGACCTTCATTGAGCTCGTAGATCGCCCTGCTATCGCCTTTACTGGACTCAAAATGGCTACGTAGTAATAAGCCAGCCTGCTCAAATTGGGTAAGGACTCGATACACCGTGGCCAAGCCAATTTCTTGATCTTCTTTAGCTAAGGCCATAAATACGTCCTCAGCACTGAAATGTGTGCCGCTGTTCTGGTGGAAAAAGTCCAGAATTTTCATGCGTGGCCCTGTGGCCTTGAGGCCAATATCACGTAGATTTTCAGGAGTAGGGTTTTGGTTCGTATTCATGGCTTTGGAGGCTAAAATCAATGTCTTAATGATACGGCCAGCTATGCAAAATTGCCTTGAACTTTTTAGTCGCTTTTCAAACGCATTCCTAAAGGGGGTTTTAGCTCTCCCTAAAGGGGGTGTTTTAGCGATTGCAGCATTTATTGCGATTGGAGTCAGCGGCTGTTCTACAGCGGTGGATGAGACCCAACGCGCTTGGATGAATAAAGTCTTTCGACCATATGTGCCGGATGTGGTGCAAGGCAACTTCATCTCCAGTGAGCAATATGCCAAATTGAAGCTTGGCATGTCACGCGAACAAGTGCGTCAAATACTTGGCACACCTTTATTAGCAAGTTACTTCCATGCAAATCGTTGGGATTACGTATTTGAATTTAAGCGCGCCGGTCAGCGTGTGGGTGCTGAGCGTCATGTCACTGTGTATTTCGATGGCGACAAATTAGTGAAATTTGAAGGCGATGCATTGCCAACAGAGGTTGAGTTGGTGGCAGAGATTGATAACTACTCTAAATCGAAACGTTCGTTCTGGGATGTGATTACAGGCTCTAATAAGCCTCCAGTTACTCCGCCATTACAACAGCCTGAAGTGATGGTCACTAGCAAGACAGATAACCTACCAGCTGGAGTTGCCATTCCTTCTGTTCCTGCCGCAAGTAAAAGTTCGTTCTGGGACTTCTTTGGTTCTTCAAGCAAGTCTGATGCTCAACCAGAAACACTGGGCCCGGGCACTTTAAATACTCCGCCTGCGAATGAAACGAAGCAGTAACAAATGAAGCAGTAAATCAAATTTTTAATGTGATGTTTTCAGAATTTCAAAAGCAGAAATTCAATAGCATCTTGAAATACCGTTAACTACAAGCGAAGAAATAGATGATGAAAATTGCAATAGCTGGAGCTACTGGTCGTATGGGTAGGATGCTGATTGAGACTGTACTCAATACACCTGACGCACAACTCGTTGGTGCGCTTGAGCACTCTTCCTGTCCTCAGTTAGGCGAAGATGCTGGATCTTTTCTAGGCAAAAAAACCGGTGTTGTCATCTCGTCTGATATTGCTGCTGTTCTAGCTAACGCAGAGTTTTTGATTGACTTCACAAGACCTGAAGGCACGATGGCACATTTGGCTGTATCCGAAAAAACAGGTACCAAGATGATCATTGGCACAACAGGTCTGAGCGCTGATCAAATTGCTAACCTGAAAAAAGCATCCACTAAATTGGCAATCGTCTTTGCTCCAAATATGAGTGTTGGTGTGAATGCCACTTTTAAGCTTCTAGAAATCGCTGCCAAGATGTTGAACCAGGGATATGACATTGAGGTTATTGAAGCCCATCACCGTCATAAAGTGGATGCGCCATCAGGCACAGCACTAAAAATGGGCGAAGTGATTGCGCAAGCTCTCGGTGAGAAATTGGATGATGTTGCTGTGTACGCGCGTGAGGGGCATACCGGGGAGCGTAAAGAGGGTTCCATTGGCTTTGCCACCATTCGTGGCGGAGATATTGTTGGTGACCACACAGTGCTTTTTGCAGGTGATGGCGAGCGCATTGAAATTAGCCACAAATCTTCAAGTCGTCAGTCATATGCGCAGGGCTCATTGCGTGCCGCACGTTTCTTGCAAGGCCAAAATTCAGGTCTATATGACATGCAAGATGTTTTGGGATTGCGCAACTCAATCAAAAATACAGTCAATAAATAAAGCAAAAGAAGAAAAGAGTTGTATTGAATGAGTAAGGATTACGATTACCGCGCGATTGAAGCAGTTGCACAAGCAGATTGGGATGTTGCTAAAGCTTATAAAGTTGCAGAAAACACTGTCGGTGCAGACGGCAAGAAAAAACCGAAGTATTACGCGTGCTCAATGTTGCCTTATCCATCAGGCAAGTTACATATGGGTCACGTCCGTAATTACACGATTAATGATGTGATGGCTCGCCAGCTACGCATGCAAGGCTATAACGTCTTGATGCCGATGGGTTGGGATGCATTTGGAATGCCTGCAGAAAATGCGGCTATACAGAATAAAGTACCCCCGGCGAAATGGACCTACGACAACATCGCTTACATGAAAAAGCAGATGGCGGCGATGGGTCTAGCAATTGATTGGTCAAGGGAAGTTGCTACATGTAGTCCAGATTACTATCGTTGGAATCAATGGCTCTTCCTGAAAATGTTGGAAAAGGGTATTGCTTATCGCAAGACCCAGGTCGTGAATTGGGATCCCATCGATCAAACTGTTTTAGCAAACGAACAGGTTATTGATGGTCGCGGTTGGCGTTCTGGTGCTTTGGTTGAAAAGCGCGAGATTCCAGGTTATTACTTCAACATTACTGCTTATGCGGAGCAATTGCTTTCTGGTTTAGATGGTTTGGGTTGGCCTGAGCGTGTCAAAACCATGCAGCAAAACTGGATTGGTAAAAGTCGTGGCGTGCGTTTTGCTTTTAAGCATGAGATCGCGGATGCTCATGGCAAATTTATTCAAGATGGTTTGTTATATGTATTTACCACCCGTGCTGACACCATCATGGGGGTTACTTTCTGTGCAGTTGCTGCAGAGCATCCATTGGCTACTAAGGCGGCAGAAAATAATCCTGCCTTAGCCACATTCATCGAGAAGTGCAAAACCGGTAGTGTGATTGAAGCAGATCTTGCTACTCAAGAAAAAGAAGGTATGTTCACAGGCTTGTATGTGACACATCCATTAACGAATGAGCCTGTGCCGGTATGGGTTGGTAATTATGTCTTGATGTCTTATGGTGATGGTGCGGTGATGGGTGTGCCTGCGCACGATGAGCGTGATTTTGCTTTTGCTCTTAAATACGACTTACCCATTAAGCAAGTAATTGCATTAAAAGGCGAGTCGCCGATGTTTAATGCCACTCGTTGGGAGGATTGGTATGCCCAAAAAGAGGATGTGGTTTGCTTTAACAGTGGCAAATACGATGGCCTCTCGCACGATGAGGCAGTCAGCGCAGTAGCAAAAGATTTGAGTGAAATGGGTATTGGTGAAATTAAGACCACCTACCGATTGCGTGATTGGGGAATCTCTCGTCAACGTTACTGGGGTACGCCAATTCCGATTATTCATTGTGGCGATCAGCAGAACTCTGGTTGCGGCGCTGTTCCGGTTCCAGAGGCTGACTTGCCCGTCGTGTTGCCAGAAGATTGCGTTCCAGATGGCAGCGGTAATCCACTAAATAAGCGTGCCGATTTCTTAAACGTGAAGTGCCCGAAGTGTGGCAAGCCTGCACGACGTGAAACCGACACGATGGATACCTTTGTGGATTCCTCATGGTATTTCATGCGCTATACCGGACCGGACGCTAAGAGCATGGTTGATGAACGCAATGATTATTGGATGCCAATGGACCAGTACATTGGTGGCATTGAGCATGCGATTTTGCATTTGCTCTATGCGCGCTTTTGGACCAAGGTCATGCGTGATCTGAATTTAATTACCTTTAATGAGCCCTTCCAGAATCTCTTAACTCAGGGTATGGTTCTCAACGAAACCTATTACACCGAAGAAGCATCTGGTAAAAAAACCTGGCTCAACCCTTTGGATGTTGAGTTAGAGCTTGATGAAAAGGGTCGCCCACAAGGAGCCAAGCTTAAAGGCGAAGCTTCATCACCAGTCATGATTGGTGGCGTTGAGAAGATGTCCAAGAGTAAGAACAATGGCGTTGATCCTCAGGCTTTGATTGATCAATATGGTGCGGATACTGCTCGTTTATTCGTGATGTTTGCAGCCCCGCCAGAGCAACAGCTCGAGTGGTCGGGTGCTGGGGTCGATGGCGCTTCTCGTTTCTTGCGTCGTGTGTGGATGTACTCAAGCAGCCAAGCTGATGCGATTCGTGATGCGCAGGATGCGCTTCCAGGGAATTTGAGCGATGCCGATAAAGAGTTACGTCGCGAAGTGCACTCTATTTTGAAGCAGGCTAATTTTGATTATCAGCGTCGTCAATACAACACTGTTGTATCTGCTGCTATGAAGATGCTGAATGTACTTGAGCCAATTAAATTAGACCAAGGTGCTGCTATTAGTGCGCCAGTGCTGCGCGAGTCTCTTAGCATTCTGCTGCGCGTACTTTACCCTGTAGTACCCCACTTAACTCATGTTCTTTGGAAAGATCTGGGTTATGCCAATACGTTTGGAGCATTATTGGATGCCCCATGGCCGTTAGTTGATGAGTCTGCGCTTGTGCAAACAGAAATTACTTTGATGTTGCAAATTAATGGCAAGTTGCGTGGTGACATTAAGGTTCCAGCAGAGGCTAACAAAGAGCAAATTGAATCCATTGCCTTAGATAGTGAGCCTGCACAAAAAGCGCTTAATGGTGGAGCCCCAAAGAAGGTGATTGTGGTTCCGGGCCGTTTGGTCAATATCGTTGCATAGGTCTATAGAAAGCATACCCATGGTCACCAGCCCACTTCGTCGTGTATTGCTTGGTCTGATTGCTAGCGTCCCAGTCAGCGGCTTGGTAGCCTGCGGTTATCGTTTGCGTGGCATGGTGGATTTGCCATTTAAGGCGATTGCTATCACCGGAAATCCTTCGCCACCCTTGCGTGCTGATATTCAGACATCCATTTTGCAAGGCACAGATGCTAAGGTTGCGATTAGTCCAAAGGATGCCGATCTGATTCTGGAAATTACGAACGATATTAATGGCCGTGAAATCTTGGCTTACAACTCGGCCGGTCAGGTTTCTGCATATCGCTTAAATATCCGTGTCGGTTTTCGAGCGTTTGATAATTCTGGTGCGGAAATCATTCCGGATAGTGAGATCTACATGACTCGCGATATGGACTTCTCGAATACGACTGTTTTGGCAACCGATGTTCAGCAACAACAATTCTTATCATTGATGCGTAAGGATTTGGCTGTACAGATTTTGCGTCGCGTTTCTGCGGCCGCAAGAGCACCTAGAACCAAATCTTTTTAAAAGAAGACCCCAGAAAATCTAGACTCGCATGGTTAAAGTCGACGCCCTGCAAGCCCATCTCAAATCCTTGAGTTCTGGTGGAGCGATGCAACCGCTCTACATTTTTAGTGGCGATGAACCACTATTAATGATGGAAGCTATGGATCAATTGCGTATTGCCGCCAAGAAATTGGGCTTTACAGAGCGTGAAGTCTTATTGCAAGAGCGTGGCTTTGATTGGAGCACGTTACTTAGTGCAGGCCAAACAATGTCTTTGTTTGGTGATAAAAAATGGGTCGAGCTCCGCATCCCGACTGGTAAGCCTGGGCGCGATGGAGCGGATGCCTTAAAACAGTTTGCTGTGCAAATAGCATCGCAGTCCAATAGTTCTGAGGGGCCTGATACGGTAGTTTGTATCGTGCTACCTAGGTTAGATGGCAAAACCAAAACCTCAGCTTGGTTCAGTGCTTTAGATGAAGTGGGAATGGCGGTTCAGATTGATTCAATTGATCGTGCCAACCTACCAAGATGGATTGGTGCACGACTGAAAAAACAAAATCAAGAAGTCGAGGGCGGCCCAGAGGGTCAACGCGCCTTGGAATTTATTGCCGATCAGGTCGAGGGAAATCTAATTGCTGCTCATCAAGAGATCTTGAAGTTAGGATTGCTCTATCCCGCTGGGGCGCTTACGGAGGAGCAAGTTCGTTCTTCTATTCTTAAGGTGGCACGCTATAACGTATTTGAGTTAACTGAGGCGATGTTGGCAGGGGATTTGCCTAGATTAAATCGCATGTTAGATGGTTTAAAAGGTGAGGGCGAGCCTTTGGTATTGATTCTGTGGAGTGTAACCGAAGAGTTAAGGCTGCTATCGAAGTTAAAGGCTGCTGGCGATGCTGGAGAGTCTATTCAGCAACTCATGCGTGCCAATCGCATTTGGGGTAATAAGGAGCGCCTGTATCCTACGGCTTTAAGAAGAATTCAGCCCGTCAAATTACGTAGAGCGATGCAAGTGGCGGCAGGCCTGGATCGTCAAGTCAAGGGCTTATCAGCAGCAGAGCTGCCTGCAGACCCTTGGGATGGGCTGCGTCTAGTAGGAAACCTGCTGCGATAAGAATTGGTAGAGGAATTGGTAGAAAATAGCAAAGATGAGTACGGAAATTCAGAAAATGATGCAGGACATTGGTCAGCGAGCACGCAGTGCTTCGCGTGCTATGGCTCGCGCATCTAGTGAGCAAAAGAATCAAGCCTTGTTGCATATTGCAAAGTTAGTGCGTCAAAAGGCTGATGAGATTCAAAAGGTAAATGCAGTGGATGTTGAGCGGGCCAAAGCAAATGGTCAGGATGCTGCATTTGTAGATCGCCTCACTATGACGCCAAAGACTATTGAAACCATGGCTTTAGGTCTTGAGCAGATTGTTTCTTTGGAAGATCCGATTGGAAAAATTTCCGCTCTGAAAAAACAGGCTTCTGGAATCGAACTTGGTCAGATGAGAGTGCCATTAGGCGTGATCGGCATTATTTATGAATCACGTCCAAACGTCACGATTGATGCTGCGGCATTGTGTCTCAAATCAGGTAATGCAGTGATATTACGTGGTGGCTCGGAGGCAATTGATTCAAACACATTGTTGGCGCAAATCATTCAAGAGGGACTTGCTGCGGCAAATCTTCCTAAAGATGCGGTGCAGGTAGTGACCACCACCGATCGCAGCGCTGTGGGTGAAATGATCACCATGACGCAATACATTGATGTGATTGTTCCTCGCGGAGGAAAAAGCCTAATTGCACGTCTCATGGCGGAAGCCCGTGTTCCGATGATCAAGCATTTGGATGGTATTTGCCATACTTACATTGATGCAGATGCTGATTTGGCAATGGCAGTCAAGGTGTGTGACAACGCAAAGACACAACGCTATGCGCCTTGCAATGCCATGGAAACACTATTGGTCAATAAAGATATTGCTGCAAAGGTTTTGCCAGAGTTATGCAAAATTTATCAAGATAAGGGCGTGGAATTGCGTGTTGATGCTGCCACTCGCGCAACTTTGGAAGAGAATGGTTTTAAAAATTTAGTCGATGCACGCGAGGAAGACTGGCAAACTGAATACCTTGCTCCAATTTTGTCTATTAAGACAGTTGCCAATATCGATGAAGCAATGAATCATATTGAGCGCTATGGCAGTAAGCATACCGATGCGATTATTACGAATAACAAATCGAATGCAGATCGATTCTTGCGCGAAGTGGATAGCGCTAGCGTGATGGTCAATGCGAGTACGCGCTTTGCCGATGGTTTTGAATATGGCTTAGGCGCTGAAATTGGTATCTCCAATGACAAGTTGCATGCTCGTGGACCTGTTGGCTTGGATGGGCTTACTTCGTTGAAGTATGTTGTCTTGGGTCATGGTGAAATTCGTACTTAACCAATACATTAAAAGACCCAATTGATCATGACAAACGCATACCTTTGGGTAAAAACGCTGCACATTGTGTTTATTACCTCTTGGTTCGCTGGATTGTTTTATCTCCCCAGAATTTACGTCAATCTGGCGGATGAGAAAAATCCCGATGCCTATGCTCGTCTTTTAGGTATGGCTGACAGGCTTTATCGCTTTATGACCATCCTAGCTGTGCCAGCTATCTTGCTTGGGCTAACCCTTTGGCTAGGCTTTGGTATTGGCTCTGGTGATGTGTGGATGCATGCCAAGTTATTCTTTGTAATTCTGGTGATTGGTTACCACCATGCTTGCTTTAGTTTGCTAAAGAAGTTTCGGGCTGGTCTCAATACTAGATCTGGCGTTTGGTATCGCTGGTTCAACGAAGTTCCCGTGATTTTGTTATTTGTAATTGTGGCTTTGGTCATTTTTAAGCCTTAATTGATTATTGAATATTGCTCAACCAAGAAACTTATTCAAATTCTGACTTCCCCTTTTTAGACTGTTAGCCCAATGCGATTTTTTGTTGTTTGCCCAGGTGGCTTAGAGGTTCCGCTAGCGCAGGAGCTAGCGGAGATTGCTCAACGTCCAGACGCTAAAGCCTTGGGAACATGGGTTATTGACCCAACTCCAACTAGCCCTACGGGTGGCATTGGGCTTGCCGGACCACTCTCCGCTGCAATGGCCCTGAATCTGCATTCCAGAATTGCTAGTCGTGTCTTGTTGCAAATGGCACAAGCACCTTATCGACAAGAAGATGATCTTTATAAATTAGCCTCTGGTTTAGCTTGGGAAGATTGGTTTAGTTCAAAGCAAACGTTAAGAGTAGATATAACAGCTCATCGCTCGCCTCTTAAGAGTTTGAACTTCGCAACTCTTAAGATTAAAGACGCGATTGTTGATCGTTTACGAGACGTCACTGGCGATCGCCCTAATATCGATACTACGTTTCCGGACGTTCGTGTACAAGCGCATTTAACCGCAACCCATGTCACGATTTATTTAGATACTTCTGGTGAGGCCCTTTTCAAACGCGGTTGGCGTGATGAAAAAGGAGATGCCCCCTTAAAAGAAAATTTAGCTGCAGGTATTTTGACGATCATTGGCTGGAAGCCTGGACAGACTTTATTCGACCCCATGTGTGGCAGTGGAACCTTTTTAATTGAAGCGGCGCAAACGGCGCTGGCTATTCCTCCGGGAGGCATTCGGGCTGGTATGTATGGTGACGGTGCTAAGCCCAGTAAATTAGCTTATCGCCCCTTAGTGACTTCTGCAGATGGATTTGGTTTTCAGAGACTGAAGCCATTTAACGAAGCTGCTGAACAAAAGCACTGGGTGAGTCTAAAAGAGTCATCCTTAAACGAGATTCTGGAGAAGCGTAAACAATATCCAGATGCTCAGTCTTTAGGAATTAGCGGTAGCGATATTAATGAAAAGCTGGTTGCGATGTTTCGAGGCAATTGGCAAAGAGCGCAACTACCAGATCAACCACCAGTGCGGCAGGTCGACGCAATGGCAAGTAAGCCTCCAAGTAATGCGCAAAATGGCGTAATGTTATTGAACCCCCCTTATGGAGAGCGTTTGGTAATCAAAGGAGGTCGTGGTCAAGGTGCTAATTTGCGCGATATGAGCGATGACGGTGAACCAGAAAACCGTTTCGAACTGAACCTGGAAACGGGTCGACAAAGTACTAAACGATCGAGTCGGGAATCTCTTAAAAAGCTCCAAGCTCAGGAGGAGCAAGACCCTAAATTTGTCGAATTCTTACGTCAATTTGGACAACACCTCAAAGAGGCCTTTGGTGGCTGGAGCATCTTTGTGTTGACCGCTGATATGGCTTTGCCGGGCCAACTACGGATTAAAGAGTCTAAGCGCACTCCCTTATTTAACGGCCCTCTGGAGTGCCGACTATTTAAGTTTGAGATGCATCAAAAACGTACTGCAAGTTCACATACTGAGAGTGAATGAAGGGCTAATGCGTTTTAGAATGGAAGTATGTAATCGGCGCATCGCTTCAGTGCACGGCCAATATTGATATAAGCGGAGATAGTATTCATGGAATTCAAAACCTATATGTGTTTGATTTGTGGTTGGGTATACGACGAGGCTGCAGGTTTGCCAGATGAAGGTATTGCACCAGGCACGCTATGGAAAGATGTACCAATGAATTGGACATGCCCAGAGTGTGGTGCCCGCAAAGAAGATTTTGAGATGATGGCAATTTGATTATTTGCTACCTAATAACAAAGAAATTAAATAGATTGAGATCATAGTGAGTCAAAACGACGTCTTATTTGAACGCGCGCAGAAAACGATTCCTGGTGGCGTGAATTCTCCGGTGAGGGCATTTCGTCAAGTAGGCGGTACACCCCGTTTTGTAACTAAAGCTCAAGGCCCTTATTTTTGGGATGCCGATAACAAGCGTTACATCGATTTAATTATGTCCTGGGGGCCCATGATTGTTGGTCATGCAAACCCAGAAGTGGTTGAAGCTGTTCAAAAGGCGGCTACAACAAGCTTTAGCTATGGCGCACCTACTGAAGGCGAGATTGAGCTTGCTGAGCGTATCTGTGCACTGATGCCCAGTGTTGAGCAGGTTCGCATGGTTTCGAGCGGAACTGAGGCGACGATGAGTGCTTTACGTTTGGCTCGAGGCTTTACTGGGCGCGACTTAATCATTAAATTTGAGGGCTGCTATCACGGACATGCTGATAGCTTATTGGTAAAAGCAGGTTCAGGACTCTTAACTTTTGCGGACTCTACCCAGAACGCGCCATCTTCTGGTGGTGTACCCCAAGATCTAGTGAAGCACACTTTGGTATTGCCGTATAACGATGTTGCGGCAATTGAAGAAGTGTTTGCAAAGCAGGGTAATCAAATTGCGGCGGTCATTCTGGAGCCTATTGCTGGCAATATGAATTTGATTCAACCATCTAAAGAATTCTTAAGCGCTATTCGTAATTTGACTAGCAAGTTTGGTAGCGTATTAATTTACGATGAGGTCATGACTGGCTTTAGGGTTGCGCTTGGCGGCGCCCAATCATTGCAAGGCATTATGCCTGACTTGACCTGTCTTGGAAAAGTGATGGGTGGCGGTATGCCAATAGCTGCTTTTGGTGGCAAAAAAGAGATCATGTCGAAATTAGCCCCTTTGGGTAACGTTTATCAGGCTGGCACTTTATCCGGCAATCCTGTGGCCGTAGCCGCTGGTTTGAAAACGCTCGAGATTATTTCTAGAGCAGGTTTCTTTGAGTGCTTAACTGGCCAAACAAAAAAATTAATGACGGGTTTGAAGCAAGCAGCAGATAAAGCAAATATCCTGTTTTCAGTAGATAGTGTTGGTGGTATGTTTGGTTTCTATTTCGCTAAGGATGTGCCCACTTCATACGAAGCAGTTACAAAAACCAATATTGATACCTTCAAGAAATTCTTTCACCTCATGTTAGATGAAGGCATGTATTTAGCACCTTCAGCATATGAGGCTGGATTCACATCGATTGTGCATGACAATAATGTCGTTAATGCCATTATTACTGCAGCTGAGAAGTCGTTTCAAAAGCTAAAGTAATTTTTATTACATTCTGAGTGGATGATCATAGCCATCCACTTGAATGATCTCTGAGCGTTTCATGTCTTTATTGGAGTTAGAGATCTCCATGGCGGTAAGTTTTCCGCCCCATACGCAGCCAGTATCAAGACCCACAACATTGTTTTCTCGTAAGAGGCCTAGTGTTGACCAATGACCAAAGTAAATTACGGTATCTTGTGTTTTTCTCTTCGGGACTTTGAACCAAGGGATATAACCCTTGGGACCATCTTCTAAGCCTTCTTTACTTTCAAATTCCATTTTTCCACTAGGTTTACAAAAACGCATTCTGGTTAATGCATTCGTGATGACTCGCAAACGATCATAGCCCTTTAGGGAATTGCTCCATTTATTGGGGGTGTTGCCATACATATTCCCTAAGAAGTCTTTATAAGATTTACTGCGCAATACTTTCTCGACTTCCTGCGCGCATTCGATGGTTTGCTGTAAATCCCATTGCGGGAGCGCGCCAGCATGAACAGTGAGAACCTTGCCATTGCTCAGGGCCAGAGGACGTTTGCGGATCCAGTTTATGAGCTCTTTGCGGTCAGGCGCTTTTAGAATAGGCTCGACAGTATCTAGTCCACGAGTATTGCGAATACCAGCGTCTATTGCTAGCAAGTGAAGATCATGGTTGCCGAGAATGCATTCTGCTCGGCCAGACTCTTGCAAAACCTTGAGTTGGCGCAATGCTCCGAGAGAGTCGGGGCCGCGATTCACTAAATCTCCTAAAAAAATCATTTTTGAATTTTTGGGAAGCTTTTTAACAAGGGCTTTCAGTGAACGCGCACACCCTTGAATATCCCCTACAGCGTAAATTTTGCTCATGCTCTATCTTAAAGGGAACTTAAGTCACTTTTTTAACGACGTTATATCGAACTAAAGTCTTCTTACGTGCCTCATCATGATCAACTACTGGGTATGGATAGTCTCGCCCCAGAACAATGCCTGCAGATTCAAGTTCGATATGCCCCGCTTTCCAGGGGGCATGAATCGACTTCTTGGAGAGTTTCTCTAGTTGCGGCAGGTATCGTTTGATAAATTTCCCTTCCGAGTCAAATTTCTCGGACTGGGTAATGGGATTAAAGATTCTGAAATAGGGTTGAGCATCACAGCCTGAAGAGGATGCCCATTGCCAGCCACCGTTATTGGAAGAGAGCTCAAAATCATTGAGATGCTCAGCAAAATAGCGTTCACCCCATCTCCAGTCAATACCCAAATCTTTGGTCAGAAAGCTGGCCACAACCATACGTAATCGATTGTGCATATAGCCAGTCTGATTCAGTTGATGCATAGCGGCATCCACTAATGGATAGCCAGTTTTACCCTCGCACCAAGCATTGAATAGCTTTTTGGCATGAGCACCACTTTCCCAAACAATGTTGTCATAGTCTGGCTTAAACGAGACGCCCTCTGCTAAGCGTGGATGATTAGAGAGAATCATGAAATAAAAGTCACGCCATATCAGTTCGCTAAGCCAAATCGTAGCGCCCATGCTACCCGCAAGCATTCGACGATGCGCTTCACGCACTAGGCCGCGAATGGAGAGCATCCCAAAGCGCAGGTGTGTCGATAGGTAGCTGACGCCCTTGACGGCTGGGAAATCTCTACCAATCTGATATTGATCAATACGTGAGAGAAAGTCTTCTAAAAATAGTTGGCCTCCTTGAGATCCAGGTGGCAGATAGCTTTCAATGCCTGTGGAACAAAAGCCCATTGACTCTAAAGAGGGCATCGCTAGATCTAGTTTTTTAGGAGCCGGGGCAAATTGTCCTGGTTTGGGCTTGCATTCGTATGCAGCTAAATCTCTTTCTTGTAGCGTCTTAAGCCAATTATTTTTGTATGGTGTGAAGACTGAAAAGACGGTATTCGAATTGGTCAGAATTTCCTTTTTCTCAAAAATCACTTGGTCTTTGAAAGACTCAAATCGAATACCTGACTTTTCAAGTGAATCTTGGACTAATTCATCTCTACGAATCGCGGAGGGCTCATAGTCATGATTGGTGAATACGGCATCAACGCCGAGCTCTTTGGCGATTTGAGGAATGCATTCGGTTGGATTGCTAAAACGGACGATTAGTCCGCCACCAAGTTGTCTTAGTTCCTCGTCTATCTGCTTAATGCCCTGCCAGATAAAGTCAACACGGCGGTCATGTTTGAGACCTTTGGAATCAAGTTCACCTTGCAACAGGGGTTTCAGAATTTCAGTGTCAAAAATGAAGGTAAGCCAGACTTGCTTACAGTTCATGAGAGCATGGTGAAGTGCCGCATTGTCATACAGGCGGAGATCGCGTCGCAGCCAAACAAGTCCTTTATACATAGACCTTATATTAGGGCTAATTGATAAAAATTGTTGGAAGATGCCTATTTAAACGAGTTAAGATTTCAGGCAATGATGGATACGATCTTTTTTATTCTTTCGAAAGTGGTGCAGTTCTGCATAGAGCCCCTAAATTGGGTAATTCTTTTTATTATTTTTAGCCTGATTTTTCTGTTGCTTCGAAAAGCGGCGCTTTGCAAACGCTTCTTAGTATTAGCGCTATTGGATGTGTTGATAGTTGGCTGGTTACCTACTTCTGAGCTGGGTTTGAGGTATCTCGAGGAAATTATTCCCAAAACCACGCTAGTTGGACTTGCCGAAAATGATTTGGGTGGAATCATCATCTTAGGTGGCGCAATAGAGGGTGGTCAGATTGCTGTTGATCGGGGAGAGGTATCCATTTATTCCTCGGCAGAGCGCGTGACCAAAGCCTTTGAATTGATCAGAAAGTACCCGGACCTGCCATTCATATTTAGTGGTTACTCAGGTCGCATTAGTCCTAAGGGGGTCTCTGAAGCGGACGCTTTTAAACAGTTGATTCAAGAGCAGGGTCTTACTGAGCTAACAGACAAAACTGCGCATTATGAGAATCAGTCCCGAAATACCTACGAGAATGTTCTTTACATGAAGCCAATGATTGAAGAATTTGGCAAGAAGAACGAGTCTGGCACTTTGAAGCCATGGCTACTGGTTACTTCTGCCAGTCACACGTATCGCTCTGCCAAGATTTTTGAAAAGCAGGCTATTGCCATCATTCCGGTGCCAGTCGATTATCAGACAGCAGCAAGTCTTCGCTGGGTTGAATTTGATTTAGTCGATGGCGCCCAAAATTGGAATAAGTTAGTTCATGAGTTCGTTGGACTTTTTGCCTATTGGATTGCTGGAAAAATCTAGATATTCGGTAAAATAGACCTATATGACAACGGCCAAAAACGCCCCACATGATTCAGATCCTGGGTCTTGGGTATCTTATTCGGCCGATCATCTGGCAAACCAATTCTTAATTGCCATGCCAGGCATGGCGGATCCTAATTTTGCCAATTCTGTTGTTTACTTATTTGAACATAATGAGCGCGGCGCAATGGGCTTGGTAGTGAATAAGCCCACTGAGGTGGATTTAGCTACCCTGTTTGACAAGATAGAACTGAAACTCGAAATTGCACCATTGCTTGAGCAGCCTGTTTATTTTGGTGGGCCTGTTCAAATTGAGCGTGGTTTTGTCCTTCATGAATCCAATCCCCATCTCTCCTATAGCTCTTCCTTAATTATTCCCGGGGGTTTGACAATGACGACCTCTAAAGATGTGCTTGAGGCAGTGGCTATAGGCAATGGCCCTAGAAATTTCCTGATGACATTAGGTTACGCGGGCTGGAGCGCTGGTCAGCTTGAAGAGGAAATCACCTTAAACGGTTGGATGAATGTGCCTTTATCGCGAGAACAAATGATGGAAATCATTTTTGATACTCCATCTAGCAGGCGGTATGAGAAAACGATGAGTCATCTCGGCTTTGATTTATCTTCCCTATCTGGTGAAGCAGGGCATGCCTGAGATGTCTGATTCATTAATCAATAAATCCATTACGGTAATGGCTTTTGATTATGGAACGCGTCGCGTGGGTGTCGCAGTCGGAAATTCAGTAAGGCAATCTGGCCAAGCCTTAAAAACAATTGCTGCACCAAATTTAGACGCTTTGTTTGCGGAAATTCAGGCGCTAATAAAAGAATGGCAGCCCGATCGATTGGTGGTTGGACGCCCCTTACATCCTGATGGCACAGAACATGAGATGACTGCTAAAGCCATCCGTTTTGGCAATCAGCTGCATGGTCGCCTCAATTTGCCGGTAGTTTGGGTGGATGAGCGTTATTCTTCAGCGGTTTTAGAGGCTGACGCGAAGATGCGGGACAATCTAGATGCGCACTCTGCTGCCCTCATTTTGGAGCAGTATTTTGCGAAACAATAATTGCTAGAAATCGAGAAGTGTTGGAACGAATAATGAACGCTGAATTGATGTACGAAAAGTTGCTTGAAGCTGTTAAAAAAAGAGCGCAACAGGGCTCGTTTGAACTGGCTGGACTGGCAATGGGCGGCGCTTGGATTGCGGAGCGTTTAGCTAAGGACTTGGGTATGCCTCATTATGGGGTCATCAATGTGGCTTTTCATCGAGATGACTATGCAGAAAAAGGGATGACTGCATTACGTACGGCTAGTACGATGACGACCCATCTTCCTTTCGAAGTAAATGGCGCCAATATCATCTTGATTGATGACGTCTTATTTACTGGTAGAACAGTGCGCGCCGCCTTAAATGAATTGTTTGATTTTGGTAGGCCGGCACAAGTGGAATTAATGGTGCTTGCTGATCGCGGTCATCGTGAGCTACCTGTAGCAGCGAACTTTGTGGGAGAGCAAGTACAAGTGCCTGATAGCCATATATTGGTTTTAGAAAAAGATTCCGCTGGAAAATTCAGTTTTCAGCTTGAGGAGCGTGAATAATGAGCGTCAATAATCTTGTAAATCAATTTAATTCTGCTGGTGAGTTGACGCACCTTTTAACTTTGGAGGGTTTGCCTAAAGAGCAGATTCTGCATATTTTGGATACGGCTCAACAGTTTGTAAGTGTGACCGATCCTTCTCGTGAAGTAAAAAAAGTACCACTGTTAAGGGGTAAAAGCGTTTTCAATCTTTTCTTTGAGAACTCGACGCGCACCAGAACTACTTTTGAGATTGCAGCAAAGCGCCTTTCTGCTGATGTTATTAATTTAGATATTTCTACTTCATCTACTGCAAAGGGTGAAAGTCTTTTAGATACCATTGACAATCTTGTGGCGATGCAAGCGGATATCTTTGTTGTGCGCCATAGCGTTTCAAGAGCGCCAATTGAAATTGCCAATCATGTTCCTGCTCATGTTCATGTTGTGAATGCTGGCGATGGTAGTCATCAGCACCCCACCCAGGGCTTGCTCGATATGTACACCATGCGCCACTTCAAACAGAATTTCAAAGGCTTAAAAGTGGCAATAGTTGGAGACATAGTGCACAGCCGTGTAGCTAAATCTAACATTCATGCCCTTACCACTTTGGGGTGTGAAGACATTCGCGCAATCGGTCCGGAGGGTTTGCTTCCAAGTGACCTTGACATGCTCGGCGTCAAAGTATTCCATAGCATGGAAGAGGGTCTTAAGGGTGTTGATGTGGTAATGACTTTACGCATCCAGAAAGAGCGGATGGAAGCAGGTCAAGTGCCTGAAGGTGATGCTTTCTTCAAACAATATGGCCTCACACCATCACGTTTAGCGCTTGCTAAGTCTGATGCAATTGTGATGCATCCCGGCCCCATGAATCGTGGTGTCGAAATTGACTCGGCAGTGGCAGATGGCCCTCAGTCAGTGATCTTGAATCAAGTTACGTTTGGTATTGCAGTGCGCATGGCTGTGATGTCAATTGTTGCTGGAAATAATTAAATAAATGGAATTCTGGTGAGCGTAGAAATTCCAAAAGTTCTCAAAAAAAAGCGTTGGTTAATTATTTCCCATGCTTTCAATATGGATGGTCGCGCAGCTAGCTTAACCATCACCGATAAGATTCCTTATTTTCTTGAAGCTGGTGTTAAGCCAATTGTCTTTAGCGCTATTACTGGTCTAAAAGATAGTCGTTTTCCGCATAAGCAATTTTTAGCGTGGGGCCCCGCAGCATTTCGATTCGACTTTCGACATTGGGTAGCCAATCAATATGGTCGCGGATTGTTCTATAAGTTTGTGACGGGAGCGGTTTCAATTCTCCTAGCCCCTTTTATTGCCATTGAGAAGCTATTGTTGGGGTATTCCAGTCAGTGGTCTTGGGCCTTACCAGCCTTTGTACGGGGGTATTTTCTGATCCGCGCAGGCAAAGTTGATGTTATTTACTCAATCGGTAGCGCCTGGTCTGCCCATTTGGCTGGAGTATGGTTAAAGCGTGCAACGGGCTTGCCTTTAATTTCTGAGGTGCATGATCCACTGGTGATTCGCAAAAGTCCTTCGGACCAAGGTTTTGAAGAGCCCAAAAATCGTGATGCTCGATTTCGCCATTACTTAGAAAGTCAACTCTGCAAATATTCAGATTATATATGGTGGTTTACAAAAGGTGCGCTTCACTACGCTAAAGTCAGAAACCCGAATTTGAATACCCCAAATAATGCACTTGGATTTGTAGTGATACCCGGCGCCAATCCTCCGGGAGAAATACAAGGAATTTCAGAGCATCATTATGGGCAATTTCTGAATTTATGCCATTTTGGTTCGTTGGCAAATGACCGCTCTCTTTCTACCATTTTAAAAGCGGCATATCAGTTATTCAAACAGTATCCTGAAGCAAGACAATGTCTCCGAGTAAACGCTTACGGTGCTCCCCTAGATACTTTATCTATAACAGCAATTAATCAGTATGGTTTTGCTGATGTGCTGGTTGCTCATGGTCGACTAGAGCGCGATCCCGTGACTGGAAAATCTGGCCGTGAACGCGTTGCTCAAAAGATGCAAGAGGCAGATATATTGATATTGCTGCATGGTAATGATGAATGGTGTGCAGAGTACATTCCATCAAAATTCTATGACTATTTATGGTCAGGCAGACCAATATGGGGAATCACCCACCGAAATCCTCAGCTTGATCAAATGCTTTTAGAGCGCAGATCGTATCTAAGTGCCGATGGGGATGATGCAGGAATTGCCATGGCTCTTGAACGAATTTGGTTCGATTGGCAGCAAAAACAGCTTTTACAACCCGTTTGGAACCCTATTGGGGTTGATCAGGCGGTTAGCAGTATTCTTTCGCATATTGCTCAATAAAAGGCTACGTTTTGAAAGACCTTGTTCTTTATTGCAAATCCTACCGTAAAGATTTCTTGCGCTTAAGGCGCCTGCTTCGCTCGATCGAGCAATTTAATGTCGACAACATTCTTTTTTATATTTCTACGCCTAACGTAGATAAGGAATTGCTTGTTGAGTTAATTGGGGATGATGGATATCTGTGGATATCTGACGAAGCTATTATTCAGGCTAATCCAAATGTGCCAAATGGTATTGCAGACGACAAATCCGGTAGCCTAACTCAGCAGATTATTAAGTCTGAGTTTTGGCGCCTCGGGTTATGTGAGAACTACGTATGCTTAGATTCAGACTGCATCTTTATCAAGGATTTTTTTAAGTCTGACTTTTTGGCGTCTGATGGGAATCCATATACCGTCATTTATCAAAATAAAGAGTATTTTCAGTTGGCTATTGATCGAGGATTTACGAGAGCTCCCGCGGAATTGATTGCTGAGGGCAATAGAGTTAGGCAAGTATTTAAGCGTCAGGGGCCTAATTACTATTGCCCTTGCCCTCCATTTATTTGGTCTGCTAAGGTTTGGATGTCGCTTGATGAACGCTTTCTGAAACCCAGGGGGCTTACATTTTGGGATGTATGTACACCAAAACATCCTGAAACACTCCTCTATTTAGAGGCTTTATTAAATTTCAAAGCCATTCCCCTGCACCCGATTGAACAACTATTTCGAATTTACTACTACGACTGGCATTACTATTTACTTCATAGGGTTGGTGAAAATATAAATAAGATCAAAGAAAATTATCTAGGTGTCATTTATCAGTCTAGCTGGGATTTAGCCCTTGATTATGGGGTTAGTCAAAAATCGATCTTTTCCAGAACTTTAAAAAAATTGAAACGCTTCGGTCGTTACTTGCAAAGTTTTATCTAATGATGAATTTGCCCTTAATTAGCGTGCTAATGCCCGCTTATAACTCCGAACTATACATTGCCGAGGCTATACAGAGCATCCTCAATCAAACTTATCAAAATATTGAGTTGATCATTTTTGATGACGGCTCTAAGGACAAGACTCGTCAAGTAATCGAGGGTTTTACAGATTCGCGCATTGTAAAAATTTTTTCTGATCAGAATTTTGGGGTAGTCAGAGCTCGCAATGACATGATCAATAAGGCGCGGGGAAAATATATTGCCCTAATGGATGCAGACGATATCGCAGATCGTTTTCGTCTAGAAAAGCAGCTCCGCCCATTGGAAGCTGGTAAATGCGATTTGTGCGGAAGCGCTCAGTGGGTTTTAGACGAGACTTCTGGAAAAATTAAAAAATCTAAAGATAAATTTTCGGATGCAGATTTGCGTGCACTTTTATCCGTATATTGTGGGCTTTGTAATTCCGCAATGATGGGAAAAGCTGAAATATTTAAACGATTTAAATACGACACGACCATCTTAACTTCAGAGGATTACTATCTATGGGTTCAGATGGCAGCCGCAGGGTATCGTTTCCTGAATTTAAAAGAGCGTCTCATCACATATCGTCGATATCCAGCCCAAACCAGCTCTGTTCACCTGGATAAATTTAAATTAACCACAATTGAAGTGCAAAAACGGTATCTGGATTTATTAGGTATTTCAACAGAGCTCTATCCGCATCCGTTGCCTTGGTTTCGTAGGTTCGGGATTGCCACAAAGACATTGTTGGCCTTAAATAATAAATTTCCTGGAATTTCTCTACGTGCAAATGCTGAAATTTATGCACGTTTTCAATATCGAAGAAGTGGATTTTGGACGCCGTTGACACGCTTAGAGCGTTATATTGCTGCGCTTTGGGCAACACTCTCCCAGGAAGGACTCTTAATGCATTGCTGGAGGTGATACTGAATCGCGTCTAAATTAAGCGTAGTTTGCAAATCAGACACTTCAATTAGGTTGGTTGCCCCTCGATAAGAGTGCCACATGGTTGGCATAATCTTCGCGTGCTTCCCAAGCATCCCCGCTAAATGGCTCATGCCGCTTTTGGAGCCAATCAGAATATCTGCATTCAGTAAGTGGTGAAATGTGCTTTTGAAGTCGCTGTCAATGTTTTCATGTACTTCAAGCGGAAAATTTCGAAAGTGCTCTTTCCAAGAGAACGGGGCACCGTTCTCGGAATAGTATTGCCCATTTTTACCTTCGCTGAAAATATGAATGGCTATTGGTTTGTTCATAGAGCGTTGGACTACATCAATTATGTTTAGATACCACGAATCTGGCAACATTCTTGAAGATAGGTCTGAAAATTGCCGACCAGGAAGTAGATCGCCCCTTCTTATGTGTACAGCAACATTCAATTTGCTCGGGTCAAATGTAAGTGCAATTGGATAAACATCTCTTGCCTTGTTGTAAGCATCTAAAAACCACTCGCGTGTTGCCGCATATTCGTAATCTCCGAAACGATTATTGCGAATCCTAAAAGCAATATTGGGCTCAGGGTGACTTTGAATGAATTGGTCTATTGCTTTGTAAATTTCTCCATCATCCTGATAGTTTGAGGGAATGTGAATTTCAAATATTGGAATATCAATCACACGAATGTTGCCGTGTTGAATACTTTTTTCAATTTCTTCGCGGCTAGGTAGCAAAGCACTGGGGTTTAAAAGCTCATTAAGATTATTGCCAATGTTGTGCGTTTCATCAGGACGCTTTCCTCGCATTCGCCGCAAATATTGTTTTAAGTTCCACTTAAATGATTTGTCATGAGATTTGCTCAGCTGGCTTTCAGAATAAGCGAATTCTAGTTGGTTACGGTTGGCAATTTTTAATGCTCGATTAATGATTCCCATGGAATGACCAATGCCAGCATCGGGATTGTCGTAGTCAAGAATATAGCGATTAGCCATGACCAATATCACTGAGAACCTTATCAACAATAGTTGATACATAAGTGCTGGTATCAAATTGCATAGCTTTTGCACTTAGAAGAAATTGTTGAATATTATTTTGGTATTGCGTGTATTCGGTTTCTTCAATGCTAAGTAAGTAACGATGTACTTCCTCAGTATTTTTAAAGTTTCTCCTATCAATGAAGCACGAGCTTGGAATGTGGTCATTAATAGTGTGAGATCCCCAGTAGACTGGCACACACCCGCCAAAAAAACAATCAAAAATTTTCTCGCTAATATAGTCCGGAAGATTGGCTACATTTTCGTAACAATATGCAAATTTTGATTGGCGATAAATGAGTTCTTTATCGATCACCTCGCCAAGATAACTTGGAAAAGGCTTGTATCCAAAAAGTTGCGTCGCTAAACGTTTAAAACGTCGCGTTAATTTATCTGAAGCCTTGAATGCGGGCTCAGGCTTCCCCCACCCTAAGCCATAGAGCGAGAAGTAAAGTGGGGCATTTTGTTCATACCAGCGAATAACCTCAATCCGTTCTTTATAGAGATCATTTTCAAGTCCTTTAGGGAAGGCTTTATTGGCGTTAATAATGCAGGAAAATATTGATCTCTCATCGTATGAGGGAGTATTTTCACTTCGAATTTGATTTGGAATAAATACATGGGAGACATTGGGTAATTCCGAAAAATTTGTATTCCAAGTAAATACTCCCTCAAACTCGCGAAAATAAGCCTTATTTTGATTAAGCGGGCAGATATAGGGATTTTCAGTGGCAATCAGGTATTTGGGCCCAGAAATTTGATCGATAGGCTGACCGTCATGCAAAATACTAAAAGTAATATTACGGTCGAGATTGACATCGGGATTATTTAACTCAATTCCACGTTTTAAAAACTCAGACCTAAGTAATCTATTGGTATAAGTGGGGTTGTAGGTATGATGTCGATCAATCTCTTCAAAAGAAGCATTTTTTACTCTATCTAGTTGATAGTAATTGGCAAATAACATTTGATATGACTCTATTTACTTCTCATAAGAATAAGCGCAAGGCAATTGCCGAATCTAAAATTCTGCTGGCTGGACCCATTAGAAATGTAGCGCATACGATTCAAAATGAAGTGGAAACTCTAGTTAAAAGCCTTGGAAATTTCAAGGAAATACATTGTTTCGTTGTTGAAAGTGATTCTAGCGATAATACCGCGAAAAAATTAGAAGAACTACAAAGCGTTATCAAAAACTTTTCTTTTGTTAGCGTGGGAAATTTGAGTAATAACTATCCAAGAAGAACTGATCGTATTGCCCTGTGCAGAAATATCATTATCGATGCGGTTGCCTTAAATCCACAATTTGTAGATATTGATTACATCGCTATGGCTGACCTAGATGGCATGAATGCCTTAGTCACGCCAGAAAAAGTTGAGCAATGCTGGGAAGTGGATGAGCCATGGGATGTTATTACCGCAAATCAATTGGGTGAATATTACGATATATGGGGGCTTAGTCACCCCTACTGGAATCCGATGGATTGTTGGGAACAAAAGCGGCAGTTAGAAAATATTTTGGGTAACGATATGGCTCAAAATATTGCTGTTGGCTGCAAGCAGACCCCAATAGACCCGCGCGCAGATCTGATAGAGGTAGATTCTGCATTTGGGGGGCTGGGAATCTATAAGCGAGAAGCTTTTCTAGCCGGCAGATATGCTGGGACAGATGATCAGGCGGGTGGCATTGATGTGGCTGATCATATCCCCTTTCATCGCGATCTCAGAAGCAAGGGTTATCGCATCTTTATTAATCCCGCATTGATTAATTGCGATAAGACGCCAGGTGGAGCAGTGGAGGAAATTGTTCTGCCGAAGCCAAGGGGCGCGTTAAAATTGGTGAGAAATTTTGGCATCATGCTGTTCGGAAAAAATCGTTTCAATAAATATCTTGAAATTCTCCAAACGCCTTAATATTCGGTGTAAACATCGAAAGATAAAACCATGATTTTAGTAACCGGTGGCGCAGGATTTATTGGGGCAAATTTTGTTTTGGATTGGCTATCTTCACCAAGCGCTGAAGATGTAGTGAATCTAGACAAATTAACTTACGCGGGAAATATCGCAAATTTACAATCTCTGCAAAAAGATTCTAGGCATGTATTCGTGCACGGTGATGTTGGTGACAGAGCTCTTGTTGCTAAATTGCTGGCTGAGTATCACCCACGCGCAATTGTGAACTTTGCTGCCGAGAGTCATGTTGACCGATCAATTCATGGCTCCTCAGAATTTATCCAAACCAATATTGTAGGAACCTTCAATTTATTAGAGTGTGCTCGTGAATATTGGGGCTCTCTTGAGGTAGGGCAAAAAGAGCAGTTTCGTTTTCATCATGTTTCGACAGATGAAGTCTATGGTTCTCTATCTTCCTCGGATCCCGCCTTTAAGGAGATCAATCCATATAAGCCTAATAGCCCATACTCAGCATCTAAGGCTGCTTCGGATCATCTGGTACGCGCTTGGTTTCATACATATGGATTCCCTGTAATCACCACTAATTGCTCGAATAACTACGGCTCTTATCACTTCCCGGAAAAGTTAATACCCTTAGTTATTCTGAATGCGCTCAACAATAAGCCATTACCCATTTACGGTGATGGGCAGCAGATTCGTGATTGGCTCTATGTTGGCGATCATTGTGCAGCAATTCGAGAGGTATTGGCCAATGGTCGGCTAGGAGAAACCTATAACATTGGTGGCTGGAACGAAAAAGCGAATATTGATGTAGTTAAAACCATCTGCAATATTCTGGATGAGCTTAAACCCCGTGTGGATAAAAAATCTTTTGCAGAGCAGATTACTTTTGTTAAGGATAGGCCTGGTCACGATCGGCGCTATGCTATTGATGCAAGTAAGATTGAAAAAGAGTTGGGGTGGCGCCCTGCCGAGACTTTTGACACTGGTATTCGGAAAACGGTTCAGTGGTATTTGAATAATTCAGAATGGGTTGAAGGTGTGACTACCGGCTCATATCGTGACTGGCTCGATAAGCAGTACCGTAATTAATCACTATTTTCTAATGAATATTCTGGTTTTTGGTAAAGATGGTCAACTGGGCAAGGCTTTCCAAGAGCAATTTCAGAATTCTTTGAGTGGATCAGAAAATAATCTCAGATTTGTTGGGCGTTCCGAATGTGATTTAAGCGAACCCAGTCAAATTGTCAATTTATTAAATTCTTTCGAGCCTAATTTAATTATTAACGCTGCTGCTTACACTTCGGTAGATAAAGCCGAAATTGAGAGTGATTTAGCTTTTGCAATTAATGCATCCGCTCCTGAAATCATGGCTAAGTATGCTGTACAGCATGGTTCGACTTTGCTCCATTTTTCAACAGATTATGTATTTGATGGATTAAAGCAAGGCGCATATACAGAAATAGATAGCCCTAACCCCTTGGGCATTTATGGCAGATCAAAGGAAGCAGGCGAGAAAGCTATCCTGAGTACCTTTGCAAAGAGTGCCGTAGGCCAATACGCCATTCTGAGGACAGGCTGGGTTTATGGCGACGGCAGTAACTTCATCAGAACAATATTGAGATTAGCAAAAGATCGGTCAGCTCTGCGGGTTATTGGTGACCAGTATGGTGTTCCCACAAGCGCAGTATGGCTGGCAAAGGTAGCTATGCATTTGGTTTTAGATGAAACTAACCAAAGAAAATTTAATTCTGGTATTTATCATGCCGTCCCGCAGGGAGAGGCTAATTGGTATGACCTAGCTTGCTTGGCAACTCAAGTGGCAAAAGATGCTGGACTATCTTTACAGGCAAGCCCTGGAAGCATTGCGCCGATTCCAGCCTCAGAGTATCCTTTGCCGGCTCCAAGGCCAATGAATTCTCGTCTATCTAGAGTAAAGCTTCAAGCTGAGCTAGAACGCCTGGGTCTTATGTCAAAATTACCCCATTGGTATCAACAGTGGGATGAGCAAGTAAGTGCATACGTCAAAAACTTATCACGTATTTGACATTTGCATTGATCTAGTCAACAAGGATAAAGATGGCTAATGGCCTTTTTAAAAATCGCAAGGGCATCATTTTGGCTGGAGGCTCTGGGACTCGCTTATACCCAGTAACGCAAGCCGTCTCTAAACAGCTAATGCCAGTTTATGACAAGCCAATGGTTTACTACCCATTGACGACTCTCATGTTGTCCGGCATTCGAGATATTTTGTTAATTTCTACACCTCACGATACCCCCTGTTTCTCTGAGCTATTAGGTGATGGATCACAGTGGGGCCTGAATATTCAGTATTGCGTGCAACCCTCTCCAGATGGCTTGGCTCAAGCATTCACCTTGGGTAAAAACTTTATTAATAATCATCCGAGCGCTCTAGTGCTTGGGGATAATATTTTTTATGGTCATGAGCTTGTAGGAAATCTCGAGAGTGCCAATCAGCGTCAAGAGGGCGCAACTGTTTTTGCATATCACGTAACCGATCCTGAACGTTACGGTGTAGTGGAATTTGACCAGCATTACAAAGCGGTTTCTATTGAAGAGAAGCCTCTTAAGCCAAAAAGTAGCTATGCGGTTACAGGACTTTATTTCTATGATAATAAAGTTTGTGACATTGCCAGTTCTATTAAGCCTAGCGCGCGTGGTGAACTAGAAATCACGGATGTTAATCGAATATATCTTGAAAAAGACCAGCTCAGTGTTGAAATCATGGGCCGTGGATTTGCCTGGCTAGATACCGGCACTCACGATTCCCTTTTAGATGCTGCAGGCTTTATTGCGACTCTGCAAAAACGCCAAGGTCTAATGGTTGCTTGCCCTGAGGAGATTGCATTCCGTCAGGGCTGGATTGATGCAGAAGTAGTTCAAAAGGTGGCAACTCAACTGAGTAAAAATAGTTATGGTCAGTATTTAGCCAAAATTTTGAATGAGATGAGAAGTGGTTCTGAGCCTATCTCTCTATCTCAAAAGAAGATCAATTGATGACCTATTTAAAGACCCATTCCAAAATTTTAATAACGCCAACTGCAATACCCGATGTTTTGGTAATCGAGCCAAAAGTGTTTGGTGATGAGCGTGGTTGGTTTACAGAATCATTTAATGCACAAGATTTCTCTGATGCAACTAATTTGAATGTAACTTTTGTTCAAGATAACCATTCATTTTCTCGTCAATCGACTTTACGGGGAATGCACTATCAGTTAGAAAAAACGCAGGGTAAATTAGTGCGAGTAGTTTCTGGTGCTGTTTACGATGTGGCAGTTGATCTTAGAAAAAATTCGTCTAGTTTTGGCAAGTGGGTTGGGGTAGAGCTAATCGCAGAAAATCATAAGCAGCTCTGGATACCAGCAGGTTTTGCTCATGGATTTATGGTGCTTTCACCAACAGCCGAATTCTTATATAAAACCACTGATTACTATCACCCTCAAAGCGAGGTCTGCTTGGCTTGGAATGATCCAGTAGTTGGAATTCAATGGCCTTTAGGAACAGACACCCAACCGACCCTGAATGCTAAGGATGCTGCAGGCCTTTCTTGGGGAAAGGCCCCAAAGTTTGAATGAATAACCCAATCGCTCGTCCAAAAATACTCTTAGTAAAACTTTCCTCCTTGGGGGATGTGCTTCACAATCTGCCAATAGTTTGGGATATGCGATCACGTATACCTGATGCTCAAATTGATTGGGTTGTTGAAGAGGCGTATGTAAATCTACTGACCCCTCTCTTAAGTAGAGATGGCTTTCGAGGAATTGATCGAATTATTCCATTCGGTTTGCGTCGTTGGAAAAAATCACTTCTAAGCACTAAATCATGGAGAGAATTCTTTGCCTTTAAGAATGAACTTCAAGCAGCAAATTACGACATCATCATTGAAACTCAGGGTCTGCTGAAGTCTGCTCTTGTTTGTGGTCTCGCCAAGAAGAATCCTGAGGCTATAGTAGCTGGCTTAGCCAATGCCACTGAGTTTTCAGGGTACGAGCCAATAGCACGAGCTTTCTATAGTCAGTCTGTTCAAGTTCCATTGCAGTGTCATGCGGTCGACCGCGCTCGATATGTCATGTGTTCAGCTCTAGATTGGCCTCTCATTGGAAGGGATGAGGGAGTCCAGTTTTATCGTGCTGGCTTTGAAGATTCCTTTGGAAATAGCCAGCTTATAGGGCTGAAGCAGCCATACATCTTGTTTTTTCACTCTACTGCTCGAGAGGCTAAGCGTTGGGCTAATACTCATTGGGTTGATTTAGGAATCGAGCTCTCAAAATTAGGTTATCAGGTCGTTCTGCCATGGGGAAACACTTCTGAAAAATTAATTAGTGACATGCTTGCTTCTCAAATTCCAGGATCAATAGTACCAAGTGCATTTTCTATCGAAGAAGCTTTCTTGGTTATTGCGAACTCGAGTCTAGTTGTTGGTGTTGATACGGGCTTAACGCATTTGGCTGCGGTATTGAACAAACCTACTGTCGAGATTTATTGTGATTCGCCTCGTTGGAAAACAGAAGGATATTGGTCTGACAAGATCAGAAACATCGGCGATATGAAAAAACCGCCAGAAGTCAAAGAGGCGCTCGATGCTTCTTTAGAGCTACTCAACGCAGTAAAGAATTAATCGCAATTAAATCTTCGTCGGTTAAGGCTGCGGCATGAGCCTTTAGTCTGATGGCATTCAGAATGGTACTGTAACGAGCCTGCTGTAGTTGTGAACGAGTGGTGATTAAAGTATCCAGAGCAATCAACACATCGATATTAATTAAGGTTCCCACCTGAAAGCCTAGCTTGCTCGATTCCAATGCGGAACTGGATGAGCGTTCAGCTGCTTCGAATGCTTTTACGCTTGCTAGGCCGCCATAAAAACCAGTAAATGCGGTGCGGGTATTTTGTGCCGCAGTACGGCGGGCATTATCGTAGTTTGCTTTAGCAGCATCTACAAGAGCGGCGTTTTGTCGAATCACGGCGCTATTAAATCCCCCGGATACCAAGGGAATATTCATTTGTAGAGCAACAGTGTTGTTGTACACATTGGTGTTGGCTGGCGTGTAGCTATTTGGCGTGCCATTAGAAGTGTTATAGCCTGCTGTTCCTACTAAATTGATCGAGGGGTAATTCAATGCCTGAGAGGCGCGATAAGTACTCTCAGCCAAGCTAACAGAAAGTTGATTTGCTAACACATTGAAGTTTGCGCTCTCAGATTGATTAATCCAGTCTTCTAAGGTTTGTCCTGGAGGCAATTGCGGATTCACACTTTCTGCAATAGGGTTTCCCTTGGAGTCTTTGCTTTTTGAGCGCGGATCTTTTAGGACGCCATCAATCTTTGCTTCTTTAATAAGTGGGCGTAATGGTCCAACAGGATGCCCAACAAGCTGCTCTAGTGCGCCCTTTTTCACCAAGAGATCTGCTTGAGCAGCAATCTCTTGGGAGTTGGCCAAATCAAGCGCAGCTTGAGCAGTATTTACGTCCACAATCGTGGCGAGTCCAGCATCAAACTTGGCTTGTGCAGCGTCTAATTGTTGCTTGATAAGACCCTTTTTATTGCGATATAGCTCAACGTTATCTTGGCTAGTGAGCGCATCAAAGTAAGCTTGTGAAACGCGAATGATGAGATCTTGCTGAGCTAAGTAAAAGCGCATGTCAGCAATTTTGGTATTGAGATCACCTTGCTTAAACGCTTCTAGTGCGCCTAAATTGAATACCGGTTGGGTAAGGGTAACCGTATAGTTCTTTTGATCGAAGACGCGAGAATTACCTGGGCCAGCTGCCACTACAGTTTGGCCCACGCCATGCTGGTAATAACGTGTACCACCAGGGGTGGCATTGGCTTGCGGCAAGAGTAAAGAAAGGCCTTGCCAGAAGAGCTCCTTGCTCGCTTGGTAATTAAAACGCGCAGCATTTAACACTGGGTCGCTAAATGCTGCGTCTTGGTATAGCTGAATCAAGTCGCTAAATTGTCCCTTCTGCGCATTGATGGCATTGCCATTCACGCTCGATGGGGCGGCGTTTGTTGGCAATGCTGGTTTGCTTGGTGGCGGGGCAATCTGTGGCGGCTGCTCCAAGCCAATTAAGGATGAAGCGCTCACTGGCATCGGAAGTGCTGGCTTTGCTGCTGCATTAGGGCTCTGAGCCAGAGCCAAGGGCTGCCATGAGCTTAGGCCGAGTGCCTGCCCCAGAATGAGACCCAATACGGTCAGTCTAGAGGGGCGAAAGCGGCTTGGAGTCATTAAATTCATCAATTCTGAAAGTGCATGAAGTTTAAGGCTAAATGTCCATGAGCGGTAATTTGAGCTTTATTTTGCCAAATAAGTGTTCTGCTTTCACAACCCTATAAAATTTGCCCTATGGATCTCATATTGTTATTAAAAGCGGTCATCCTGGGGGTTGTTGAGGGGCTGACGGAGTTTTTGCCTATCTCCAGTACAGGCCACCTAATCTTGGCTGGGGATTTACTGGATTTTAATGATGAGAGGGGTAAGGCCTTCGAGGTCATTATTCAGTTTGGCGCCATTTTGGCGGTTTGCTGGGAGTTCCGAGAAAAGCTCGTGAAAGTGGTGCTGTCGTTAAATAGCAGCCCTAGCTCTCGGCGTTTCATGCTCAATCTCATCATTGCCTCCATTCCAGCAATGGGACTGGGCTTCATCTTTGGCAAACATATTAAGGCGGTACTTTTTTCTTCAATTCCTGTAGCTAGCGCTTTTATTGTTGGCGCATTAATTATTTTCTGGGCAGAGCGTCGTCAAGAGAAAAATTCGAATACGAATACCCACATACATTCAGTAGATGACCTTTCCTATTTAGATGCATTGAAGGTGGGAATTGCGCAATGCGCCGCTTTGATTCCAGGGACATCTCGTTCTGGTGCGACGATTATTGGCGGGATGTTATTTGGTCTACCGCGGACCGTAGCAACGGAGTTCTCCTTTTTTCTCGCCATTCCTGTAATTGGGGGTGCAACAGCTTATGAGTTGCTAAAGCTTTGGAAAAATCCGGTTGCTATCTCGGGAGAATTTACCCTTGCTATTGTTATAGGGTTCATTGCCGCTTTTATTTCTGCATTTATTTGTGTGCGTTGGTTAATTCATTATGTAGCGCATCACAATTTCACCCCGTTTGCCTGGTACCGGATCGTATTTGGATTATTAGTGCTGATTACTGCCTATAGTGGCGTTATTGCTTGGTCACATTAATCAATATAAATTGGATCAATATATGGATGTATCAATTGACGCAATCACCAACAATATCCAGTTGGCTTTGGCGCCCGTATTCTTATTAACAGCGGTTGCTACATTATTAAATGCGATCTCTGTTCGTCTCGCCAGAAATGTTGACAGAATGCGCGCGATTCAAAATACGCTCTACTCAGGAGAACCTAAGGAGGGTGGGGTTTTAGAGCATATGCAACAAGAAGCGAACGAATTCAAGTTTCGAGGTCGCTTGTGTACGTTAGCGATATTCTTTGATGTTCTGAGCGGTATATTTATTTCACTGACAGTACTTGAGCTTTTCTTTTTTCAAGCAGGCGCCGTGCGCTCACTGCAAACCACTTATGTTATTTGGACCTTTGTTTTGGGTCTGATATCCTTTATGACTTCTTTATCCGTCGTATTAGCCGAAGTTGTGTATGCCTATCGATCTGCTGGCTGGAACTTTCCTAAACAATATTGAGTTTTCAGTAGCACCTTAACTAATTTAAAACTATGAACAAAATCCTCATCACTGGTGGCGCAGGTTTTCTAGGATCACACCTCACTGAAAAACTTCTTAAAGAGGGTAATGATGTTCTAGTGGTGGATAACTACTTCACGGGTTCAAAGGCGAATTTGGCGCATCTACTCCCCAATCCCAATCTTGAGTTGATGCGACATGATGTGACTTTCCCGCTCTATGTAGAGACTAATCAGATCTACAACCTAGCTTGCCCAGCCTCTCCCGTGCACTATCAATACGATCCGGTACAAACGACTAAGACCAGTGTGCATGGTGCAATCAATATGCTGGGTCTAGCTAAGAGAACTAGGGCGCGGATCTTGCAAGCTTCTACCAGTGAAGTCTATGGCGATCCTGAAGTTCATCCACAACCCGAGGAGTATTGGGGAAGAGTGAATCCTATCGGTATTCGCTCTTGTTATGACGAAGGTAAGCGTTGCGCAGAGACTCTCTTTTTTGACTACAACCGCCAACATGACCTTGATATCAAGGTAGTTCGTATTTTTAATACTTATGGCCCTCGTATGCACCCCAATGATGGCCGTGTGGTGAGTAACTTCATTGTGCAAGCACTGCAAAGTAAAGACATTACTATTTACGGTGATGGTCAACAAACCCGCAGCTTTTGTTACGTCGATGATTTGATCGATGCCATGGTCAGAATGATGAATTCAGAGAGGGGTTTTACAGGCCCAGTCAATATTGGCAACCCAGGCGAGTTCACCATGCTGCAGTTGGCTGAAACAGTTCTAAAACTCTCGGGCAGTAAATCGAAGATCGTTTATCAACCATTGCCCCAAGATGACCCAAAGCAACGCCAACCTAATATTGAGCTGGCTAAAGCCAAACTTGGTTGGGAGCCAAAGGTTAATCTAGAAGATGGCCTCAAAGAGACAATTGCGTACTTTAAAAAGGTTGTAGCTTAAGTTGACTCAGGAAGCAGGCCATCAAGAGGGAAGGCGATTTGAGCGTATTCGTTCCTTTGTCCTGAGGGCCGGAAGAACAACTGCTGGTCAACAGCGTGCTATTGATGAGCTGGGCCCGAAATTTCTCATTCCTTATGAGGGTAAAACGCTTGATTTGGTGAGCACGTTTGGGGGCTCCGCAACGCCCAAGATCCTAGAAATTGGTTTTGGTATGGGCGAGACCACTGCCAAGATTGCTGCTTTAAGAAATGAAGAAGACTTTTTAGCGATTGAGGTTCATCTTCCTGGTGTGGGCGCGCTATTAAAGCTGATTGGAGAGAATAATCTCGCTAATTTACGCCTCATTCGCCATGATGCGGTAGAGGTACTTGAAAATATGATTGCACCCGAATCTTTGGATGGCATTCATATTTACTTTGCAGACCCATGGCACAAGAAACGCCATCATAAGCGTCGCCTCATTCAAGAAAAATTTGTGAAGCTACTGGCATCACGTCTTAAGGCGGGTGGTTACCTACATTTGGCGACAGACTGGCATAACTATGCAGAGCAAATGCTTTTAGTGATCAACGCTGAATCAACTCTACAAAATACCTCCAGCCAGCAGATCAAGATCGAAACATTTACTGTCGAAGATGTAGTTGCACCAGAAGAGCTTGAAAAAGGTTTAAATGAATTTAAGCCTACCCTTGAGCAGTTAACTGGCGAGCACTTGGCTTATGTGGAGCGACCAAACTATCGCCCAGTAACCAAATTTGAAAACCGTGGCATTAAGCTAGGCCACGGCGTCTGGGACTTAGTCTATAAAAAGAAGTAAATTTCTCGTTTGTCTACTTACAGGCCAACACAGACATACTTCATTTCTAGATATTCATCCATGCCGTAAACGCTGCCTTCGCGTCCAAGGCCAGATTGCTTTACCCCACCAAAAGGAGCTACCTCGTTGGAGATCAGGCCGGTATTAACGCCAACCATGCCGTAGTCCAGTGCTTCAGCCACTTTCCAAATCCGTCCAATATCACGACTATAGAAGTAAGAGGCCAGGCCAAATTGGCTGTTATTGGCTAATGCGATTACTTCCTCATCAGTTTCAAATGGAATAACCGGAGCAACGGGGCCAAAGGTTTCTTCATAAGTAATCAGCATTTGATTGGTGACGTTTGAAAGAATGGTCGGCTCATAAAAGTTCTGTGATGTAGAACTTTTCTTACCGCCCGCTACAAGTTTCGCTCCTTTACCAAGCGCATCAGCAACATGCTTCTCTACTTTCTCTAAGGCAGCAGTTTCAATTAGTGGGCCCTGAGTAACTCCTTTTTCCATGCCATTACCAACCTTGATTGTGGCAATAGCTTTGGCAAATTTCTCAACAAATTGATCTTGCACTTTTTTGTGGACATAAAAGCGATTGGCGCAAACACAGGTTTGTCCGGAGTTTCTGAACTTGGATGACATGGCACCACTAACCGCAGCATCAATGTCGGCGTCTTCAAACACGATAAATGGAGCATGGCCCCCAAGCTCTAGAGCTAGTTTTTTAACGGTCGGGGCGCATTGCGCCATCAAGATACGGCCAACTTCTGTGGAGCCGGTAAAGGAGAGATGGCGTACGGTTGGAGAGGCGCACAGCGTTTTGCCGATCACAATGGATTGATTAGCATCGGCAGTCACAATATTAATAACACCATCTGGAATGCCGGCGCGTTTGGCGAGCTCTGCTAAAGCGAGAGCTGAGAGAGGTGTTAGTTCAGCGGGTTTGATCACAATCGTGCAACCTGCCGCTAGAGCGGGTGCAATTTTGCGAGTAATCATCGCAATGGGAAAATTCCAGGGGGTAATAGCAACGCAAACGCCAATAGGCTGTTTTAAAACCATCATGCGTTTATCACCCCAAGTGGTAGCAGGGATCGATCCCGAAACCCGTTTTGCCTCTTCTGCAAACCATTCTACAAATGAAGCGCCATAAACTACTTCACCCGCAGCTTCCGCTAGAGGTTTGCCTTGCTCTAAGGTCATCAGAGTGGCTAAGTCTTGTGTATTTTCAATAATGAGGTCGAACCACTTACGTAGGATGATTGCACGCTCTTTACCCAGTTTGTTGCGCCAAGCAGGCAGAGCTTCTTCAGCTGCTTTGATGGCTTGTTCGGCATCCTGATTGCCCAGATTACCAACTGTGGCAATGAGTTCATCGGTGGCTGGATTGGTGACGTTAAACGTTTTTGTGGAGTTAACCCATTGACCATTAATAAAAGCCTGTTCTTTAAATAGGCTGGAATCTTTTAAAAGACTGCGGATATCTATTTTTTGCATGATGCGCTTTTCCAATTGAAGGGATATGGGCTACTCAGGATAATTTTATCCCTATAAAGAAAAAACCTCACAAGTGTTACCTTGTGAGGTTCATCGGCATCGGCACCCTGCAAAGAGGGTCTAGTCAGCTTTGGTTTCTGCGATGCGGAGTTTCTGTGCCAAGAGATCTAAGACGCCATTGACGTATTTATGGCCATCTGTGCCGCCAAAGGTTTTGGCAAGTTCCACAGCTTCGTTGATCGCCACTTTATAAGGTACGGATAAGTCGGCAGCCAGCTCATAAGCGCCAATCAGAAGAGCAGCATGTTCTACAGGGGATAGCTCATTAATAGGTCTATCAAGTGCCGGGGTAATAATGGCCTCGAGTTCGTCAGTACGTTCAAGTACGCCTTGAAAAATACCATTGAACAAATCGAGTTGACAGCGCTTAAACGCTGGATCTTCAGCCAATTGCTTGGCAATTGCAGTGCTGTTCGGAAGGCTGCCTGCACGTCGCGCTACTAAGCTTTGATACACGCCTTGAAGGGCATATTCACGGGCGCGACGACGTGGCGTTAGTGAGCGCTTAGGCGCAACAGATTTACCGTCAGCATTTTCTTTGCTAGCGTGCGCTGGTGTTGAATTTAGAGGTGATTTAGTCATGTTGATAATTACGCTTCACCATCATTCATTTCAAAATCAATATCGGTGGTCAGCGCTAATGCAAGGTTCGCCATTTCTACAACAGCTTTGGCACAGTCAGCACCTTTGACATTCACGCGTACTTGCGCTTGTTCATCGGTATCGCAAGTAAGGACACCATTGGCAATGGGCAAACCAGAGTCGATAGAAATGCGAGTAATGCCTGAGGCGGATTCGTTAGATACCAACTCAAAGTGATAAGTTTCGCCGCGGATGACTGCACCTAAGGCGGCTAGTCCGTCAAATTCGCCTGTTTCCGCAAGCTTTTGAAGAGCAAAGGGAATCTCTAGCGCACCAGGAACAGTCACGAGTTTGATGTCGGATTGAGAGACGCCTAATGCAATCAGCTCCTGAATACATGCAGTCCTGAGAGCAACGCAATGATCTTCATTAAAGCGGGCTTGCACAATACCGATGCGCAAATCTTGACCATTGAGATCTGCCTCTAACACACCTACTGCGTCATTATTTGAATTAGTCATGATGATCTTTTGATGGGATTAGTCTTAATAAGGTTCTTGCCAGCACTCTTATTCGAATTCATAAGGAAGATATCCAGTAACTTCAAGCTTATATCCAGAGAGGCTTGGTACGGGACTTGGATTTGCTAGTAAACGCATTTTTCCGACGCCAATGTCTTTGAGAATTTGAGCACCAATACCGTAGCTACGGAAATCTGTTTTTCGCGTAAGTGTTTGTTTTACTTCATCAGATGACTGATTCAGCTTTTTGAATTGCGCTAACCAATCTTCATCATTGGGCGCAGCAATACCCGCTGCATTCAGAAGAACTGCAACTCCTGCTGGAGCATTGGCTATTTGCTGAAGTGCTTGAGCTAGCGGCCAGGAATGGGTACTAACCTGAGAATCTAAAAAGTCTAAAACGGTTACAGGCTCATGAACGCGTACCAGTGTTTCTTCTGACTCAGAAGGCTTACCGTGAACAAGCGCAATATGGATACATGAGCTTGGAGTATCACGGTAAATAATGCCTTCAAACTTGCCCCACGGGGTGGCGAATTCGCGAATACCTTCTCGAACAACAATACTCTCATGTTGACTACGATATTTGATTAAGTCGGCAATACTGCCAATTTTGAGTTGATGCTCTTCTGCAAATTCCAATAAGTCTGGCAAGCGAGCCATGCTGCCATCATCTTTCATGATTTCGCAAATAACCGCCGTCGGAGAGCAGCCCGCCATAGCGGCAAGATCACAACCAGCTTCTGTATGGCCAGAACGAATCAGTACACCGCCTGGTTGTGCCATCAAAGGAAAAATATGACCAGGCTGCACTAAGTCGCTGGGCTTGGCATTAGAAGCTACGGCAGTCTTAATGGTGAGGGCGCGATCTGCGGCAGAAATACCCGTCGTGACACCAGTGGCCGCCTCAATTGAAACGGTGAAGTTGGTTCCCATGGAGGTGCCGTTATCACGTACCATCAACGGTAAATTGAGCTGCTGGCAACGCTCGCGAGTTAATGTAAGACAGATGAGTCCGCGACCGTGTTTAGCCATGAAATTGACTGCTTCTGCGCTCACATGATCGGCGGCCAACACTAGATCACCTTCGTTTTCGCGATCTTCTTCGTCCACCAGAATGACCATGCGGCCAGCACGAAGCTCGGCAATGATTTCTTCTGTGGGGGAAAGGGTATTTGGCATAGCCCTGTATTTTAAGCTGAGCAGGCGATTATCGTTAGTCTCCGATGGCATTCTTCTGCTTGTCTGACGGCAAGACCCTCTGAATCCTGTTTTATTAGCCTTTGGGGCTTTAGAAAATGCCATATGAGCCTCAACACCCAAAACCCAGTGAATGGATTTATCTTGCTAGAGGTATTGGTGGCGATGAGTCTCATTTTGGGTGTTTGGATGACTTCGATTGGTGCTTATCAAGGATTGGCTCTTCGGTTTAAGCAACAGGAGAGCAAGCACTCCCACCTTAGGCAGACTTTTGATGGCTACGAGCTTGCAGAACAAGTTAGGGTTAATAACGCCAATAACAAGCAAATCAGCCCTCCCAGTAGCCCCAATATTTCCATTAAGGATGTGAAGCATGAATCTTCTCGAGTGTCTCGTCGGAATCACCCTTTGCACCCTGTTGCTCAGCCCACTACTAAAAATCAGCACTGATTTGTGGGTTAAACAAATGGAACATGAAAAATCTCAAGCTCTCACATCAGAAACGGAGCGCGCACTGGAGTTGATTGGGCGCGCTATTCGGATGGCAGGCTATCGAAATGTGAAATCCGTTCAAGAGATTACAGGCAAGAAAAATATCAAAAATCCAATAGAGATTCAGAAGGGTGCCGGTTATCAGGGGTCTGATTCTTTACTTACGTGGCACGAGTTATCGGAAGGAATTGATTTTGATTGCATCGGAAATGTATTAACGAACGATCGCACAAAACACAACTTAGCCTTGCAAGGTTTTCTGGTGGAAAGACAGGCTGGTTTACCAAAGGGGGCAAGAGCCAATGGAGGTTCGCTAATGTGTCAGTCATTAGATCGTCAGGGGCGAATACAAAGCACTACCCTGATGAACGGCATTAGTAACTTAAAGATTGATGAGCTAAACCCCTCTATAAATCAGGGCCAAAGGGCCTTTAGGATCAAACTAGAAATGACAGATGGAGCTTCGTTGCAGAAGGCATTTACGCGCACCTTCACTACCAGAAATCTCCCATGATCTTGGCTTGGGTGATTTCGCTACTACTGTTGTGTTCGTCTCTCATTGCCTATTTAGAGCGATTAACAAGTCTGCGTGTCCTGGAGGCAAAAGTAATTGAGCAGGCACAAGAACGATTTATATTTGCAGAAAAATCGGTTCTTGAGTGCGAGAAAAATATTATTAATATATCTACATTATCAGAAAACAACTGCTTTATGCAGTCTGCAGGCAAGGGCTTATGGCTGATTTCTAGCAAAGAAAAACCGAGTATTCACATACATATTTTGGTAGATGAAAAATCAGGTGCGGTTACCCGCCTAAATTGGCGTCAAGCATTTGAATAAAAATCACCAATTGGAGTCTGGAGTAAGCTTGCTGGAGCTAATGGCGGTGATGCTGATTATTGCTATTGCCGCGACTGTCACCATGCCTCTATTGCAAGAACAGATTGCCATTCGCGAAATTGAATCGGTTGCCAGAAAATTTATTGGGCATGCTCATTTTGCTCGTCAGCAAGCTTTGCACCATGGTGAGTCTGTAGTGCTTAAACCTCTATTGAATGGCAAGTGGGAAAGTGGGTGGGTCATTAGTAGTGGTTGTTTAAGTAAATTCAGCAAGCCTGAGTGTGTGAGCAAAGTATGGCTTTCTCAAGGGAGAATTGATCCCATCTTCTTTCGCAGTGGGGGTAGATACTTTATCGATCCCCATACAGGCAAAGCTGGGATTCTCTTTAATGTTGCAGGGGCTGCTAAAACAGCTCAGGGCGGTTTTGTTGCCAATCGTCTAGTATTGGGTCACCAAAGGTTTCCGGACTTAGAGCGCCAGCTGATATTGGGCAGTGGTGGGCGTTGGCGAATCTGTGACCCCGCCAGAGATACAAAGCGTTGCCATTGAATGGTTTAATAGACGTATGTATACCGCTGTTGATCACCAATGGATGAGCGAGGCATTAGCCCAAGCTCAAAAAGCACTGTATTTAGCCAATCCCAATCCTCGGGTGGGCTGTGTCATCGTTAAAGATGGGCAGGTAATTGGTCGAGGATTTACGCAACGTGTTGGTGGCCCTCATGCAGAAGTCCAGGCGCTCGCAGATGCCAAGGCGAATGGAAATGATCCTACAGGCTCAATCATCTACGTGACGCTAGAACCATGTAGCCATACTGGACGTACTCCGCCTTGTGTGGATGCATTGATCGCTGCAAAGCCAGCCAAAGTGATTGCAGCAATGAGTGATCCAAATCCATTAGTTTCTGGAAATGGTCTTGAGAAATTAAAGGCTGCTGGTATTGAGGTGCAATGTGGCTTGATGGAGTCTGAAGCCCAAGCCATTAATCGCGGATTTATTTCCAGAATGACACGCGGCTTACCATGGGTGCGCTTGAAAATAGCTGCAAGTCTTGATGGAAAAACCGCCTTACCCAGTGGCGAGAGTCAATGGATTACTGGACCGTTGGCGCGAGCTGATGGCCATCACTGGCGAGCCCAAGCCTGTGCGATTGTGACTGGCGTTGGGACTGTTAAGGAGGATGATCCCGCTCTCAACGTGCGCGATGTTGAAACACAACGCCAGCCTTGGCGAATTATTGTGGACTCCAAGCTAGAGACACCACTCAATGCGAAGATTCTGGAAAATATTGACCAATCTGGTGTAATCATCGTTTGCGCAAATTTAGACAATCCAGAAAGTCAAGAAAAAGCAAAAGCTTTTAAAGCGAGAAGTATTGAGGTCGTTGCGATGGCTAATGCTTTTGGAAAGGTAGACTTACCTAAGCTTTTTGCATATCTTGCTCAAGAGCGCGAGCTGAATGAAATTCACATTGAGGCCGGCTTTAAGCTTAATGGTTCGATGATGCGAGAGGGTTGCGTAGATGAATTATTGCTTTACTACGCACCATTCTTCATGGGCGAGGGTATTGGTATGGCAAATACGCCCGTATTAGATTCATTGAGCTCGCGCCAAGATTGGCAAGTCATTGATCAGAGCTTGATTGGCGATGACTTTAGACTTAGGCTGATGAAGCGTTAATGAAACTGAAGATACACACTAAAATAATTTAATGTTTACTGGAATTATTACTGCTCTAGGTCAAATCAAAAGCGCTCAAGCAAAAGGCGATGGCTTGCACTTGATTGTTGAGGTGCCTTCGGGTTACCTGGATGATGTTGCGCTCGGCGATAGTATTGCTATCCAGGGTGCGTGTATGACTGCTACCCAGTTTGATGGCAATACTTTTGCTTTGGATATTTCTCGCGAGTCTCTTAATAAAACGGTTGGCCTTGATCAGGTTGGGCCGGTGAATCTAGAAAAGGCACTGCGTTTAAATGATCGACTTGGGGGTCATCTAGTGAGTGGTCACGTAGATGGTATTGGTAAGGTTGTGCACTTTGCTCAAGTCTCTCAAGATACTTATGGTTCTTGGTTGTTGAGAATTGAGGCCCCAAAAGAATTGGCGCCATTCTTAGCCTACAAGGGCTCTATCGTTGTAAATGGTGTATCGCTCACTGTTAACAAAACAGAAGACACTACTCAAGCTTGTATTGTCGATATCAATTTAATCCCACACACCTTGCAAAGTACTACGCTCGGTAATCTGAAGCAGGGAGATGCAGTCAATCTTGAAGTAGATCTGATAGCCCGTTATGTTGCGCGTATGCTCGAAGCCCATAGATAACATCAGCAATTTAGGGTGCTCATTGAGCGCTTTCTTAAGCCGTTCTGACGGCGTGGTTAAATAACCCCATTGATTATAGTCCCATTTTGGGACTATAATGTACTGATGAGGGTAATTGCTAAAAAATGCTTGATAAAGTTTTGGGCGAAACACAGAGATTCTGAACAGCCTCTAAGGGCTTGGTATGACGAGGCAAGCAGTGCAGTCTGGCAATCCCCTCAGGATATTAAGGATCAGTATAGAAATGCCAGTTTCGTTGGAAAAAATAGAGTCATTTTTAATATCAAGGGAAATGACTATCGGTTAATCGTTGCTGTTGCTTATCGTTTTGGAGTGGTTTATATAAAGTTTGTTGGAACACATGCTGCTTATGATCGAATTAACGCAGAATCAGTGGAGATAGAGTCACTATGAAAGAATTAAAACCAATAAGAAATGAAAAAGATTACATGTCTGCCTTGGCGGAGATATCTCCGTTTGTAGATAAAGAGCCAAAAAAAGGTAGCAAAGAGGCGGATCGGTTTGAATTACTTTTGATGCTCATTGAAGCTTATGAGGCTAAGCATTATTCAATAGATCCACCAGATCCAGTTGAGGCAATCAAATTTAGAATGGAACAGGCTGGTCTAAAGCCTAAGGATTTGCAGCCCATGATTGGTGGATTAAATCGCGTTTATGAAATATTAAATCGTAAGCGGCCCCTAACCCTGAAGATGATTTGGAAGTTACATTCCATGTTGGGAATACCCGCAGATAGTCTTATCAAGCAAGACGATGAACTGCATCCTGCTTAACAGTTTATTTACGGTAGCGAGTTGGATCGCTCACATTGGCCTGTTTAAAGCCGGCCTGTCTTAGCCTGCAAGATTCACATTCACCACAGGCTTCACCTAAATCGTTTGCTTGATAGCAAGACACAGTTTGTGAGTAATCAACCCCAAGCGTGTTGCCTAGCTGAATAATTTCTGCTTTGGTGAGATTGATGATGGGTGCGTGAACACGAAAGCGATTTTCGTTATTGGAAGCTTCTACTCCAGCCTTAGTGGCCAGATTAGCCATCGCTTCAAACGAGGCGACATACTCAGGGCGACAATCTGGATAGCCTGAGTAATCTACCGAGTTTGCGCCATAGAAAATATCTAGACCGCCAAGCGCTTCTGCCCAACCCAAGGCGAGTGACAGCAAAATCGTGTTGCGTGCAGGAACATAAGTCACGGGGATCTCTTGATCTTTTCCGGGGGTGATCGGCACTGCAATAGAGGAGTCTGTTAAAGCAGAGCCACCAAAGCGGGTCAGGTCTAGATTAACAACCTCATGACGAGCAACGCCCACTTGTTTTGCAATATGTTTTGCTGCAGCTAGTTCAGAGGAGTGACGCTGTCCATAACCTACTGAAAGCGCGTAGGGTGTGTACCCTAAATCTTTGGCAAGTGCTAAGACGGTTGTGGAGTCTAGACCGCCTGAAAAGAGAATAACGGCAGGCGCGCCTGGTTTACGTGGCGCAAGCTTCTCAAAAGCGGCAGACAGCTTAGACATGCAGTTGTAAGTGTCTACTTTGTAGCAGCCAGAAGCTGTTGCGCATCTTTCGCTGCTTCAGTATCTGGGTATTTGGCAATAATGTCACTAAAGGTTTTCTTGGCAGCTGCTTTGTTGCCGCTCTCTAATTGAGAATTGCCCAAAGTAACCATCGCTGTAGGAATGCGGGGATGATTTGGGTATTTCTTAATTAAGTTTTGTAACTGACTGATAGCCCCAGCGTAATCCTTGTTGGCATACTTACTATTACCACTCCAGTAAAGTGCGAGAGGTAGATAAGGGCTCTTAGGGTATTTAACAGTGAAGGCGGCAAAACCATCTTCAGCCTTTTTTAGGTTACCCGCCTGAAATGCTTTTAATGCATCGTCATAGGCTTTCTTTTCACCCGGCTGGACAGTGCCACTCACACCCTCAATCGTAATAGTGCGAGGCTCGAAATTGCCTAAGCGTGTATCGAGATCTTGGTAATAAGTCTTTTGACTCGTCGAGATATCTTCGCCTTGTTTCTCAAGCTCTTCAACCTTACCTCGCAACTCTGCATTCTCGGTTTTGAGTTTGTCGATCTGGCTTTGGAGTTCAAGTTGAGTAGTAGCCAGGGACTTGCGTAAATCCAAAATGGCCTTGCGAGCCTCATCGTCTGAAAACAGTGCCCAGGCGTTGTTAGAGGCGCATAGGCAAAATACGGCAGTACTTAAACAAAACGCTCGTGAGAGCGTTTGTTTGATGGTGTGTGAAGAGTTATTCATTTAGTTTGTAATGTACACAATATCAGCACGGCGATTTTCTGCCCAAGCGGCTTCGTTATCACCTTCTGCTTTAGGTTTTTCTTTACCAAAGCTGACGGCTTCCATTTGATTATCTGATACACCCATCAAGTTCAATGATTTGCGTACTGCATCGGAACGACGTTGGCCGAGCGCCAAGTTGTATTCAGCAGTACCGCGATCATCGGTATTGCCTTGAATGATGATCTTTTGATTTGGATTGGCTTTTAAGTAGCTAGCGTGAGCCGATAGCATCTTTTGGTATTTAGTCTGTACTGTGTACTCATCAAATCCAAAATACACACTCTTCTCAAAGAGTGGGCTCTTAGGATCATTCCATGGCTGTGAGCCGAAGCTGCCACTGCCACCAGCTCCATTAGCACCATCAGTATCGTCTAGCTTCACACTTGAACAGGCCGCCATTAAAAATGCGGTTGCGCCAATAATGGCCAAAGTAGCTGCACGGCGTGCGATAGAAACAGTCATGATTTTCCTTTTCCTGCAAACTCAATAATGAATTTGGTGCTTCAATAAGTGGGCACATTGCCAATAGACAATATTATGCCCCCAAGCGCATCCAAAATGCGTATTTCACCTTCAAAAAAGTGTTTTAGTCCATGAAAGGACCCCAGGATGGCTGACGCACATCGGATCCCGGAATACTCAGTACTTGCTTGGAGTTGCCGTCAACCGATACCGCGGCTAAGACGCGCTTGCCGTTGACCTTGGTTGAATACAGTACATAACGGCCATTGGCTGCAAAGGATGGAGATTCATCACTGCTGCCATCGGTTAACGCTTGAGCATCACCAGTAGCAAGGTTCAGAATATACAAACGATATGCACCACCAACATTGGCAATATAGGCTAAGTATTTGCCATCTGGTGAGATGCGAGGAGAAGTAACGAAACCTTGTTTGAAGGTAACGCGCTTAGCACCTTCCACTTGCTCTCCGTCAGCACTCATGCGATAGATCTGTGGATTACCGCCGCGATCACTCGTGAAATAAATATAGCGACCATCTGCAGAATATTGTGGTTCAGTATCAATGGTATTGCCGCGAGTTAGGCGATGCAATCCAGTGCCATCAGCATTGATTCCATAAATTTGAGTATTGCCATCTTTCGATAATGAGATCGCTAATTTTTTTCCATCGGGTGACCAAGCGGGAGCACTATTGTTACCTTTCTGATTAGAGAGAGAAATCCGGCGACCAGTTGCAAGCTCATGTACGTAGATCACCGGCTTGCGATCTTCAAAAGAAACATAGGCTACCTTCTTGCCATCAGGTGACCATGACGGGGAAATAATCGGCTCGCCACTATTCATCGCATTACGAATATTTTGACCATCTGCATCAGAGATCACCAAGCGATAGCGCTTACCCTCTTTGATGACATAGGACAAGCGAGTGGAGAAGACGCCCCGCTCGCCTAGTAATTTATAAATAATGTCATCGGCAATTTTATGGGCTGCTGCGCGTAAGTTATCCGCGCTAGAATTGATATTGAGTCCACCTAAACTTTGAGATTTGCGAATATCAAATAGTTTGTAATGAATCTCAAGCTGGCCATTCCCCGTTTGCACTACTGAACCAACTACCAGCGCATCGGCACCGCGAGCAGCCCATGACTTGTAGTTAGGTGTGCCGTCATCACCCTCAACTGTGTTTCCATTTTCAGTGTTCTTGAAGTAACCACTGTGAGCTAAGTCTTGACGAATAATTTCCGTAACGCTGGCCGGTAATTTATTTTCATCTTTGAAGCGCATGACTGCGATAGGGTAGAGAGACTGGCCCACGCCGGTAATTTCAATATTCATTTGCGCGAGGACTGGACTGATAAAACTTAAAGTCGAAACAGCAATAGCGATGCCAATCAAGCTGAATGTACGAATCATTTTTTTGAATAACTGCAGCATGCTTTAGCCTTATTAGTCTTTTGGTTTAAAGGTCAATTTCACTTCGCGTTGTGGAATTTTGCCATTGTCGTCTTTTGGCAAGCTTTCAGCACGGGATAAAGCTAAAAGCACGGCTCGATCCCAGGCGGGATTACCGCTGGATGTAAGAACGCTAGTGCTCAAAATGGCCCCATCGGGTGCGAGGTTCACTTGTATCACTGCTGCTGGATTGCCGGTAACGGATTCTGGGTTGAAAACGATCAGCGGCTTTACCTTCTTAATCACTTTATCTGTCCAGCCAGGAGGCGCATTACCGCCACCACCAACACCGCCTCCAGATGTGCCACCACTACCCCCTTCAGCCCCAGCAGCGGCTCTGAGTCTAGCTAATTGATCGGCGCGAACTTTATCTGCAGCGGTATTGGCTTTAGTTTCCGCCGGTGATTTTGCTTCTACTTTTTTGGCTGGTTCCACCTTCTTAGGCGCTTCCTTTTCCTTCTCTTTTGGTGGAGGTGGCTTTGTTGCTTTCGGTTTTTCTTTGACCACTTCTTTCTTGGGCGGCTCTTTCTCTACCTTCTTTTTCTTAACGGCAATATCAGCCGCTTCTTCTTTGACTACGCTTTTTAATTCTGGCTCGGGTGGCGTTTCAACTCGAGGGGTTGAATCCCAAAGCTCCACTTCAACACCAGATGGCGTGGAATTATTCCAACTGATACCAGTGACCAAAAAAGCGAGCAATCCCAGATGTGCGATGAGCGAAAATGTAAAGGCGCGCTTTGTGCTCTCTTGTTTAGTCAATCGTCCCCGCTTAAACGGAGAGGGTGATGATTGAAAAGTGGCTGCGCTATTCATGGATAAATGAAATGGCTGAAATAGGCCAAGGCCCTACTGGCTCTTCACCGCGAGGCCAACGCGCTTGACACCATTTTCTTTAAGCTTAGACATGACATTCATCACGGTCTCGTACTTAATCGATTTATCTGCTGCAAGTACAACGGGTTGTTCAGCTGATTTTTCAGCTTGTGTTCTAGCAAATGCCCCAAGCTCAAAAGGAGTCAGCGTTTGAACGGGTTCGCCATCTTTACGCACGATGACGCTTTCATTGGCATCGATGGTTAAAAAGACAGGTGGTAATGCTTGTACTTTAGCGCCACCAACAGTGGGAAGATTAACCACGCCCGGATTAACCATGGGAGCAGTGACCATAAAGATCACTAGTAACACCAACATCACATCAATGTAAGGAACGACGTTGATCTCGGCCTTGGCACGGCGTTTGGATTTGCGCAGGGAAGAGTTGGCCATGCTGATACTCCTTAGCGACCCGCCGTTTGACGTTGCAAGATGTTAGTGAACTCTTCAATGAAAGTTTCAAAACGAATCGCTAGACGATCTACATCGGTTGCCGCGCGGTTGTATGCAACTACCGCTGGAATCGCTGCAAATAAACCAATCGCAGTAGCAATCAACGCTTCAGCAATACCAGGAGCAACTGCGGAGAGCGTTGCATTTTGTACGTTTGCTAAACCGCGAAAAGAGTGCATGATTCCCCATACGGTGCCAAAGAGGCCGATGTAAGGAGAGACAGAGCCAACAGATGCTAAAAATGGCAAATTCGCTTCTAAAGCATCCATCTCTCTTTGGTAGGTGGCTTTCATTGCTCTGCGAGCGGCATCGATTTCATGAACTTTCATGAACTCTTGCATGCCAGCTTCGAAGATATGCTCAAGCACGGCATCGCTGCGAGTATTGCGCTGGGCTGCCTCCAGTAGGGTGTTGAGGTCGCCGCCAGACCAAAAATCGCGCTCAAAACGGTCTGTATCTTGGCGAACCCCCCGCAAAATGGCGGTTTTCTTGAAAATAATGGTCCAAGAGGCTATGGACATACCTAGTAATAACACCATTACCAACTGGACTAATAGGCTGGCATTGAGGACTAGGGATAGAAAAGAAAGGTCTTGTGTAGTAGTCATGGTGGATTTTGTATGATGTAGGTTAATTTTACTTACTTAATGGAATAACCCAATTCTTAGTTAGTTCATTACTCAACACCCTAGGATTTTTATCATGTTTGACCGTCAGAACACCTTAGCCAAAATCGACCCCCAGTTATGGGAAGCTATCCAGAACGAAAACAAGCGTCAAGAAGACCATATTGAGCTGATTGCTTCTGAGAACTACACTTCCCCAGCAGTCATGGCAGCCCAGGGTTCCCAATTGACCAATAAATATGCTGAAGGCTATCCAGGCAAGCGTTACTACGGCGGCTGTGAATTTGTAGATGTTGCGGAGCAGTTAGCCATTGATCGTGTGAAAGCTTTGTTTGGTGCTGAAGCAGCAAACGTACAACCCCATTGTGGTGCTTCTGCAAACCAAGCGGTTTTCTTGGCTTTCTTAAAGCCAGGCGATACCTTTATGGGAATGAGTTTGGCTGAAGGTGGTCACTTGACTCACGGCATGGCATTGAACATGAGCGGTAAGTGGTTTAACCCAATCGCATATGGTTTAGATAAAAATGAAGAAATTGATTATGAGCAAATGGAACTTTTGGCTCGTGAGCACAAGCCTAAATTAATCATTGCAGGCGCATCTGCTTACTCTAAGAAAATTGATTTTGAGCGCATTGGTAAATTAGCCAAAGAAGTGGGCGCGATTTTCATGGTGGATATGGCGCACTATGCTGGTTTGGTTGCTGCGGGTGTTTATCCAAACCCAGTTCCTCATGCTGATATCGTGACTTCTACAACACACAAGAGCTTGCGCGGCCCACGTGGCGGCATCATCTTGATGAAGGCTGAGCATGAGAAAGCCATTAACTCTGCGGTCTTCCCAGGCTTACAGGGCGGCCCCTTGATGCATGTGATTGCTGCTAAAGCAGTTGCCTTTAAAGAAGCAGCAGAGCCAGGCTTTAAGGATTACCAAAAGCAAGTTGTTGCAAATGCAAAAGCATTGGCAGAGGCCTTAATCTCTCGTGGATTGCGGATTGTTTCTGGTGGCACTGATTCACATGTGATGTTGGTGGATTTGCGAGCCAAGAAAATGACTGGTAAAGAAGCTGAACGTGTTTTAGGTGAAGCCCACATTACTTGCAACAAAAATGGCATTCCAAATGATCCAGAAAAGCCAATGGTAACTAGTGGTATTCGCTTGGGTTCACCGGCAATGACAACGCGTGGATTTAAAGAGGCTGAAGCAAGACAGGTGGGTAATTTCATAGCGGATGTTTTGGATAATCCAAATGATCCTGACAATATTGCCAAAGTGCGCGCTCAAGTTGCAGAGTTAACCAAGCGCTTCCCTGTTTACGGTTAACTTAATAAGCAAAAGCAAGTAACAACAATTAACCACCAATGCGCTGCCCTTTTTGCCATAACGACGATACCCAGGTCTTAGATACCAGGGTATCTGACGAGGGCGATACTATTCGCCGCCGTCGCCGTTGTGCCAAGTGCGATAAGCGCTTCACAACTTATGAGCGAGTTGAACTAGCGCTACCTGCAATCGTTAAAAAGAACGGCAGTCGCGTTGAATACAGTCACGATAAGTTAGCAAGCTCACTAAAACTTGCTCTTAGAAAGCGCCCTGTTTCGTCAGATTCTGTTGATGAGTCTATTGCTCGCATTGAAGAAAAATTACTGAGTTTGGGTGAAAAAGAGATTCCGAGTGAGCGCGTTGGTGAGCTCGTAATGCGCGAGCTGAAGCGCCTTGATAAGGTGGCCTACATACGATTTGCCTCTGTATATCGAAGCTTTGCGGATATTGAGTCTTTTGAGAGCGCTCTTAAAGAGTTGAAATAACTAAAGCTGATATTTCTTTGCTTGTTCCGCGCACATCATCTTGATGACGCCATCAACGTCAGTCGGCTTGGTCCAGCCAAGAGTATTAATGGCTTTTTCAGGGTTACCTACGCTTGAGGCAATCTCATTAGGTCTAAAGAAGCTGGACTCAATTTCTACATACTTTTGCCAATCTAAGTCAAAGTATTCGAAAGACTTTGCCGCAAAGTATTTGAGTGACTCTTTTCTGCCGGTCGCTATGACGAAGTCATCTGGCTGATCTAGTTGCATCATCAGCCACATCGCCTGAACATACTCGGGAGCCCAACCCCAATCGCGTGAGATATCTAAATTACCGAGTTGAAGTTTATTGATCTGCCCAGCTTTAATTTTGGCAGCACCTGCAATAATTTTTTGTGTAACAAAACGTTCTGGACGCAATGGCGACTCATGGTTAAACAAGATGCCTGTGCAAGCATATAAGCCGTAAGATTCGCGGTAGCTATTGATGAGCCACTTTGCAGTTGATTTGGCTACAGCATAAGGACTGCGTGGTGCGAACGGTGTCTGTTCGTTCGCGGGTTTATCTCCTGTATCGCCAAAGCACTCACTTGAACCCGCGTTATAAAAACGAACCGGCTTATTTAAGAGGCGGATGACTTCTAGAATATTGAGAGTGCCAATCGCAATACTCTCAATTGCTTCAACCGGTTGATCGAAGGACAAGCCAACAGAGGTCTGACCCGCAAGGTTATAGATCTCATCAGGATCTACTGATTGAATGGCATTAAAAACACTTCTAAAGTCATTAATGGATACTGAAAGCAGTTTGATTTGCGAGCGAATGCCGAGGCTATTGAGATTGCTGAAGCTCGAGGACATCACATCCCGTGACGAGCCAGTGACTTCATATCCTTTGGATAGAAGGTGCTTAGCTAGGTAAGCACCATCTTGCCCGGTGATGCCGATGATTAATGCTTTTTTGGATGTCAATTTACTTCAGAACAGCAAAGATGGAAGCGGTGATGTCATCAACGCTGCCAGTACCATTCACTTTTCTATAAGCAGGCGCTTTCACTTTGTCTGCAGGGCTAGCTTGGGCAGCCCATGAAGAATAGTACTCAACCAGTGGGCGCGTTTGGCTATCGTAAACCTGCAAACGCTTGCGAACAGTTTCTTCTTTGTCGTCATCGCGCTGAATGAGGGGTTCGCCAGTGACATCATCTTTGCCTTCCACTTTGGGAGGGTTAAATTTGATGTGATACGTACGGCCTGAAGCAGGATGAACACGACGCCCACTCATGCGATCAATAATGGCATCAAATGGGACATCGATTTCTAAAACGTAATCAATCGGCACGCCAGCATCTTTCATGGCCTGTGCTTGAGGAATAGTTCTAGGGAAACCATCAAATAAATAACCTTTACTGCAATCAGGTTGGGTCAGGCGATCCTTAACCAAGCCGATGATGATGTCATCAGAAACCAAGCCACCGGCATCCATGATTTTTTTAGCTGCAACGCCTAGTTCGGTTCCTGCTTTTACAGCAGCGCGTAACATGTCGCCAGTAGAAATTTGTGGAATACCAAATTTTTCACAAATAAATTGAGCTTGTGTGCCTTTGCCAGCACCTGGTGCACCGAGCAGAATTAACCGCATTTTTTTCCCCTTAGAAGAGCAGTCATTGTCCCGTATTTTGTCGGGATCATTTATGTATGGTTCTAAGGATTATCCCCGAGAACCCTTGGCAAGCCCATAAAAGAGGTGGGTAGGGGGCGTTTAGGAGGGGTTAAAAGCGCTTCTAACGCGCTCTAAGTCCTCTGGGGTATCGACACCGGCAGGCGGAGTCTGAGCGGCGATATGAACCGCAATTCGGTAGCCATTCCAAAGTGCCCTGAGCTGCTCTAATGCTTCTGCTTTTTCTGGTGGGGCTGGATCAAGCCGAGTGTAGGCTTGCAAAAATTCAGCGCGATAGGCGTAGATGCCCAAATGACGTAAATGTGGTGTAGGTGCGGTTTTATTTTCTTTTCCAGCATCTCTCACAAAGGGGATTGGTGCTCTCGAGAAATAAAGTGCCTCACCAGCCCTATTTAAAACTACCTTAACAACATTAGGATTTTGAATTTCTGCTTCATCATCGATTTGTACGGCAACTGTTGAAATAGCACACTCTTGGTGATCGGCTAGTGTTTGCGCAACTTGATTAATCAGTTCTGGTGGAATGAGTGGTTCATCACCTTGCACATTTACCACTAAAGCATTGTTTGGTAATTTGAGCAATTGAGTTACTTCAGCAAGACGGTCTGTACCAGTGGGGTGATCTTCGCTGGTAAGTAAGCATTCAATACGATGCTCATCGCATACCGCTTGAATCTCTGCTGAGTCTGTTGCAACCACCACGCTTTGCGCTAAGGATTTTTTGGCTTGCTCGGCAACTCTAACAACCATAGGTTTGCCACCAATATCTGCAAGAGGCTTGCGAGGTAGTCGTGTTGAGCCTAGTCTTGCGGGTATGACAACTAAAAAATCAGGGCTTCCAGATTGACTCATAAGTAATGTTTTAGAGAACTTCGTCAGCACTCAAACTACGTGCTTCTTCGACTAGCATCACTGGTACATCTTCGCGAATGGGGTAGGCAAGGCGATCTGCTTTGCAGATGAGTTCATTCTTGTCGGAATCTAATTGCAATTGGCTTTTACATAAGGGGCAAACCAAGATATCGAGTAGTCGTTTGTCCATGATGATTTATATATAAATTAACTAAGGGTAGGTTCTGTTAGAGAGTATAGCGACGCGGATCGGGTCTCTGCAAAATTGATTGCAGCCATTCCATGAGATTTTCAGGTAACCGCAATGACATTGGGACAACCCAAATCCGCTCATCAGAGATGCCAGAGCACTTCACTGCATCTTTTTCGGTAATCAAAATACATTGCGCCCTGATAGCATTGAAAAACTCGGGCGTGAAAGTGGCATGGTCTGGTAGCGGAATATGTTTACCAGTGATACCATGTTTTGCTAGATCGTTGAAAAAGCGTTGAGGATTCCCAAGTCCAGCAACCGCAATAATGTTCTTTGGTAAAAATTGCTCTGCAATCTGCTCAAAAGATTGGGTGTGTGCAGGATTGATTAGTTGGTATGGCGTATCTAACTGATTGGATAGATTAAAAGATCGGTGACCTAAAAAGTACTCGTCAGAAGATCCAGCTTTTGGGTTTTTTGATGCGCTAGTAAAGAGTGTTGCATCGCGTTCACGAGACGCAGGCTCGCGCAGAGGTCCTGCAGGTAGCAGGAATCGATTACCTTCACCTCGATCATCGCGCACGACAAATTCCACATCACGACCCCCTTCGCGGGCTGGCCAGCGAACCAATCCTCGATGCTGTAATCCGTCGTCACTAATAATCACATTTACTTCGGGTGAATTTCTCAGTAAAGCTCGGATACTTTCTTGGCGCTTAGGAAAAACCCAAATTGGAAATTGATTATGGGTGCGTTTCGCGATTAATACTGGTTCATCACCGACAACCAGCGGATCTGAATCAGTACTTACTTGAAGTGGCGCAGTTTGCATCGACGAGCCATAACCCCTACTAATAATTCCAGGCTTCCAGCCTAATTGCGACAGTTGCTGCGCCAGCGCAATCACGATTGGCGTCTTACCAGTGCCGCCTACCCGAATATTGCCCACAATAACGATGGGGACTGGTGTGGGTTTGGCGTTTCCAATATCTAAATCGTTAATGATTTTGCGAGCACGTAAGAGCAATCCATACGGCCAGGACAAGGGCCACAGTAATAGGCTGGTAGGCCCACGACTTTCCCAAAATTTGGGTGCTTTGCGAAAAAAAGATAGCGACATAGCCTTTGCGATCAGATCTTGATTACTTTTTTGTCTGACTGCTAAAGACAATATTTGAAAGGTTTGCATCGCGCGCTGCTTCTAAGGCTGTCATCACAGATTGATGAGGCGCTTTGGCATCGGCATCGATATTGACCTGAAGGTTGCTATCTTTATTACTCAGTTGGGTTAGGGCATTGCTTAACTGAGATGAGTCTGTTACCTTGCCATTAATCGCAAAACGCCCATCACGGCTGACAGCAATATGTACTTGTTTACTCTCTACTTGTGACGCGTTGCCACTAGCTGTTGGTAGGGTAATAGCTAGCTCTTGATAGCGTGTAAAGGTTGTGGAGATCATTAAAAAGATCAACACCACTAACAATACATCGATAAATGGAATGAGATTAATTTCTGGTTCAGTAGAAACAGAATTTGCTCCTAAAGAAAATGAATTTCCAGATTTCGAGTGTGTTTGTAACCAACTCATGAGTTAGATTCAGTTGGATAAAGTTTTTTAAATAGTTGGCGTGTGAATTCTTCACACTCACGTTGACGTTGGTTGGCAATGGCACGTAATGCGCGCCAGCTCGCTAATGCTGGAATGGCAATCAGCAAACCAAAGGCGGTGTTGTAAAGCGCAACAGAAATGCCATGAGCAAGCTGTTGAGGGCTGCCAGTACCATTCACAGCACCTTGGCTGCCAAAGATTTCAATCATGCCTACGACGGTACCAAACAAGCCTAATAAGGGGGCAACTGTTGCAATGGTTGCTAGCACACCAAGGTAGCGATCAAATTTGAGCCAAGTACTTTGTGCCATGGCTTGCAACTCTTCCAAAGCCGACTGTGCGCTGTTGCCTGCAGATTTCTCCCGTAGAGCGCAAGCAAGTAATGGGCTTGCGGGAGAAAGTTGGGTTAATTGCGTAATTTGCTCATGCGCAATAGATTTTTGGCCAAGCAATTGATTGCAAAGGGAAAATGCTGTCTCTAGGGTGCCTGTTGGAAAAATATGAACTTGTCTTAAATACCAAGTTCGCTCAATCACAATGGCTAGGCCGATGATTGAAAGTATTAAAAGAGGCCAAATAGGCCAGCCAGCAGATAGTAAGATGGAGTACATAAGCTCAGTACTTTAGCTGAATTATTGGACCCTTCTTATAAAGCTTGCCTGTGGATAACTCTGTGCAAAACTTTTTCGTGGGGGCAAGCTAAGTCATTGATTGATGGTGGAAAGGGTGGAAACCTCATCAAAACGCCTTATGATGGTTGAGTAATTTCAGTATATAAATCAAAGGCTTGTAAATTAACTGTAGTACTTATGAGACGTTTCAGGTCGGTAATTGCTTACTTATGATTATTTAACCTAGAGCCAATCAGTTTCTGTGGATATTTATTGCCCTCAAAGCCTGATGATTTAGGGAGTTGAAAGAAAAAATGTCGGGAATGCCAGAAAAATCAAAGGAAATTCTGTCTGTTGGCGATCTGAACCGCGCTATTGCTGCCTCTTTGGAGGACCGCTTCGATACGGTGTGGGTGAGCGGGGAGATTTCTAACTTCAAAGCCTATGACAGCGGGCATTGGTATTTCTCATTGAAGGATGAGGAAGGTCAAATTCGTTGTGTGATGTTTAGGGGTCGCAATGGTCAAGTAGGTTTTATGCCCCAGTCTGGCGACTTGGTTGAGGTCAGCGCCAATCTCAGTATGTATGTTCCTAGGGGTGACATCCAACTCACGATTCAAACTTTGCGCCGTGCTGGCATGGGTGGTTTGTATGAAGCATTTCTGAAGCTCAAAACCAAGCTAGCAAAAGAAGGTTTATTCGATGAAGATCGCAAACGAGAGATCCCATCACATCCAAGATCGATTGGTATTGTGACTTCACCACAAGCAGCGGCTTTAAAGGATGTACTCAGCACATTGGCAAGGCGTGCACCACATATCCCGATCGTGATTTATCCAACCTTAGTTCAGGGGCCGGATGCTCCCGCAGGAATTATTGCTGCACTGAAGGCTGTAGAACAAGAAAAAGCAGTGGATGTCATTTTGTTGGTGCGTGGTGGCGGTAGTATCGAAGACCTGTGGGCTTTTAATGACGAACAACTGGCATATGCAATCGCAAGCTCTAGCATTCCAGTAGTGAGCGGCGTTGGTCACGAGACAGATTTCACAATTGCAGACTTTGTGGCGGATCTGCGAGCTCCAACACCCACAGGGGCTGCAGAGCTAGCTGCACCTCGCAGAGATCAAATGCTTCAAGAGCTCGATGCCATCATGCAGGCGCTTTTGCAGCGTATCAATCAGCGCGTTGAGCGAGAGGCGCAAACACTAGATCAATTAGCCTTGAGATTAAGCCATGCGTTACCTAATCCTGATCGTATGCGCGAACAAATGACGAGCTTGCAACAACGTATCAATCAAGCTTGGTCGGTGCGCATGGAAAATTGGAGGCGTAATCAATCCCACCATCAATCACAGCTCGAGATGCTCAATCCACAAAGAACGCTTGAGAGAGGTTATGCGGTAGTGCTTAAGAAAGAAAAAGAAGATTTCAGAGCAATACGAGATCCAAGAGAATTAACCATGAATGTCGCCTATCAGGTATGTTTGGCTGATGGACAGGCTGAGATTGAGCTATCAAAAATAGTAAAGAAACAGTAATTGAATTTAGGCTCGCTCAAAAAATACTCCAGCTGACACCTTAAATCTTTTAGCTAATGCATTAATTTGCCTTACATTAAGTTGACGGGCTCCTGCTAGGATTTGTGAGATGACGCTTTGATTTCCAACTTCAGGTAAATCGGATTGCTTTAGATGGTGTTCTTGCATTAAGAACGCCAAGATATCTTGGGGCTTCGCATCTTTAACTGGAAAATGCTCGTGTTCGTATGCGCGAATGAGCTCGCTTACTAGTTCAAATAGATCCAGTAAAGAATGTTTTTTTGAAGAGGCAATGACATCCGAAAGCATATCTGCCAATTGCACCATTTTCTTGTATTGTTTTTCAGTGCGAATGGGACTTAGATTAACTGTTTTAGATAGATTTTCCCAAGCCTTTTTGAGGTCATTTAAGTTCATTTCTTCTACCCATCTTTGTCATATTCTTTATGCGTTAAAACAGCTTTGATGTAACAAAGCTGTCTTTCAAACTGTAAAAATGTAATTAAACGATATTTATTTCCACAAATATTAAAAACAAACAAATCCCCAACCTTGTCAGCTGATCTGAAAACTTGCTTTAATTCTGCAAAGTTTTTGTAGGATCCAAATTCGATCAATTTTCTCCAGGATTGAAGGGGTTCAAAAGCATCTTTGTAACGTTCAGGAAAATCCAGCAAACGACGATTAGTGATTACTTTTATCTGAGGATTATATTGCAATTTGCAATATGTCAGCGAGAACAAAAATTAGCCCTTTAGATCTGCAAGGGAATATCAAGTTAAAGAATATTGGGCTCAATATCTAGCTTTACGCCAAACAGATCATCTACCTTATCTTGAATGCATTTAGCAAGACCAAGGATATCTTGAGCTGTTCCATTGCCATAGTTGACTAACACTAGGGCTTGATTTTCGTAGACGCCTACATTGCCCATCCGCTGACCTTTGAAGCCACATTGATCAATTAGCCAACCCGCAGCAAGCTTGCGTTTGCCTGCAGCATTGGGGTATGAAACTAATTCTGGGAATTTGTGAATTAAGGTCTCGAATTGTTCTGCTGGAACAATCGGGTTCTGAAAGAAGCTACCTGCATTCCCAATCACCTTAGGGTCCGGTAGCTTATGGGTGCGAATCTTACAAACTGCTAGAAAGATTTCCTCAGGACTCGGAGAAGAATCACCCGAAAACTCTTTTAGAAAATCAGCGTAATGAATGCGTGCCATCCATTGTTTGGGAATTCTGAAAATAACCCTTGTTACGATAAAACGATTGGAGTTTCTCTTAAAGTGACTATCACGATAAGCAAACTGACATTGTTCTTTTGTGAAGGCGGTAAAAGTTTGATTGATTGCATCAAATGCTTCGACAGATTCAATGTACTCGCCTATCTCAACTCCGTAAGCGCCGATATTCTGAATGGGAGCAGCCCCTACAGTTCCAGGAATGAGTGCGAGATTCTCTAGGCCAGGTAAATTTTGATCTAGAGTCCAAGTAACAAACTCATGCCAATTGACGCCACCGCCAGCTGCTAACAAAACCGAACTGTCATCCGAGGAAATGATTTCCTGGCCAGTGATGTTCATGAGTAGAGTTACCCCGGGTAAAAGCTTGGGCAAAATGACATTACTGCCACCGCCTAGGACCCGCCATGACAATTTTTGATGCAATACCTCTCGCATCAATACTGGAATTTGCTCTGCAGAGGTAATTTCATAGGCTAGCTCGGTGCTTGCCTCAAAACCAAAGGTATTGCGTTCCTTAAGGCTCAGATTCGGCACTAATTTTGGCTTCGAAGACGCGTTTTGAGGGGAGTTCATGCCACAATCTTATTCGAATGTTTGCCAAGAGCGCAGATAATGCAAGATATTGCAAAATTGATTAGATAGGGAGTAAAAAATGCCTTCATTTGACGTTGTGTGTGAACCGGATATGGTTGAGCTCAAAAATGCCATTGAGCAGTCCAATAAGGAGATTAGCAATCGCTTTGACTTCAAGGGTTCAGATAGCCGTGTAGAGCAAAAGGATGAGACGTTAATTTTATTTGCCGATGATGAATTTAAGCTAGGTCAAGTGCGGGATGTATTAATTAGCAAGATGGCTAAACGCAACGTGGATGTCCGCTATCTAAAAGATGACAAGACCGAAACCATCGGCGGAGATAAGCGTAAACAAACTATGAAAATTCAGAAGGGAATTACTTCTGATCTTTCTAAAAAAGTAGTGCGCATTATTAAAGACAGCAAACTCAAAGTGCAGGCAAGTATTCAGGGTGATGCTGTGCGTGTTACTGGGGCAAAGCGCGATGACCTGCAGGCAACCATGGCCTTATTGAAAAAAGAAGTTACGGAAGCACCATTAGGCTTTAATAATTTTCGTGACTAATGATTCACCTAAGATAGCACCAGCAAGTCAAGAAGCGATAGAGCGCTTTTGTGATGCTTGCTGGTTAGAGGATGGGCTGTCAAAGAATAGTTTGTCAGCTTATCGAAGGGACTTATTGTTGCTAGCCCAATGGTTAAATCAACAGTCAGGCGCTGATTTGTATTCAGTTCAAGAAAAAGATCTCACTTCCTACATAGCGCACCGTCGCGCTGATAAGGCAACTACTGCTAATCGACGTCTTACCGTCTTTAAGCGCTTTTATCGTCATGCATTACGCATGAATTTGGTGAAGAGCGACCCCTGTATTGGTCTACGAGCAGCAAAACAAGCTTTACGTTTTCCTAAAACACTTAGCGAAGACCAGGTTACCGCTTTACTCAATGCACCCGATATCCAAACCCCTTTGGGTTTGCGGGACCGCACTATGTTTGAGCTCATGTATGCGAGTGGCTTACGTGTTTCAGAAATCGTTTCTCTAAAGACGGTTGCCCTAGGATTAAATGAAGGAGTGGTGCGAGTAGTGAATGGTAAAGGCGGCAAAGAGCGTTTAGTGCCTTTTGGCGGTGAGGCAGGGCAATGGTTGAGACGGTATTTCGCAGAGGCGCGCACCTTGCTATTGGAGGGTAAATCAAGTGAGGCAGTGTTTGTGGGGCGCCACACTGGCACCGCACTGACGAGACAAGCCTTTTGGGCGCTCATTAAGCGTTATGCGACTTTAGCCAATATACCCATATCTCTTTCCCCCCACACTCTGAGACATGCCTTTGCAACCCATTTGCTCAATCATGGTGCCGACCTGAGGGTGGTGCAGCTATTGCTAGGCCACGCAGACATATCCACGACGCAAATATATACTCACGTTGCCAGAGAGCGTCTGAAATTGATCCACCAGCAACATCATCCTCGTGGCGCCTAACCAAAAACGAGCCCCCAGTATCTCAATACCTTTAAAAGTGATTAAGATGACGCTATGACTATTACTTCAGACCTATTATTAATTTTGGTTGCTTACCTCATCGGCTCGATTTCATTTGCGGTAGTAGTGAGCAAATGCATGAGATTGCCTGATCCCCATTCTTATGGTTCTGGTAACCCCGGCGCAACCAATGTTTTGCGCACCGGTAATAAAGTCGCTGCGGGACTGACTTTTTTGGGCGATGCTTTAAAAGGTTTTTTAGCTGTTGTTTTGGCGAGGGCTATTTTGGGAGACCCACCACTTAGTGTCTATGTAAATTCATGGACACTTTGCGGTGTAGTTATCGCTGTATTTCTAGGGCATCTTTTTCCAGCGTTTCATGGCTTTAAGGGTGGTAAAGGTGTGGCTACTGCTTGCGGCATTTTGTTTGGCATCAATCTGATTTTAGGAATTGCCACTCTTGGTACTTGGATCATTGTGGCTGTGTTCCTAAGGTATTCCTCTTTAGCTGCTTTGGCCGCCGCGGTATTTGGCCCCATTTATTTTATTTTTTTATTTGGCTTCCAACCAATGGCAATCGCTCTTGCAGTGGTCTGCATACTGCTCATTTGGCGTCACAAAAGTAATATTCAAAATCTACTCAATGGCACCGAGGGTCGTATCGGCTCTAAAAAGAGCAAAGTCTGATAATTAAAGACAATTAATAAATAAGAAAAAGCAAGAAACAAGCAAGACAAAAAATAGATGAAGGAGACACTAGTGACGATTGCCTACGCATGTATCTTGTTTATGGGTTTATTTCCGTATGTTGCCGCTGGAATTGCTAAAAAAGGTTTTGAGCGATACGACAACAGCATGCCAAGACAATGGCTGGCCAAGCAGACAGGCTTTAGGGCAAGAGCCAATGCTGCTCAAGCAAATTTATTTGAATCACTTCCACTGTTTTTTGCTGCCGTCATCATTACTTCAGTAAGTAATGCACCTCAAGCAAAAATTGATCTGCTGGCAATTGGCTTTGTGATTGCCCGCATTGCCTATCTCATTTGCTACGTAGCCAATTGGCCAACCACTCGATCAATCGTTTGGCTGCTAGGGCTTATGTGTGTGATAGCTATATTTTTTCAGATCTAAAGAAAATCATCAAAATGACTGTGAAAAAAACACCAAGTAACGCACCAAAAAAAGTAGCGGTGAAAAAAACTGCTATTAAGAAAACTACGGCCAAGAAAGATGATGTAGGAACGCCACTCTCTGTTGTGATCAGGCGTCGCATCGAGGCACAGAAAGCTCGTTTTCATGCGAACGACAATATATCTGCGTTTATTAAACCTGGTGAGCTTGAAGATTTGGTGGAGGAAGTTGCTCAAAAGATGCAAGCAGTATTAGAGAGTTTGGTCATCGATACAAAGAATGATCACAATACTCAAAACACTAGTCGACGTGTAGCGAAGATGTATGTCCAGGAGGTATTTAGTGGGCGGTATGTGGACCAGCCTACTCTGACAAAGTTTCCTAATGTGAGCAAGTTAAATGAGCTCATGATTATCGGTCCAATTACTGTTTGTAGTGCCTGCTCGCACCATCTTTGTCCTATTATGGGACGAATCTGGATCGGTGTATTGCCTAACAAAGGGTCAGCATTGATTGGTTTGTCCAAATATTCGCGATTAACTGAATGGGTCATGTGCAGGCCACAGATTCAGGAAGAAGCAGTCGTTGAACTCGCAGATATGCTTGAAAAGAAAATCAAGCCAATCGGTGTTGCAGTTGTGATGGACGCAGATCACTTTTGTATGCAGTGGCGAGGCGTGAAAGATCGAGACTCAAAGATGATCAATAGCGTGATGCGTGGCGCTTTCTTGAAAGACTCTAATCTTAGAAGAGAGTTTTTAGCCCTGATTGATCGTAAGTAATGTTGAATAAGAAAGTAAAGGTGGGGGCAATAGGAGTTGTGCGCGCAAGCTTCTTTATGGTGCCGATTCTTTTATTTGCTTGTGGGGGGGTCCGAATCAGCATAATGATCCAGCAAAAAATAACCCCACAACATACAAGCAGGATATGAAGGATTGCGCTGACTCTTATCCAGAGACGCCTGATGGTGTTTATCTCAAGCAACGAATTTCTTGCATGAATTTAAAGGGCTGGAAATAATCCTCCCGCCTGTAATTTTGGTGAGAACTATTCTCATCTATATTTGTATATAAATCAGTGAGTTAAGCCGCCCCTAGCAAGTGCAAATCTTCTCCACTATGATCGCTCTAGAGTTTTTTGATTTCAGTCCTTAACTGTTTTACTTTTGGAGAGCATATGAAAAATAGTCGTCGCCAATTTATGATTTTGTCTGCAGCAGGTGCTTGTACTTTAGCTTTGAACGGTAAAGTTCAGGCTCAAGCAATGGTTGCTGAGACTGATCCTCAAGCTGCAGCATTGGGCTATAAAGCAGATGCAACTAAAGTGGATAAAGCTAAATATGCTAAGTATGCAGCTGGCCAAGAATGCGATAACTGCGCATTGTTCCAGGGTAAGGCAGGCGCTGCTGCTGGTGGTTGCTCACTCTTTGCAGGCAAGCAAGTTGCTGGCAAAGGCTGGTGCTCTGCTTATGCAAAGAAGGCTTAATGTTGTCTGAGTAATAGTTAGCATTAAAAGACCGCTGCGGCGGTCTTTTTTATTGACCCAAAACTTCTTTCAAGCCAGGCGAATCAATTAAGTGCTTTGGGTTTATGATCATCTGAAAACTATTAATGACCCCTTAAGTTAGGCGGCCCAATCAAAATGAGACACACAGCTAAATATCTGATCAAACACTACTCCTTTTACTTTGGGGGCGATCAACCGGGGGTCAGTTGGGCTGAAAGGTTTAGAGCTTGCGCTGGCGCATTAGTTGGCTTGGTCTTGGTTTTTACGGTTGCCAAATTACTGGGTGAGTTAGCGGGAATTGACGAGTGGTTAATGGCTTCTTTGGGGGCAAGTGCTTTATTGGTATTTGCCCTGCCTGGTAGTCCCATGGCTCAGCCTTGGGCAGTCATTGCTGGAAACACGCTATCGGCACTGGTTGGTATTTCTGTATTTTTGTTGATTCCAGAGCCCTTGCTAGCCATGCCAATTGCTGCCGGTTTGTCGATCATGGGAATGTTTATCTTGCGTTGCTTGCATCCACCTGCGGCAGCCGTCGCTCTAATTGTGGTGCTTGGACACATTTCTCACTACCGATATGCCTTCTTCCCAGTCATGATTGATTCAGTACTGCTTGTCACCGCGGGAGCGATCTATAGCAACCTGACAGGAAAAAAATATCCAAATAGGCCTAAATAGTGCGTAATTCGATCTAAATAGGCCTATTTTTGCCAAAAAAAGCTAGATTAGTTTATTTGATCCTTGTAGCGGCAATAGACGCGATGCAGTCTTTAATCCCGTAGTTGTGATACTTGCCTGTGTTTTCCTTCTTGAGGGATTGAGCACACTCGCTAACGGAGTTGCGGACATTGATTTTGGGGATATTGCTACCAGACATTTGGGCTCCTTTAATAATTTGTTAATTTTGCTTACCTATCTACTTGTTGATCCCTTAAGCACTATTTTGGGCTTTTACGGGGAGCAAACCTATTTTATAAAAAATTTTGCCACCATATAAAGCGATAAAATCTACAACTAATTAGGTGTTTAAGTACGATCGACATTAGTAGCTCAATTCATTTAAAAGGTTGGCCATTCCCCATGACGCAAGTCTTACCTGTCATTTTATGCGGAGGTTCAGGAACCCGTCTTTGGCCTCTCTCACGCTCAGGCTTTCCAAAACAATTTTTGGTGCTCTCAGGGGATGGGTCTGGGCAAAGTCTGTTTCAGCAGGCCATTGAGCGAATTCATTCGGTGGCAGATCAATCTATTGTATTGGGCTCAACACTGATTGTGACGAATGAAGACCATCGCTTTCTGGCGCTCGATCAATTACGTGAATTAAAGAATGTTTCTGCGACGATGTTGCTTGAACCATCAGGCCGAAATACTGCCCCTGCTTTAACCCTTGCAGCCCTCTATGCCAAAGAGCGGGGGAATGATCCAATACTGGCAGTCACGCCTGCAGATCAAACAGTGACCAATCCTGCGGCATTTACCACTGCATTGGCAAATGCCATCAAGATCGCACAAGATGGTGCCATTGCTATTTTAGGCATTACGCCAAAAGCACCTGAAACGGGTTATGGCTATATCAAAGTCAATCATCAAGTGGCAAGTGCAGAAGAAGGATGTGCCGTTGAGCTATTTGTCGAAAAGCCTAATGAAGCGACTGCCAAAAAATATTTGGCTGAAGGGGGCTACTTTTGGAATGGTGGCATGTTCGTTCTTAAAGCCAGCGTTTGGTTGACGGCCCTAGCGACATATCGCCCTGATATCTTGGCGGCCACACAACAGGCTTGGGAGACCAAAACCACAGACACATCGGGCGATGCCGTCTTTGTGCGCCCTGACAAAGCTTTATTTAATGCTATCCCTAGCGAATCGATTGACTGTGCCGTAATTGAAAAATGCCCCGGCTCGCATTTTCCTATTCGTATGGTAGAACTCAACGCCGGCTGGAATGATCTAGGTGCATGGGATGCCGTCTGGCAAGTTGGTAAGCAAGACCAAGATGGAAACGTTACGAGTGGCGATACGCTTTTGACAAACTCGAAAAATTCATTAGTACATGCTAGTAGTCGTTTAGTGAGCGCTGTTGGCATTGAGAATCTAATTATTGTGGAAACTTCAGATGCCGTTCTTGTTGCAGATAGAAAAAATAGTCAAGACGTTAAAAATATTGTTGGGCAACTTGACTCTCAGAAGCGTGAAGAGAAAAATCTGCATCGCAAAGTATCCCGTCCTTGGGGTTGGTACGACAGTGTGGATGAGGGCGAGCATTTCAAAGTGAAACGTATTCAAGTTAAGCCTGGTGCTAGCCTCTCACTACAGATGCATCATCACCGCGCCGAACACTGGATTGTAGTTAAGGGCACCGCCGAAATTACCAATGGCGACCAGGTCATCACCCTCACCGAAAATCAAAGCACCTATATTCCGCAAGGCCAAACCCATCGCCTAGCCAATCCGGGCACAGCCCCACTAGAAATCATTGAAGTCCAGTCGGGTAGTTATCTGGGCGAGGATGATATTGTGAGGTTTGAAGATACCTATGGTAGAAATTAAGGCACAAGCTAATTAACGGAGTACAAATTATGATTGAAATATATAAAAAGTAGAGAGTTGAAATAATGAGTAAACAAAAGGTTGCCCTGATTACTGGAATTACTGGCCAAGACGGCTCCTATCTTGCCGAGTTCCTTTTAGAAAAGGGTTATATCGTTCATGGCATCAAACGCCGCGCTTCCTCTTTTAATACAGAGCGCATTGATCACATTTATCAAGATCCGCATATTAATCATCCTGATTTGATCTTGCACTATGGTGATTTAACAGATACCAGCAACCTTGTGCGCATTATTCAAGAATGTCAGCCTGATGAAATTTACAACTTAGGCGCACAATCGCACGTTGCTGTTTCCTTTGAATCTCCTGAGTACACCGCTGATGTAGACGCTATTGGACCGCTACGCATGTTAGAAGCTATTCGTATTTTGGGCTTGGAAAAGAAAACCCGTTTTTATCAAGCATCTACTTCTGAGCTCTATGGCTTAGTACAAGAGATTCCACAAAAAGAGACCACGCCTTTTTATCCAAGAAGTCCATATGCAGTTGCCAAGATGTACGCTTATTGGATTACCGTGAACTATCGTGAGGCATATGGCATTTATGCATGTAATGGCATTTTGTTTAATCATGAGTCCAAGCGTCGTGGCGAAACCTTTGTTACTCGCAAAGTAACACGTGGCCTCGCTAATATTGCTCAAGGCCTGGAGAAGTGCTTATTCATGGGTAATATCGATGCCTTACGTGACTGGGGCCATGCTAAAGACTATGTTCGTATGCAGTGGCTCATGTTGCAACAAGACAAACCTGAAGACTTTGTGATTGCTACGGGTGTGCAGTTCACCGTTCGTGAATATATTACGCGTAGTGCTAAGCAGTTAGGCATCACACTCAAGTTTGAAGGTAAAGAGGAAAATGAAAAAGCGATCGTTACCGCCATCGAGGGTGACAAAGCCCCAGCATTAAAAGTGGGTGATGTGATCGTACAAATTGACCCACGCTACTACCGCCCCACTGAGGTGGAAACCCTTCTTGGGGATCCAACCAAAGCCAAGCAAAAGCTGGGCTGGGTTCCAGAAATTACCCTAGACCAAATGATTGTGGAGATGATCGATAGCGATCTTGAAAAAGCTAAGCAGCATGCATTGCTGACTAAGCATGGCTATTCAGTGGCGGTGGGTAAAGAAATTTAAGTATGCAAGCGGATTTAAATCAGAAAATCTATGTAGCCGGTCATCGGGGCATGGTTGGTTCTGCCATTGTGCGCAATTTGCAGGCCCATGGCTACCACAACATCGTTACAAGAACCCATGGTGAGCTTGACTTAACCAATCAAGTGGCAGTACAAGCATTTTTTGAGCAAGAGAAGCCTGATCAGGTGTATTTGGCTGCTGCTAAGGTTGGTGGCATACATGCTAACAATACCTATCCTGCCGAGTTTATTTATGACAACTTGATGGTGCAAAACAATGTAATTCATCAAGCTTTTATGAGTGGCGTGAAAAAACTTCTTTTTTTAGGTTCAAGCTGTATTTATCCAAAATTAGCGCCACAACCTATGAGTGAAGACGCACTTCTCACTGGAAAGCTAGAGCCTACGAATGAGCCATATGCGATTGCGAAAATTGCCGGCATCAAAATGTGCGAGAGTTATACCCGCCAGTATGGTGAAAGTCATGGGGTTGATTATCGTTCAGTAATGCCTACCAATCTCTATGGACCTGGTGATAACTATCACCCTGAAAATAGTCACGTTATACCGGCGCTTATCAGGCGTTTTCATGAAGCCAAACTAAGTAATGCTCCAAAGGTAGTGATCTGGGGTACGGGCACTCCAAGGCGTGAGTTCTTATATGTTGACGATATGGCTGCGGCTAGTGTTTTTGTCATGCAGCTTGATAAAGCGGCCTATGATGCGCAAACAGAACCAATGCAAAGTCACATTAATGTCGGTTTTGGTAGCGACGTAACGATTGCTGAATTAGCGCATGCTGTAAGCGTGGCTGTCGGCTATCAAGGAAAAATTAATTTTGATCACACTAAGCCTGATGGCGCTCCAAGAAAGTGGATGGATTCAGCTAGGCTAAACCGTTTGGGGTGGTCGCCATCGGTGGGCTTATCACAAGGACTAGCTAACGCATATCAAGATCTAATTAGTTGGCTAGACCAGGGAACGAAGAAGTGAATGCTATAACCAGTACCGACTCTTCCGCTCCCGGCAAAGAGATGCTTTTAGCATACGCCCTCATCGCTATCAGTTCAATTCTGTTGGGTATTTGGGCGTTAAAACATACGATTGCCCTCAGAAATATCCTTTTGGTAAGCGGTGCAGTTATTAGCATCTTCTACTTATGGCTTCAATGGAAACTCGGGCAATTAAAAGAAATCTTGTTTTCACAGAACGCTCTTCCATTAGTTCTTTTAATGGCGATGTTCGTATGGGTGCTACTGCATTATGTATTTTTTTCTCGTTATCCTGCAGAAGAATTAAACGAACTCACTAGTACATGGCTTCGATCTGCATTGGCTGTCTTTTTGGCGATCGGTACCGCAATGGCTTTGAGCAAAAAACCTGCAGGCATGATTTATCTTTGGGCAGGCATTTTGCTAAGTTTTGCGTTTCTATTGCTTCAATATATTCCCAAGGCATTAGCGGCGCACAGTTTCTTTGCGCCCGAATATGTCGGCTCTTATATCTATCACGTCAAAATCAATGGGGTATTGGTTGGGTCAGTTATGGTTGCTGGCTTAACTGCTTCTATCCTACTTTTTCTGCGATTAAATGACCCGGTTAGCCTTGGTCGTGTAGCGCTGATCTGGTTAGTGGCAATCGTCGTAGCGTTATATGTTTATGTATTTGTTTTTGAGGCTCGCAACGGAATTGGCTTGACGGTATTGACATTAGGATTTGCATTGTGCTGGCTCATCTTGGGTATGGTGGGTCGCAAAAATTCAGCTGCATTACCCCGAAAATCATTGCTCAAACTGATGGTCGTTTTCTTGCTTGTGTTGATGTTGGCTTTAGGTTTTGGCAAGATTCAGGCAAGCAAAAATTCAGGTTGGCAAACTTTATTCCAAGATATGAGAATAGCAATGAGAATTCATGACTATCCAAACTGGCGAGATCCAGCAGTATTGGGGTATCCAATATCTGCTTCGGGTAGCGTGGTTGCAGCCAATACCTATGAGCGCACCGCTTGGGCTACTGCAGGAATCCTCATGTTTATCCCCGAAAACCCCCTGGGGATAGGCGTACTGTCCCGTTCATTTCCACGCCTACTGCAAGAAAAATTTGGCAAGAATGTGGATTACATTCCCTCAACGCATAGTGCTTGGGTTGACTTGACCTTAAGTTATGGAATACCAGGTATAGGTATGATGTTGGGCCCATTATTGTTACTACTGTATCGAGCATTAAGTGGGCGAGATGCGGTCGATGGATTTGTGTTTGTTTTATCAGCCAGTATCTGTGCGCTATACACAGTTGGTGAGTTGAGCGTTCAGCATGGGGTTGAAATTTTGGTCTATCTGATAGCCTTTTTGGCCACGGTGAGTCAGTTAGGATCTCAGATCGAGTCCAATGCGAAGCTCACTCAGTTAAAATTATGAAAATTAGTATTATTTATTACATAATATTAGAAGTACTGGAAACTCCGCAATACCTGAGAAGCAACCAAATTCTTGCATAGCAATTGATGAATACAAAAAATACGCCTTCTTCATGTAGCCCTAGCATCCAAGATGATCAGGAAATTTCCCTGCTGGATATCCTGGCTTTTCTCAAAAGGGCCTACAAAACAATCCTCATTACGGGGATCATAGGATTGGTAGCTGCAATTGCTTACCTAGCGATTACCCCCAAGCAATATGAGGCCGTAGCCCAAATCACCATGGCGCAAATCGGTGCCACTAACAACAACAACAATCTCAATCCCCTTGGCATTAATATTGAAGAGCCAGCGCTCCTGATTGCGCGCCTATCTTCTCCATCCAGCTTTACCCCAGAAGTCGTAACCGCTTGTAGTAAAGAAGATTCAATACAAAGCCAGGCTAATGCGAGCGAGCGTTTGAGTAAATCAGTTAAATTAAGCATCCCCAAAGGGGTGGCTAATGTAGTCGAGTTCAAAGCTTTTGGTTCTAGCCCTCAAAGTGCTAAGGTGTGTGCTAATGCGATTTTTGATTTAATCAAAAACACGCAAGCGCAGATTGTCACGCCCTATATTGAGGAGGCAAAACTTAAGCTTGCCGATGATCAGTTGCGCTTGCAAGAGGCAATCAATCTAGTCGCAAAGACCGAGAAGTCTGGCGGGGCAATGAGTGCAACTTATCTGGCAACCCGTGACGAAATCCGCTATCTACTAGAGGAGATCAGTGCGCTCAAAAACCTGATTGCCGCAAACGCCAGTCGGGCCACTCGCCCGATTGCGCCAATTTACGCCTCGGATCAGCCCGTAAGCCCCAAAAAACACATCGCACTCTTAATGGGAGTATTGGCTGGACTAGGCTTAGGACTACTCATCGCCCTAGCGCGCCAAGGGTACGCTAAATTAAAGTTTGATAGGGTGGGGGTGGTGTGATGACCAGTCAGGTACAAACAAAGGTACGAGATCGGGCATTAGCGGGCTTAACTCCCCTGATTGTTTAAAAAACAATCAAGTTAATTCAAACGACATTATTTAAGTGAATATCCTGTTAACCGGTGGTGCTGGGTATATTGGCAGTCATACTGCAGTGGCGTTATCACAGGCCGGTTACGAGTTGGTCTTGTTGGATAACTTTTGCAATAGTAATCCCAGTGTTTTAGAGCGTCTTCAGAAAATCTTAGGCAAGCCATTGCATTGCGTTGAAGGCGATGTTCGTGACACCTCTTTAGTCACTAAAACCCTGCGAGAGTACAAAATTGATGCGGTAATTCATTTTGCTGGATTAAAGGCTGTTGGCGAGTCAGTTGAAAAACCCATTGAGTACTACACCAATAATGTGCAGGGTACCATCAGCCTTCTTGAGGCGATGGAATTGGTTGGCGTAAAGAAATTAGTCTTTAGCTCTAGCGCAACCGTTTATGGCAACCCCCAGTATTTGCCGGTTGATGAGGCTCATCCTACTGGCGCAACGAATGCCTATGGCAGAAGCAAGCTTCACATTGAGGAAATGCTTAAGGATGTTGCAAACTCTAATTCTGCGTGGAAGATTATTTGCTTACGCTACTTCAATCCAGTAGGAGCACATGAGTCTGGATTAATTGGTGAGGATCCTGGTGATATCCCTGGTAATTTGATGCCCTATATTGCACTTGTTGCATCTGGTAAGCTACCCTCTCTAAATGTGTTTGGAAATGATTACCCCACTCCCGATGGAACCGGGGTAAGAGATTACATTCATGTGATGGATTTAGCTGAAGGGCACTTGGCAGCCTTGGAATATTTGAGTGGTTATTCTGGCTGGGATGCGATTAATTTGGGTGTAGGGCTTGGCATAAGCGTTCTAGATCTGGTTTCTGCTTATAAAAAAATTTCAGGAAGAAAAATCCCTTTCGAAATTCTGGAAAGACGTCAAGGTGATATTGGCGAGTGTTGGGCCAAGGTTGATATGGCTTATGAAAGGCTACAGTGGAGAGCGAAAAGGTCTATTGAACTCAGTTGTCAGGATTCCTGGCGATACATTTGCTCTAATGGGTTAAGAAAGAACATATGACATCTATTTTGAACTCTGGAATTAAGCTTGTTAAAAATGTCGGTCGCTACAACATAGGCAGTGGATCAATTAGAGAGGTTGGCCCATTATTAGAACAAAAGAGAGCGCAAGCAAAAAGTATGTATAAATCTACCCAAGTTGTATATTTGGTAGATGAATTCTTTAAGTCAAATGCGGAATTAAAGAACATACTGAATTTTGAGCCAGGGGATTTAATTTGTTTTATTTCTACCGTTAATGAGCCAAAAACTAGTAGCATTGATTCTCAGGTTAGTCAGATTCAAAGCTCTGGGATTTTTGAGCCATGTGCCGTTGTTGGGATGGGCGGTGGAATAACAATGGATACTGCAAAAGCCGTATCCAATTTGCTTACAAATGGAGGTAAGGCAGAGCAATATCAAGGCTGGGATCTGCTAAGAGTGCCAGGAATTTTTAAGCTCGGTATCCCAACTATTTCTGGAACCGGGTCTGAGGCAACCAGAACATGCGTCATGACTAATTCTGCTACGGGACTAAAACTAGGTATGAATAGCGACTATACGGTTTTTGATCATGTCATTATGGATTCTGATCTGACTAAAACAGTACCTCGTGCCCAATATTTTTACACTGGCATGGATGCATATATTCATTGCGTTGAGGCCCTATCAGGTTCTTATCGAAATGCAATAGGAGATGCATATTCAAGAGAGACTCTGAATCTTTGCCGACAAGTTTTTTTGAGTAACGACATGCAGTCTATCGATAATCGTGATCGCCTCATGGTTGCGTCTTATTTAGGTGGATGTTCAATTGCAACGAGCTATGTTGGGGTGGTTCATCCTTTTTCGGCAGGATTGAGTGTTGTTCTAGGTTTGCATCACTGCGTAGCTAATTGTATTGTTATGAGGGCTATGGAGGAGTTTTACCCTGAGGCGTATAAAGAGTTTTGGGTAATTGTTGAAAAGCAAGATATTGATATTCCACAGGGTATTTGTAGAGATTTAAATGAAGAACAATTTCAGCAGCTTTATGCATCAACCATTATTCATGAAAAGCCACTGACGAATGCTCTTGGTGAGGAATTTAAAAAAATATTGAACCATGAAAAAGTTCTTGAACTTTTTTTAAAAATGTAAGGAATACGAATGCCTGGATATGAAGTGATCGGTGATGAGGAGTTGCGTGAAGTTCAGGATGTTTTTTCGCGTGGCGGAGTCTTATTTAGGCATGGATTTGATGCAATACGCAACGACTGTTTCAAGGTGAGGGATTTTGAGGCTGCTTTTGCAAAAGCGATGGGCGTCAGGCATGCATTAGCTGTAACCTCAGGCACCGCTGCATTGAGAGTCGGGCTAGCCGCGCTGGAGGTGAAGCCAGGTGATGAGGTAATCACCCAATGTTTCACCTTTGTGGCTACCGTAGAAGCAATTATTGAATCGGGGGCAACCCCAGTTTGCACCCAAGTTGATCTTTCATTGAACATGGATCCTGATGATTTGCTCGCTAAAATTAGTCCGAAAACGAAAGCAGTTATCGTAGTACATATGCTCGGGGTACCCGCCAATCTTGAAAAAATCTCTAAAATCTGTGCCGATAAAAATATTGCATTAATTGAGGATGCGGCCTGGGGGTGCGGTGGTAATCTTAATGAAACTGCATTAGGTGCTTGGGGTGATATTGGAACTTTCAGTTTTGATTTTGCTAAAACAATGACCACCGGCGAAGGAGGAATGGTTTTATTTAAGTGCGATGAACTTTATAAAAAAGCGTTCGCTTGGCATGACCATGGCCATGAAAATAATCCCCTTGTTCCTCGATGGGAAGATACTCGCTCAAGTAGTGGGTTTAACTATCGCATGATGGAGTTGCAGGGAGCGATTGGATTGGCTCAATTAAAAAAATTACCTGACATAGTGATGGCCCAGAGAAAAAACAAGGCGATGCTCTGGGAGGCAATTTCTGATTTGCCAAATCTTAAATTACGCCCCATGCCCGATAATTCGTATGATACGGCAGACGCTCTAGTTTTTTTGGTTAAAGATAATGAGGCTGCTCGCCGTTGTCGAGATGAGCTATTAAAAGTGGGGCTCTCTACAAAAATTCTCCCCGAAGCCTATACCTGGCATTTTGCGGGAACATGGGATCACATGCCAGAGTTGGTTGCTGCGCATGGGGGTGATTTGCTTGCGGCCTTTACGCCTTCAGCTGAAATCCTTGCAAGGGCCGTTTCTATTCCAGTAGGGGTATTTTTAAGGGAAGATTTCCCTAGTAAATTACGTGAAGCTATAAGAAAGGCTTTGTAGATTTGATGTCTGCTTTATGAAAAAAAATTTCTTTCAGCCTACTGTTTCAGTAATTGTCCCGGTTTTCAATCAGCAGCAATACATCGGCCGTTGCTTGCGTTCTTTACTTCATCAGACTCTCTCCCATGAGTGCTATGAAGTTATTGTTATAAATGATGGGAGTACAGATTTAACTGCATATGCTTTAGAGCAATTTGTTGATAGCCATGAGTCACCTATTAGAATAATTAACAATGAGGTTAATATTGGTTTACCAGCATCTTTAAATAAAGGTATACAAGCTGCACGTGGGGATTTCATCGTTAGAGTAGACTCGGATGATTTTGTAAATACCAATTTTATAAATTTTTTACAGGTTTACCTTGATGCCAATCAGCAAGTAGATGCAGTAGCTTGTGATTATCTTTTGGTTGATGATGAGGAAAATGTAATTCAACGCCGTAATTGTGATGATGATCCGATTGCCTGTGGAATTATGTTTCGTAAATCACATTTATTAGATATTGGTCTTTATGATGAAGCGTTTCGATTGCATGAAGAGCGTGAACTAAAAATTCGCTTTGAAAAAAAATATAAAATTCAGCGTCTTGACATCCCGCTCTATCGCTATAGACGTCACGCGAATAATATTACTAATGATTTAGCTAAGATGGATCAGTATCAGAGGGATTTAATCCTAAAGCATGGCTCTAATGGCGATGCGTAATTTATAAAGGCACCCTAAATGACAGCATCAATTAACCTTGGTAGACGTATTATCGGATCCAAATCAACCCCTTATGTTATAGCTGAAATCGGAGTAAATCATGAGGGATCTTTAAATCAGGCGTTTCGCCTTATAGAACTTGCTAAAGAGGGTGGCGCTGATGCAGCAAAGTTTCAAAGTTATAAGGCTGATACTTTGGCCTCAAAGCATTCACCATCTTATTGGGATACCTCTAAAGAGCCGACAACTAGCCAGTATGAGTTATTTAAGAAGTACGATAACTTCGGAGCAAATGAATTTGTTCAACTTGCCCAGCATTGCAATCGTGTAGGAATTGATTTTTTATCAACACCTTTTGACGATGCCTCTATTGAGTTTCTGGACCCGTTAGTCCCCTTTTTTAAAATTGCATCTGCCGATCTTACCAACATCCCATTTTTGCGCAAGGTGGCATCAAAAAATAAGCCAATTGTTTTATCAACCGGCGCGTCAACTTTGGGTGAGATTGATATTGCGATTGAATCAATTCGCAGAGCAGGCTGCAATGATATTGCATTGTTGCACTGCATATTAAATTATCCGACAAGTAATCAGAACGCTCATTTGAGGATGATAGAGGGCCTCAAAAAGACGTATCCAGAATTTGTAATTGGTTACTCAGATCATACGTTGCCGGATGATGCAATGACGCCTTTAGTTACGGCATATTTATTGGGAGCAGTTATTCTTGAAAAGCACTTTACACACGATAAAACCCTGCCGGGCAATGATCACTATCATGCCATGGACGTTCAGGATCTTATTCGGTTTGTTGATATTTCTAAAACAATAAATGTACTATTAGGGTCATGTGACCATAAAAAGCCGATTCAATTGGAAGAATTATCAAGGAAAAATGCGCGAAGAAGTATTGTGTTATCTAAGAATTTGCCGGCAGGCTCAATTCTTACGCCCGAGTTAATTACTTATAAGCGACCCGGAACTGGTATCAGCCCTCTTTATTGGGATGAAGTGGTGGGTAAGCACTTAGTTAACGCTTGTGAGGCCGATCATATTCTTCAGTGGTCTGATCTTGCAAAACCAGAATAATGTCTGATGTTATAGCCCTAGTTCAGGCTCGCATGGGCTCCACTCGATTTCCGGGAAAAATGATTGCCCCCTTGGGTGGGCGAACGCTACTTGAATGGGTTTTATTGCGCGCCAGTCGATCTCGACTGGTAAATAAGGTTTTGTTAGCCACAACCGATTTGGAGCGGGACGATGAACTTGTTCGCATAGCCGAAAGCCTTGGTATCGAAGTTTATCGCGGAAGTGAGCAAGACGTTTTAGAGCGATTTGTTTTGGCTGGAAAAAAATATAATGCAAGTTTAATTGTACGCATCTGCGCTGATAATCCTTTTGTGGATCCAGAAGAAATTGATCGTTTAATTTCTTTTTATAGAAATAATGAGTGCGACTATGCCTGCAATCATCGGGCGCTATTCGGTAGTCATTATTCAGATGGCTTTGGCGCAGAAATTTTATCGTTTAAGTTAATGGTTGAAATTGCCGATAGAGCTGTAGAAAAAAGACATAGGGAGCATGTCACTTTATTTCTTGTGGAAAACCCTGCAGATTATGTTATTAAGGCTGTTCCAGCCCCATCTGGGCTTAATAAACCAGAGATGCGATTTGATATTGATACTCTTGGAGATTATGAATATATAAAGTCCTTATTGCATAAAGGTGTCAATATCAAAACGTCTGCAATGGAAATTGTTTCTTTGGCTCTTGCCGGCTAATATGTTATCTCAAGAATTGAAGCGCGAAAAATTAACGCTCGTAACTACCGACCTCATTGAGACATGGCCATCTGAAGGTAAAATTTTGCTTCTCGGTGAATGGTGCAGGCCTTCCATGAATTGGGAGGCTCGCTTAGAAAAAAGAGGGCGCATCCTTGTTCCATACCATTGGAATGATAGAGAAAAGCTCAAGGATGATTTTGATCTTCTTCAGAATATTCGTCAATCAATATCACCAGATTTGGCAACGGCAATGAACATATTGCATGGAACTCAGCATAGCAAGAAGTATTGGGATTTATTGATGGGTTGGTGGTTAAGTGTATTCATTTCGGTAATGATCGACAGGTACTCTTCAATGAAATTAGCGGCTCTATATAAGCCGGAGTCAACATTAGTGATTAACACTGAGGATGATGTTTTTTCTTCCGCCGATACATCGGATTTTATTAAGCTCAGTTCAGAAAGTAATATTTGGAACCACGCCTTATTTGCTTTAATTCTAAAGAGCATGGATGAGTTTAAGATCTTAGTAAATCATATAGACTCTGCTCCTCACAGGATTGCAAAAAAAACAACTTGCCTAACAAAGGTTAAAAATTTTCTAAGGTCAACAATTAGTGATTTAATATTTTTCATTAAACGACGTGATAAATTCTTCTTAATAGGCACAAGTCTACCCTTTTGGAGGCTGATAACTCTTGAATTGAGACTCAACCAAATCCCCTTGCTCAGAATTTCATGGAATAAAGAGAATAATTCTACCTTTGACTCGAGTGTTAGAAAGTGGAAATTGGCTTCTAAAGAGAGTTGCGGTGCTGTCGAGAAGCTTATAAGAGAATCACTGCCCCTTTTTGTGCCGACCATATTTATTGAAGGTTATGCTTCAATGAGTAAAGATGTTTTTACTCGCTCGAAGTCATCGGAAGCACAAATTATTTTTACAACAAACAAACATTGTGAGGACGACTCTTTTAAAGCTTTCGCTGCATATAAGATTGAGCAGGGCTCAAGATTGATTGTCGGGGAGCATGGGGGGATGGGGGTCGGACTTTTTAATGGAGTCCATAGGTATGAGCTAGATATTGCAGATCGATATTTGAGTGCAGGATGGGTTAATGGCCTAACTGAAAAAGTGATTCCAGTAGGAAATTTTCGAATACAAAAAAAAATATTGCCGAGTAAAAGTGGCGGAGCATTAATTGCATGTGGGAACATGCCAAAATATGCCATTGATATAAGGGCCATGGCTATATCAAGTCAAATGATTGATTATTTTGAAGAGCAGTTTAAATTTATAAATGCGCTGCCTCAGTCTATACGCGAAAAAACTACAGTTCGCTTATACCAATCAGATTATGGATGGAATCAAGAGTCTCGATGGAGGTCAAAATTTCCAAATATTTGTCTTGATTATGGTAAAAATTCCCTTTGGAATATTATGCATCACTACAGAATTTTTATCTCCACCTACAATGCCACCACATATCTCGAATCTCTTTCTCTAAACTTTCCGACAATAATGGTTTGGAACCCGTTTTTTTGGGAAAATAAACCAGAGGCAAAGCCATGTTTTGATATGCTGTCTGAGAGGGGTATTTTTCATACAAACCCACAGTCTGCTGCTAAACATCTTGCTGCCATATGGAATGATGTTGATGGATGGTGGTACAGTGAATCTGTGCAAAATGCTCGTAACTTTTTTTGCGACCATTATTGTGCTGAGATTATGGATGGCGGAGATGTTTTGAAGAGGGTACTCATTCAAGAGTTGGCACTCTCAACTTCTGGTTTAAGTAAGGCATGAGTGAGTTGCTTAGAGGGCGCCAAGAGATCTCTCATTAGTTGATTGCATGAATTAAGGGTTAGAAATAGATGTTAGAAAGTAATTTAGATATAGAAAAATTATTTGATGAATTATTTCCATTGCCAAGAAGTATTACAGGCTCTGGTTACAGAGAGTCTTTAAAAATATTATCCCGGTATATTCCATTTGAGATAGACGGAATACCAACTGGAACAAAAGTTTTTGATTGGACGGTTCCTCAGGAGTGGGTAATAGAAGACGCCTACTTGCTCGGCCCAGATGGTGAAAAGATTTCAGATTTTAAGAGGAATAATCTTGAGGTGGTAAATTATTCTGAGTCAATTGATAAAATTTTGGAGCTCAAAGAGTTGGAAAGCAATCTTCACTCTATTCCAGAGCATCCAGACTGGATACCATATGTAACTTCCTACTATAAAAAAACGTGGGGGTTTTGTCTTACTCATAAACAAAGGCAACAGTTAAAATCAGGTAAATATCGCGCAGTCATTAAGTCATCATTTGTTGATGGAATTGTTGAGTATGGCTATAAGTACTTAAGGGGGGATGCAGTTAATGAGGGGGTGGAGAAAAAATTAATTTTAATTTCTAGCTATTTATGTCATCCTTCTTTAGCTAATAATGAACTTAGTGGGCCTATTATGCTTGCGGCATTATATGAGCGTGTGAGAAAGTGGAAAAATAGGCGCTTCGATTATCTTTTCGTTGTAAATCCAGAAACAATTGGTTCGATTTGCTTCCTTAAGCAACACGGCAGCGAGATTGCAAAATCAATGCAGGCAGGATTAGTCTTGACATGCTTAGGGGGCTCAAACGAAAAATTAAGCTATAAAAAATCTAGATGTGGCGATTCATCCCTAGATAAATTATTTCTACAATTAGAACAAGAGGGTGAAATTGAAACTAGGGATTTTGATCCATCCGAGGGAAGTGATGAGAGGCAGTACTGTTCTGCAGGCTTTAATCTCCCGGTTGGTCAAATCTCCAGGACAATCTATGGATCCTATCCTGAGTACCATACTTCAGCAGATGATAAAGAGTTTGTTCAGCTAGACGAGTTTCTTACAACTATAACTAAGATTGAAGATATTCTTAAAATGCACGAACTCCTTCAACCTTTAAAAAGGGTCGAGCCCTATTGTGAGATTCAATTGGGTAAGAGAGGTCTTTATCCGAATATTAATTCTCCTCAAACGTGGGATGCAAGTAGTGATTCTTTGAAGGATCAACAGGAGCAATTAAAGGCTATTATGTATATTTTAAGTTATGCGGATTGCAAGAGCGACTTGGTAGATATAGCAAAAATAACAAAAATTAAAATGAAAAATCTTTGTAAATACGCAGAAATACTTATAAATGCAGATCTATTGAAATGAATGGTTTAGCATAGATGTATACCGAACATGATATACGGAGTTGTTTATTGGCTTTAGGTGTAAAGAAGGGGGATTGCCTTTTTATACACTCGGGATTAAAGGCGCTTGGTAAATTCAATGCAAATGGCGATATTAACAAACTAGATATTTTGTTAAATATTTTTTTAGATTTAGTAGGTGAAAGTGGAACAATCGTAGTTCCAACATTTAATTTTGCCTTTTGTAGTGGGGGGATATTCGATAGGGGCAAAACCCCTTGCGATGGTATGGGGGCATTTTCAGAGCACGTAAGAACTCATGCAGAAGCCCATAGAGCGCGACACCCTTTTCATTCTGTTGCGGCAATAGGAAAGAATGCAGTCAAAATCACTAATTCGACGAGTTTTAGCGAATTTTCTGAAGGTGGTTTTTTTGATGCTCTATTGCAGTTAGACTGCAAAATATTATTTTATGGAGTTGCCTTTGTGGAAACTTTTGTACATATGGCAGAAGAGCGTGCAAAAGTTCCCTATAGATTTTGGAAAAGTTTTGCAGGCGATGTAATTGATGGTGAATTAAGGGAAAGGGTTTCTATAAATTACTATGCCAGGCGGTTTGATTTGGAGCCAGAGCCACAAATTGATTCTGCAAAAATTAATCAATACTTAAGGGTGAAGAAAGTTATCGTCTCTGCCAATCTTGGGGATGGCAATGTTTCTATTTGCTCGAGCAAGAAAATGGTTGAGGAATTAATTAAAAAATTTAATTTTGAACCATATTTTCCATTGGTAAGTGCTCCACTACTGTCGGGTAAAGTTTGATCATAATTATTCATGTTGTACAGCAATTTGTATGTGCAGATGATCTCAGGTATGAATATTTTTTGTCTTGATGATTGGGTAATTGAAGCGGCATCAATCTTGCATTCTAAGGTTGAGGAGGTGCTTTTGGAGAAAGGGAAATGCTCTATATTGCTTACTGGCGGTCGTAGTGGCGCATCCCTTTATGAGGCTTGGTCCTCAAAGAGCTCTTTTCAAGATTTAAAGAACATAGATTTTTATTTTGGTGATGAGCGTTGCGTTCCTTTCAAAGAACCTGACAGTAACTATGCTCTTGTAAATCGCACTTTATTCTCAAGAGGCATTCCACCTGGATGTAATTTACATAGAATTAAAGCCGATTCCTCTGATCTGGAAGGGGTGGCGATGCATTATGCTGCTTTGCTGCCTCAGCAAATTGATGTAGCCCTATTTGGAATTGGGGATGATGGACATATTGCATCCCTGTTTCCGGGTAGTTTGGCAATACGTGAGAAAAGAAGAAGAGTGCTACCTGTTGTTACGCCTTATAAGCCAAGCATTCGAATTACAATATCCCCTCTAGTTATAAAGGATTCGGATAGTATTTTTGCTCTTGCACCTGGCCCAAAAAAAGCAGCTATTTTTAAATCCCTACATTTTGATTGCTCTGCGACTGGGTCTGAGGCCATTCCAGCCAGACTTCTGACAAGAGCTATTTGGCTTATAGAGAAGAGGTACCTGTAGGCTTTTATATATAAAAGAATCGAAACTCTAAATTTCTTAAAATTCCTGATAAGATAAACTAGATTAATTTTTTGAAATTATTTTCGTCAATATATAATATAAAAAATATCTGGGAATGTCTAAATTCAAATACATTCTAAAGTGAGAGCTTTTAAAGCTATATTGAGTTACATCATACATAATATTTATTTAAGAACACGCTGCTTGAGGCGCTTAGTCCATTTATTTAGAGAATAATTTTTTTACTATTTTTCGATAATTAATATTATGAGCAGAAAAACGTCATTTAGATTTTAGTTTGCATAAAATATGAATATTTGCATTTGTACAACCCCTATTAGGCCAATACCTACAAACTTCCCACCTATGGGAAGTATGGCGATCATACAAGCGCTCGCAAATATAGGAATAGAGGCTGAATTCTATAATATCGATTTTTTTAGACCTACTCGTGACGAGGTCAGAGAGTATTTTGCCTCGAGTAATTACGATGTTATCGGTATTAGCGCTGTAGTATCTACCGCCTATGAATATACAAAGTGGCTCTCTGGGGCAATTCGTGAGGTTCTGCCTGACGTTGTAATTATATTGGGTGGAAATTTGGGAGCTAGCGCAGAAATTTTACTTCGGAAAACTGAAGTTGATGTTTGCGTGGTTGGGGATGGCGAAATTATTATTCAAAATTTGGTAAACGCGATTCGCAAAGCTCCCATGCGCTCTACATTCAAAGAGAGCTTTCAAAATATTGAGGGTATATGTTACCTTGATGAATCAAATGATTTTATTTTTACTGGATATGGCCCAAGGCCAGATAAAAAACATATCGAGTACCCAGATTATCGTATCCTTGAGAAAGATGGATCGGTAGATTATTTTTTTCCTTCAGACGGTGTTTTTGATTTGCATTTGCATGCATCGGATCGCCACAAAACTGTAATACCCGCCATCACAAAATCTGCAACTGTTATGGCGGCAAAAGGTTGTGTTGCAAGATGTACCTTTTGCCACCGATGGGAAAAGGGGTATCGTGCAAAGTCTGTTGAAGAAATTATTTCGCATATAAGATATCTACAAAGTCAATATGGTATAGATGCTATTACTTTTAGTGATGAGAATTTTGGAGCTGATCGGGAGTTAACGAGAGGATTGGCAGAAGAGTTGGGCAAACTTAGGTTGCCATGGAAGGTTGCTGGAGTAAGGGCGAGAACGGTAACAAGAGACGATTTAAAATTATGGGCCGAAAACGGCTGCTTAATAGCTCATTTTGGTATTGAATCTGGGAGTCAAAAAATTCTCGATGTAATGGAAAAGCAGGCCACAGTCGAGGAAAATATTAATGCTCTCAAGTGGACTGGTGAGGCTGGAATTGCTACTATTATTCAGCTTGTTATTGGCATGCCCGGGGAGGATGACAAAACAATTAAAGAGACAACAGAATTTCTTACAAAGGTTTCCCCTTATATTCTGGAATGGAAGTTTAGACCCCCTAGTGAATTAATTAGCATTAACTACGCCCAGGCTTTACCTGGAACACCCCTATACGAGTACTTAAGAGAGCAGGGTAAGATCGGTAGAACTCTTCAGGCTGAGGAGAGTTACTTATTAAGAATTAGTGATACCGATGCATATAAAGATGATCATTTTATCAATTGCACAGATTCCCCTCTTTTAAAAGTTTTAATGTGGAGATGGATAATTCTTTCTGAGCTTGACGCGCACCATTTTAGATTTACTCAAGGTAAGTCAAGTTTGTCGCTTAAAGAAATTTTTGAGTACTACTTAAAATTAATTTTGGTAAAAATTGGATTGCATACTTCAAAGGATGCTGCGCTACAAGTTGATCCTCGTCAGGATTTAACCTTCGGAGGATATTTTAATGTTCAGCGTACCCCGAAATTATCCCCACTCCTGCTTAATAGACTCACAAGACCATTGTTCTATCCTGTCTTGGCAATTTTTGTGGCTTTTTTTAAGGGGGGGTCTTTTTCTACCGGAATTCCATTGATAGCTAGCCACACTGCTTGGAGTATGGGCTTTAATAGAAGAAAGAACAAGAATCCTGAGATGTCTCTAAGAAAAATAGTAAAAATTTCAAAGGATGCTTCTGCTGCTGATGAGTCCCCTGATATGGTGCCATTGAGACTTGGAAGATGACGCTTCTAAATACCACCAGCATTTTTGATGTATGACATAGAATTTTGACAGCTACAGTTCACAAACGGTTTCTATCTAGCATTTTTGGAAATGCGCTCAAGTCAGCTATCGCCTTTTTATCAGGCATCTTCCTAGCTAGAGCACTAGGGCCGGATGATTTTGGTAGAATGTTGTTTCTAGGCGGGATATTTCTTGCATTTAAGCAGCTTTTTGATCCAGGCATCTCCACTGCATTTTTTACGTTTAATGCAAGGAGGTTGAGAGGTAAAAAATTCATCACAACTTATTTTTGTTGGATTGCTATTCAGTTAATTATTTCAATTTCCTTGATAGCCTTCCTCCTGCCTGAGTCGATAATTTATTTAATTTGGAGAGATAATTCAAGAGAGCTAATCATCCTAGCGCTCATCGCAACTTATATTCAAACAGTATTTTGGTCAACTCTAGTTCAGCTTTCTGAGTCCCAGAAGCAGACCTATTTAATTCAAAAAGTTGGATTGATAACATCGGTTGTTAATATTACTTTACTGTTTGGCGCCTATTATCTAAAATACTTAGATTTAAAATTTGTATTTATTATAATAATAATTGAATGGACTTTTGCATCAGTCTTTACGCTGTCGAGGATAAAATTTAGAGTTAGTAAATATGGTAATATTGAATCATTAATTTTCTTCAAAAATTATAAAAATAAATACCTACTATTTGTACCTTACACCATAATATCAATTTTCTATGATTTTATAGAAAGATGGCTGCTTCAAAAGTATGGTGGCAATACTCAGCAGGCTTTTTATGGAATAGCTTTTCAGATTGCTTCAATATCGGCTGTTGCGACATCTGCATGTGTTAATATTTATTGGAAAGAGATTGCTGATGCTAAGATTTTAAAGAACTTTAAGTATGTTCAAGATCTTTATACCAAAACCACAAAAAATTTAATGTTGTTAACAATCTCTATATCTGCGTTTATCTACCCATGGTTGAATGAAATTATAAGTATCTTACTGGGTAATGACTATGTTGAGGGTGCCGAGGTTCTTGGGATAATGCTCTTTTTTCCATTGCTACAATCCTTTAGTCAGATGGGTACAACAACATTCTACGCATATGAGAAAATAAAAATTCAATCATTGGTTGGTATTTTATATATGTTTATTAGCATAATTATCACCTATATATTTACAGCACCGCAGTCCGCCTATATCCCTGGGTTTAATTTAGGTGCCTGGGGGTTTGCCCTTAAGACAGTATTGATTCAAGTATTAGTAGTTTCTACATCATTATATTTATTATCGAAAAAATTAAAAATACTTTTTGAGTATAAATCATTATTATCGATAGGGGTTTTTTGTATAGCTTTTGGTTTTTTATCTAAGCTTGTAGCTTTAAATATATTTTTAACAAATAGTACATATATTAATTTATTTCTATCGGGATTAATATTTTCAATATTATTATTCGTTTCGATTTCTTTTTTCCCTAAAGTATTTGGTTTTTATAAACGAGATCTATTTTTTTATAAAATATAAATTTATTAAATGACTTATGACAAAAGTCCTAATCACTACGGTCCCATTCTGCGAGTTAGAAAAAATGCCTATCGAGATGCTTTCCTGTGCGGGCATCGAATATGTTATTAATCCGCTTGGTAGAAAATTACGAGAAGATGAGTTGGCTGAATTGATTGGTGATTTTGATGCCTTGATTGCAGGCACAGAGAAAATTAGCAAAAAAGTTTTTGATCGTGCCAAAAAATTGAAGATAATTTCAAGAGTTGGGATAGGATTAGATGGCTTGGATTTGCTTGAGGCGGAGCGTCGCAAAATAAAAATTTCTTATACTCCCGATGCGCCTGCGCCCGCTGTGGCTGAATTGACGGTTGGTCTAATTTTATCTTTGCTTAGATCAATACATCTAGCTAATACCCAAATGCATGAAGGCGGATGGACTAGATATTTTGGGCGTCGGATTTCCGAAGTGACTATTGGCATCATCGGCTATGGCAGGATTGGTAAAGGTGTTTTGAATTGCTTATCAGGCTTTTCAGGTCATGCGGGATTGAATGTATTGGTTAATGATATAAATCCAATTAATTATCATTCTAGCGGTGGTCTCAATCTCGTTTGTGCATCTAAAGAAGAAATTTATGCAAAGTCTGATGTTATCACGCTCCATGTTCCGCTCACATCTATGACTTTGAACATGATTGGAAGGAGTCAATTGTTAAAAATGAAACCTGATGCTGTGCTTATTAATACCTCGCGCGGTGGTATTGTTAACGAACACGATTTGGCGGAAGTACTTTTGTCGGGGCATTTGACTGGCGCAGCAATTGATGTTTTTGAGCATGAGCCATACGAGGGACCACTTTCTAAAATTGATAATTGCCTATTAACAGCTCATATGGGTTCAATGTCTGTGGACTGCAGAGCAAGGATGGAAATTGAAGCCACTGGCGAAGTGATTCGATTCTTTAGCGGTCAGCCTTTACAGTCAGTAGTTCCGGGCTTTGAATTTGATTTTGCCAGAGAGAAGATTAATGGATAAGGTTTGCGTCATTGGTGGAGCTGGTTTTTTAGGCTCTCATGTATGTGATGAATTAACTGATGCTGGGTATCAGGTAAATATTTTTGATACCAAATTTTCTAAATGGAAGCGACCTGAGCAGGTAATGATTGAGGGGGATATCCTTGATCAAGACGCTTTAAATGGCGCTACAAAAAATTGTATTGCTGTATACAATTTTGCAGCTATAGCTGATTTAGATGAGGCGTTAACGAAGCCTTTTCTCACTGCTCAAGTGAACATCCTTGGTAATGTCATGGCCCTAGAGGCTTGCAGGAAGAATGGAGTTTCAAGATTTCTATATGCCAGTACGGTTTATGTTCATAGTCGAAACGGCGGTTTTTATCGTTGCAGCAAGAGGGCTGCAGAGGAATATGTTGAAGAGTATCAGCGCTCTTATGGGCTTGACTATACGGTGTTGCGCTACGGATCACTTTATGGGCCGAGATCAGATGAGCACAATGGCCTGTGGCGCATCGTAAAGTCTGCACTAGAAACGGGTAAGGTTAGCTACGAAGGAAGTCGAGAGGCCATGCGGGAATATATCCATGTTCAAGATGCTGCCCGTGCGAGTGTAAAAGCACTGGGTAAAGAATTTCTAAATCAACACGTGGTATTAACTGGCCAAGAGCCAATGAGAGTGCTAGATCTCTTAAAAATGATTTCTGAAATTTTGGGAATTAATCAAGATATTGAGTTTAAAGAGCGGGAATTTGCAGGACACTATATTAGGACCCCTTATTCATATCAAAATAAAATAGGCAGAAAATATATATCTCCAATGCATGTAGATCTAGGACAAGGTTTGCTACAGCTAATATATGAAATAGATCAATATAAGAGCAAAATTTCTTAATAATGGATTTTCACAATATTATTAAAAATTATTCGAATGTATTTTGGGATTTTGATGGGGTTATCAAAGAATCTGTTGATATTAAAAAAAAGGCTTTTATCACATTATTTTCTCGGTATGGTCCTAAGGTAACCCAAAAGATAGTTGAGCATCATTATGATAATGGAGGCATTTCGCGATACGAGAAATTTCCACTTTATTTAAGTTGGGTCAACGAAATAGTTAATGATGAAAAAATTAATTATTTGGATAAACAATTTCGATCAATTGTCGTTTCTAATGTCGTAAATTCTGACTGGGTTCCTGGCGCCGATTTATTTTTGAAAAAGAATGAATATCGGCAAAAATTTTATCTTGTTTCAGCTACACCCCAAAATGAGATTGAAGAAATTATTGATCATTTAGGCATGAGATATAGTTTTAAAAAAATTTTTGGCTCCCCGGTAAGTAAAATATCTGCAATTTCAACTATTCTTAAAGAAGATTCTTTAAAATTTCATGATTGCATAATGGTAGGCGACTCTATTTCTGATTATGAAGCAGCTCAAAAAAATGGGATTTCTTTTATTTTGAGGCGCCACAATAATAATCAAAAATACGCCAGCAAATATATCGGAAATGTAATAGATAATTTTATTAAAAATAATTGAGGAAGCGCTAAATATGGTGACGAAATGATTTGTGCGTTAATGATTGGTAGGGCGGGGAGCACGGGCTTTCCTGGAAAAAATATTTATCCAGTTCTTGGGAGGCCGCTTTGTGAGTATCCCTTATTGGCTGCAAAGAATTCTCAACTCATAAATCGAATTTTTGTATCCACAGACTCTGAGCCGATTATGAAAACCGCCCTAGAAATGGGTGCAGAGCTTATTGACAGGCCGCCCGAATTGGCTACAAAAGAGGCCTTAGGTGAAGATGTTTTTGCTCATGGTTATAGAGAAATTAAAAAACGGCTAGGTAATAATGGTGAGGAATTGGAAATGCTAGTTCTTCTTTTTGCAAATGCAGCAACTATTTCTACTGATCTGATTGACCAGGGTATTAATATTTTGAGGGGCGATCCCGCATTGGACTCAGCTGTAACAACCTCGGTGTACAACATGTGGAGCCCTTTAAGGGCTAGAAAAGTTGATACTGATGGTTGCCTGATCCCTTTTGTACCCTTTGAAACATTTGGCGATCCTAAAACATTGAATTGTGATCGCGATTCTCAGGGTGAGGTACATTTTGCAGACATGTCCCTATCAGTTGTACGACCAAGGTGTATGGAGAATATGGATTTTGGACTGTTGCCTCAAAAATGGATGGGAAAGAAAATTGCCCCCATTCGTTCCTGGGGTGGGTGTGATGTTGATTATGAATGGCAAATTCCATCTGTAGAGTTTTGGTTGCGTAAGCACGGATTTACTGATCATTCGAAAGACAATTCATGAGCTTCACGTCAAAAAGGACTGCGGATTTTTGTAAAAATATCCTTGAAAGTAGCTCTCTAGAGATAGGATTTGTTGATGTAGGTTCCGGGGGGGCATTAAAGGCTCCATGGAGTTTTCTGCCTGAGGGGGCGTTAAAAAAATTCAATGTTGAGCCAACGCAAGAAGATAGGGAAAATAGTTTTATTTGTATCTCAAATAATTGTCTCAATAAAGTTTTTAATGTAGCAAATGATGAGCGTGCTTCTTCATTGCATTTGCCATCTCATCAATTTGTAGAGCGTTTTGGTCAACAGGGCATGTTGACTCACCACACTTTGAATGTGCAGTGCCTGACCTTGGATAAGTATTTGGCTGACAATCATATGACAGTTGATGCTGTTGATATTAACGTGGAGGGGCATGATTTGCAGGTATTGCAAGGCTCAAGCGCGCTATTATCTGGTGGCGTTGTAAAGCTGTTAAAGATAGAGTTTGAGTTGGCTCAAGCATGGATTGGGCAGGGATGGTTTGGAGATATTGAGTCGCTTATGCGTAAATTTGATTTTGAATTGGTTGATATAGCCATAGACTTTGCTCGTCCTGAAAGTGTTAAAAATTTGCATGTTAAGGGTGAGCCAGTATGGGGGAAAGCTTTTTTCATGCCATCAATTAACTTATTGAAAAAAAATATCGATTTGATGCCGCCAGAACAAGCTCGAGCTTCACTATTGAAATTTATTACTCTAGCTGTAGCAGCTGAACAACCAGGACGGGCGCTCGATATATTTTCTATTCCGAGGATCCCATTCTCGACTGAAGAGGTCAAAAAAATTAAAACCGATATATTAAATATTTATAAGTACTCTAAGGTTGATGCTGGAGCAAGCCTACTTTTTAAGTTGGCTAAAGGCATTATTGGATTTAAAAAATGAGCAATTATTTGGTTACTGGTGGCGCTGGTTTTATAGGCGCCGCTATTGCGGATAGACTTTTGAAAGCTGGTAATCAGGTTATGGTTGCAGATAACCTTTCTACCGGTAAGATCGAGAATATACCAAGTGGCTGTAGTTTTTTGAAAATGGATTTATCCCAAGAGCATGAATATGTAAGATTAAATGATCAGCACTTTGATGCTGTTTTTCATCTGGCCGCTCAATCATCTGGGGAAGCGTCTTTTGATGATCCATCATATGATATGAAGAGTCATGTCGTTTCAACGTTTTTATTGCTTGAGCACTGTCGCAAAAAGAATATTAAGCGATTTTTATATGCTAGTTCAATGTCGGTGTACGGGGATGTCGCAATTCAACCGGTTAAATCCAATGAAAAGCATAATCCCAAGACATTCTATGGCGTAGGCAAAGCAGCCGCGGAGAAGTACATTAATTTTTATTCAAATTATTATGGAATAAACGCGACAATCTTTAGAATGTTTAGTGTGTACGGCCCAAATCAAAATCTTGATAATTTAATGCAGGGCATGATTAGTATTTATCTAGCATACCTGATAAAAGATATGCCGATAATAGTGAAAGGATCAAAAGAGAGATATCGTGATTTTATCTACATAGAAGACGTTGTAACAGTCTGGGTGACAGCACTCAATTCTGAGGCTACCTATGGAAAAACATATAATCTAGGTTCAGGAGTGCCTACTACCGTTGAGAAATTGCTTCAAGTGTTGCTACAGTCTGTTAACAAAACAGAGCATCCAATTAACTATTTAGGGGGGACTCCGGGAGACCAATTTGGGATGTATGCGGACATACAGGCATTGCAATCTGAACTGGGGTGGAGGCCAGCATGGACTCTCGAAAGCGGGGTGCCCAGGATGGTTGAATTTTTTAAAAATTTAAACAGACCAAAAAGCCATGAACGCTAATTGCCCACTATGTCATTCGGGGGATATAGCCCTAATAACCAACAGGCTAAGATTTGGTAAAACAGCAGACGTTTATTCATGTAAAAGTTGCTCTTTAGTTTTTTTGGATCAAAATTCTTTTTCTTTTCCTAAGAATTTTTATGAAGTTGACTATCACCAGACCTATCTCACTCATGTAGATCCGGATATGCTTGACCCACAAAAACATTTTGAAAAAATGTTGGGGGCATCTAAATTTTGGATTAATAAGATCCGAGGTTTGCTTAGGGGAAATGAAGATGTATTGGATGTGGGTTGCTCCACAGGCCATGTAATGATGGGCATCAAGGATGCCGCTAAAAATGTTTTTGGCAGCGAGTTAAGCAAAAAAGAGGTGGAGTACTGTAGTGTTATTCTTGGCATGAATGTATCCGATGCCCCATTGCGAGAGCGATTCTCATCTCAACGTTTTGATCTAATTACCCTGGTCTTTGTTTTGGAGCATATTGGTGATCCAATAACATTTTTGAAGGAATTAAAAAGTTACCTAAAGCCTGGGGGTAGTCTTGCGATTGTAGCGCCTAACATAATGGACCCTTTGGTTTCCCTTTATGCAATTCCTGAGTTTTTACAATTCTATTTTTGCATCGAGCACCTGTACTACTATTCACCAAAGACCTTGCAGTTAGTTTTAGATATGGCTGGCTATGAAGGTGTGGTTGAATCAATCCAAGAGTACCCTATTGGAAATCATTTGAATTGGGCCTATCGACATAAACCATCGGAAACTTTGGCAGCGAGGACAATTTTACCGAATATTGAATTATCCCCAGGAGCAGATGATGCGAAATGGACCATTTTTTGGGGTGATATAAATGAGCAATATAAAAACTATTTAAGCTCACAAGGGTATGGTGATCGTATATGGGCTGTTGCTAAGGTGAAGAATGACAATTAAGGCTAGTCAAAGACTTAAATTAGTCAATCGAAAATTTGACCCCTATTTAGATAGGGGTGGTTTGATTCGGCTTGATAGAAATGAAGACCCGGTTGGCTTTGATGAGGATCATCTTGCAAACTTTCTAGCCTCTATATCACCGCATGATATAGCTGCCTATGCTGACTCAGAGGTTTTGGTTAGTAAATTGGCATCATGGCTCAAAGTTTTATCAGAAAATATCTACGTGACTGCCGGATCGGATGCGGCAATAAAAAATATTTTCGAAACTTATATTGATTTTGGGGACAATATTCTAATACAAGACCCTTGTTGGAGAATGTACGAGGTCTACAGCAACATTTATGGGGCAAATCAAATAAAAGTCCCTTATTCAAAAAATTTAGAAATTGATGTTTCGGAAATTATAAAAATTATTAAATCAGGCAATATTAAATTGCTTGCATTGGCTAATCCAAACCAGCCGACAGGGACAATATTTATTGATAGCGAACTTGAGGAAATTTTAAAGGTCGCAGCAGAAGAAAATGTAATTGTTCTTATGGATGAGGCTTACCATTTATTTACCAAGCAAACTGCTATTCAATTTGTAGAAAGTTTTGATAACTTGATAGTAGTTAGGACCTTCTCCAAGGCATTTGGTCTGGCGGGATTGAGGGTAGGGTATTGTGTTGCTAACCCGTCACGGATTAATGAGTTAATGTTATTAAGACCTGTCACAGATGCGAACAGTTTGGGCTTGAAGTGTGCGGTGTACGTTTTAGATAACATAAATTGGATCAAATCGCGTATAGAAAGTTTTATTTCTGGGCGGAATTATATTTTTAAGAATTTAACTTTATCTGGAATTCAGGTGTTTCCTTCTCATGGTAACTTTTTATTAGTCAAGTGTAACTCTCAAGAGGATGGTGTCCTGGCAGTTAAGGCTATCAAGGAGCGGGGATATGTACTTAAGCCCCCATTTAGTTTTGTGCCACTAGAAAATTGCGTTCGTATAGGCATTGGCCCATTACAGTTAATGGAAAAATTTTGGGAAGACTGTGCTCCCATTTTGAAAAAGTATGGTCAGAGAATTATCGAAAAATAGGCATTTGAAATATGAAAAAAATTCTAAATATAGCAATTTTAGGGTGCGGGAGAGTCGCAGGGCATCACATAAAAGCAATTGAAAATAACCCCCTTCTTAATCTCGCTGCAGTTTGCGATCTAAGAGAGGATCGATTGGGAGAGTTAAGTGTTTCTGATTCTATTCCCCGTTATACCAATTACCATTTAATGTATAGAAATCATCCAGAAATTGACGCGGTAGCCGTAATTACCCCTAGTGGAATGCATTTTGAGCATGCCTTAGATGCAGTTAAAAAATATAAAAAGAGTGTAGTTATTGAGAAGCCTGTAGTAATGACAATATCTGAAGGTTTAGCATTGGAGCAAGCCGCACAAAACGCTGGAGTTCAGATATTTCCAGTTCATCAATATCGATTTAACAATTGTGTACAGAGGGTGCGTAGGGCTATTCAGAATGATGAGTTGGGGAAAATAGTTGTAGCAACTGTCCGAATGCGTTGGTGTCGACCGCAAAGTTATTACGATAGGGATCCTTGGAGGGGGACTTACGCACTAGATGGGGGGTGTTGTACAAACCAAGGCATACATCACTTAGATATGTTGCGATATCTTGTAGGGGAGGTTGAAAGTGTAAATGCAGTGATGAATACATATTCTGCAGAAATTGAGGCCGAGGACGCAGTAGTCGCAACACTTAAATTCGAGGGAGGTGCTCTTGGTGTAGTCGAAATCACAACAGCAGCGCGTCCACATGACTATGAGTCATCTTTGTCAATTGTTGGTACAAAGGGCTTGGCTATGATTGGAGGTTGGGCCACCGACAAGTTAGTAACTTTTTCGCCAAATCCAGAAGATCAAATAAAGTTCAGCGATACATTTAATGATGCTTATGGGCTTGGCCATAACGATATTTATCAGGGCGTTTATGATGCATTAACGAAGTCAGGCGCCGCCGCTGTTGAATTTTTGGATGCTCAGAAAACAATACGCTTACTTCACTCATTTTATGAAAGTGATGAGCAAAAAAAATGGGTAAATGTAAATGAATGTAAAGGTTCAATTCGATTAGGAAAGGCAGATGAAAGATTGTCTAGCTTATATCGAACTTATGACGCATAAAATTTTTTCAACTAAGGGAGTGTACATGTTCGATAGCAAAAATATAAAATACAAAACTAAAGCTATCGAAAATTTTTACTCAAGTCATAGAATTAAATGGGATCAATTCTACCCTTCTGAAAAAGCCATATTCGAATCTCTAGCGATAAATTCCGATACTCGCATTTTAGATTTGGGATGTGGCTGCGGGGGTCTAGGCTTAGCATTAGCAGAACGTTTTTGCTCTGAGAGCTACACTGGGGTAGATATATCCCAGGCTGCCATAGCATCAGCAAAGCAGATGAATCCAAATGCAACTTTTATCTCCGGCGATATTTTGGAATTAAGCGATAAGGAATTGCCTAATAGTGCGTTTGATATTGTGGTCTCTTTGAGTTGCGTAGATTGGAACATTGAATTTGAAAAAATGCTTAGTTTAGCTTGGTCATATGTCAGGCCTGGGGGCAGTCTAATAGCTACATTTCGTTTAACTAACGATTTTGAAACTGAGCCCAAGAATTCAATAACAAAATCATACCAGTATATTAATTTTGACGGTAAGATGGACGGCGAAATTGCTCCATATGTTGTGTTAAATGCGAATAATTTGTTCTCTCGACTATTGAGTTTTTCTCCAAAATCAGTGACAGCCCATGGTTATTGGGGTAAGCCAAGCAAAAGTGCAGTAACTCCGTATAAAAAAATTTGTTTCTCAGCTTTTTCAATTCAAAAAAAATTACAGAATGAGTTGCATTTTGACCCAAATCAATTTAAATTTACCTAAAGAAATTGTAGGAAAATGAGCATATAGTGGTCGCACTTAAAGTTATCGATGATGGATTTTCCGCTGAAAGAAGCGATGACGAGAGTTTAGTTGTTTTTTGGTGTAGAAATTCCCAAGACCAAAATTTAAGTGAAAGGGTTATTTGTCTTCCTAATCTCATTGAAGATAAGGCAGATACTTTGAGGGCACGTTTTTTATCCCTTATCTACTCAATAGGAAATCGTGAAGTTGCTGGGATTAAACTAACAAAATACTTGGAGATTAGAGATAAATTTAGCTTTTGGTGGATGACTAGACTGTTTGAGAAGTGCAACTGGGATGCGTCACAACATTTATTTGATGTCATAAAACTAATGGCCCTTGAAGAATGGGCTAGAGATGCTCATTATGATCAGATTATTGTATATAGCCACAATATAAATTTAATCGAAACATTAAAAATATGGGCAAAAAAGGAAAAAAAATCATTCAAACTAATTAGTAAATCAAAAAATGCACAAATCAAAAAAATAAAAAATTCTCTACTTAGTCCATTTATTCTTGTATACGGTACCCTATGGTTGGCGCATTACTATTTACGTAGGGCTTCTTTAAAGGGAGTTGGAGTAAGTGATGTCGCTTCTTCGGGCGCACTCATAACATTCATCTCATATTTATTTAATTGGCCGGATCAAGGTCAAGATAAATTTGGAAGTCAATTTTGGGGTTCGCTACCAAAGCTTCTTTCTAAAGAAAAAATAAAGACCAATTGGATTCATCTGTACGTCAAAGATAAAAAAATTCCAACTGCAAAAAAAGCTGCCAAAATTATTAATGATGAAAATATGCAATCTGGTGGTTTAGCAAATCATGCAGCTTTAGATTCTTTTTTCAGTATCAAGTTATTTGTAAGGATTTTAAGGGATTGGATTGGGTTAATAAAGAAGTACAGGAGGCTTAAAAAATTCCGTTTTTATGATGAGCATTCATCAATTGATTTCACTCCATTTTTCGAGGTTGAGTGGCGAGATAGCATTATTGGTAGGTCAAGTTTAACCAATTTAATGAGCTTTAATTTATTAGAGGAATTAGTAACCAAGCTACCAAATCAAAAAATTGGGATTTATCTTCAGGAAAATTGCCCTTGGGAGCTGGCTTTAAATTATTTGTGGAGACGGGCTGGTCATGGCAAATTAATTGGTGCTCCTCACAGCACAATTTTATTTTGGGACCTACGCTACTTTCATGATCCGAGACTTCTAAAAATAGAGGGTAGGCAAGAAATTCCAATGCCTGACTGTATTGCTGTTAATGGGTTGGCTGCGCAGCAGATGTTAATAAAAGGTGGCTACCCCCAAGAGAGGATGGTAATGGTTGAGGCATTAAGATATTTATATCTTAATGATCAGGGTGGTCGCCGGTTGGGTGTGGCAAACGATGTGATGAAGATTCTTGTTCTGTGCGATTATACGATGTCAAGAACGGTTAATCAGCTTTCCTTGCTATTTAAGGCACTCAATCGCCTTAAATTTAGTGTGGAAATTATCATTAAACCCCATCCTAATTGCCCAGTTGATATGGGGAATAGCATGCCTAAAAATTGTCAAATAAAAAATGATCCAGTTTCAGAGCTATTGAAAAAATGCAATATCGCGTATACCACGGATGCAACTTCTGCATCGGTTGAGGCGTACCTCTTTGGGATTCCTGTAATCTCTGCAATCAACCCTTCTGGCTTCAATTTAAGTCCACTACGAGGTTATTCCAACGTAGTTTTTATTAGTGATGAGGTTGAGTTAAGCCAGGCAATTTTAAGCAAGAATAATATAATTAATTCTGAAAAGCACATTGCAGAAGTTAATTATTTTAATTTGGAGAGCGATTTGCCAAGATGGAGGAGTATATTGAATAAATAGTGTGGTTTTAATAGGGGGGGGTATGAAGTGAGTTTTAATAATGCATTTTTTAATAAAAGAGTTTTAATAACCGGACATACTGGTTTTAAGGGATCTTGGCTTCTAATTTGGCTCAAATTATTGGGGGCTAAGGTTGCAGGTTTATCATTAGAACCACCAACTAATCCATCGCATTATGAGGCTGCAAATTTACACGAAAATATTACTGATTTGCGTGTAGATATTAGAGATAGGTCAGAAGTTCGAAGGGCTATACTAGAGCTTCAGCCTGATTTTATATTTCATTTGGCTGCTCAGGCCCTTGTTAGACGCTCTTATGATGATCCACTTGAAACATGGGAGACTAACCTCATGGGGACGCTAAATATCTTGGAGGGATTGAGAGCGCTTGATAAGCCATGTTGTGCAGTGCTAATAACGAGCGATAAGTGTTATGACAATGTGGAATGGGTATGGGGCTATAGAGAGACTGACCCAATAGGTGGTCCAGATCCATATAGCGCATCAAAAGGCGCGGCAGAACTGGTTATTCGATCGCATATTCATTCATTCTTCCCAAAAACTACTTCAAAGGTTAGGATTGCTTCTGCTCGAGCTGGAAATGTTATTGGGGGTGGAGATTGGGGGGCTAATCGAATTATCCCCGATTGCGTGCGTGCTTGGGCCAAAAGTCAGGCGGTTGAACTAAGGAGCCCTAACTCAACAAGACCTTGGCAACATGTATTAGAGCCTCTAAGTGGATATTTAAATCTTGCTATTGAACTAAATAAAAATCCTGATTTACATGGAGAGCCATTTAATTTTGGACCATCAACATTAGAATCAAAAAGTGTTGAAGACCTTGTGAGGCAGATGGAAATTAATTGGAATTTGGTTAAGTGGAAGGATGTATCTAGGTCAGCAGAGGGGCCTTATGAGTCTGGTTTATTAAAGTTAAATTGTGATAAAGCGCTATTTCATCTCAAATGGCGCTCAGTGCTGACTTTTGAAGAGACTATTGAGTTAACTGCCAATTGGTATAAAACTTTTTACAGCGAAGCTGTACGAGTATATGAGTTAAGCGCCAATCAAATTAATACTTATGTCAGAAGCGCTAAGGAAAGAGGGGTAGCATGGGCTCAGTAGAGGAAATTATAGTGACTCCATTGGCGCGCATTCCAGTTGTAGGGGGCGATGTTTTACGTGCAATGAAAAGCGATGATATTGGGTATGTTAATTTTGGTGAGTCATATTTCTCAATTGTTCATCCTGGGGCGATCAAGGCATGGAAAAGACATTTGCTTATGACCTTAAATTTAGTTGTGCCAATAGGTTTAGTGAGATTTATATTCATTGATCAAAAAAATTCTAAGAGGGTGGAGGATATAGGCGTCGGTCGTTATAGTCGTATTACAGTTCCCCCTGGTATCTGGTTTGGTTTTAGGGGTATGTCAGAAGAAAATAGTTTGATACTTAATATTGCCGATATTAAGCATGATGAGACGGAAGTAGAGAGAAAAGATCTTGCTGAATATTCAATAGAATGGGGTGTAAAAAGATGAAGGTAGTGATTTTGGCCGGCGGACTTGGGACTCGATTGTCTGAGTATACGGATTTAATACCAAAACCGATGGTAACAGTAGGTGGGATGCCAATTATTTGGCACATTATGAAAACATATTCAAATTTTGGATTTAATGATTTTTGTATCGCCCTTGGATACAAGGCCGAGATCATTAAAGATTACTTTTTAAATTTTAAAAAGTTAAATTCGGATTTTAGTATTAATCTTGGAAGCGGAGAAGTTAAATTACTTCAAGAGGATCCTGTAGGTTGGAATGTAACATTAATCGATACTGGGGCTTCGACTATGACTGGCGGAAGGCTAAAGAGAATGAAAAAGTATATTGGTAATGAGACATTTATGGTCACCTATGGTGATGGTGTTGCAAATATCAATATTCAAGAGCTTGTTAATTTTCATAAATCACATGGAAAAATGGTAACAGTTACGGCAGTAAGGCCATCAGCAAGGTTCGGGGAATTAAATATTGACGAACTTGGAAATGTCAGAAGCTTTAAAGAAAAGCCACAGATGCATCAGGGGTGGATAAATGGCGGCTTTTTTGTTTGTGAACCTAGTTTGTTGGATTTAATTGAAGATGACAGCGTTATGTTAGAGCATGAGCCATTGGAGGTGGCGTCAAAAAAGGGGGAGTTAATAGCATTCAAACATTCAGGGTATTGGCAGTGCATGGATACAAAGCGTGATCAGGATTTACTAAACTCTCAATTTAATGGTGGAGATCCTCCATGGCATAGGTATTAAATTGACGAATAAGAGCCCTCTAGTTTCTATAGTATTAACTACATTCAACAGAAGAGTCTTGCTTCAGGAATCTCTCGAAGCAATATTAAATCAATCTTTTGGAGATTTTGAACTCCTAATTGTTGATAACTTTTCTTCAGATGGTACTCAAGAGTATGTTAAAAATTTAGATGATAAAAGGATTCGATATTTTAGAAATAACAATCACGGTTGTATTTCCATTAATAGAAATTTTGGTTTAAGCAAGACAAATGGAAAATATATTTGCTTTTGTGATGACGACGATATTTGGATTGACAATAAGTTAGAAAAACAAATTGAATTTTTCATGAAAAATCCTACGGTGGATTTCTGTTGTACAAATTCTCAATATTTTTCTGGTAAAGATAATTTACATTCACCAACATTTTCTGAGGGTTATTTATCAACAAATAACTTAATGTGGAGAAACAGTATCGCCACATCAAGCGTTATTGTTAAACGAGAAGTCTTTTCAAATTTAAATTATTTTGACGAAAGCGGAAAATATTATCCCTTCGATGACTATGAATTCTGGTTGAGAATTTCTATTGGTTATAAAATTTATCTAATGAAATCAGTGCTTATAAGGTATCGAGTCAGCGGCTTAAATTACAGTCCACAAAAATTTAGAGGGACGAAGCTTAAGCTTAAAATACTTATAAGTTTTTATGGAGCAGATGTAAATAAATTGTGGTTAACTTTTTGTGTTGGAGCAAGAATATTACAACTAACTTATCTTAGGTTTTTCAGGGTTGAAAGTGATTAGGGGCGCTATAAATTACTTGCTTATATTTTTGTTATTGGTAATTTTGGTTTACCCAAGCTCAACAATTTTATTTCCACCAGATTCAATTGATCCTAGATCATTTTTTGTTGTAGTGGCACTAATAATAATATTTGAGTCTTTGTGGAAAAAAGATAAATCGTTCGGCGGACTGCACCATCAACTATTAATAATACTAATTTTTTTAAGTGAGATTTTTTTAATAGTTAAATATTTAATCGATTTCCAAGAGCTGTATATTTTCAGGAATATTATTATTGGTTTTATTTTGTTAGCAATGGTTACAAGAGGGGAAAAATTCATTCAAAATAAGATTTTTCAACTCATATCATTTTTATCTGTTGTTGTATTATTTTCTAATGCAGTATTATTCATTTATCTCTCAAATTATGATATAAATTCAATTGAATTTTCTGTTATAAATTTGCGATATTTAAATCACCTAAATCCCGCAATTACTAGAACAGATTTTACTTACATAATTCCATGGTACTTAACTACAATTCCAGTTGGGTATCTTGAAGATTTTTTTCTTGGTTTGAGCTACCAAAGATATAGTAACATATTTTCGGAATGGACTTATTTGTGGTATTATGTCTGCCCCATTTTAATTATACGCTCTCAAAAAAAATCAATTATAAATTTATTATGCATAATTCAAATAGTAATTATTTTGATTTTAGGTTTATCTGTATGGGGTCTTGGGTCTCTCATATTGAGTTATGTGATAGCTTATATAGCTAAGTTAATTAATTCATATAAACTACTAATTCTTGTTTTTATTTTTTCCGCGCCCCTTTTTTTCTTTGAATTATTTGATGTGGACGCTATCAAAATTTTATTAGATGGAATTGGCAGCTATCGATTTGAGCAGGTAAATTACTATTTAGGGGGCTTTAACTTAAGTGAAATTACTTTATTCGGTAGTGTAACGCCCCCAGACTCTTTTGAGATTTTGTGGGGAGTGAACTATATTTTGTGGCAGTACGGAATGGGTGGTTTTGGGCTTCTTATTTTATTGCAGATTTATGCTACTTGCATTGCGATAAAGATTCTATGTCGACCTGATGTTTTTAGCAATCAAGATAGAAGCTTATCAACAACTTTAATTTTTCTTACTTTGATGGGATCGAAAACACCCATATTTTTTCCATTCCTCCAAATTCTTATTGCGTCAGTTTTGTCGAGAAAGCTATATTTAAAGAAATAAACATATGAAAAAAAAAGTTCTGGTCACTGGGTCTGATGGATTTATCGGGTCTCATTTAGTTGAGGCATTGGTAAGAAAGGGTTTTGATGTCCGCGCTTTTATTTTATATAACTCCTTTAACTCATGGGGTTGGCTCGATAATTGCGCGCCAGATGTAAATGGCAAGTTTGAGGTTTTTGCTGGCGATATAAGGGATCCTGCTGGCGTTAGATCAGCAATGCAGGGGTGCGATGCGGTGTTGCATTTGGCCGCATTAATTGCCATTCCTTACTCTTATTACTCGCCAGATACTTATGTGGAGACTAATATACGCGGGACATTAAATATATTGCAGGCTGCTCGGGATTTAGGTGTTAAGGTCATTCACACATCTACGAGTGAGGTTTACGGTACGGCAAAATTTGTACCAATTACAGAGAGTCACCCTTTGCAGGGTCAATCACCCTACTCTGCTACTAAGATTGGCGCAGATCAACTCGCACTTTCTTTTTATAGTTCATTTGATTTGCCTGTTACGGTAATCCGTCCTTTCAATACTTATGGTCCAAGGCAATCTGCCAGGGCTGTGATACCTACAATAATTGGGCAAATTGCTGCAGGGGGTTCCCAAATTAAGCTTGGTGCAAGTAGTCCTACCAGAGACTTTAACTATGTAATGGATACTGTAAATGGATTTATCGCCGCTTTAAATTCTAGCAACGGAATAGGAGAGGTTATAAATTTGGGAAGTAACTATGAGATATCCATCGTTGATACGGTAAAACTAATCGCACAGGTTATGAATCGTGAAGTAAGCATCATTAGTGACGAGCAGAGATTAAGGCCTGATAAAAGCGAGGTTGAGAGACTTTGGGCATCAAATAAAAAGGCTCACGACCTTTTGGGTTGGAGTCCAGAATATGGGGGGCTGGAAGGTTTCTCGCGTGGGCTGGCCAAAACGATACAGTGGTTCTCGGTACCAGAGAATCTCGCAAAATATAAAGTTGATATCTACAATGTCTAAACGTGCAATTATTTTGGCTGGTGGAAAGGGTACTCGCCTTAGGCCATATACCGTTGTCCTCCCCAAGCCTTTAATGCCAATTGGGCAGTACCCTATATTAGAGGTAATCATTCGGCAGTTATCTAGAGCTGGATTTGATCACGTAACTCTTGCTGTTAATCATCAAGCTGAAATTATTAAGGCTTTTTTTCAGGATGGCCAAAAATGGGGAATTAAGATCGATTACTCGCTTGAGGAAAATCCTCTTGGTACCATGGGCCCGCTAAAGTTAATAAAGGAATTGCCTAAAAATTTTCTAGTAATGAATGGCGATATTCTAACCAATTTAGACTTTTCAGCTTTTTTTGATCGGCATGTAGTCTCGGGGAAAATATTTACCATTTCTTCAATGTTGAGGAAGCATAAAATTGACTATGGTGTTCTAGAGACAAATCCCAATCAAATGTTAATTGGAATGAAAGAGAAGCCAGAGGTTGAGTATCAGGTAAGCATGGGGATTTATATGTTAAGCAATAAAATACTTGACCATATTCCAGAAAATACTCCATTTGGTTTTGACTCGTTGATGTTGCGTCTGCTTGAGATTGATGAGTCCGTTGCAGTAACCCCTTTTACAGGCTACTGGTTGGATATTGGGCGCCCTGATGACTATGAGAAAGCAATTGACGAGTTTGAACGCGTAGGCGAAAAATTTATTAATGGTTGACTTTGTTATTAGCGGTGCCAGTGGATTTATAGGGCGGTCACTTTCCGAGCGTTTAAAACAATCCCACGGCAGTGTATTTGAAATGACAGCTTCTGCTGGGGATGTAAGCGATGCAAGTACTTGGCTCAAATTGCCAGCTGGAAGGGTGTTAATTCACCTTGCTGGTAAAAGTTATGTGCCCGATAGCTGGTCTAATCAAGCTGATTTTTTAAGAGCGAACGTCATTGGTACGCAAAATGCTATAGATTATTGTATTAAACATAAGATGAAAATGGTTTATATCAGCGCCTATTTGTATGGGATGCCCGAATATTTTCCAATACCAGAAAATCATCCAGTTAAACCAAATAATCCATACGCTTCCTCTAAGCATATGGCGGAACAGCTTTGTGAATTTGCCTATAAATACAATAACCTATCGGTTGCAATTTTAAGATTATTTAATGTTTATGGCCCAGGTCAAAGGTCTAGTTTTTTGATTCCCAGCATATTTGAGCAGATTGCAAGTGGTGGCCACATAACTGTCAATGATTTAGAGCCTAGGAGAGATTACGTTTATATTGATGATGTAATAGAGGCCATCATATTAGCCGCTCAAAATATGCCAAGCTTTACAACATTAAATATTGGGTCTGGATACTCCACTTCAGTTCGCGAGGTCGTAGAGCTTATTCAGAGGGTGTGTGGAACAAATCTACCCGTAATTGCACGCGCATTAGTGCGTGATCAGGAAATTTCTAATGTGGTTGCTGATGTTGTATTGGCTGAAAAATTAATTGGTTGGAGACCGCGAACATCATTAAATGAAGGGCTGAGAAAAATATTTGCGTTAAATGGCCAAAACAAGTAGATGATATGAAAACGATTGTGCATATAACCGAGTCTTTGGGTGGTGGCGTCTGTAGTTTGCTATCGAGCATATGCAAATTACAGTCTCTCTCTTACAGGGTTATCCTAGTTCACTCTATTCGCAGCTCCTCTCCTTCGAGCAATGAAATGAGTAGACTATTTCCTGCGCCAATTGAACTAATACCTTTAAAAATGGTAACTAACATTTCATTTAGAGAAGATATCCTAAGTTCAATGAACATATTTTTTGTGCTAAAAAAAATTAACCCAGACATAATTCACTTGCATTCATCAAAAGCTGGAGCGCTAGGCAGGGTTGCAGCTCGAATGGCTGGAATGGGTGATAAGGTTTATTATTCACCTCATGGCCTATCTTTTTTGAGGTTGGATATTTCTCGTGGTAAGAGGTTTTTGTACAAATCCTTAGAGTGGTTTGCGTCAAAAATTAGTGGTGTAATAATTGCTAGCTCCAGATCTGAAGAGCTAATTTTACAACACGAATTAAATTTAAGAAACTTAAAATGCATTCCCAACGGAGTTGATTTTTCAGCAATTAAAAAATCCAAGGGTGTTGGAAAAAATCAAATAAGAATTATTACTACGGGAAGAATTACTTACGCAAAAGCGCCCTGGAAGTTTAAGGAAATTGCATTAAGTATTAAAAATGAAAGAGCGTGTTTTTTTTGGGCAGGAGATGGAGAACTGCGTAATAGCGTGTTTAGGGATGATGAGCTAATTCCGAACTTGCGCATTGGAGGGTGGGTTGAGGATGGCTCTTTGGTTTTGCGAGAGCTGGAAAAATCCGATATTTTTCTCTTGACATCCCTGTGGGAGGGGATGCCAATTTCTTTATTGGAGGCGCAGGCAGCGGGACTTCCTGCGGTTGTTTCCAATACCGTCGGGTCCCGTGATGTTGTGCTCAATGGGGTGACTGGTTATGTATGTGATTCAGTTCAAGAAATGATTGAAAAAATTAACATTCTTATAAATGATGAGGCGCTGAGGATCAAGATGGGTATGGCTGCTTCCAGACGAGCCCTTGAGCTTTATTCAATCAACAGAATGCATTCCGAATTGCTTGAGGTTTACGGGATCTAAAACTATTTATGAATATAACTGAACCTGCTGAAGCCTTCCCCTATAAGCCGCCAACCTCTGACATATTAAAGAAATATCCCCATGTATTCGAGTTAAAAGAGCCGTTACCACCCCGTTTTTTCAAAGTTATGTTCGATAAATTAATTGCCATTTTGCTCTTGCTGGTTGCAGCTCCCATCTTGCTCTTACTGAAATTTGCTTTCTTGATCGAGGGTTTGCTTATTCCTGAGAATAGTGGCCCGATGTTTTTTTATTACAACGGAGTTAGCGCTGGAAAGACCATTCCTAAGTATAAGATACGTCTAATTAAAACTAAATATATAGAGCCTGAAGGGGCTAAGCGCCATGATTGGATTGCCTATTCTGCGGAGTGGACTCCGGATAGTCGCACTCATGTGGGCCAATTTGTTAAAAAGTTTTATCTTGATGAGTTGCCACAGTTTTGGAGCGTTCTCAAGGGTGATATGAGTATCGTTGGCCCACGTCCGTTGTCTGTTTTGCATTATGAAAGAGATCGCGCTCAGGGTAATGTCACTAGATTTCTGTTACGCGGTGGTCTTTTGGGGTTGGGTCACATTAATAAGGGCACCTCTGAAATGGGTAATCCAGTTTACGAGTATGAGTATGTGGATCAGTACTTAAGACGCTCATCCTTTGGCTTATTGTGTCTTGATCTCTGGATTATTTGGAAGGGTATATTGGTGATCGCAAAAGGTGGCGGTCACTAGACTTTTGTTAAAGCTAGCAACTGTCCTATAGCCGTTGAATGTTGTCTTTGTATAGTCGTTTGGTAACGCATCAGACGATCAAGTTGATCCAAGTTTGGAGATGTAGCCAGCTCTTCAATAGTAGTGAGTTTTAAAAAGTCCCCAATCTTCTGGGTAAGAATAAAAATTCTTGAAATACCCATTGCATACCATTCGGCAGCCCGCTTAATTTCATCTAAACTGGTGTTTCTAAATTGCGTCTCAAAATCCTCGGGCAGTTTTGTGCTGTCTCGATAGGTTTCATAAATAAAAGTAATTTTTATTGGATCAGGTCTATCGGGGTAATGGTCGGGAAGATTTTTGCTGGTTTGTGGAATTTTTTGTGCAATAAAATCTCTTAAAGTAAGTTGACTTTCCATGGCCTCTTCAAATAAATAACGACAAAATTTTGGTGTTTTAAGTAAAAAATCTTCATATGATTTTGGTCTATCGGAGTTGATAAGTTCGTTTAGCTCAAGATCAACTGTAATTGCATTTTTTGAGACCAAGCTTCTCATTTCTCCAAAACCCATGACTGCGTTCATGGCGGCAGATTTAGTTTCATCATCCATATTTAGGGATTTGGAGGCAGCCTCATAAATATTTGAGAGCAATCTGCTTCTCCAAAATTGGGCATCTATCGTATTTTGAATTCTTTCTAGTTGTATGTTGAGCCTTGATATTCGTTCTAGTTGCATTTGAATCAGAGGATTTGGATTTGGGTAATGCGTTTTGAGCTCTTCTAGTATTGTGAAATAGCGATCATGCTCAGCATCATCGAGAAATTTTGCTGAAGTTGCGCCATGGGTCAGTGCATTTTTTGATGAGACACTCTTTCCAGCTTCCGAAGTGGGCCCAGCTGATTTTTTCTTTTGAGCCATCTTGTTGCTCACGATATTTTTTCTGATGCGGGTAGCCATAACATTTTCGAGATTTTATGTTTGTGAGGGATGCATTTGCTCGACATATCGCATTACTGTATCGGTTTTTGACCATCTTCCTCTATTCATGATATTTGGTAAGCTCACTCCTTCACGCATTAAATCTTGAGCTGCGCCCACACGCATTGAGTGTCCGCTAATATTTTTTATAGCGTTGCAGTCTAAATTTGCTTGTTTCGCTATTCTTTTATAAATACGCGCGATTTGACCAGCTCCGAGTTTTTCTGAAATGTGATTTGCCCTATTGATACCTCTAAAAATTGGACCTGAAATAATTCCAGCAATTTCTACCCATTCTTTGAGAGCCTCACTGGCTGATCCTGATAAATACAACCATCTTCCCTGACAATTTTGATCTGTTTTACTTTTGCGCAATTTGATTGAGAATTTTCCATTTAGGCCATCTTCGGCTAGATTAACTTTAATGTCTTCCGCCAATAGCTCAACAATTTCACTTCTTCTACAAAGAGTGTCATAAGCTACAAGTAATAATGCTTTATCACGAATGCCACGAAGAGTGCTATCGGTAGATTGAAGCATTTTATTTAAGGTATCTTTGTTGATTCCCGCAACTTGTTTAGAGGACCTACCTAGTTTACGATGCATTCTGCGCATTGCAAGTTGAACATCACAATCTTTAGTGGGATCCTCAAGCCGATTGAGTTTATGGATGGTCGAAATCGAAACCAGGATTCGTCGAATATAGGCGGAGGTAAATTTGCCATTACTTAGATGATCAATGTAGTTGCTTACAGTGGATGGGTGAGTTGGTAGCGATGCCAATTGGTGTTCTTGGCAATAAGCAGTAAAAGCATTGAAGTCAGCCTTAAAGGCCCGAATAGTTGCAGGCGCGTAAGCGCCTTCAATTCTTTGAAGGGTTTGTCTTAGAATGTCAACTGGAGTGTGTTTATTCATATAAATTAATAGATTTATTTAATAAAATAAATAAATTGTTATATAAAACAAATTGTATCATATGATAACTGGAGCCCAAGTACGCGCCGCAAAAGCTTTGATTGGCTGGTCTGGTAATAACCTAGCTGAGAAGGCAGGGGTCGGGCTGTCTACAATCCGCCGTATTGAGGGGTGTGATGGGGTTCTCGAGGCTGCCAGCATAAAAACTCTGCAAGCCATTCAAAAAGCCTTGGAGCTTGGTGGGGTGGAGTTTCTTGGTGCTCCAGAAGACGGCCCGGGAGTTCGTCTAAAAACTCAAAAGTAGTTATTTGCGAAACGAACTATCTAATTCTTAAGTTGTTCGGATTGAGTGGGGTGCATTAGGTGCGCTAATGCCATCTATCGTTCTTTAATCGGATATCAACTTGCAGGCATTCTGACTGCCGCATCAGAAAATGCTTACCTCAATCTTGGTAGTTTTCAATTAGCCTTGAGCTATCACTATTTCATTCTCAACTAACTCTGGGAGAGGTTCATGTTATCAATTGAATACGTTCACAAACGAGCTAAAGTATTTCGGATTGAACTAAGCTTAGCTGTAGTAGCTTGCTTGGTCGTGATCTTTTTTATATGGCAAATCTTGCGTGTGCTGATGGTCATCAAATAAGATTCAAGCTCATCAACTTGAATTTTTTTCTTGACTTAACAGTTTCTAAAGATTCAACCACTTGGGGGTTTTAAAGTTGACAATACTTTTGTAAAGCCAAATATAACTCACGGTAAAGATGACTAAAAATCCAAGCAAGATTGCTGTAGATCTCCAGAATAAGATTGCCGGAATTACTGCGAGAGTACTGAGTACCCAAAGATAGGGGGAGGTTTTGGCATTGGCATTGAACCATTCCATTTCATTATTAATCTGTGTTGGATTAAGAACTCTTCTAAAAATCAGAGAATGAAAATGGATGCCGTCAGGGTGTCCTGGGCTCTTGCCTTGGTGAAACTTTCTGCGATAGATCGTAAAGAGTGTTTCCAAAATGGGATAAGCATTGATCATGACGGCAAACCAAGGCGAGATCTCAGGGTGCCGGCTCACTATGAGGACGGTAATGGCAGCCACCCAAAAGCCAATGAGGTAAGCGCCCCCATCGCCCAAGAAGATTAAGCCTCTAGGGTAGTTCCAGATAAAAAATCCCAAGATCGCACTTATCATCGTAAAGCTTAAGAAGGTGATCAAAGAATCATTCATCTGTATGCCCATATAACCAAGACCCACTAAGGTAATCATGCCAACCATACTGGATAAACCATTAAAGCCATCAATGATGTTGTACGCATTAGCAAGTCCAGTAATGGCAAAGACCGTAAAGAGAATTGAAATGACTGGCATTGCTATGAGATGGTCAATGCCCATAACATCTAAGCGATTAATGTTGGCATCCAGTAGCAGTATTAAAATCAGAGCGCCAATGGCTGTAAAAGCCAGACGCATTCGAACACTGACTTTTTTGCTGATATCTTCTGTGATACCAACAAAAAAAACTGGAATAGCTGATACCAATAGTAGCCATTCTTGGTTTGACGCGAATGTGTCTGATGCATGAAAAAGAATTCCAACCGTAAGTGCAAGGGCAATACCGATACCGCCTACTCTAGGTACGATCTGTGAATGGAATTTTTGTGGTCCACTTAAATCTAAATCGCCGCTTAAGCTTTCATGAAGCTTTTGAGTGCGAATAATCAGCACGGTCACGATAAATGATGTAAAGAAGGCGAGAATCAAACTGGACATTCGACAATTATAGAATTTATTAAGATCAAAAAATGCATAAAAATCACTTTTTGATGAATTAATTCTCAATCAAGTCCTATAAGGTCATTAGGTCTCTAAGCCTTTATAAGCTCATATGAGGGCATGTTGCCGCTAATAGTTCAGGGCTCTAGAGTATGAGTGTCTCTTTCGTTCTTATCGAGGCGTACCTTCTTCATTGAGGTTCACTAGGGCACTAGACTCAAGAACAGATACTCAAAGAAGATAATGAGGTGTACTACTCCTTGCAGTAGGGTGGTTCTGCCAATCGCTAGTGTCAAACCTCCAATGAAGAAGGTTAAGTACATTAGAGTCATATTGAGGCTACTGATACCTAAACTCAGGGGAAGCTGAAAGTAAATTGCTATTGCAGCAATCGTCGGAATAGAAAGCCCGATACTCGCTAACGCTGATCCTAGTGCTAAGTTCAAACTACTTTGTAGGCGATTGGCTTTAGCTGCTCTGACTGCCGCATAACCTTCAGGTAAAAGCACCAGCATCGCAATTGCTATGCCCACAATGGTTTTGGGTGCGCCAGCCGCTTTGACTCCCGCCTCAATTGCAGGACTGAGTAATTCAGCAAGACCAACTACTACCACTAAGGAAATAATGAGTAAGACTACGCTGACGGCCGTCTTGAGGTTGCTGGGTTTCTCAGCGTGAATATTATTATCTTTCTTTTGATTGGCAGCCTTAGGTAAGTAGTAGTCACGATGCGTAACTGTCTGAAAAAACAGAAAGGCAGCATAGAGTACAAAAGAGGCAATACCCGCAAAGGCTAACTGGCTCTTAGTAAAGTCTGGACCCGGCGTGCTCGTAGTCACAATCGGCATAACCAAAATAAAGGTGGCTAATGCTGTCAGTACTGCCAAAGCGGAGTTCATGCCTTCATTACGAAAATTCATTTCATGATGATGTAGGCCACCCACGAATATGCAGAGGCCAATGACCCCATTGAGCACAATCATGACAGTGGCGAAGACTGCATCACGTGCAATAAATTGCGAGCCATCATGACCAGAGAGCATCATCGAAATGATCAGCGAAACTTCAATAATCGTGACGCTAATCGCTAGTACTAAAGCGCCATAAGGTTCGCCTGTTTTATGGGCAATCACCTCTGCATGGTGAACGGCAGAGAGCACACCTCCGATTAATGCAATTGCCATAATAGCAATAAACCAAGTTTGACTTGCTAAATAGTGGAGGGTATCGATCATAGATGTGTGCGTTATCTATTGGCTAAAGATTATTGAGACACTTTAATTGCTATTAAATCAATGTTTATCAAGATTTAATCCAGATTATGCAATGATTGCATGACCGAACTACAATTTATCCCATGAAAGCAATTATCCTCTTTGGCCACGGTGCGCGTGATATTCGTTGGCGAGACCCTTTTGATCGTTTGCTCAGCCTGTGGCAATCTCAGAATCCAGACGTGATGGCTGAATTAGCCTTTTTAGAAATGATGCAACCTTCTCTTGAGGATGCTGTAACTAACTTAGCAAGTAAAGGCGCTAACAAGATTACGGTTATTCCTGTCTTTTTTGGACAAGGTGGTCATTTGCGCAATGATTTCCCCTTGCTGCTCGAAGATTGCCAGAAAAAATTTCCAGCTATTACTTTAAGCGCTACGCCTGCCGTTGGTGAGGACTTGGGCGTCCTTCAATCCATCATTGATTTCGGGGCTCGAGCAATCTGATTCATTTCTTAAGGCTTCACCAATCATAATTAGCGCTGGTGAGCGGTTATCAAACCATTGATCTACTTTGCCATTCGCTAACTCGCCTAAAGTACTACTCCATAAGCGTTCACGCGCAGTACTAACTGCTTCTAAGATATGTATTGGCGTTGTTGCAGTTTGATTTGGGCTGTGTTCAATAAGTTGTTGTGCAATTTTCTTCGCATCTTTACGTCCCATGTAGTACACCAAGCTATCTGCACAGGGATTTTGTAAGGGCTGGATCTTATTTTTTTCTGCTACTACGTTTGCATTGTCAATTGCTGCGCTTGCTTGTGCCAATGTTACGAAGGCAACACTTCTCGAGATGCCTCTGAGTGTCAGTGATTGCTGCAGGCTCGCTGCACCTGCGAGAGCGGCGGTGATGCCAGGCACTACTTCAACTTCAATACCGGCGTCTCTTAATGCTTGAATCTCTTCATCGGCTCTACCGAATAGCATAGGATCGCCACCTTTGAGACGGACAACTACTTGATATTTCTGTGCCGCATCAATCAGGCGCTTATTAATAAAAGCTTGAGCTGAGGATAGCTTGCCACAGCGCTTACCTACTGCTACTTTCTCTGCTTGTGGGCAAAGATTAAGCGTTTCTGGCTCGACTAGGGCATCATGCAACACAATGTCTGCTTTGGCTAAAAGCTTTGCGCCGCGCACGGTAATAAGATCAGCAGCACCAGGGCCGGCGCCTACTAAATATACTTTTCCGAGATTTCTTTGCGGCTGATTCATATTGCTTTATTTGTGTTCGTATTGATCTTGATGACTATGTCTGTGCTTTTATCAATATCGATATCAATGGGCTTGCAGTGAGGCTCTCTTACCTCGCCAACTATTTTGTGTTGTTACTGAAAACAAATCAAACTGCTTGAGAGCGACATCTAAGTTTTGATCGGGACGTAATGCAAAACTATCAAAACCAACACGAGCACCTTGCAAGAGCTGATCAATCAACACATCACCAATTGCTCGGATTTCACCTTCCCACTGTAGGCGATCTCGCAAGAGCACTGCCGTGCTAAAGCTTCTGCCATCTCTAAAAATAGGAAAGTGAGCTGCCACTAGAGGCCAAACTTTTTTACCTTCTTCAATGATGTCAGCATGTTTCAGAATGTCATCATCAGCTGCAAACCAGACAGCAATCTGACCATTTTTTGCCTTTGCTTGAATATCCGCTTCATGATGGTGTTCAATCCACCAGCTAAATGGCACTAGTATTTTACGAAGGCTGGAGTGACCTAGTTCAACATCCGGTAGGCCACCTTCATCTTGACTGCTGGCCCAAATTAACCACTCATTAGCTGCTAAGTAAGGATTTCCATCCTTTGGGAAATGCAAAATTTGATCATGTGTATCAATATTGTTTGCAATAGTACTTGTATTGTTGCTCATGATGCATCTCCTGCGGCCGCTTTACTTTCAGGCAGTTCTTTTTTCTTCGCCTTCTCGTTTTTATCTTTGTAAGCCGCTTCTTTAAAAGGCGTTACGCCTAATCGTTGGTAAGTCTGAATAAAAGATTCACCCTCGTTGCGTTGTGCAACATAAGTATTGATGATGTTGCTCATCACATCAGGGATTTCATCGGCATAGAAAGAGGGGCCAATGACTTTGCCAATGGCAGCAGCATTGCCTTGCTCACCACCCAGAGTAACTTGATACCATTCTTCACCATCCTTATCGACTCCCAAAACGCCTATATTGCCCACATGATGGTGGCCACAAGAGTTAATGCAACCCGAGATATTGAGGCTAATATCGCCTAGATCAAATAAGTAATCTAAATCATCAAAGCGCTCCTGAATGGCTTTGGCGATTGGTAATGATTTGGCATTGGCTAGTGAGCAGAAGTCGCCGCCTGGGCAGGCAATGATGTCGGTCAGTAGACCCACATTAGGCAATGCTACTTTTTGTTTTTTAGCTTCTTGCCAGAGTTCAAATAACTTTGATTGCTTCACATCAGCCAATACTAAGTTTTGCTCATGGGTAGCACGCAATTCACCAAAGCTATATTGATCTGCCAAATCTGCGATAGCTAACATTTGTGCAGTAGTGGCATCACCAGGTGCAACTGTGCCATGGGGCTTGAGTGAGAGGATAACGCTGGCATAGCCAGGAATTTGATGTGGCTTGACATTGCGCTCTAACCATCTTGCAAAAGACTGTTGAGTTGATTTATCGGATTCGTTTGCTAGATTTAGTACTTGCTCATTTGTCAGAGCTGGAAGACTCTTGTAAGCAGGTTTAGTGAAATGCTTTGCAACGCGATCCCACTCCGCTTGCGTGAAATTGTCATCACCATCTTTAATGTGTAGCCACTCACCTTCAACTTGGCGAGCAAACTCTTCGGGGCTTAGAGCCTTTACCAAAATCTTGATACGAGCCTTGTAGAGGTTGTCTCGTCTACCAAAGCGGTTGTAGACACGCAGTAGCGCAGTCAGGTAGCTTGGCAAGAGATGCCATGGCAGATTCTGTTTGATGAGAGAACCTAAAATGGGGGTACGACCCATCCCGCCGCCGGCATAGATATCCGCTGTTAGTTCGCCATTGTTGATATCTTTGTTCTTCTTGAGTTCAATGCCGACATCATGGCAAAGCAAGATGGTGCGATCTTCTTTAGCACCATTGATCGCAAACTTAAACTTACGTGGCAAATGCGCAAACTCAGGATGTAATGTTGACCATTGACGGAGTAATTCACAAACGGGACGCGGGTCTACATATTCATCCGCAGCAACACCAGCAAATGCATCGCTCGTGATATTGCGAATACAGTTACCTGAAGTTTGAATAGCATGCATTTCAACTTTGGCTAATTCGGCCAAAATGTCTGGCGTGTCTTCTAGAGTGACCCAGTTGTACTGAATGTTTTGACGCGTAGTGAAGTGACCATAACCACGATCGTATTTCTCAGCGATAAGCGCCATCGTGCGCAATTGCTTGGAATTAAACAAGCCATAGGGAATGGCGACGCGCAACATATATGCATGGCGTTGGTGGTACAAGCCATTCTGTAAACGTAATGGGCGAAACTCTTCTTCAGCGAGAGTGCCATTTAGGCGTCTTGCAACTTGGTCTCGAAATTGTGCAACCCTCTGATTTACAAGGGTTTGATCAATATGGTCATATTTATACATAGTGCATGATTGTCGAGGATTTTCAATATTCCTTCAAATACTCAAAAATCTCTTTTATATAACTTATAGCTATATAGAGTTTGACCCGCTAGGTTCCTAATAGCCTGTCTCTATAAAGAATAGGTTATTGCTTAGTCTGCTTAGTCATCCCTCAATCATTGGTCAACTCTCTGTAAGATGAGGATAAGTTAGATAGCTTAGATAACTTAGACAAAGTGATCTGACTGTAAATATTAAAAACGGAGACAACATGATCAGATTGAAGGCAATTTGCTTAGCTTTGGCTTTTGCAGTGGGATTGGTGGGCACAACTGCTTCACTTGCTGCGGACAACTCAAAATCACCTCTGCCTGCTAGTAATAATCCAGGACAGGGTTTTAGCCAAGAAGGCTTAAAAAAGATCGATGCATTTTTCGCAGATCAAATTGCCAATAACCAATTGCCTGGTGCAGTGCTCGCAGTAGCCAAAAATGGAAAATTGACTATTTATAAGTCCTATGGCTATCTTGATAAAGCCAACAACAAGCCTATGACGACGGATGCGATATTTAATTTGGCGTCCATGACTAAAGTAATGGCATCGGTTGGGGCGCTCACCTTTTATGAGGAAGGCAAGTTGCCACTTAATGCGCCGATTGCAAATTGGTTGCCTCAATTTAAAGAGATGAAGGTAGGCAAGGTGGATGCTGATGGTAATCTCACCACTGTGCCGGCTAAAAACCCAATTACCATTCAAGATCTAATGCGTCACACCAACGGCTTAACTTATGGCGGGCGTGGCGCTACTCCAGTACATAAAATGTTCCCACCCAGCTCTGTTGGTGCAGCCGCTCAATACAACTCTGCAGAATTTATCGATAAGTTAGCAAGTACGCCATTGCTCTATGAGCCAGGCACGGTTTGGGACTATGGTTTTGGTATTGATGTATTAGGCATTATTGAAGAAAAGATCGCTGGCAAACCTCTAGGTGGCGTGTTGCAAGACCGTGTTTGGAGCAAAGTGGGTATGCCGAATACAAGCTTTCAGGTTAGCGAAAATGATCGTACGCGATTGGCACAGCCTCTCCCAATTGATCCTCTGACGGGTAAACCACAAAGAGTAGAGATATACGATCAAAAAGTGAAATTTGATTGCGGTGGTTCATGCACATACTCAACCGCAGGCGACTATATCCGTTTTGGACAAATGCTTTTGAATGGTGGAAGTATTGAGGGCAAGCGAGTGCTCGGCCCACAGACTGTTGCTTTCATGACATCAAATCATCTAAACAAAGACATTAAAAAATAATGTGGGCGGCACTGAGCCTGGACGTGTGGGTTATGGCTTTGGTCTTGGGGTTGCCGTGAGAACAGAGCGTGGCTTGTCAGCAATCAATGGCAATGTAGGTGATTTCACATGGAATGGCGCTAACGGCACTATTTTCTGGGTGGACCCTAAAGAGCAAATGGTCGTCGTGATGATGGCGGCTGCACCTGGGGAGATTCGTAAGGTGCATCGCGAACAAGTGAATGCTTTGATTTATGGTGCACTTGAGAAGTAAAGCTTCATTAAGCTAGCGTGATGAAAAAAGCCCCGAGTATTTTCGGGCCTTTTTATATTCTAAATTTACCTACACATTTACAGGCCATATTCTCGGTAATGCCGATAGAGATTAGCGATCGAGGCAAACCCAAGAACTACGATGAGTACTGCGAACAAGTATTCAATAGTGAAATAGTGAAAAACATTGAGCTCAACGAGAGCTACCGCCGCTACAAATACCCCAATAGAACCAAAAGCGACTAACTTGAAATTGGGTACAAAGGCGCCTAAGGTGATGGCGATAAATACGAGGTAGAGCTCGGATACTAATTGATCTGCATTCAGGAAAATTGCATTGCTAAGTTCTGGATTTGTCAATTTACCCAAGATGGCAATCAATAATATGATCGCCAAAATTGCGAAATTGAGTTTCGCTTTTACGAAGATAGTCTTGAGTTGATCGTTCATATAGGTAGATGGCACCCAGTCTGATTAAGCACCATTACTACTAAAGACTAGACTCATGCCGAACCACAGTAAGACAAAGGCAACCAATATAGTTAGGCCAATCTTTTTCAGAAAATGGTCAAGGCTATTCATATAGACCTCATCATTGCGGCCAAACCAGGTATCAAAACGTTTCCACACTAAACGACCAATAACCAATGGAAGCAACATGGCAACAATGCCAAGGATGACGGTGATAGTGGTATTCATAAAAAGCTTTCTATTGCTGATCTATATTAATTCTAGGTATTCAGTACTGGAAAGTCATACAGGATACAGGGGTTATCTACTAGGATAGCTTTTCTTAGGATGGGATCGGTAACCCAGTCGCCAAAGAGGTCGCAAAGATCAGCATCGTGAGGCATTTGCTTCTTTACCATCACGTGAGGCCAGTCACTACCCCAAATCAGCTGCTTGGGATTAGCCTCAATCACAGCATCATTTAAAGGTCGCATATCGGTATAGGGTAGATTGCCATCACAAATACGATAAGGCCCCGTCATCTTTACCCAAGCCCGTACATTTTTTAGCAGTGTCAATAGACCCTGAAAACCCTTGTCATTCACACCATGTTTTGCATGACTGTAACCAAAATGCCCAAATACTAGATCTACTGGAAAGTTCTCAAACGTCTTTGCGAGGTTGGGATACTCATTGGCATGCATAAGTAACTCCAAATGCCATCCAAATGGCTGAATTTTCTTCGCTAGTGCTTTCAGGTTTTCAATAGGCAGTCCTGCTGATGGATCGGCAACATCCACAACGTTGCAACGAATGCCGCGTACTCCAGCTTGATGAAGACTCTCTAATTGTTGATCTGTCGTGTCATTCGGGTTGTTAGAAATCACTGCCACACCCCGAAATTGATTTGGGTATTGGTTGAGTGCCGCCAGCATTGCGCGATTATCAGTCCCATAGACACTGGGTTGAACTAGCACTGCGCGATCTACATGCAAAGTCTTTAGTAGAGCCTGGTAGGCATCTAGAGTTGCATCAGGCGGCGTATAGATGCGTTCTCGCGCATATGGAAACTGTTCTGCTGGGCCACAGACATGCGCATGGCAATCAACAGCCCCAGGCGGAAGCACAATCTTGGGGGATCGTATTTCCGGATTGGGGGCTTGGCATAGAGGAGCCGAAGAATGACCAGTCAATTTATTGCGGCTCAATATTCGCGTCTTTGGCAATCTTTTGATACTTGCTCATTTCATCGCGCACAAACTTACTAAATTCCGTAGGACTCATGGGCGTAGCTTTGATGCCTTTGGAATCATAAGCATTTTTGACTTCAGGATCTTGCATTGATTGATTGATGTCGGCATTGATCTTTTTCACGATAGCGGCGGGTGTGCCTGCAGGCGCCCAAACACCAAACCAAAGCCCAATCTCAAAATTCGGATAGCCTTGCTCAGCAATGCTTGGGATATCAGGTACAGCGGCATTACGGGTTTTGCTGGTGACGCCCAAGGCTCGAACTTTGCCGCCCTTGAGTTGGCCAATCACGGTATCCAGTGGCGCCATATAAAAAGCGGTGCGTCCAGACATCGTATCCTGAATGGCTTCTGGGGAGCCTTTGTAAGGAACGTGAACTAACTTAATGCCCATCATTTGATTAAAGTATTCAGCTGCTAAGTGAGTGGAGCTGCCGACACCAGCTGAGGCAAAAGTAATCTCACCTGGTTTGGATTTAGCAGCAATAACCAAATCTCGAATCGATTGATATGGACCATCAGCAGCAGTCACCATCACATAAGGCGTTTGTCCAAGGATGACTACATCAATCAAACTCTTCAGAGGGTCGTAAGGTAACTTTTTATAAATTGCGGGATTCGCTGCATAGGATGCAGACTGTACTAATAAGGTATAGCCATCTGGCTCTGAGTTCACTACGACGCCTGTGCCGATGAGTCCGCCTGCACCTGGGCGATTTTCAATAATGACTGACTGCTTCCAAGTTTCAGTCAGGCTCTTTGCAACTACCCGACCTGCAATATCAGCCCCGGATCCTGTTGTTAGGGGCACAATCATTTTGACTGTGCGGTTAGGGTAATTTTGAGCGTTCGCAAGAGTTGCTAAAAAACATAGGCTGAAGAATGCCCCCAGAATTACAAAACATTTGCCTGTTTTCAATGTCTGATTCATAAAGTCTCCCTTTTCGTTAATGCATTGAACTAATGCACTAGATATTGTTGTTTTTATTGGTTCTGCAATATTTCACTAGATAATCTAACATGGCTTTTTCAATAGATAAATACATTAGATAAACATAACTCATGCGCATAGGTGAGCAATAGCCACATAGACGCATGAAACGTACAGGTAGAGACAAATGACTCAATTGCAAGATGTAAAAACGGTCAATGTGAATGGCGTGGATATAGCCTATCGATTTGATGGTCCCGAAAATGGTCGGGTTTTACTGGTAGCCAATAGCTTGATGGCCAATGGCAGCATGTGGGATTGGAATGTGCCTGCATTTGCTGATCGCTATCGAGCGCTTCGTTACGATAAAAGAGGCCATGGTAAATCGAGTGTCGTGCCTGGCCCTTACAGCATTGCGCAATTAGCAGATGATGCAGCTGGCCTCTTAGACGCCTTAAACATTGAGAAAGCGCATTTCATGGGCTTATCGATTGGCGGCATGATTGGCCAGCAACTAGGTGCACGCTACCCAGAGAAAATTTACTCGCTGTCTCTTTGCAACACAGCAAGCGAAATGCCGCCTCGCAGTTTGTGGGAAGATCGCTTTCAAACCGCGCGCACAAAAGGGCTAGCCGGTCTAGTCGATGGGACTATTCAGCGCTGGTTTACTGCGCCATTTATCGAGCGTGATCCTCAGGATATTGAAAAAGTGCGCCAGATGATTTTAGGAACGAATGTTGATGGCTATATTGGCTGCGGAAGTGCAGTACGCGATATGGCGCAAAGTACGATGCTTCTAAAGATTAAGGCCCCAACCCTTGTACTCTCTGGGCGCCATGATCCAGCCTGTACAGTAGATCAAGGAATCGTGCTCAATAAGTTAATTGATGGTTCGCAGATGGTTATTATTGAAGATGCAGCGCATTTATCGAATATTGAGCAGCCCGCTCGATTCAATAAGGCGGTGCGAGAGTTTATTGATTCGGTAGATGATCGTTTGTAATTTACCAGCTCCACATCGTTTCAATAAGTAACTAACAATACTCAATCAATAACAAGCAGTACTCAATTTGCATTATTACTAGAGGGGTTTATATGGCTGATTTATCAGTAGATCAAATGAAAGAAATTCGTGCCAATGTATTGGGTGCTGCAGCAAAAATTCCAGGGGCTCTTATTGGCCTTGGCATCCTATTCATCATTCTCGGAATGATTGGCGTTGCTGGCCAAGTTTTGTTCTCACTGGTATCAGTCAATGTCTTGGGCATTTTCCTTTTTGCGGGCGGTGTTCTGCAGGCAATTCATGCTTTCAAATCCGCAGGCTGGAAAAGTGTCACTATTCAGCTCATCTTTGCCATTTTGTACATCGGTGCTGCTATCTATGTTTGGGCATTTCCGATTCCTGCATTAGAGGCAATTACGTTGTGGCTTGCAGCAATCTTTTTTGTCACTGGTTTCTTGCGCCTGATTGCGGCATTTCAGCATCGTCATTTTGCTGAGTGGTTCTGGCTTGCTTTATCTGCAGCGATCTCTATTTTGATGGGTGTACTCATCATGAATAATTTTCCATCATCTAGCTTATGGCTGCCAGGCTTATTGATCGCGATTGAATTGTTGTTGCAAGGCTGGTCTTTATTGTTCATCGGATTTGCCGCTAAGTCGCTGACGAAGTAGGGCAAATCAAAATAAGCAAACAGAAATAAGAATTCAGAATTACAAATAAATAGGCATAAAGAGCAATAGTCATGGCAATGAAAAAAACAGATCTGTATAAGAATTTAGCCTTGACTACTGCTCAACGCATGAAGAATGCAGCTAAGACCCCTAAGCCAGGGGTAGCAGAAGCGCATGTAAAATCCAAAAAAGAGCTAGCAGAGGCAAACCCTCTGTTGGCTTCTTTGATGGGCAAGAAAAAGCCGAAGAAAAAATAATTCTTCGTAATCAGTAATTCAGAATCAAGCAGCATGTCATTGAAGATTCTTCAGGCTTGGCAACTATTCCATCGTCGAGTTCGGTGGATTTCCAGCGCAGTGTCTTTACTGTTGCCATTCTTATTGTTTTTGCAGGTGAATCATTCTTGGGCGCAAATTGCACCCCCTCCTAACTACGATCAAAAGCTCAATGACATGGTGGTCAATGCCACGCGTTCGGGGACACCATTAGATGAAATGTCGCTCAATACGACGATTCTGACGAAAGAGGTATTGGAGGCTTCTCCCGATCAGACCATTGATCAAGTACTCAAAAATGTACCAGGCGTATTTTTAAACGATGTTCCGTACTATCAAAAAGATCCCACAGGCCAAAGCATCAATGTCCGTGGCTTAGGTTATGGCCGCACATTGGTATTAATTGACGGATTGCCAGCTAATGATGCGTTTTATGGAACTGTGCAGTGGAACTTAGTGCCCATGTCCTCGATTGAGTCGGTAGAGTTTGTACGTGGTGGGGTCTCTAGTCTTTACGGCAACTATGGCATGGGTGGTGTTATCAATATCAATACCAAGACGCCAAAAAATAGTTCGCAAGACGTATCAGCAAGTTATGGTTCATTTGCTACTGGCAATGTGGCAGCCTCCAAAGATCTCATTGTCTCTGATGCGATGCAGATGCGGATCTCTGCAGATTACTTCTCGAGTGAGGGCTTTCAGAACTACGCCACAATTTATCCAGGGTCGCCTAGTAATACCAAGGGCATGACAACGGATTCAACCAAAAATTCTAATATCCGTTTGCAGAATTATTTCCGCCCGACTCAAGATACCAATGGCTTTCTGCGGCTAGGCTATAGCACTATGGCAGACCTGAGTAATAACTTTGCTATTGCCCCTAATTTGATTCAAACAGCAGATGTAGCAGGGGGCACAACAACGCAGCTCGATATTGATAAAAAAGTGCAGGTCAATGCTTACTATCAGGCGACTAATTTTTATAAGCAAACAGCCAATAGTGCCGGTACTTACATTAATGCTAACTACACAGATCCTTATTCCACATTAGGGGCATCAGCACAATACACGCATGATCTAAAAGCCGCTGGTATTGATCAATATATCCTGGGGGTTGATGCCAGAAATATTTCTGCTTCAAACCTGACAAATAACTTATCGACTGGTGGCGCGGTTAATTCCGTTAACTATGCACAAGGACAGCAAAATTTTTACGGCTTGCTAGGACAAATCAAATCAAAAGCCAGCGCTATTCCGCTGGAGACCACTCTAGGTGCGCGCGTGGATGTATGGAATAGTCAAACCCCAACACTCTATAACGCAGGGGCAAATGGATCCAATCCTTTGTACCAATCCATTCCAAATAAAAGCAAGACGCAGCTGAGCCCTACTTTAGGTTTGCTATACAAATTAAGTGAGGGCTGGGATTTGCGGAGTGCTGCCTATCAGGCTTTTCATGCGCCGAGCATGAATAACACTTTGCGTAGTTATGGAAATTCCACGACTGGATATACGATTGCAAATCCCAATCTCACGCCTGAAACGATGACTGGTTACGAGGTGGGTACTGACTATCGCTGGAAGAGTGGATTTGCTCAACTCACCGCTTTTAATAACTATATTCAAAATGCGATCACTAGCTATAAGATCACTAGCGCTAATTCAACATTTGCCTATAACTTGTGTAGCGCTAGCGGCATTTCCACGGGAACCTCTGCGGGTTGTTATGTACCCCCTACCTCCGCCTATACCAATGTCAGCTACTACACGAACCAACAAAACCTCTTAAGCCGCGGTATTGAGTTTCAATATCACCAAGATGTAAATGCACAATGGGCTTTGGATGGAGGATATAGCTATACAAATACGATCTTGACCTGGAGCGCCACAACAGATCCTATTAATACTCAAGTCGGTGGTGTTCCTAGAAATATGGCTAATGCAGGAATTACTTACTACCCCGTTCCTCAGGCTAGCCTGACAACAACTGTTCGCTATGTTGGCAATTCTTGGATGGCAACAGGATCCTTGCCAGTCCCTGCATATGCTGTAGTCGGCCTCAAAGCAAATTACCAACTGACCCCGCAGGCATCCGTTTTTGCTTCCGTAGTGAACTTATTTAATCGGCAATACGTGACATTTAATATTGCTTCCTCCGCAAACGCCTATCAGGCTGGTATGCCTCAAGCCATCACAGTGGGGGCGCGGTTGAATTTCTAATAACTGTAAGTAAATTGATGCACTGCAGTAGTTTTAGGTTTTGGATAGTTATATTCAAAATGCATTAGGATTTAGCAAATCGTAGTTGCGTAGTTTGTATTAAATAAAAACAAAAGCAATAAAAACAGGAGATTTACCAATGAAATTAAAAACCATTCATTCTTTGATGTTTGCTGCTGGCATGGCGGTAGCCACCCTAGCTAGTGCGCAAGCGCCGGCACCATCGCCAGTTCCAGCATCAGGCATTCCACCAACTTGGGCGCAAGGAAGAACGCCTGATGGCATGAACCCATCATTAGCACCAAATCCTCCCGGTATTTCTGCAATGCCTGCAGATGAAATTCCGGTAAGTAAATTAAAGGTGCCTGCAGGCTTCAAGATTGAACTATGGGCATCCGGTATGCCAAATGGTCGCTCAATGACTGAATCTCCAAGCGGTACAGTTTTCGTTGGTACGCGCTTTACTGGCAATGTGTATGCGGTAGTGACTAAAGACGGTAAGCGTGAAGTCAAAACGATTGCCAAAGGCTTACACCGTCCTAATGGCGTAGCGTTTGCTAATGGCTCGCTCTATGTGGCAGAACTCTCGCGCATTATTCGTTATGACAACATCGAGCAGAACTTAGACAATCCTCCAGCTCCAGTAGTGGTGTTTGATGCTTTACCTAAGGATGAGCCACACGGCTGGAAGTTTATGAAGCTCAGCCCAGATGGCCAGTATTTGTACTTCCAGATTGGTACGCCAGCAAACATCGTGGTGCCACCTTCAACTCATGCAACGATTGTGCGTTTGAACTTGAAGACTAACATTCTAGAAACTGTTGCAACTGGAGTTCGTAATAGCGTTGGTATGGACTTCCAGCCTGGCACTAAAGAGCTTTGGTTTACCAACAATGGTCGCGATTGGGTTGCTGAAGATAAACCAGGCGATACCCTGAATCGTTTAGTGCGTCCAAAAGGGATGAACTTTGGCTATCCTCATTGCCATCAAGGCGACTTCTTGGATCCAGAGTTTGGTAAAGGCCGCTCATGCGATGAGTTTGATAAGCCTGTCTATAACTTAGGCGCACACGTAGCAGCATTGGGTATGCGTTTCTATAACGGTAAACAGTTCCCTGCCGAATACAAGGGCAATATCTTTATTGCAGAACACGGTTCATGGAATAAAACAAAACGTGTTGGTTATCAAGTGGTTCGCGTAGTGTTAGATTCCAATAACAAAGTTGTGAAGTCTGAGCCATTTGTTACTGGTTGGTTAGAAGGCGAAAACTTCTGGGGTCGTCCAGTAGATGTGCAGATGCTCAAAGACGGATCGATGTTGGTATCCGATGATGAAACTGGCGCCATCTTCCGCGTTTCTTACGGCAAATGAAGCTAGTGTTAAAAACTAAGGCCATCCTTGAGGTGGCCTTTTTTACTTCCTTCGCTCTGATTGGTTGTGCAGAATCTTTCGCCGCTCCACCTGATGCGGTAGCAGGAAAGGCTAAAGCCCAAACCTGTTTTGCCTGCCATGGTGAAAACGGTATTGGCATTTCTCCCGATATTCCGAATTTAGCTGCACAACCTGCCCTCTCAATTACTTATCAATTGATTCAGTTTCGTGGCCAACAGCGTAAAGGCGGTGCAATGGAGGCTCTCGCTGCAGGATTGAATGATCAAGATATGCGCGATATTGCAGCGTATTACGCTGCCTTGCCACCTCCACCCGCAAAATTTGGGAACGCCGACATGATTGCTAAGGGTCAGCAGATCTCTAATGTCCAGTATTGCAATTCTTGTCATGGTGCTCAGTTGCAAGGGCAAAAACATATTGCCCGTCTTGCAGGGCAATCGCCCGAGTATTTGGTGACCCAGTTAAAGAATATTCGCTCTGGTAGCCGGGTGGATATGGATGGAACGATGGGTAGTGCGGCTCGAGGTTTAAGTGATGAGGATATCGAAGCTATAGCGGCTTATGCTGCTTCGCTAAAATAGGGTATTTACATTAAGCACTCTTATCCTTGCAGTCTAAAAACCATTTCCTTCTGGTCGATTTTTTAAAGACCTTTGCAGCCTTAACGATCATCCTTCACCATTTCTCCAGTTATGGACAAATTGCGGAGGATGCAAGATTGCTCTTGCCAGGTTTGATGACTTGGTTGTTTGAGTATGGTCGTTATGCAGTACAAATCTTTTTAGTCATGGGTGGCTATTTGGCTGCTCAATCACTCACTCGCACCAGCAATCTTCAGAATCCTAGGGCTGTACTGAAGACAATATTTAACCGCTACCTCCGTTTATTTGCACCGTATGTGGTTGCACTGATATTGACGATTATTTGCGCGTGGTTTGCGCGCTTTTGGGTTCAGGATGAGTTTGTGGGTGAATCTGAAACGATGGGACAGTTTTTAGCTCATCTATTTTTCTTGCAGGGGATACTAGGCTTAGATTCGATTTCGGCTGGAGTTTGGTATGTAGCCATTGACTGGCAGTTGTACGCCATCCTAGCCATCATGTTTTCGATGTTTCCAGGGTATCGCTCACTGATGTGGATCTTGGCGGTGTTGTGTGTCTCATCCTTATTATTTTTTAATCGCTCAGGGGTATATGAGAACTATTTCATTTACTTCATTGGGGCGTATGGCCTAGGTGTACTAGCGCAGCTTTGTAAAAACTATCCTGATCCCTTGGTAAATCGTGTAGCCAAATTCTTTTTTATTGGTATTGGATTCGTTATTTTGATATCCACTTTTCATCAACTATGGATACGCAATATCTTGGCTTATGTGGTTGCTATCGCTCTGGTTATCTGGGGTGATTGGGCTTACAAAGATCATGGCAAGGAACAAAGACGAGGTCATGAAAGCAGGACCCACAAAATAGTGAACGCCATTCTATGGGGGAGTAGGCGATCGTACTGCGCCTTCTTGATTCACTTCTCTTTTGTCTTGCTTGCTAATACCTTATACATTGCTTGGGGTATGAGCCAACGTCATGAAGGTGTATTGGCTATTGCTTTAATGCTGGTGGCAATAGCGGCAAGTTGGATTGCAGCAAACTTTCTTTATCGATGGGTTGAGGTGCCGTCTCGTAGTTTGAAGCTTTAAATAAAGCTTTACAGGCCCATTTCCTTTAAGACTCGAAAGATTTCTCGATAAGCCTTGGGCGGCTTATTCTGTTCTTTCTCTTTGCGGGCATTTCGAATGAGTGTGCGCATATTCTGAATATCCATATCCGGATATTGCTCAATCATTTTGGTAAATGTCTCATCATTAGCAATGAGTCGATCGCGATAGCTTTCTAGAAAATGTAACTTTGCTGTTTCTGCTTTGCTAACGCCCTGAATTGCATCCAATCGCTTCTGGATTGCCTCAAGCTCTTCATCATCCAATGCACGCATCAGCTTGCCCAGGTATTGCTTATGACGGCGAATCGCTTCAAAACTTTTGATTCTGTTTGTTTCCGCTACTGCGTTCTTGATGGTTTCATCTAGAGGAATAGTTTTTAGTGCATCACTACTTAAAGCCGCTAAAACCTCGGCCAACTTCTGACGCTCCGTCATTTGACGCTTTAGCTCAGACTTGCTTGGTCCTTCGTCCTCTGGAACTTTAGGGGTGCGGTTTTTTTCGTTTAGATGCATGCTTTCATTTTAGACGGCTATTGCCCGCCAGTTACTCTTTACTAATTTTTAATTTGAATAATTTGAGTTCCGCACTTGAGAAGAGCTGACTTCTGCCGATTGTGTTTGATGGCTTTAATCTTCCGGATTGTACGTATCTTCGCAATGTGGGAATTGAAATCTCTAAATATTCTGCAGCTTCTTCGGCCGAAAAAATTGTATCTCTAAGATGTCCAAATACTTGCTCATGGCTAAAGACTGGGTTATTTTCTAGTTTAGTGAGAGTCATATAATCGATTCTATTAAATAATAGACGCTACTCTCCATAAGGTTTATTCCGAGACTATGACCCGAACAGGCAATTACGACTACATCATCATTGGAGCTGGTAGCGCTGGCTGCATGTTGGCTAAGCGTCTAACTGAGAACCCAAGTAAGAAGGTGTTGCTTATTGAGGCGGGCAAGAGCGACAACTATATTTGGATTCATATTCCGGTTGGCTACCTCTATTGCATTGATAACCCCAGAGCCGATTGGCGTTTTAAGACCGTTGCCGAGAAAGGTCTTAATGGTCGCTCACTACTTTACCCTCGTGGTCGTGTGCTCGGTGGTTGTTCATCGATTAACGGCATGATCTATATGCGTGGTCAGGCCGGTGATTATGAATCTTGGGTGCAAGCGACTGGTGATGACGCATGGTCTTGGGAGAATGCACTCAAACGCTACAAATCGTTTGAGGACTATCACAGTGCTGCTAATCAATGGCATGGCAAAGGCGGTGAGTGGACAGTATCGAAACAGCGTCTGCGTTGGCCCATCATGGATCGATTTAAGGATGCTGCTGTAGAAGCTGGTATTCCTGCGTCGGATGACTTCAATCGGGGTGATAACTTTGGCGTAGGTTATTTTGATGTGAGTCAGCGTAAAGGTTGGCGACTCAATACTTCAAAAGCATTTTTAAAAGATGCCATGAAGCGAAGTAATTTAACGGTAATTACAGAAGCAGTAGTCACAAAGCTGATGATCGACCCAGACACCAAAAATTGCAGCGGAGTGGAATATCGCAAGAACGGCGCAATTCATCAATCTTTAATCAATCAAAGTGGCGAGGTCATTTTGAGTGCTGGCGCCATTGGTAGTGTGCAGATTTTGGAGCGATCCGGTATTGGTGCTGCCGCACATTTGAATAAATTAGGAATTCCAGTGGTCGCAGATTTGCCCGGAGTTGGTGAAAATCTCCAAGACCATTTGCAATTGCGCATGGTCTATAAAGTTAGTGGCATTAAAACTCTCAACACCAAAGCCAATTCTCTTTTTGGAAAGTTGATGATTGGTTTGGAATATCTCTTAAAGCGCTCGGGCCCGATGTCAATGGCGCCATCGCAGCTAGGCGCGTTTGCATACAGCTCCTCAGAGCAAAAGAGCGCCAATGTGGAATACCATGTTCAGCCTCTATCGTTAGAGCGTTTTGGAGAAGACCTACATTCATTTAATGCATTCACGGCGAGTGTGTGTAATTTGCGACCCACATCGCGTGGCAGTGTACATATTGCATCAACCGATCCTGAAGCGCCGCCTATCATCAATCCAAATTACTTATCAACCGATGAAGATCGCAAAGTGGCTGCAGAGTCATTACGCTTGACTCGAAAGATTGCTGAGCAAGCTGCGCTCTCACCTTACAGTCCAGAAGAGTACAAGCCGGGCATGCAATATCAATCTGATGAGGAGTTGGTAAGGGCGGCTGGTGATATTGGTACAACCATTTTCCATCCAGTAGGCACCTGCAAAATGGGTCGTGCTGATGATCCGATGGCAGTCTTGGATTCAGAGTTGAAGGTGAGGGGCATTAGAAGATTGCGGGTGGTTGATGCGTCAGCCATGCCGACCATTACTTCTGGCAATACTGCGGCCCCCACGATGATGATTGCGCAACGTGCCGTAGAATTGCTCACGCGTGAATAGTTCAAAAACAAAAGACCAGTCGGGTTATCAACTACCAATCAGCCATTTGCTGTTAGCTTTAGCAATTGTTGCGGTATGGGGTACGAACTTTGTCGTGATCAAAATCTCGCTTGAAAGTTTTCCGCCATTTGTATTTGCTGCTTTACGCTACATCTTCGCTTTTTTGCCTGCAGCTCTATTTTTTCAAAGACCCAAAATCTCTTGGAAAAATTTATATGTTTATGGCGTTGCTGTTGGAGTAGGTCAATTCGGCATTTTGTATTTTGCGATTGATGGCAATATTTCTCCGGGCTTAGCCTCCTTGGTGATTCAGACACAGGTCTTTTTCACAATCGGCTTTGCCATGCTATTTGCTAAAGAAAGTCTCAAGCTATATCAAGCGCTAGCCGTAGGGGTTGCAATGACTGGTCTTGGCATTATTGCGGTGCACACAGATTCCACGACAACATTTCTGGGTTTGGCATTAGTAGTATTTGCAGGTTTTTCATGGGGTGTAGCGAATACGACCAGTCGCCGTGCTGGCACTATCAATATGCTCGCGTATGTAGTGTGGGCTAGCGTTTATGCCATTCCCCCCTTGGTTTTGATGGCTCTAATATTCGAGGGTGGCTGGACGGTTGTGAGTGATTCTTTGATAAAGGCGCCAATAGGGGCTTGGTTAGGTGTCTTATGGCAATCCTGGGGCAATACGCTGTTTGGCTATGGTGCTTGGGCCTGGCTCTTATCAAAACACCCAGCAGCAGTTGTTGCACCCGCACCATTATTAGTACCCATCTTCGGAATGGGGGCATCTGCCTATTTCTTGTCTGAGCCACTTCCCCCATGGAAGATCGAGGCGGCAGGGTTAGTAATCACTGGCTTAATGGTGAATTTATTTTGGCCCAGTATTCGTAATCGATTGGCTAAGTAAATTCAAAGATGAGTTGGGGGATGGATTGAGAGATAAAGCCATCAAAATGGCTAATGTAAAACCCTAATACAAAGCTCTTTTTTTGCTATTGCAATAACAGTAAGATAATCCTTCGTCATTCGTAGTAACTATAAAAAAGTTTTATTTCAATAGCATTTTTCAGTCATGGAGACTTTATGAAGATTCGTCATCACATTTTTGCAGTAGCAGCTACTGCAATGCTTGCAACTGGCGCTTACGCTGCCGATATTAAAGTGGGCGTTATTGGCCCATTTACAGGTGGCTCATCCTCAATGGGTGTAAGTATGCGCGACGGTGTGCGCTTGGCAACTAAAGAAATTAATGCCGCTGGCGGCATTAATGGCAACAAGATCGTATTGGTAGAGCGCGATGATGAAGCAAAAAATGAGCGTGGCGTACAGATTGCTCAAGAATTTATTAACAACGAAAAAGTAATCGCTACCCTTGGTTATATCAACACTGGTGTTGCATTGGCTTCACAGCGTTTCTTCCAGGAAGCGAAGATTCCAGTATTGAACAACGTTGCTACAGGCTCATTGGTAACTCATCAGTTCCCTAATGCACCTGAGAACTATGTTTTCCGTAATGCTGCTGCCGACAATATTCAGGCTCCAATGATTGCTAAAGAGGCGGTTGAGAAGCGTGGCTTGAAGAAAGTGGCGATCTTGGCTGACTCTACTAACTACGGTCAGTTAGGTCGTGAGGATTTGGAAAAAGCCTTGAAGACATATGGCGTTACTCCGGTTGCTACAGAGAAATTCAATATTGGTGACGTGGATATGACTTCACAGTTGCTCAAAGCAAAAAATGCTGGTGCTGATGTGATTTTGACTTACGCAATCGGACCTGAGTTGGCACAAATCGCTAACGGTATGGCGAAGTTGGGTTGGAAAAAACCAATGATTGGTAGCTGGACTTTGTCTATGGCAAGCTTTATCGATACCGCAGGTAAAAACGGTAACGGTGCAACAATGCCTCAGACATACATTCAGACTCCATCAACAACTGCTAAGCGTAAGGCATTCCAAGAGGCTTATTTAAAAGAGTTCAAGCCAAAGAACAACAACATTGCTTCTCCAGTTTCTGCGGCTCAGGGTTACGATTCTGTATACCTCTTGGCTGCTGCAATTAAGCAAGCAAATAGCACTGAAGGATCAAAGATTTTGGCAGCTTTGCAAGATCTTAAGACTCCAGTAGATGGTGTAGTGATTACTTATAACAAGCCATTCTCTGCAACCGATCATGAAGCCATTAAGGCAAAAGACGTAGTCATGGGCGTAGTTGAAAACGGTCGTGTTGAGTTCTTGAATTCAGAAGATGCAACTGCCAAGAAGAAATAAGCCCTCTTCAAGTTGCAAGCAATAGATTATTTTGCATTGCAACAATTGATCAAACAAAGCGCCGCCCAAAAAGCGGCGTTTTGCTTACAATGGCGGATTCGTTAATAAAAGTAATAAAAATATTAGGCCAATAACATGGAAATGCTTGCACAAATCCTCTCGAGCGGAATAGCGGTAGGAATGATCTACGCGGTTATCGCTTTCGGGTTTCAGCTCACTTTTGCCACATCAGGCACTTTGAACTTCGGTCAAGGTGAGGCTCTGATGTTGGGCGCGCTTGTCGGCCTCACTTGTGTGGACACCTTTGGTATGAACTACTGGGTGATGATTCCAGTGGTCTGCTTATTTGGTATGTTGCAAGGTAGTTTTGTTGAATTAATTGGCGTTCGCCCTGCGATCAAAATTAAATCCGAGTTTGGTTGGATTATGTCGACGATTGCTCTTGGAATTATTTTCAAAAACGTTGCTGAAAATATTTGGGGTCGTGATGCATTGCCATTTCCAGCTCCGCTTCCAATGGAGCCTATGAATTTCCTTGGTGCAAATATTCTCCCAATGGAAATCTTAGTAGTTGTCGGTGCATTGGTAATGATGTTGTTGGTAGAGTTCTTCAACCGTAAAACCATTTACGGTAAGGCGGTAGTGGCTACAGCAAATGATCGTGACGCTGCTGGATTGATGGGCATTAATACCAGTGTAGTTATTACTTTTTCTTATGCTTTATCTTCCTTAACAGCTGCATTTGCCGGTGTATTGATTGCGCCGTTAACCTTGACTGGTGCGACTATGGGTGGTGCCTTAGGTTTGAAGGCATTCGCAGTGGCAATTATTGGCGGCTTATCTAGCGGCCTCGGAATTATTGTTGGTGGTTTGATTTTGGGTATTGTCGAAACCGCTACTGGCTTTTATATCTCTACTGGTTACAAAGATGTTCCAGGTTTGATTTTGTTATTGCTTGTATTGGCATACAAACCTTCTGGTCTCTTCGGTAAATCTGCAATTAAGAAAGTTTAATGATGAAGAAGTCTCTACTCCCTCTATTAATTGCGATTGCGGCACTCTTTTGCTTGCCTCTCTTTATTCATAACCCGTATTACATTCACTTAGTTGAAACGATTCTGATTTACACCATTCTCTTGTTTGGTTTGGATATTGTTGTAGGTTATGTAGGTCAAGTTTCATTGGGTCACGCAGCCTTATTTGGTATTGGCTCGTATACGGCCGGCGTTTTGTATTTCCATTTTGGTTGGACTATTTGGGCAACCTTGCCAGCCTCAGTTGTAGTTACCTCCATTTTTGGTGGCATCTTGGCGTTGCCGGCCTTAAAGGTAATTGGCCCATATTTGGCGATGGTGACTTTGGCCTTCGGAACCATTACTCAGATTCTGATTAATGAAATGACCTGGATGACTGAGGGCCCATTAGGCATCAAGATTCCTAAACCAGATCTCATGGGCGTGCCTATGACCAAGGCTGAATACTTCTGGTTGGTCTTGGCGGTTTTAGTCATGTCTTTGGTGGTTGTCGACCGTTTCGTTAAATCTCAAATTGGTCGTGCATTTGAAGCTTTGCGTGATAGCCCGATTGCTTGTGACTGTATGGGTGTTTCCGTATATCGCTTTAAGGTGATCGCATTTGTGATTAGCGCGGCTTTTGCTGGCTTGGCTGGTTGCTTATATGCTTATTCAGAGCAATATATTTCACCAAACACCTACAACAACGAATTAGCTGTTCTGTTCTTATTGGGCATCATTATGGGCGGACGCAAGTCACGCTTGGGTGCTTTGATTGGCGCGGCAATCATTGTGTTATTGCCTAAATTATTAGATGACATCAACTTGTTCCGTATCGTTGCATCAATTATTGCAATCGTAGTGGTAGTTGGTGCTGGTTTGGCGCTCTCCAAGAAGTTAACTACTCCAAGACGTGTAGCGGTTCCAATCGCTGGCGTAGTCGGTTTGGCTGCATTCTCATTCTGGCTTAATACGATTTCTGACTGGCGCTTGAGTATTTTCGGCTTCATGATTTTGTTGGTGGTGTACTACTTGCAAAACGGTATCGTGGGCTTTGCAAAAAGCTTCTACCAATCAATTACAGGTAAAGCAAAAACTACTCGTGGTGGTGAAGTTGAGGTGGTCGATGACTCGATTAGCTTTATTAGCGCTGTGGGCACTCAAAATACCGGTGCAGAACTCTTAAAAGTAGATTCTGTATTGATGCAGTTCGGTGGCTTGAAAGCGCTGAACAACGTTGACCTTAGTATTAAGCGCGGCACTATTCATGGTTTGATTGGTCCTAACGGCTCCGGTAAGAGCACCATGATGAACGTGTTGACTGGTATCTACGTACCTACTGCTGGTAACGTGTTGTATGCCGGTGAAAGCGTCGTTGGTAAGACTTCTTCTGACATTGCCTTATCTGGTATCGCGCGTACCTTCCAGAACGTACAGTTGTTTGGTGAGATGACTGCCATCCAAAACATTTTGGTTGGTTTGCATCACACCTTTAAATCCAACATGCTTGAGGTTGCCTTAAATCTGCCACGCTATAAGCGTGAATCTGCTGAGGCACATGCGCGTGCAATGGCCTTGTTGAAGTTTGTGGGCTTGGACGACTTGGCTAATGAAGAGGCGCGTAACTTGCCGTACGGTAAGCAGCGTTTGCTAGAAATTGCTCGTGCATTAGCGCTTGACCCAGAGTTACTTCTCTTGGATGAGCCAGCCGCAGGCTTAACAGCCCCTGATATCAAAGAGCTCTTGCGCATTATTCGTAAGATTCGCGATAACGGCATTACCTTCATCTTGATTGAGCATCATATGGATGTGGTGATGTCAGTTTGCGACACCGTGTCTGTATTGGACTTCGGTCAGAAGATTGCGGAAGGTAAACCAGCTGAAGTTCAGGCAGACGAGAAGGTGATTCATGCCTACTTGGGTACTTAATCACTAGAACAATATTGAACGGTAAATACCATGTTATCTATTAAGAATCTTGAAGCAGGCTACGGAAAAGTCAAAGTACTCCACGGCATCAATATTGATGTGCCTAAAGGGCAGGTGATCACCTTGATTGGCTCCAACGGTGCTGGCAAAACCACAACCATGCGTGCCATCACCGGCATGATCAAGCCTACTGCGGGCGAAGTCAGCTTGGGCGGTGAAAAAATTGATGGTTACGACTCTCATAAAATTGCGCGCTTAGGTTTAGCCCATAGCCCAGAGGGTCGTCGCGTATTCACTACCATGTCGGTTACCGACAATTTGTTGCTGGGCGCATTTCCACGCTTCACTGGAAGCCGTCCAAAAGGCGATATCAAGAGCGATTTAGAAAAAGCCCTAGAAATGTTCCCTCGCTTAAAAGAGCGTCGTAATCAATTGGCGGGCACATTATCTGGCGGTGAGCAGCAGATGTTGGCAATGGCTCGCGCAGTGATGTTAAATCCAGAGATCATTCTCTTAGATGAACCTTCAATGGGTCTTGCGCCAATTTTGGTGGAGGAGGTTTTCAAGATCATTTCTAATCTGAAGTCTCAAGGCGTGACCATGTTGTTGGTTGAGCAATTTGCTGCAGCGGCTTTAAATGTTGCCGACTATGGTTATGTATTGGAGAACGGCAAGATTGCGACTCATGGCCCAGCAGCCAAACTCAAAGACGATCCCGCAGTTAAAGCAGCGTACTTGGGTGGAGCAGGGGGTCACTAAGTTACATCTATTGATGGATGGTCATCAATAATAAAAAAGCCCTTTTTTAAGGGCTTTTTTATTTCCTAATTTTTAATTAATTGGAAAACCCACCTTCAGAATGTATTCATTCACACTATGGCTATCCCATACTCGCGCATTCGAGCATTCAGCTTCACCTCCACCCATGCAGGTTCCGCCAGCCAACTGGTAACGCCATGCACCAGTGACCCACCAGTCTTTAGCTGCATAGTGTAGATTGGGGCCAATAAAGGTTGCGCGCTGAACTTGATTGCGTAAGTTGAGTTCAGAATAATCATTATGAAAGCGTGCCTCAACACCAGCTGACCACTTTGGAGCAAAACGATAGCTTGCGCCAACCAAGATGTCGAGCATTGATTCTGGGACGTTGCCGTTTTCAATAAATTTCAGGCGCTCATTAGCAACCACGATATTGCTGGCGACCACCAGGCGATCATCAATAAAGTTTGATTGCAGCAAGAGTCGCGCTTCGATCTCATCTTTATTTCTTCCCCAGCTAGGCTCAAGGTAGAGTCCTACACCAACGGGCGAAGTGACGGGATTGGTAATGCGATAAATTGCCTCTAGAGACCCACCCTCAATACCACTTTTTCTATAGGCCGTGGAAGGATCATGGGAGGAGGGAACGCCATAGCCACCGGTACAACTCGCGGCATCTTCACAAGCTTCTGGGTTGGTGTAGTTTTGGTTGGCGCTGGTGTAATAAGAATTAATGTAGCCAGCGATTTGTAAATCGTTGGTGAGGCCGTACTCCAATTCTGTTCTTGCGGTCCAGGCTTCGTAGCTTCCTGCAGCTTGCTGTTGATTGAGCTGTAGGCGTTGCTCGAATTCTAACGTTCCTTTGGGTTGTAAATCGAGTGTATAGATCCAGCCAAATACGCCTTCACCAGCATTGGCAAAAGAGAAGTGCAAGGTGGCGGCAAGAAAAAGGCTGAAGGCCAAAAGTCTTTTGATAGTGAGTTTCATAGAGGATCGTCATCTTTTTGAGAGTTGATTGAAAGTGTTCGAATGGGTAATTCGAATCGGATTTCAATATAACAAATCAAATAAGAATGATTCTCAAGTAGGTATAAGACCATTACTCAATAAATGGCTACTTGAATGTGGGATTACATCGTTTTGTTGTTTTACTTATTTCTTGTAACTTGTAAGATGCACATATGGATTCACAAGCATTAGAAAAATTGGTTTTAATGAAAATGCCATTTGGCAAACATGCAGGTCGTGCGATAGCTGACTTGCCTGGAAATTATTTGGCTTGGTTTGCGCGTGAAGGATTTCCGAAGGGCGAGCTTGGTGAATTGCTGGAGTTAATGCATACCTTGGATCACAACGGCTTACGCGGCCTCTTGGCGCCTATTCAGAATGCGCAAAAATTGCAAAAAGCCCACGAGGTACGAGATTAATTTGCTTTTGATCGAATGATGACGGTTACACGCTTGCGCTCGTAAGTGACTCCAGGGGTATCTGGCGGACTGCTTTGACTAAGCTCAACTGTTACCTGGGTTTGTGACTGGAGCAGAGTAGCGATACGATGGGCAAGATCGGCATTCTGGTCATATTGAATCTGAATGCTAGCAACTTTGCCTGAGCGAATGCTGGTCAGAATGGCATTTACCTTCTCAGCCGAATACACATCAAAAAATACGGGATACCAGCCACCGATGGAGTTCGCAGTCTGAGTCTTATTGCTTTGAGTTGATATAGATTGCACAGTTTGGGTAGTTTGAATCGGCAACTGAAAGTCAATCCCAGTTTTACTCACTAACTCTGCATAAGAAATTGGTGGCGTCATCAATGCGTCATTGGAATTTTCAATCCAAAAAGCCCACGCCAGATTTTTGCTGGGGTCATATACCAATTTATATAAATGACTCGGTATCGTGACATGACCTCTACCTATGCTTCCTTGATTGCCGGTTGAGCCAGTAAAGACATAAATATCGCCTGTAGCTCGTTTGGCATAGTGTCTAGTTGGCTCTTCTACATTCTTAGCCCAAATACCCTGATTATTTTGTCTAGCCTGCGGCATCATATTGGCCAGAGAGAATGATTGAGCCATAGCCCTCTCATTACTCATATCGCCTGCTGGGGCGTTGTGGCCTCGGTCGTAGCCGCTGCCCCGATAGTCAGAGAGAAGGGCTCTTTCTGAGAAGGGAAGTCGAGCCTCTTCATAGAACTGGTTGCTTCTGCGTGGATGCGGAGCCATTAGCTGCTCTCGATTGAGCTTCTCCACAACATAGATAGGTTTCTTGTCTTGAGTAGAGTAATAGATCGCAAAACTATCAAAGCACAGGTCGCGACCCACTTGAGGGGCAGTAGGAATGCGTTGATTGGGAAAGAGGTCCTTGCAGTTATCAAATAGCGCAAAGGCGCTTAGCGGCGTGAGTAAGTATCCAACTAGGCCAATGAGGCTAATGAAGTGAAATAAGACAGATGATTTGCGATTTGGATTCATTGCCCATAAGTGTAGGGCTAGCCAAACCATCAGAGCTTGGCATTCGCCTTAGAGCTAGTGTGAAATCAATGAAATTTCTTGAACATGTCAGCCTCTGAGCCTTGATGAATCATGCTCTGCAGCAATTATGGCCAGTAACTACCGGTAGAAAAGAAAGCAGACCTAGATACTAGATGTATGGTTTTTAGGGGTCAATTTTGGTTTCAAATAGTAAAAAAGTCAGAAATCAGGCAATTTTTTATAAAATGAAATTAGTGCCCCCTAACATCTATAAGTAATTGATTTATATGTACTTATTGTCTAATTTAGATCACTTATTCGGGAACTCCCGTATTTCAACAACTAAAAGTTATTGAAATCTTTTTCTTTATTCTTGACTTGATATAAGAACCTTTTTAGGATGACCCATGTTTTTAATATATTGCGATGCAACATAAAACAGTTAGGCAAGTGTCTTGAGTGTTTTTGAGAGTCGCAAATCAGTGAATGAGTAAATGTGTAACGAACAATTTGAGTGAAATGCAGGGGTCGCAACCAGCGATGTTGGCTGCGAAAGACCTGTTAGCCCATGCTATGGCTCCGGTTTACCGAGTCATTAATGGCTTGCTCGTTGTTACGGTATTTATGGTGGTTGGCCTTTGGCTTTCTGGCAATGGCACCAACGCTGGCGCCTTTGACTTGGCCCGCATATTAGTTCCAGACGAGGCACGTCACATCGTGTGGAGCAATGGCTTTGGCATGCTCGATCAATACAAGGGTAACGAGAATGTCGCTACAGCCTCTGATACGGATATCGCTTCAGTGATTTATCAAAAATCAGGCCAGCATGCTTCTGGATTGGCGAGCGTGAAGCAGCAAACGGTTGCTTTGTTGATGCCTTCAGTAGCGCAAGTGCAAGTGAAGTCTATTTCTCATTTGGCTGATCGCATTCCAGCATCTAAGTTAGATCCCCAGGCGCTGGATAGCAATCTAATGGGCTCTATTCAGAATCAACGCGCTGTGGCGGACTTCTTTGAAAAAAAATATAGCCTCGATCGCAACAAGATTGAGGAATATGTTTCGAATACGATTTTGATTGCCAAAGAAGTCAATATTGATCCTGTGTTGTTGCTTGCAGTCATTTCGGTGGAATCGAATTTCAATCCAAATACTAAGAGTCAGGCTGGCGCAGAAGGTCTCATGCAAGTCATGACTTCAGTACATCGTGAAAAATATGCCTTGTATGGCGGAACTCAGCAGGCTGTGAAACCCGAAGTGAATATTCGTGTTGGCGCTTATATTCTGAAGTACTTAATTGCTACAGCGGGTTCATTGCGTAATGGTTTGAAGTATTACGTTGGCGCTGCTAACGCCGAAGATGATGGCGGCTATGCTGACAAGGTATTGGCAGAGCGCAATCGCTTGATTGGTCTGTGCCAGACCAAATCTATCAATCGCCTAACCTTGAACGGAAAGTCTATTCGTTCTTAATGGTTCGTCTGTATTGCTAGGACTAGATTGCAGATAAAAAACCACCCTCGGGTGGCTTTTGTTTTGAATACGTACTACCGGTCAAGCTGCTTGTAGAGTTAGTTCACTCCATGTAGCTCAACATCAAATACGAGGGTTGCATTGGGTGGAATAACACCGCCAGCACCGCGAGCGCCATAGCCCATCTCTGCTGGAATGATTAGGGTACGCTTGCCGCCAATCTTCATTCCGGCAACACCTTGATCCCAGCCCTTAATGACATGCCCAGCACCCAATGGGAAGCTAAACAGTTGGCCGCGATCGAGTGAGCTATCAAATTTTGTGCCTTTATGGTCTGGCGCATTTTCATCATAGAGCCAGCCGGTATAGTGCACGTCAACGTGATTGCCGGCAGTGGCTTCTTTGCCATCGCCAACAACGGTATCAATTTTCTGGAGTTCAGACATGGTGTATTCCTTAATGTATCTATTTCTATAAGTTCAAATGACTGGCTAGTATAGGCGTATCAGACTTCACTTGTCTTGCGATATTGGAGGCCAAGCCAGATGAGTGCAATTGCCGTAATCGTAGCGGGAATGAGTGATCCTAAATTCAGAATATCCCAGCCTTGGGAGGTAATAAGGGCGCCAGACCCAAAGGAAGTAAATGCCATCGTGCCGAAAACAAAGAAATTAATTGCCGCCTGAGCTTTGTCACGTTCATTTGGTTTATAGGCTGTCATAGCCAATGAGGTGGAGCCGGTGAATAGAAAATTCCAGCCCACACCAAGTAAAAAGAGGGCAATGAAAAATTGATGCAGATCAGTGCCACTCAGGGCGATAAAAATACAAATGAAATTGAGGCTGACACCGAGCCCCATGATTTTGAGGGCGCCAAAACGTTGGATAAGTGTCCCTGTAAAAAAGCCGGGCGCGAACATGCCAATGACATGCCACTCTAGTACCAAGGCAGTGTCTGAAAAGGGTAAGCCACAAATTTGCATCGCCAATGGTGTGGCTGCCATGAGGAGGTTCATAACGCCATAACCCAGTGCTGCGCCGATGACCGCTACTAGAAACACAGGTTGGCGCAAGATGCTATTAAGGGGTCTGCCATCGGAGAGTGCATGTTGGGTTTTAAATTCTTCAGGAAAATGAATGAACTGCATCACTACTATCCCGATGAAGGCTGCAATAGACAAAGTGAGATAAGCGCCTAAGAAGGCGGTCTCAAACAAATTGCGAGTCCATGAGGCGAGATTAGGTCCGATGACGGCGCCCAAAATACCGCCCGCTAAAACCCATGAGACAGCCTTATCTCTCTGGCTCACTTCAGTGAGCTCTGCTGCCGCAAAACGATAGAGCTGACCATTCGCACTGTAATAACCAGCGATAAATGTCCCTAGGACTAATAACCAGAAGTTTTTGCTCAGGGCTGCATAAGCGCAAAGCAGGGCTGACAAAGCAGCCACCAATAGTCCAAGTTGGAAGGAAATTTTCCGTCCAAAGTGATTTTGTGACTTTGCTACCAGAGAGGTGGAGAAAGCCGCGCCGACAACATAGCCCATGACTGGCAAGGTTGCCATCCAGTTAGCGGGGGCCAGGCTATAGCCAACTAGACCGTTAATAGCGATAAAAGTGACATTATTGGTCAGAAATAAGCCCTGGCAAATAATGAGCAATATCAGGTTCTTATTGAGGAGGGGGTGCTGGTTGCTGGGCATGGCTTGCAGTTTACGAGGAAATGACTGCCGCTGCCGTCTCGGTGGATTCCCTTAAATTGGGCTCTATATGCGGTTTTTGGATGAAAAACCTCAATGAATGCCAATCCTGATGATTTAAAATTGAACCCTCGCCTCATTGGCAAAAGTGTGCGTTTTAACGATAAAACACACTAACTAAAAGTGCTTTGCAAAATGCGGAATATGAGAGTGGCAGGGTAAAAACCTGACTCTGTAAATTTATCAATATTGAGGAAACGTTAATGGCTTCAGAGAAATCAAAGATTATTTACACGCTGACAGACGAAGCGCCGCTTTTGGCGACTTGCGCATTTTTGCCAGTTATTCGTACTTTCACAGCGCCAGCTGGAGTAGAGATTGTGAAGAGCGATATCTCTGTTGCCGCGCGTATTTTGGCTGAGTTCTCTGACTGTTTAACAGATCAGCAAAAAGTTCCAGATAATTTGGCCGAGTTAGGCAAGATGACTTTGCAGCCAGATACCAACATTATTAAGTTGCCAAACATTAGTGCTTCTGTGCCGCAGTTGGTTGCAGCAATTAAAGAGCTGCAAAACAAGGGTTACAAGATCCCTAACTTCCCAGATGATCCTAAGACAGATGAAGAAAAGGCGATTCGTACTCGCTACTCTAAGTGCTTGGGCAGTTCTGTGAACCCAGTTTTACGTGAAGGTAACTCTGACCGTCGTGCACCACCCGCTGTAAAGCGCTATGCACGCAAGAACCCTCACTCCATGGGTGAGTGGAGCCAAGCTTCCCGCACACACGTTTCCCATATGCATGGTGGCGACTTCTACTCCAGCGAGAAGTCCATGACGATGACTAAGGCTTGTGATGTGAAGATGGACTTGGTTACTAAGAGTGGCAAAACTATTGTTCTAAAACCAAAAGTCTCTTTGCTTGCCGGTGAAATCATCGACAGCATGTACATGAGCAAAAAAGCTTTGTGCGAGTTCTACGAAAAAGAAATTGAAGATGCGTATAAGACTGGCATGATGTTGTCCTTGCACGTCAAGGCAACCATGATGAAGGTGTCACACCCGATCGTATTTGGTCACGCTGTGAAGATTTTCTATAAAGACGCTTTTGAAAAGCATGCGAAGTTGTTTGAAGAGTTGGGCGTGAATGCCAACAACGGTATGAGCAGCTTGTATGACAAGATTAAAACTCTGCCTGAGTCTAAGCGTGAAGAAATCATTCAGGATTTGCATGCATGTCATGAGCACCGTCCTGCATTAGCGATGGTAGATTCAGCAAAAGGCATTACTAACTTACACTCTCCAAGTGATGTGATTGTGGATGCGTCGATGCCAGCGATGATTCGTGTGGGTGGCAAGATGTGGGGCGCAGATGGTCGTTTGCACGACACCAAGGCTGTAATCCCTGAAAGTACCTTTGCGCGTATCTATCAAGAAATGGTTAATTTCTGCAAGACACATGGTAATTTCGATCCAAGAACCATGGGCACCGTGCCAAACGTAGGCTTGATGGCTCAACAAGCAGAAGAGTACGGTTCTCACGACAAGACATTTGAGATTCCAGAAGCTGGCGTGGCTCGTATCGTTGCTGATGACGGTACTGTATTACTTGAGCAAAATGTGGAAGAGGGTGATATCTGGCGTATGTGCCAAGTAAAAGATGCCCCAATTCGTGATTGGGTCAAGTTAGCGGTTAATCGTGCGCGCCTCTCGAATACGCCAGCCGTATTCTGGTTGGATGAGTACCGTCCGCACGAAGCTGAGTTGATTAAGAAAGTAAAAACCTATCTGAAAGACTATGACCTTGAGGGCGTGGATATTCAGATCATGTCTCAAACTCGTGCAATGCGTTACACCCTTGAGCGTGTGATTCGTGGCAAAGACACCATTTCTGTAACCGGTAACATCTTGCGCGACTACTTAACTGACTTGTTCCCAATTATGGAATTAGGAACCAGCGCTAAGATGCTCTCGATTGTTCCATTGATGGCTGGTGGCGGCTTGTTTGAAACAGGTGCTGGTGGTTCCGCACCAAAACATGTCCAACAGTTAGTGGAAGAAAACCACTTGCGTTGGGATTCGCTAGGTGAGTTCTTGGCTTTAGCGGTATCCCTTGAGGACATCGGCGATAAGACGGGCAATCCGAAAGTGAAAATCTTGGCTCGCACTCTAGACGAAGCTACTGGTAAGTTGTTGGATAACAATAAGTCTCCTTCTCCACGTACTGGTGAGTTGGATAACCGTGGTAGTCAGTTCTACTTGGCGATGTATTGGGCAGAAGCATTGGCCAATCAAACCGAAGATAAAGAGCTGCAAGCGTATTTCGCGCCTTTAGCTAAATCTTTGGCTGAAAATGAGCAGAAGATTGTCACAGAGCTTAAAGCGGTTCAAGGTAAGCCAGCAGACATTGGTGGTTATTATGTTGCTGACTCCGAGAAATGCAAAGCGGTTATGCGTCCAAGCACAACCTTCAATGCTGCACTTAAAGCTGCAAGAGCATAAAGGCGAATGCACCAACTGTAAGCATTAGGTAGAAGCCATAATAATTTCTAATATTAATTAGAGTTATTATCAAAAGGCGAACTCAAGGCAAACCTTCGGGTTTGCCTTTTTCTTTTTAAAGTTCCGCAATAGACAAAATGCCAAAACCCAAAGATCTAGTCGAGTTAAGTTATCTGAGCGAAGCAGTCTCAGATATGTCTTTTCTTGGCTTAATGCGTCTTCTGGAGTCTGCACGAATCTTTAATCAAAAAAATGGTGTGACTGGCATTTTGTTTTATGACAACCAGCAATTTGCGCAAATTATTGAGGGTGAGCGCGCCAATGTCATGAAAGCGTGGAAACGCATCCAGGAGGATGATCGCCATCATCGGGTCGAATTATTGGAGATTCGTGAGATTTCAGAGCGGAGTTTTCCAGAATGGCTCATGCGCTTTTATGGTGGAGAAACACTCATACGAGACTATCCAGTATTGGCGGGCATGGTTGCTGGCATGGATAAGCATAGCTTGTTGCTACTAAATAAGATCCGTGCAGCCCGCGGTTAATCTAAGGTCAGCAATAAATTGCTATCAGTAGCAAAATAGACCTATTACCTTAATGGGGTCTACCATGCGTTTTATAGATAAAACCATACTTGCCAGTGACATTACACCTAGAGCTGTTTTTGAAAATCGCCGTTCCTTAATTAAATCCGCTGCAGCAGGCAGCTTTGGGTTAGCTTTGGCGCCTTGGTTTTCTCGTCAGGCCCTTGCATCAAGCCCAGAAAAGTTGGCCGCTACTTTAAATCCAGCGTATAGCGTTAAAGAAGAGCCAACGCCATATAAGTATGTCACCAGCTATAACAATTTCTATGAGTTTGGCACTGATAAGTCCGATCCCGCCGCTTATGCAAATACCCTACAGACAAAACCGTGGACCATCTCGATAGAGGGATTGGTAAAAAAGCCTCTCACCCTTGATATGGATGCTTTATTAAAGTTAGCCCCGATTGAAGAGCGCATCTATCGTTTACGTTGTGTAGAAGGTTGGTCCATGGTAATTCCATGGGATGGGTATTCCTTATCAAAGTTGATTAATAAGGTAGAGCCTTTAGGGTCAGCAAAGTATGTTGAATTTATTTCTTTGGCAGATCGCAAACAGATGCCGGGAGTTAGTAGCAATATTCTCGATTGGCCCTATCGCGAAGGATTGCGCATGGATGAGGCAATGAATCCATTGACCTTGCTTACCTTGGGTTTGTATGGAGAGGTATTGCCAAAGCAAAATGGCGCTCCTGTGCGGATTGTGGTGCCATGGAAGTATGGCTTCAAGAGCGCTAAGTCGATTGTGAAAATTCGCTTCACCGAAGAGATGCCAAAGACCAGCTGGAGTCAGTTTGATTCTCGGGAGTATGGTTTCTACTCCAATGTCAATCCACAGGTTGATCACCCTCGCTGGAGTCAAGCAACTGAGCGACGCATCGGTGACCCCAAAGGTATGTTTGCACCCAAAATCAAGACCCAAATGTTTAATGGCTACGCTGAACAAGTGGCCAGTATGTATGCGGGCATGGATCTAAAAAAATACTACTGAACACCATGAATCAACTGAAATCTCTATTGTTTGTCTGCTTTGTCATTGCCTTACATTCGCCAATCCATGCCGAAGAGTCTTCGGTAAAAACGATTCCTTCTCTTGATGTGCCTCGTTACATGGGAACTTGGTATGAGATTGCAAAATTCCCAAACTGGTTTCAGAAAAAATGCGTCAGTAATACGCAAGCAGTTTACTCAGTTAGACCAGATGGCAATCTCAAGGTATTAAATAGTTGTAAAACTGCTGATGGAGAGATCTCCCAGGCTGAAGGAACAGCAAGACAGCTGGGTGCAAAAGATTCGCCAAAACTGGAAGTGCGATTTGCTCCCGCATGGCTATCCTTTTTGCCCATGGTTTGGGGTGATTATTGGGTGATTGATTTGGATACGCAATATCAGGTCGCAGCGGTCAGTGATCCTAGAAGAGAATATTTGTGGGTTTTGTCTAGAGCCCCACAGATAGATAAAAAGACCTATGATGCATTGTTGGAGCGCCTGCACAATCAACAATTTGATATTCGCAAGCTGGAGCTCACTCAGCAAGCGATGTCGCTACAGAAAAATTAAATTGAGCATACTTTCCCTGCCTCCTGGTATCGAGGTATTCGAACGCGGCTGGCTTTCGGCCAACAATATTTTTCACTATGGTGAAAATGATGTTTCATTGGTTGATAGTGGATATTGCGCTCATCAAGCCATGACGATGAATTTGACGCGTAATGCATTAGAAAAACATGGGTTAACAACTTTGAATAAAGTTGTTAACACGCATTTGCATTCTGATCATTGTGGCGGCAATGCTGCTCTGAAGAAAGAATTTGATTGCCAAATCTATATACCTGCTGCTGAAGCTGAAGCAGTGCGTGATTGGAATGTGGATTTACTGAGTTATCAAAATTTAGGGCAAGACTGTCCGCAGTTTCGTTTTGATCAGTTATTAATTCCAGGTCAGCGCATTACGCTTGGGCGATATGTTTGGGATATCTTGGCTGCACCAGGGCATGATCCTCATTCAGTGATGTTGTTCCAAGAGCAATATGGCATATTGATTTCTGCAGATGCATTGTGGGAAGAGGGATTTGGTGTAGTTTTTCCTGAGATGTGGGGTGAGTCGGGGTTTGAGGAAGTCGCGCAAACCTTAGATCTAATAGAAGACTTACCCATCTCTTTGGTCATTCCTGGGCATGGAAAGCCTTTTATAGATGTTGCTACGGCATTGGCTACGGCAAGGACTCGACTAGATTATTTGGCGTCGGACCCTGATAGAAATGCTCGACATGGCGCGAAAGTCTTGCTGAAATATAAATTATTAGATTGGCGCAACAAAGAGCTTGCATTAGTAAATCAATGGATCTCTGAGACTCCTGCATTAAATAGTGCCGCAAAGCAGCTCAATATGAGTATGGATGAATTTAGTGCATGGCTTACTCAGGCTTTGGTAAAGTCTGGCGCTGCCACAATCGAGGATAATTGCTTAGTTGATAAAGCTTAAAGTAATCATAAAAAGATAATTAGAGGACATATGGAACATACGGTTTTAGTAACTGGCGCAACTGCTGGATTTGGCGAAGCTACTGCTAGACGTTTTTTGGCGCATGGACATAAGGTGATTGCGGTGGGAAGAAGGCAAGAACGCCTTGATGCTATCAAAGCCTCTTTGCCTGCAGATCAACAGAAAAAAATCCTTACCTTAGCTGTTGATGTTTGCGATAGTGCCAAAGTAGATAAGCTGGCTAGTGCATTGCCAGCAGAATTTGCGAATGTGTCTGTATTGGTCAATAACGCCGGCCTGGCCTTAGGCCTTGAGCCTGCACACCAAGCATTTCTGAGTGATTGGGATCGAATGATTGATACCAACATTAAAGGTTTGGTGCATATGAGCCGCGCATTTTTACCGGGCATGGTTGAGCGTAAGCGTGGTCATGTGATTAACCTTGGCTCTGTAGCAGCTAATTATCCTTACCCTGGTGGCAATGTATACGGTGGTACCAAAGCATTTGTGAAGCAATTTAGCTTAAATTTACGTGCAGATTTAATTGGTACCCCTGTGCGTGTGACTTGCATTGAGCCTGGTATGTGTTCGGGTACCGAGTTTTCAAATGTGCGCTTTAAGGGCGATGATGACAAAGCTGGCAAAGTCTACACTGGTGTGAAAGCATTGAGTGCTGATGATGTTGCCGAAGCAATTTACTGGGCAGCCACTTTGCCAAGTCACATGAACATCAATGTATTGGAATTAATGCCGGTTCAGCAAGCCTTCAATGCATTCAATATTCATCGCGGAGAAGTTTAAGACTTATTGTCTTGTTCTTTCCGACGGTAAAACTTGGGATAGACGCGCATCACTACTGGTCCGTTGAAATCCCAAGATTTACAGGTGCCAAGATAAAGGGGTGGCTTGTTTTCATCAGGATCAAATAACGCTCCTGGGATTGCTTGAAAGGCAGCTGTCGCTAAGCTATTAAGTAGCTCGCGTAAGTGTGTACAGCCTGCAATGCCGCCGAGATGGGTTTGAATCGTTTTTCTCCAGCCCTTGCCTAGGCGTTCGCCAATCAACGCAGTCATCGGCGGAATAACTTGTGGACATTCGGGATGGGGGTGTCCCACCATCGCCACCTCAATATCCTGAATCACTAATTCAGTATTGAGTGTCACTCTGACCCACATGTCATGAAAAGCTTCACCAGGTTGCCAAGTGGTGCCACCAGTTGTAAATGGCGTCGCCTTGAAATCTTTTAAATGCCCCTCAATATCCCATAAGCCATCTTCCCGTGCATAGCCCTGAAAAGTGATTTCACGGGTATGGAGTGGTGATCTAGGCTTTGGTGATGAGAGCATGGTGATGAGCTGAAGAACTAATTTGTCTAGTCTTAATGATAATGAATTGAGGCAAAACTTGCCATGCAAGCATGTCTAAACATGCTCTGTAGTATGCTCTGCAGCATATGGCAAAACCAATCTCGCTTGAAAAAATCTTATTTAGCCAAGGCTTTGGCACACGGCGTTATTGCGCAGATTTAGTCTATGCGGATTTGGTAAGAGTGAATGGGGTTTTGGCTGAAGATCCCGATGAACGAATTTCCACTGAGAGCCTCACTCTCAATGTAGACGGTAAAGATTGGGAATATCACGAGAAGGCCTACATTGCATTTAACAAGCCTATGAATTACGAGTGCTCTCATAAGACAACACACCACGCTAGTGTCTACAGTCTATTGCCTGCGCCATTTATAGAACGAGGTCTGCAATGCGTGGGGCGTTTGGATTATGACACTACTGGCTTGCTACTGATTTCGGATGATGGCCAATTTATTCATAAAATGACAACGCCAAAAAAGAATATCGGCAAAGTCTATGAGATTACTGCAGCAAGTGCGATTACCCAATCTCAGATTGACCACTTACTCAATGGTGTAGTTTTGGATGATGATCCAAGGCCATGTTATGCCACTGCTTGCCAACAGGTTTCCGAGAACGTATTGGCAATGACTATTGTTGAAGGAAGATATCATCAGGTAAAACGCATGATGGCTGCGGTTGGTAATCATGTAGCTCAATTACACCGTGCGCAAATCGGTGAGTACCTTATGCCAAAGGATTTACCGGAAGGTCAGTGGCGCTGGCTTTATCCAGATGATTTGCGCCTTCTATCTCAAAGCGTGGATGCTAAGTGAAGCCTACTCGAGTACCCAGCGATTTTGATTTTGAGAAACATCTTCCCTTGTGGAAACGGGATGCTACAGGTATTGCGATTGAGCGCAATTTTGTTTTTAAAGATTTTCAGGAAGCGTTTGCATTTATGACGCTATGTGCGCATTACGCTGAAGAAATTGATCATCACCCCGATTGGTCAAATACTTGGAATCGAGTCAATGTGCGTTTAAGTACTCACTCAGAAAACGCATTAACGCAATTAGACATTGAAATGGCTAAAGCAATGGATGCCTTTGCTGACCAAATCTAAATCTAGAAATTAATGCTCATCACCTTCTTGGTCTTCCTCATTGAGGCTCATCAAGATAGTTGCCAGTAGGCCATAGACCACTTCCGTAGAGATCATGCCATCCTCATCTAGCTCGTCAATCAGGTCATTGAGGCAGTCCTCGGTAGGCTCATTGAGTAGAGTCATGGCGCATTCGCAGCCATAGTTAAAGTCTTCGTCATTTTGGTCTTGGTGATCGTTGGGCATAGTTATCCTTAATAGAGATCTCAGAATAGCAAATTACTCGATAGCTGCCTACTAAGGCCCTGTCTTGACATGGCAAGGCGGACGCAGGTGATAGCCACATTTCATGTGCAATCGCACAATTTTGATAATGATTTATAGTAATTTGAAAAATAAAACAGAGGAGATAGCATGCAGCTAAATATCAATGGCCAGGTTCACAATATTGATGTGGAGCCAAATATGCCCTTGTTATGGGCAATTCGGGAAGTGGTGGGTCTAACGGGCACAAAGTATGGATGTGGGGTCGCGCAATGTGGTGCCTGCACTGTCTATATGAATGGTGAGCCTGTCCGTTCCTGTTCTATTCCAGTATCAGCTGTGGGCGCTGCCAAAATCACCACGATTGAATCGCTCTCCAAAGACAATACGCATCCAGTTCAGAAAGCCTGGATTGCCTTAGATGTTCCTCAGTGCGGATATTGTCAATCTGGTCAAGTAATGGCTGCTGCAGCATTGCTAAAGAGAATTCCAAAGCCAACTGATGCTGATATTGATAATGCAATGTCGAATATTTGTCGTTGTGGCACTTATCAAAAAATTCGTGATGGCATTCATGTGGCATCGGGTCAGAAAAAATTAGCAGAAGTGTTGGCGCAGTACCAGGCTTCTCCAGCAACGCGTGGTTAAGGGGAAGAACATGACACTTGAAAATACTTCACGTCGCGATTTCATTATTAAAGGCACTCTGCTTGGTGGAGGCCTTATGCTGGGTATTGGCGCTCTCCCAGAAAGCGCTGTAGCTCAAACGGGGGCTCAGTATGATCCCAATACGCCTACCAAGGCTGGTGATGCAGAGGTCAATGCCTGGGTCAGCATCAAACCAGATGACACTGTCTATATTCGGATTGCTCGTTCAGAAATGGGCCAAGGTACTCGTACTGGTCTAGCGCAATTAGTGACCGAGGAGTTGGAATGTAATTGGAAGAAAGTAAAAACACAGTCAGCTACTCCAGGCCAAAGCTTGGCACGCAAGCGCGTGTGGGGTGAGCACGGTACTGGCGGTAGTCGTGGCATTCGAATTTCTGAAGACTATGTTCGACGCGGCGCTGCTGCCGCTCGCAGCATGTTGCTCCAAGCGGCTGCAAATCAATGGAATGTTCCTGTTTCAGAGCTAACGGTTGATAAAGGCGTGATTACACACGTACCATCAGGTCGCAAAATAACTTATGGAAAAGTGGCAGAGCTGGCTTCAACCTTAACACCACCTGATCCAAAATCAATCACCTTAAGGGATCCGCGCAAGTGGAAGGTTGCTGGTCAGCCTTATGCGCGCATTGATACCGCCAACAAAGTCAACGGTACCAAGGTGTATGGCGCTGATTTGCAAATGCCAGACATGTTGTGCGCATCTGTGAAGTCCTGCCCGGTATTTGGTGGCAAGCTTGTTAGTTATGACGAGGCAAAGATCCGGGGAATGCGTGGCGTAAAAGGGGTGGTGCAGATTAATGACAGTACCGTTGCCGTAGTGGCCGATACATGGTGGCGTGCAAATACTGCTTTAAATACTTTGCCGATTGTCTGGGATGAGGGTAAAGCAGCAAACGTATCTCAGGATGCGATTAATCAGATGTTGCGCAGCGGCCTAGATGAACAAGGTGACTTCTGGCAGCGCAAGGTAGGAGATGCGCCTCAGGCTATTAATAGCTCAGCTAAAAAAGTTGAAGCTATTTATTTCACGCCATTCCGTGCACACGTCACGATGGAGCCGATGAATGCCACTGTAAAGATTAGCGGTGATCGCGCTGAGGCTTGGGTACCAACCCAAAATGGCGAAGGCTCGTTGGCAGCACTGTCAGAAGCTACTGGCATTCCTCTGGCTAATTGCGAAGTTTATAAGCTTGACTCAGGTTGCGGTCTTGGTCGCCGTGGTTCTACGCAAGACTTTGTGACCTATGCAGCTAAAGTGGCGCAAAAATATCCAGGAACACCTGTAAAAGTGCTGTGGAGTCGTGAAGAAGACATGACGCATGACTACTACCATCCGATCGCGATGGCGAAGATGAGTGCGGGTATTGACAGCAGTGGCAATCTCACTGGTATGCACATCAAGGTGGCGGGCCAGTCTATTAACGCGACACTAGCGCCTTCAGCAATCAAGGATGGAAAAGATGAGCGGCAATTACAAGGTCTTTATGAAAAAGGTCCGGATGCTCAGCTTGGCTATACCTTCCCAACCCTCTTGACTGAATACGTCATGAAAAATACCCATGTACCAGTCGGACCATGGCGTGGGGTTAACACAAACCAAAATGGCATTTTTATGGAATGCTTTATGGATGAGTGCGCCAAGGCAGCGGGTAAAGATCCTGTGAGGTTTAGGCAGGCGGTAATGCAAAACCACCCGAAGCATTTGGGTGTACTCAATGCTGCTGCTGAAAAGGCGAATTGGGATAAGCCTTTGCCTGCAGGTACTTACCGTGGCGTTGCGCAATTCATGGGATATGCCAGTTACTCAGCATGCGTCGCCGAAGTATCGGTAGATGGGAACATGGTGCATGTGAAACGATTAGTATTCGCTTTGAATTCAGGTCATGTTGTGAACCCTTACTTAACACGTGAGCAGATTGAAGGTTCTGTGGCGATGGCTTTGGGGGCAATCTTTAATCCCGAGATTTCTGTTGAGAATGGACGTATCAAGCAACAGAACCTGGATTCATATCCTCTTCTGAAGCTAGCTTCAACCCCCCGAATCGAAACGGTTCTAGTGCCCACTTATGATTTCTGGGGCGGGGTAGGTGAGCCAACGATCTGTGTGGTTGGTCCCGCAGTTGCTAATGCAATTTCAGCAGCAATTGGTAGACCAGTGCGGAACTTCCCGCTGTCTAAAGAAGGTTTAAGTCTCGCTTAAATTCTTGGCTTGTAATATATGGCTTCATCAGTGGAATGATTGATGGAGCCATTTTTATATTTGGCTTACCATGGCGTAATGCAGGCGAATATCAAGCTCTCAAAAAGCATTCTATTTTTTATTGCGCTAATACCGCTAGGGCGCCTATTGTGGTTGGCAAACGGTGATGGCTTGGGAGCTAATCCGATCGAATTCATTACCCGTTCTACAGGCACTTGGGCTTTGGTATTTTTATGTCTCGCCCTTTCGATGACGCCTATGCGCATGATTACGGGCTCTGTCGTATGGATAAAGTATCGCCGTATGCTTGGACTATTTTGTTTCTTTTATGCCTGCCTACATTTTGGAATTTGGTTTTATTTGGATCAAAGCCTAGATTTACAAGCCATGATTCATGATGTTTTCAAGCGCCCATTTATCACGATGGGTTTCTTAAGCCTCATCTTATTACTACCTCTAGCATTCACATCCAATCAATGGTCGATTCGTCGGTTAGGCAAGCGTTGGACGCTATTGCATAAATTGGTTTACATCATCGCCTGTACGGCTATTACTCACTATTGGTGGCATAAAGCTGGGAAAAATGATTTGGGAGCGGTCGCGATTTATGCCGGCATTCTCTTCGGCTTGCTCTCTCTGAGATTGCCAGTGATTCGCGGATGGTTTAAGGCTTAAGCGCTCTATGGCCTAATAAGTTGTCAATCAGAGAAGACCAGCTCTGGAATCGATTCCAAATTTAGCAACTCAAGTGCAGTATCAGGTGTGGCATTAAGCCAGCGGTCAAACAAATCGGGTCGCAATGGAACAACAGTACGTTTTTCATCTTCAGGTTTATGACAACGCCGCATAACTGGATGCTTGCCTGCATCAATGGTCAGCATCGAGAAAGACACAATCAACTCACCGGTTTCTGGTTCAGTCCAGGTGTCCCAAATGGAAGCAATTGCCATTGGCTCTTGATTGGCCTGGCTAATTTTTGTTCTGACTGCTTTCCCGGATTCATAGCAGGGTTCATAAAATGCATCCGCTAACGCTAAAGCGTAGTGGCGCTTTGACCATGCATGCTTATAGGACGGCTTTTCACTAACTGTTTCAGATCGAGAGTTATAGGTTTTTCTGCCGATCTCTTCATCTTTTGCCCAGGCTGGAATAAGTCCAAAGCGGGCTGGGCCCATAGCAGTGCGCTGGGTATTATGGCTCTTTAGAATAATCATTCCCGGATAGGTGGGAAAGACATCATGGGCACTTGATGGTGGTAAATCTAGGTCAAAGTGAGTCTTGACCCAATCAACATTGGCGGTGGTGAGATATTGAACACACATAAAGCTATTTTACTAATGGCAATGCCGGCATGCCGATGTCAGCTGTTAACATTGAGACTCCCAAGATAAGAGAGTCCTCATGAGAAAACTAGTATTCAAAAGCCTATTGATTGTTGCCCTCGGTGGCGTAACAAGCTCTATTTATGCGCAACAAAGTGGTTTGCCAGTTAATGCGGCTGCCTCAGTGAATGGCGTCATCATTACTAATGACATGGTTGAGCAAGGTATCAGAGTTGCTCTGTCTCAAGGTCAAAAAGATTCTCCTGAATTGCGCAAAGCAGTGATCGAGAAATACATCGAAGTGCTATTGCTATCTCAGCAAGCTGAAAAAGATGGCTTGGCAAACTCAGACAAAGCCAATACGCAACTTGCCATGATTCGCCAAAACTACTTGGCTGATTTAGAGCTTGCTACATTTATGGAGAAAAATCCTATTACCGATGCAGATGTACGTGCTGAGTACAATAAGCAAGTAGCATCTTTGGGACCACAGGGCATGATTGTGGAATATAAGATTAGCGATATCGCCGTTGCTACTGAAGCAGATGCTCAAGCAGCTATGAATCGTATTAAAAAAGGCGAAACCTTTGATAAAGTAGCGCGTAGCGTTTCCTTAGCTCCGAATAAAGCTCAGGGCGGTGCAGCTGGCTGGGTTCAGCCTGGACAGCTTCCTCAACCATTATCTGTTGCCATCACCAATCTGAATAAGGGGCAAGTATCTACGCCCATTCAGATGCAAGAAGGTTGGTATCTCGTTAAGCTTGAGGATAAGCGCTCTAGCAAGCCACCAACATTTGAGCAGGCAGAAAAAGCGGTACGTGCAGGCATGATGCAGAAAAAACAATTTGAGTTCTTATCTCAGATTGCTAAAGATTCGAAAATTATCGTTCAGTAAAAAAGGCCCCAAGGGGCCTTTTATTTTTTTATGCTTATTTGCGCTCTAGGGTGACGAAGGCAAAATCAATATTATTTTCTGATCCCGGTACGCGTTCAACTTCTTTCCATTCGGATGCGTTAGGGATTTCAAAGAAGGTGTCACCATCCTCTACGTCAATATCAATCTCCGTTACGTAGAGACGATCCGCTTTATCAAATGCTTGTTTAAAGAGTTGCTCTCCACCAATGACAAATACTCTCGGTGAGTCGGCAAGACTAGCAAGTGCCTCATCTAGCGAACCAGCGAGTTCTGCACCTGTAGGCGAGTAGTCTGCATTACGGCTGACAACGATGTTGCGGCGTCCTGGCAATGGTCGACCAATCGATTCCCAAGTCTTTCTTCCCATGATGACGGGGTGACCCATGGTGACGCGTTTAAAAAACTGGAGATCCGCTGAGATTTTCCAGGGCATCTGGTTATCGCGGCCAATCACGTGATTACGTGAGCGGGCAACAATCATCGAGATAGCAGCTTGAGTCATAAGCAATCTTATACGGCTACAGGAGCTTTGATGTGTGGATGGGATTCGTAGCCAATGATTTCAAAGTCCTCAAACTCATAATCAAAGATTGAGTTTGGTTTGCGGAGGATATTGAGTTTCGGCAGTGGGAAAAAGTCTCTAGATAGCTGTAGATTCACTTGCTCAAGGTGATTGCTATATAAGTGGCAGTCACCACCGGTCCAAATAAAATCACCCACTTCTAAATTGCATTGTTGCGCCATCATATGGGTCAGCAAGGCATAACTTGCGATATTAAATGGCACGCCTAAGAAGATGTCTGCACTGCGTTGATAAAGTTGGCAAGAAAGTTTGCCGTCAGCAACATAGAACTGAAAGAAAGCATGGCAAGGTGCCAAAGCCATACGCGGAATATCGGCCACGTTCCAGGCAGAAACAATAATGCGACGAGAATCCGGATTTTTCTTGATAGTCTCTACAACCTCAGAGATTTGATCAATGTGTTGACCATTGGGTGCTGGCCATGAGCGCCATTGATAACCGTAGATGGGGCCAAGATCACCATCTGGTGCGGCCCATTCATTCCAAATCGATACGCCACGTTCTTTCAGCCAATTGTTGTCAGTGCTACCTTTGAGAAACCAAAGCAATTCATAAATGATGGATTTCAGGTGCAGCTTCTTGGTGGTCATCATTGGAAAGCCGTCTGCCAAGTTAAAGCGCATCTGATGGCCAAATACAGAGATCGTGCCTGTTCCAGTCCGGTCGGACTTATTAACGCCCTTGGCAAGGACTTCTTTCATGAGATCGTGATATTGGCGCATAGATATTAGGTTGGTAACTAAATAAAGGGCTAAATAGGGTTAATAAGGGATAGCTTACTCGAATGTCGGGGGCTGCACCCCAAGTGCTTTATGTAGCTTGGGCGAGGTAGTGGTGTATTGCAGTTGAATCTGTTTTTCAGGGTTTAGATAGGCAGCCGCAGCAAAGGCCGCCAAGGCAGCCTCATGAAAGCCAGACAAAATGAGCTTCTTTTTTCCAGGGTAGATATTGATATCACCGACTGCATAAATGCCTGGAATGCTAGTCTGAAATTGCTCGGTATCGACAGCGATTTGTTTGCGGTCGATATCCAATCCCCAGCCAGCGATTGGACCCAATTTTGGAGAAAGTCCAAAGAAGATCAAAAGATCATCTAATGCCAATGATTGAGAATTGCCTTCAATATCGTCCACGGTAACGTTGGTCAAAATTCCATCATGAATATCAAGATTAGTAATTTGGCCAATCAGTAACTGAATTTTTCCGTCTGCGCAGAGATCGCGCATTTTTGCAATGGATTGGGGCGCCGCTTTAAATTCATTGCGACGATGAATTAGAGTGACGCTTGCTGCAATATTCGCAAAATACAAAGCCCAATCCAATGCGGCGTCTCCACCACCACAGATGACAACGTGTTTTCCTGAGAATCGCTCTGGCTGTTTGACGTGATAGAAAACTTGTTTCCCAACCAAGGGCTCAATACCTTCAAGGTTGAGTAGTCTGGGCTGGAAGGCGCCAACGCCAGCGGCAATAAATACGGTTTTTGCCAGGAAAGATTTATCTTGTGAGGTTTTTAAAAGAAAGCGACCATCCCCTTGTCGCTCAAGGCCGGCAACTTCTTGCCCCAAATGAAATTGCGGTTTAAACGGCTCGATTTGTTTTAGAAGATTGCTAACAAGTTCTCGACCAGTGCATACGGGCACTGCAGGAATGTCATAGATAGGCTTGTCGGGATAGAGTTCGATGCATTGACCTCCAATTTCTGGCAATGCATCTATGACGTGCACCTTAATTTCTAGGAGGCCAAGTTCAAAAACTTGAAAGAGCCCCACAGGACCTGCGCCAATGATGACTGCATCAGCTTCTGTGGGGGAGTGCAAGGGAAATTCTCTTATTGGTTAAAAGCGCAGATGATTTACTTCGCCAACTGATCGAGTTTGTTTTTGACGTCTTTCCACTCTTCTGCATCAGGAAGCGCTGCTTTAGATTTAGTGATTGAAGTCCAAGATGGAGCCAGTTCGGCGTTGAGCTTAATAAAGGCTTGTTGATCGCCTGGCACATCATCTTCAGCGTAAATTGCATTTACTGGGCACTCTGGAACACAAACTGCGCAATCGATGCACTCGTCTGGATCAATTACCAAAAAATTAGGGCCTTCACGGAAGCAATCGACTGGGCAAACATCAACGCAGTCGGTGTATTTGCAGCGGATGCAGGATTCGGTAACAACGTAAGTCATGGTTTTAATGAATGGAGCCCGAAAGTTGGGGCTACTAAGTTGTAAAACATCAATTTTAGCCGAAATACCCCAATCTATTTGAGGTAAAGTTCCCCCTATGAATACACAGACTAATCCCCAAAATACCAGTACAAAACCCAAAATTCTGGTCGCTAGAGCGATATTTCCTGAAGCTTTAGCTAAATTAGAGGAGACCTTCGAGGTTCGGTCTAATCAGGAAGATGTCATTTTCACGCCCGAGCAGTTGCAAAAAGAACTCTCTGGAGTAGCGGGTGCTTTAGTAGCGGGAAGTGAGCGCATCGATGCAAATGCTTTGGCAAATGCAAAAGATTTGAAAGTCGTCGCCAATATTTCAGTGGGTTATAACAACTTTGACGTACCGGCAATTACTGCTGCTGGCGTAATGGCGACAAATACGCCGGACGTGCTAACCGATACCACAGCCGATTTTGGTTTCGCATTGCTGATGGCAACTGCTAGAAGAATTACAGAATCAGAGCATTGGGTGCGAGCAGGTCATTGGGATAAATGGTCCATTGTGAATAATCCACTCGGCATGGATTTGCATCACAGCACCATCGGCATCATCGGTATGGGCCGTATTGGGCAGGGTATCGCTAAACGTGCGCTTGGATTTGGCATGAATGTGATTTATCACAACCGCAGTCGTTTATCAGACGCTGATGAAAAAGCCTGCGGAGCAAAGTATGTTTCAAAGGAAGAGTTATTGCGTTCAGCCGATCACGTTGTCTTGGTTTTGCCGTACACGCCCGAGAGTCATCACACCATTGGCGCAAAAGAAATTGCCTTGATGAAACCCACAGCAACCCTGATAAACATTGCTCGGGGCGGCATTGTGGACGATCTTGCTTTAGCCCAAGCTCTGAAAGAGAAAAAGATATTTGCTGCTGGTTTAGATGTCTTTGAAGGTGAGCCCAAAGTTAACCCTGAATTACTGAAATTAAGCAATGTTGTGCTAGCTCCGCATATTGCCAGTGCAACTGAGAAGACACGGAGAGCCATGGTGGATTTGGCTATTGAGAATCTAATAGCTGCGCTGTCCGGAAAAAAACCACCAAGCCTAATTAATGCGGAAGTTTTTAAAGGCTAAGCAATAACGATCACGAATCATGATCTACAAAATAAAAAAATGCCGAGATATCTCGGCATTTTTTTATTGAGTCTAGTTAATCTAGGAAATCACTCGGCTTCAATTTCTTCTGGAAGTTCTCGAAGCGCAAGTTCAATACCACCAAATTTTCCAGCAACCCAGTTGTAGACTTTGCATGCCACCCAGAGCAGACCAAAGCCCAGCAAGGCATTCAGAATTAAGGCAGACAGAACGGTAAAGCCAGGAATGGCGCCATCACGAATGAAGGCAACAAACAAAGCAAGCAAGACAATGGGAACCGAGAAACAGAGGTAAACCAATACAAGTGTTTTGGCTGTATGTGTTGGGTCTAGGAAGGCGAGTTCTTTTTTAGTTAATTTCATGATGGTGCAATCTTAAAGCAGTCCATCAAAAAGCGCTATATCTACCCACTCACCAGCAGCAACATTTCCTTGTTCGTGATTCAGAATGACGAAGCAGTTTGCCTCACTCATAGAGCGCAAAATACCTGCGCCTTGACTGCCTGTGAGTTTTACACTGGGCTTGCCTTCTGCATTGCGCCCTAGGATGGCGCGCTGAAATTCCGTACGGCCTGGTTTTTTCCGAATCGCTGTTTCAGAGATAGCTTGCACTAATGGAGCCTCTGTTTGGCTTGCACCATTGAGTTGCAGTAAAGCGCTACGAACAAATTGATAGAAGGTCACCATGACGGCAACAGGGTTGCCAGGCAGGCCAAAGAATAGGGTTTTGCTCGCTGAAACCTTACCGGGAACTGGCCTTAATGTGCCAAATGCCATGGGGCGTCCTGGCCGCATTGCGATTTTCCAGAAGCCGACATCTCCTAGTTCTTGCATGATTTGTTTTGTGAAATCCGCTTCCCCAACGGATACCCCACCAGAGGAAATCAGCACATCTGCTTTTGAGGCTGCATCAATAAAGGCATTCTTGAGTGAGGTCGGATCATCGCGCACAATTCCGCAGTCAATAATTTCGAGATTGAGGCGATTGAGAAGTCCGGTCAAGCTGTAGCGATTACTGTCATAAATGCTGCCAACATCCAAAGTTTGATCTAGGGAGCGAAGTTCGTTCCCGGAAGATAGAATCGCGACCTTCAATTTGCGCTTTACTTTGAGCGCGCTAATGCCGAGTGAAGCGGCTAAACCTAGGTCCGATGGACGCAGTAATCTTCCTGCAAAAATGGCTGGCTTACCCTTTTGCAGATCTTCTCCACGTAAGCGCCGATTTTCACCAGCCTTCAGTTGATTGGCTTGAAAGCGGACATGCTCAGAATCGGGGCTAGTTGTAAATTCCTGAGGAATGACAGTATTGCAATCGCTTGGCATCACTGCGCCAGTCATGATCTTGAGGCATTCGCCGCTGGCAATCGTGCCTGTAAAGGGTTTGCCAGCTAGGGCAGTCCCTACAACGCGTAGGCTGATCTCAGTTTGACCGCCTTCTAAACATTTCCCATGAAACGCATAGCCATCCATGGCCGAATTATCTGCGGCTGGTACATCGATGGGTGACAGCAGGTCTTGCGCCAGAATGCGATTAATGGCTTGATCAAGTGGAACGGTTTCAATAGTGCCGTGAGTATTGCTTAATTGTGCCTCTTGTAAAAGTTCATTTACTAAATTAGCAATTGCCTTTCGGGCTTCATCCACATGTAGTGATGAAGTAAGTAATATTGGATCATTAGGTGATTGACTCATGACGCCGCCTCAAGAGATTGCAATTCTTCTGGAGTATTGGCATTTGCAAAGGCTTGGGCATCATCAAAAATGACTGTGCCACTTTTGAGTTCTTTGAACCAGCGATCAATTTTGAGATCACCTTTGCTTAAAAACGAATTTAAAGAATCTTGCAAATTTGTACGCATCAAACAAAAAACGGGTTGTGCCCAAACCTCCCCATCAGTCTCTTTACTAGATGCGTAGACTAAATCCAATTCGTTGCGCTCTAGCTCGTTAGCAAGCTTGAGGCCTAGATCTTCCGGGAATAAAGGTGAATCGCAGGGAGTGGTCAGTAAATAAGGAGTCTTGCAATTCTTAAGACCCATTAGGAATCCTGCAAGCGGGCCTGAGAAGTCGGGGGTCTCGTCCATGATGACGGGGTAGCCATAGGCGGCGTACTTGGTAATGTTGCGATTGGCATTAATCAGAATAAATCCAACCTGCGTTTTCAGTCGTTGGATAGTTGCTTCAATTAATGGTTTTTGATGAAAGGGAACAAGGCCTTTATCAATTCCGCCCATGCGTTGCGCACGACCACCAGCCAATATCAAGCCTGTAATTTGTTTAGCGGAAATCATTAACCACCTATGTAAGACATTTCAACCTTGCGACCACCGGTTGATTGATCTGCTGTGTGTGATCCCCGAATTTCTGAATAGTGATCATCACGGGTAGACCACGTATTCATGATGGCGTTGGCAATTTCTAAATCAGTCTTGCCTGAGCGCAAAAGGGTTTTGAAATCAAATCCTGAATTAGCAAACAGACATAAATACATTTGGCCATCTGTAGAGATTCTGGCGCGGGTACATTCATGGCAAAAGGTTTGGGTGACGCTGGAAATCACCCCAATTTCACCGCTGCCATCTTGATAGCGCCAGCGCTGCGCTACCTCGCCTGTGTAGTTTGGCTCTGCTGATACCAATGGGAATGCTTCATTGATGCGGGCAATCACCTCTTTGGAGGGAAGAACTTCGGTCATGTTCCAGCCATTCGAACTGCCAACATCCATAAATTCAATAAAGCGCAGGATGATGCCACTGCCTTTGAAGTGCTTGGCCATCGCAACGATCTCGTGATCGTTTGTACCTTTCTTCACCACCATATTGACTTTGATGTTCTCAAAGCCTACTTCTTGTGCGGCCGCAATGCCATCCAAAACATCAGCAACTGGAAAATCCACATCATTCATTTTCCGAAAGACTGCATCATCTAATCCATCAAGACTCACGGTGAGTCTATGTAAGCCCGCAGCTTTAAGACCGGCTGCCTTTTTGCGCAAAATACTGCCATTAGTGGTTAGCGTTAAATCTAATGGTTTGCCTGCTGGAGTGCGAATGGCTGCCAGCATTTCAATGAGTACTTCCAGATTTTTACGAAGTAAAGGCTCGCCACCAGTCAAGCGAATTTTTTCAACGCCTAGACCGGAGAAAATGGTCGTTAGACGAGTAATTTCTTCAAAGCTTAATAATTCTTTGTGAGCAAGGTAAGGGTAGTTTTGATCGAATACTTCCTTTGGCATGCAGTAAGTGCAGCGGAAGTTGCAACGATCTGTTACTGAGATGCGTAGATCACGTAAGGAGCGACCGCGAGTATCTTTAGTGTGACCATGAGGTGAATGCAATTGCGTGCCAATGCTTGGTGCAAGGCCTTTGCCTTCATCAATGCGAATGGGGATAACTTTAGATGGATTGGGAATTGCTTTTTCGACCATATCCCCAATTATGGCTTTGAAACCAGCTTTCTGCCAAACCGCCCAAAATCCTTTTGGGATATCGGGCGGCTTAGAGAAAAGAGGTTTGGGTGCTAACTGTCTTAAACGGTTTTTTCTTGGCCGCCAGTTTCCACGAGGACCATAGGACCTTCAGGAAGTGTTGCGGCAGGCTTTGGTGTGCGACCTAAGTTATGCACTACTGTCTCAGCTTGAATTTGTGTTTGCACTTCTGCATGCTTGGATGTATCAGTTGCAACCCAAATCATGCCTGCGGATTGCACAACGCTATGTAGCGGAGTTTCTTCGAGTGCTTGGAAAGCCACCTTTGGAAGCTCTGGTACAGGCTTGGCAATCACTTCAATGGCGCTTACAGAAGCAGCTGTTGCAGGTGCTGGTGATGTTGCTGGAACTGGTGCTGCAGCAGGAGTATTTTGCTCGGAGCGAGATTCACGTGGTGGGCGTGATGAGCGCTCAGATCGCCCTTGCTTTTGGCTTGCAGGCTTAGCATTACTAAAACTGCTCACAATGTTTTGAATCGGCATGCTCGCAGATGCGCCAGCCATTCCTACGGGGGGTCCGCTGAAAGGGCTGACAGATGCAGTAGATCCCTCAGATGAGGCGCTGCCACGTTCATTGCGATTGCGTCCGCGACCACGACGATTGCGACCACGACCACGACGCTCCTCACCATCAGCGCCGGTAGCTGCTTCATTGCCAGGAGCTGCTTCTGTTGCAGGTGTTACTGCCGCAGCATTAGCTTGATTGTTGTTGCGGTTTGCGTTTTGCTCAGTCTTCGGACCGCTTTGATTGCCTTGGTTGCGATTGTTGTTGCGGTTATTGCCATTGCGATTATTCGCGCCTTCAGCATTTCCACCTTCTGCAGCATTTGCAGCTGGACGTTCGCCACGACGATTACGTCCGCGATTGCGGTCACGGTTATTGCCATTGCGACCTTGATTGCGACCACGGTTACCACTTGGTGCTGTCTTTTCTTCTACCGCTGGAGAGGAAGAAAGGAGTTTTTTGATGAAGCCAAAGAAGCCGCCAGAACTCTCTGTTGTGGTTTTCTCTGCGCGTGCAGGACGTGGCTGAGCCACTGGCGCAGGTTGTGTTGGAGTAATGCCCTTAACAGCTGCCTCTGGGCGCGCTTTCACATCCGCGTCTTTACGACTTACTGTCGTATCAGTCTCTAGTTCACGCGCAGCTTCTTCAGCCATCACATAGCTAGCTTTTTGATCATCCAAACGAGGATCGTCATGGCGTAAGCGCTCAAGCTTGTAATGTGGAGTCTCTAAATGCTTGTTCGGAACCAAGAGTACGTTGACCTTGAAGCGTGTTTCGATCTTGATCACTTCAGCACGTTTCTCATTTAACAAGAATGCGGCTACTTCAACCGGAACCTGAGTATGAATCGCCGCAGTATTCTCTTTCATAGCCTCTTCTTGAATGATCCGTAGCACTTGCAATGCAGATGATTCAGCATCACGAATATGACCAGTGCCATTACAGCGTGGACAGGTTACGTGGCTACCTTCGGAAAGTGCAGGACGCAAACGTTGGCGTGACATTTCCATCAAGCCAAATTTAGAGATCTTGCCCATCTGTACACGGGCACGATCATGGCGCAGGGCATCACGTAAGCGATTCTCAACGTCTTTTTGTGCTTTGCTTGACTCCATGTCGATGAAGTCAATCACAATCAAGCCGCCCAAGTCACGCAGACGTGCTTGACGAGCAATTTCATCGGCAGCTTCTAAGTTCGTGCGAGTCGCAGTTTCTTCAATATCAGAACCACGAGTTGCGCGAGCGGAGTTAACGTCGACAGAAACAAGCGCTTCTGTGTGGTCGATCACGATTGCGCCGCCAGATGGCAATGGCACAGTACGAGAGTATGCGGTCTCGATTTGATGTTCGATTTGGAAACGAGAGAAAAGCGGCACATCATCTTGATAGCGCTTTACTCGTGGCAAGTTATCCGGCATGACCACTGACATAAAGGCAGCGGCTTGCTCATAGATATCGTCGGTATCAATGAGGATCTCACCAATATCTGGCTGGAAGTAATCGCGGATCGCGCGAATCACCAAGCTAGATTCAAGGTAAATGAGTAATGGTGCAGAGTTGCCTTTGGCAGCCTCATCAATCGCTTTCCACAATTGCAAGAGATAGCTTAAGTCCCACTGCAGTTCAGTAGCGTCACGCCCAATACCTGCTGTTCGAGCAATAATGCTCATGCCATCAGGCACTTCTAATTGAGCCATCGCTTCACGGAGTTCTTGACGGTCTTCGCCTTCAATGCGACGAGAAACGCCACCTCCACGAGGGTTATTTGGCATTAATACCAAGTAGCGTCCAGCTAATGAGATAAAGGAGGTAAGCGCAGCGCCTTTTTGGCCGCGCTCTTCTTTTTCTACCTGAACAATGATTTCTTGACCTTCGCGTAGGGCATCCTTAATGGATGCGTTGCGAACATCAATACCTTCCTTGAAATAGGCTCTAGCAACCTCCTTAAATGGCAGGAAGCCATGACGCTCTTCACCATAGTTAACAAAGCAGGCCTCAAGGGAAGGCTCAATACGAGTAATAACACCTTTGTAAATATTGCCTTTGCGCTGTTCGCGACCGGCAGCTTCGATATCAATATCGATAAGTTTTTGGCCATCGACGATGGCAACACGCAACTCTTCTTGTTGAGTTGCATTAAACAACATGCGTTTCATAACACTCTCCTGTTTGGGAGGTGGAAGTAAGCCGGTGCGTTAGGGGACAGATTGAATACCGCCTTGGACTAAGCCATAGCGGTGTGAAAGTGTGGAGCATGCAAATCTGGGCACTTTTTGCCTAGTTCACCCAGTTAACGTTTGGTTAAATCGGTGCCACACTTGACGATCGCCGCAGAGACCTCCTTTAGGTCATCGATGCAGGCGCGCGCCTGAAAACTGTCATCTAATCGCGGGTCGCGGCATACGGCACACCAACCCTGCGCCTCATTTAACAGGGGAGGGGCAACCCCGGGAGTCTATTTAAGGGCGACTCCAAGCTCCAATATTCATACCGAACTTCGGTAGGGATCTAGTCAAAAATCGGCTAGAGCGTTGATTATACGGCACAAGTTGAATGAGAATGGGGTATTGTTGAGTCCCTTGACACCTTTTTTCGGGGTGGCAAGAGAAATAAACCATGAAATCCAACCCAGTTTCTAAGTCTAAAGTAGCCCAAGCGCGAGCACCAGCGGCAGTTCATTTGCAGACTATTGGCCCGGAAGAGGCCGGCCAACGCCTGGACAACTATTTGCTGCGTTGGGCAAAAGGGGTTCCTAAAAGCCATGTTTATCGAATTATTCGCTCAGGTGAGGTCCGGGTAAATAAGAAGCGAGCAGAGCCAACCACTCGCTTAGTTGAGGGTGATGTGGTCCGAGTTCCCCCCGTCAGAATTGCTGAGCAAGCTCAAATGGCTAGCGTGAATGCTGCACAAACCAAGTCACGGGCCCATGCTTATTTGGACAAAATGCCAGTTTTGTTTGAGGATGAGGCGCTGTTAATTGTGGATAAACCATCCGGACTTGCTGTTCATGGTGGATCTGGAATTGCTCTGGGGGTAATTGAGACCTTGCGGATTGCTCGCCCCGAACTGAAGTTTTTGGAGTTGGTGCATCGTTTAGATAGAGATACTTCAGGAGTTCTGTTACTTGCCAAAAAGCGTAGCGCTTTGGTGGAGATGCATCGTCAGATACGTGAGAATCAAACAGACAAGCGCTATTACTTACTTGCCCATGGTGAAATTAAACAGGGCGCACAAGTGATGCAACTTAAATATCCCCTGCATAAATACTTGTTGGCCAATGGCGAGCGTCGTGTGCGCGTTGACCCAGAGGGCTTGCCAAGTCATACGGCCTTGCGAGTGAATAAGGTGATGAGACGCGAAGATGTAGCTATTACCTTAGCTGAAGCTCAATTAAAAACAGGACGCACTCATCAAATACGTGTGCATCTTCAAAAATTAGGACACGCTATTTTGGGCGACGATAAATACGGCTTTGAAGATCAAGATAAGCAGATCAAGTCCAAGCGCTTGTATTTGCATGCACATCTTGCTGGCTTCACTCATCCGCGTACCGGTGAGAAGATGCGCATTGAATCCCCTATACCGGCCGAATTTACCACCATGATGAAAACCTTTGAGCAAGTAAACAGTACCCAAGAATGACCCCAGTAGAAAAAGCCGATCGCCGTTACGACCTGATTGTTTGGGATTGGGATGGAACCATCATGGATTCCACGCCAACAATCGTGCATTGCATTCAACAAGCGTGTCGTGATCTGGGATTTAAAGAGCCAGACGATACCTTGGCAAGTTCTGTAATTGGTTTAGGAATACAAGACTCCTTGCGCAGAGCAGTTCCCTGGATTGAGCCAAGGCATTTTCAGCAATTGACGGATCGTTTTCGTTATCACTATTTAGCAAAAGATCATGAGTTGGATTTGTTCGTAGGCATTCGTGAGTTGTTGGAGGAGTTAAGGGCGGACCAGTTTTTATTGGGCGTTGCCACAGGTAAATCAAGAGTGGGATTGAATCTTTCTTTGAATCATCATCAGATCGGCCATCTCTTTCACGAGACCAGAACTGCGGATGAATCTTTTTCTAAGCCCCATCCTGGAATGTTGCTAGAACTGTCTGATATGACCCAAGTACCAACACGCCGCATGCTGATGATTGGCGACACTACCCATGATTTAGATATGGCTGCAAATGCGGGAGTGGATGCAGTTGCTGTGACCTATGGAGCTCATCCGCCAGACGTCTTAAAGGCATCACCATCATTGACGCATGTAGATGATGTCGCCCAGTTATCGCGGTGGCTAAAGGCCAATGTGTAATTGAATATATTGAAAATAGCAAAATACAATTTAGAAGCAGAAATATTGAGAAAGCAAGATGGAAAATAATTCAAATCCAAATTGGGAGCGTCAGGCACTTGAGCATCTGCTCTTGGAGAATTTAAAAGAGACTCGTAAGGCTCGTCGCTGGAAAGCAGTTTTGCGAGTGCTAACGCTCTTAGTAATCGTAGCCGTGCTCTTTGCAGTATTTGATTTTCATTTGCCTGGTCGCGGTATGAGTGTTGAAAGACATACTGCTATGGTGACCTTGGAGGGAGAAATTTCTTCAAGCACGATTGCCAATGCAATGGACATCAATTCCTCATTGGTATCTGCGTTTGAAAATGAGCATAGCGCTGGTGTAGTTTTGCGCATCAACAGCCCAGGCGGCTCCCCAGTGCAAGCGGGGATGATCAATGATGAGATTCATCGCTTACGCAAGCTATATCCAAACAAGCCGTTTTACGTAGTGGTGGAAGATATTTGCGCCTCTGGTGGCTACTATGTTGCAGTGGCGGCCGATCAGATTTTGGTAGATAAGGCGAGTCTTGTAGGTTCCATTGGCGTGATCATGGAAGGCTTTGGTTTTACTGGGCTGATGGATAAGTTAGGTGTAACTCGCCGCATGATTACTGCGGGCTCGAATAAAGGCATGCTCGATCCATTTAGTAAAGAAGAGCCAAAGCAGGTGGAGATGGTCAAGACCATGATTGATGAAATTCATCAACAATTTATTCAGGTAGTTAAAGAAGGCAGAGGTTCTCGATTAAAGGATGCGCCCGAACTTTTTTCAGGCCGCATTTGGAATGGCGAGCAAGCAGTCAAATTGGGTTTGGTTGATGGCTACGGCACAGTCGATTCAGTTGCGCGCGATATCTTCAAAGCACCAGATGTGCTTGACTACACCATGAAAGAAAACTTTGCGGAACGTGTTGCTAAGCGTTTCGGCGCCGAAGCGGGCGCTGCTGCCGGTAAGGCCTTGGTGAAGGCGCCGGATCTAAAGTAATTAATCTAGGCCAACAGTAGAAATACCGTTGGCCTATTTTGTAATGAGGCACATGCAGCTTCATTCGAGTAGCGTTTACGCCACTCTGCAATCGGCAATGTGGCAATCATTTCTGATGGCAGGCTGAGATCAACCCCGAGGCAAAGCTGTGTTTGTGGTGCAAGTGAGTTGATGCAGGCCATGAGCATCGCGGTGTTTCGATAAGGTGTCTCAATCCAAATTTGAGTTTGTTGTAACTTGCGGGATTCTGCTTCTAGTTGTTTGAGCTTGCCGCTTCGCTCGTGTGTGTCATGAGGTAGGTATCCTTGGAAGGCAAAGCGTTGACCATTTAAGCCACTCGCCATTAAACCCAGCAAGATTGAGCTGGGTCCCACAAGGGGTTTAACTTGGGCGCCAAGTTTGTGGGCTGCAAGTACAAGTTCTGCCCCGGGATCAGCTACGCCAGGTACACCTGCTTCCGACATTAAGCCCATATCATTGCCAGCTAGCAATGGTTTTAATAAATCAGCTGGTTTTACGGAGTCACTATACTTTGCGTTGCGTGCAGCACCGCGCCATTCACTCATCTGCATTTCTTGGATGGTGCAAGCAAGGGGTGATGCGCTATCAATGGCTTTCAGAAATGCCCGCGCTGTTTTTGCATCCTCAACAATCCAGTGTTTGAGTTTTGCTGTGCATGCGATCGTTTCAGCTGGCAAGATCCACGGCAATTGCTCTGCACGATTTTCATTACCCAGAGTATTGGGAACTAAGAACAGTGTGCCAAGTTTTGCCATGATTGTTTTTGCTGTCTTTATTGCTTTGGTGGAATTGCAAAACCTGCGTCACGCAATAGTCCAGCCAGAGCAATCAAGGGGAGGCCGATGAGGGCGGTAGGGTCATCGCTTTTGATGGATTCAAGCAAGCTGATTCCTAAACCTTCAGACTTGGCGCTACCAGCGCAGTCATATGGCTCTTCTGTAAGTAGATAGTTTTCTAAAACGTCATCAGACAGTTTGCGAAAACATACTTCAGTCGGAACGCTGAGAGTAGTTTGCGTATCGCTTTTCATCAGACATAAAGCGGTATGAAACGTTACCGTTTGTCCGCGCATCAATTGCAATTGCGCCATGGCTCTTTCAAAATTTCCTGGCTTACCAATTGACGCGCCACAAAGATCGGCAACCTGGTCAGAGCCGATCACCCAAGCTTCTGGAAACTGCTTAGCAACAGCTTCTGCCTTGGCATGTGCAAGGCGCATTGCTAGATCAAGCGTGCTCTCACCAGTTAATGGGGTTTCATCTACTTTAGGGGAAACAACTTCAAATGGAATGCGCAGACGAGTTAAAAGCTCGCGTCGATATACCGAAGTAGACGCCAAAATGAGCGATGGGATTTTGGATGTGTTTGTGGAATGACTCATTGCTGCGTATTTTCAACTGACTGCGAAAGAAAAGGAAGAAGAGAAAGTATGGGGGAGTTTGAAATCACTTTTCTCGCTCTTGATTTAGACTGATGTCATGGATCGAAATCATGCTTTACCTCAAGTTCAGTTGTCTGCAGAGTCAAATGCATTGCGGCGGATTGATTTTTGTGCGCCCCAGTCCTATAAGGGCGCCGGGTTTTTGAGCATCCCAGATTTACCCAGGGTGGCCGAAGAGGTGTCGGCTGTAGTCTCTGGGGATGGCTTCCATTGGGATATTCAAACCCACTTCGAACCTTCTCCTGGTAGCGAGCCACATCAAATCATGGAATTGGGCCTAAAAGGCCGGCTGCATTTGACTTGCCAGCGCTGTTTACAGGGTTGCGCGGTCGATTTGGATGAAAAACGCCGATTTATCTTCATGGCTACTGAATCGCAGGCAGACGACTATCCGCTGGAGGATGAGGATCAGGAGCCCTTGGTAGCTAGCCAGCAATTTAACCTCCTCGAGACCATTGAAGATGAGATTTTGTTGTCTATCCCCTTGATTCCAAAGCACCCTGAGGGCTTTTGTGAGCCCCACGCCTCTGTATTTGGGGATGGGGAGGACGACGACGTTCCTACTGAACGTGAAAATCCCTTTAACATATTGAAAAATATGAAGAAAAACTGAAAAAGATGGTTAAAAACAGGATGTTGTTTTAAGCCTTGTTTGCAGATAAATCAAGCATTTAGACGCTTTTCCGTGCTAGAATGTCGCCTTGCTTAGGAGTTCATTATGGCCGTTCAACAAAATAAAAAATCACCATCCAAACGTGGCATGCATCGTGCGCACGACTTTTTGACCGCACCTGCTACGGCTGTTGAAGCCACAACTGGTGAGGCACATTTGCGCCACCACATTTCACCTAACGGCTACTATCGTGGTCGTAAAGTGGTTAAAACTAAAAACGACTAATTTTTTAGTCTAAATAGATCGAAGCGGCTCACTTACAGCCGCTTTTTTCTTAGATAAATCACTTGTAGCAATCAATGAGTTTATGAGCGTTACTCTTGCTATTGATGCCATGGGCGGAGATCATGGGGTCGTCGTGACGGTCCCTGCTGCTTGCGACTTTTTAGAAAAACACGCTGATGTCAACATTGCCTTAGTTGGCGATCTGGAATTAATTAAGCAAGTCTTAAGTAAATCCTCTAACGCTCCAATGGAGCGCATTCAAATTATTCCCGCGAGCGAAGTAGTGTTGATGGATGATCCCATCGAGGTGGCTTTGCGTCGCAAAAAAGATTCTTCCATGCGCGTAGCAATTGAGCAGGTAAAAGAAGGCGCTGCTGATGCGGTGATTTCTTCTGGTAATACCGGCGCACTCATGGCGATTTCTCGTTACATACTAAAAACATTAGAAGGCGTTGATCGCCCCGCGATTGCAACCGCAATCCCAAATGAATTGGGGCGCGGCACCACTATGTTGGATTTGGGTGCAAACGCAGATTGTGAACCTATGCACTTGGTACAGTTTGCTCAGATGGCTAACGTAATGGTGCAAGTGGTGGATGGCAAGCAAAATCCTTCGATTGGTCTTTTGAATATCGGCGAAGAAGTTATTAAAGGTAATGAAGTGGTGAAGCAGACCAGCGAATTACTTCGCCAAAGTAATTTGAATTTCTACGGCAACGTTGAAGGCAATGATATTTTTAAGGGCACCACAGATATTGTCGTGTGCGATGGTTTTGTTGGTAACGTTGTGCTCAAGGCTAGCGAAGGTTTAGCCAAAATGATGAGTGGCATGATTCGTGAAGAATTTAACCGCTCTTTGCTAACGAAATTGATGGCGATTTGTGCGATGGTGCCACTACTGCGCGTTCGTAAGCGAGTTGATCACCGCCGCTATAACGGTGCGGTATTGTTAGGTTTGCGTGGTTGCGTCATTAAGAGTCATGGATCTGCTGATCGCTTTGCATTTGGATTTGCATTAGATCGCGCATATGAAGCGGCTAAAAATCGCATGGTTGAACGTATTGCCGCAGCCTTTGTGGCGGAGACAACGGTATGAGTATTTTTGCAAGAGTGGCTGGCACAGGAAGCTATCTTCCAGCGCAGCGTTTAACAAACCAAGATCTAGTTGAGCGTCTTGCCAAGTCGGGTCTAGAGACAAGCGATGAGTGGATTACCACTCGCAGTGGAATTTCTGCGCGTCACTTTGCTGCTGAAAATGAATTGACTAGCGATCTAGCGGTCAAGGCTGCACAGGCTGCCTTGACCAGCGCCGGCATCACTTCAGCCGATCTAGATCTCATCATCCTCGCCACTTCCACACCTGATCATTTGGGTGGTTTTCCGAGTACGGCTTGTGTAGTGCAAGATAAGTTAGGTGCTCATACTGCATGTGCTGCATTTGACGTGCAAGCCGTGTGCGCAGGCTTTACTTATGCACTCGCGACAGCGGATGCTTTCATTCGCACAGGTTCTTATAAAAAAGTATTGGTGATTGGTGCTGAAACCTTCTCACGGATTTTGGATTTCCAGGATCGCGGAACTTGTGTGTTGTTTGGCGATGGCGCAGGCGCAGTAGTGCTTGAGGCTTCAAATGAAGCTGGCATTCTGTCAACCGCATTGCATGCAGATGGTAGTCAGCGTGATATTTTGTGTGTGCCGGGACGCTCTGGCAATGGCGCAGTACATGGCTCTCCATTTATGACCATGGACGGTCAAGCAGTATTCAAGCTGGCCGTAAAAGTATTGGAGCAAGTTGCTCATGAGGTTTTGGAAAAAGCAAAACTCAAGCCCGAACAGATTGATTGGTTAGTCCCCCATCAGGCGAACATTCGCATCATGGAAGGTACCGCTAAAAAAATGGGAATGTCCATGGAGAAAGTCATTGTGACGGTTCATGAACACGGCAATACTTCAGCCGCTTCGATTCCATTAGCTTTGGATGTTGGTGTGCGTTCTGGTCAAATCAAACGAGGTCAACATCTTTTATTGGAAGGGGTTGGCGGTGGTTTTGCTTGGGGTGCGGTAGCGCTCAAATACTAAGAACTTCAATATCTAATTCTTTTATTTTTTATTCCTAAATTTCACTTATGACATTCGCATTCGTATTCCCAGGCCAAGGATCACAATCAGTAGGCATGCTTAATTCCATTTCTGAGCGCCCTGAAGTGCGCGCTACATTGCAAGAAGCTTCTGAAGCTCTGGGTGAAGATGTGGCAAAGCTAATTGCTGAAGGTCCTGCAGAAGCGCTTGCATTAACAACCAATACTCAACCAGTCATGCTGACAGCAGCCGTTGCGTTTTATCGCGCTTGGTTGGCAGCCGGGGGTGCTGTACCTAAAGTGATGGCGGGCCATAGCTTGGGTGAATATTCTGCTTTGGTTGCTTCTGGAGTGATTTCATTTAAAGATGCCGTTCCTTTGGTTCGCTTTCGTGCTGAAGCAATGCAAACTGCGGTACCCGTAGGGACCGGCGGTATGGCAGCCATCTTGGGTTTGGATGATGCGGTTGTTATTAAGGTGTGTGCTGAAGCTAGCGCAGCTTCAGGGGGTGTAGTTGAGGCCGTGAACTTTAACGCGCCTGGACAAGTGGTGATTGCTGGTGCGAGTGATGCAGTAGCTAAGGCCTGTGAATTATTGAAGGCTGCTGGCGCTAAACGTGCGTTACCTTTACCTGTATCGGCGCCGTTTCATTCCTCCTTATTGCAACCAGCCTCTGAAAAGTTAAAAGGCTATTTAGCGAATATTGAATTTAAAGCACCAACGATTCCGGTGATCAACAATGTTGACGTTGAAATACTGAATGATCCTGCTGCGATTAAAGATGCATTAGTTCGTCAGGCGGCTAAACCAGTACGCTGGCAAGAAACGATTCAGGCAATGGCCACCCAAGGAATTAGTCAAGTCGTTGAGTGTGGTCCTGGCAAGGTATTGGCTGGCCTCACAAAGCGCATCAATGATCAAGTAATTGGCATTCCAGTCTTTGATGAGGCGAGCTTAAACGAAGCTCTTGCCACCGTAAAATAAAACAAATACAACATTCGGAACACAAATATGAATCTCGACTTAAGCGGACAAATTGCTCTGGTAACTGGCGCCTCGCGTGGTATTGGGCAGGCGGTAGCGGACGAATTGGTGAAGTGTGGAGCTAAAGTTATTGGTACTGCTACTACTGCTGATGGCGCTAAAGCGATTGATGCGAGATTGAAGCCTTCTGGTGGCGCTGGTTTAGCTTTGAATGTCACCGCACCAAATGCTTGCGAAGAGATCATTGATCACATCGTGAAAGAATTTGGTGGTATTCATATTTTGGTGAATAACGCTGGTATTACTCGTGACAACTTGGCAATGCGCATGAAGTCTGAAGAGTGGGCCGATGTGATTGATACCAATCTGAGCGCGGTGTTTCGTTTATCACAAGCAGTATTGCGCCCCATGATGAAGGCACGTACTGGCCGCATCATTAACATCACTTCCATTGTTGGTCATATGGGAAATCCTGGCCAAGCAAATTACGCTGCAGCAAAATCCGGTGTTTCAGGAATGACTCGTGCATTGGCTCGCGAAATTGGCAGCCGTAACATCACAGTCAATTGTGTGGCTCCTGGGTTTATTGATACCGATATGACCCGCGCATTAAGTGAAGAACAGCAAAATGCCTTAAAAGTGAACATTCCATTGGCCCGTTTAGGAAGCCCTGAGGATGTAGCTCAGGCAGTGGCATTTTTGGCCTCTCCGGCTGCTGGCTACATTACGGGTAATACCCTACACGTCAATGGCGGACTCTATTTAGCCTAACGGCAAAACACGGATTTAGTCATTTTTTGGCGGTTTTGCTAATTCAGGCCGCCGAACTGATAAAATCCTTTTCATCGTTTTTTTACAACCCTTGGGGGACTTAATGGACAACATCGAACAACGCGTTAAGAAAATCGTCGCTGAGCAATTGGGCGTCGCTGAAGGAGATATCAAGAATGAATCTTCTTTTGTGAATGACCTGGGCGCTGACTCTCTTGACACTGTTGAGCTGGTAATGGCTTTGGAAGATGAATTCGGTATCGAAATTCCTGATGAGGAAGCTGAAAAAATCACCACAGTTCAGCTCGCGATCGACTTCGCTAAATCAAAAGCTCAGGGTTAATTCCCTAGCTTAGGTATTACTTAGGTTTACTGTGTCAGCATCAAACGGCCGACGCCGGGTTGTAGTCACCGGCCTTGGTCTCATCTCACCTGTTGGTAATTCAGTTGATGTAGCTTGGTCCAATTTGCTTGCGGGCAAATCGGGCATTGCTACCATCACGAAATTTGACCACGCTCCACTAAGCGTTCATTTCGCTGGAGAGGTGAAAGATTTCAATGTCGAAGAATATGTTTCTGCCAAAGAGGCGCGCCATATGGATACATTCATCCATTATGGTATCGCTGCTGGCACGCAAGCGATTCGCGATAGCGGTATTGAAGTAAACGAACAAAACGCTGAGCGCATCGGCGTCATGGTGGGTTCAGGCATTGGCGGTTTGCCAATGATTGAAGAGACAGGTGCCGAGCTCTTGGCCCGCGGCCCGCGTCGTATCTCCCCATTCTTTGTTCCTGGTTCCATCATCAATATGATTTCCGGGCACCTCAGTATTTTGTTTGGTCTCAAAGGTCCAAACGTTGCTGCGGTTACTGCTTGTACTACTGGTTTACACAGCATTGGTTTAGCTGCACGCCTTATTCAGTATGGTGACGCTGATGTCATGATTGCTGGTGGTGCAGAGTCAACGATTTCTGCATTAGGTGTTGGCGGCTTTGCTTCTGCAAGAGCGCTATCAACTCGTAACGATGACCCCGCTACAGCATCTCGTCCTTGGGATAAAGATCGTGATGGTTTTGTGCTGGGCGAAGGCGCTGGTGTTGTTGTGCTTGAAGAGTATGAGCACGCTAAAGCACGTGGCGCAAAGATTTATTGTGAGCTACTTGGTTTTGGTATGAGTGGTGACGCATATCACATGACTGCACCAAATATGGATGGCCCACGTCGTTGCATGGTCAATGCAATGCGCGATGCCAAACTTAATCCTGATCAAATTCAGTACTTGAATGCCCACGGTACTTCAACCCCTTTGGGCGACAAGAACGAAACTGAGGCAATCAAGGCGGCATTAGGCGACCACGCCAAGAAGGCTTTGATTAATTCTACCAAGTCGATGACAGGACACCTTTTGGGTGGTGCTGGCGGCTTGGAGTCTGTATTTACCATTCTGGCGCTTCATAACCAGAAATCACCTCCTACGATCAATATCTTCAATCAAGACCCTGAGTGCGACTTGGACTACTGCGCCAATACTGCTAGGGATGTGAAGATTGACCATGCAGTCAAAAACAATTTTGGCTTTGGTGGTACTAACGGCACCTTGATTTTTGGTAAGCTGACCTAATATTCTCTCTATCTCCACTTTTTTGGTTTTTACCAAGTAGGTCTTAGCATTATGAAAAAGCACTTTATTGCGCTCTTGGCTATTTTGAGTCTGGGGCAAATGTCGTTTGTTCCATCTGCTGTCGCGCAAAATCCTCGGGTGACAATTCCTGATTTTGCTGATTTGGTTGAGCGAGCCAGTCCAGCAGTAGTCAATATTCGCACTACTGAAAAGGTGATGGTTCAACAGGCGCAGGGTGGCATTCCGGGAATGCCTGAAGATCAAGCGGAATTCTTTCGCCGTTTCTTTGGTGTGCCTATTCCCGGAATTCCAAATAGCCCTAAGCAATCACAACCGAATCCTGGAAAACCGCAAGAAGCTGATCGTGGAGTTGGATCTGGTTTCATTATTGAATCGAATGGTTTGATTCTGACGAATGCACACGTCGTTGAAGGTGCTACTACGATTTATGTCACCTTAACGGATAAACGCGAATTCAAAGCCAAGTTGTTGGGTATGGATAAACGCACCGATGTGGCGGTTGTCAAAATTGAGGCGCGTGATTTACCTAAATTACCTTTAGGAGATTCTTCCAAAGTGCGTGTTGGAGAGTGGGTTCTGGCAATTGGTTCACCATTTGGTTTGGAGAACACCGTGACCGCTGGTATTGTTTCTGCGAAGAGCCGTGACACTGGTGATTACTTGCCCTTTATTCAGACAGACGTTGCAGTCAACCCGGGTAACTCTGGCGGCCCTTTATTGAATACCGCTGGCCAAGTGATTGGCATCAATTCTCAGATCTTTAGTCGTTCTGGTGGCTATATGGGAATCTCTTTTGCGATTCCAATTGATGAAGCAATGCGAGTAGCTGATCAATTGCGTACCAATGGAAAAATGACGCGTGGTCGTATTGGGGTTGCGCTGGGTGAGATGACCAAAGAGGTTGCTGAGAGTTTGGGATTGGGTAAACCTCGTGGTGCCTATGTACGAAATGTTGAGCCAAACGGTCCAGCCGCAAATGGTGGAATTGAAGCGGGTGATGTCATCCTGAGTTTCAATGGTCGAGAGATTGCAAAGTCTACTGATTTGCCGAGAATTGTTGGCGATACCAAGCCAGGCACTGCAGCAACTGTTCAAGTATGGCGCAAGGGTGCAACGCGTGATTTAACAGTAACGGTTTCCGATGGTGAAGCCTCCCAGGTTGCTAGCAAAAAATCCGAATCGCCATCTAATGGTGGAAGCGTCAATACGCTTGGTGTGGCGGTGACCGATGTATCGGATGCCAAAAAGAAGGATCTCAACATCAAGGGCGGAGTTGAAGTTACCGGCTTGGGGGATGGCCCATTGCCTAGGGCTGGAGTCCGTCCTGGCGACGTCATTATTCGGATTGCAGATACCGATGTTTCGGGCGCTAAGCAGTTTGAGGCCCTCGTGAAAGGCCTTGATGCCAATAAGGCTGTTCCGGTCTTTATTCGCCGAGCTGACAGCACATTGGTGATACCAGTAAGGCCAAAATAAGGCATTTTTGCCTAAAAAATGGGCACAGGCGTCATTAGGGCGCCACCCATTACAATCCTCTCAAGACGGCTTTTTGCAGCGCATCATCCTGGTGCGTTCTGACAAGGCGTTTTTGGAATTATTAAATAAGACGCTATGGATTTAATCCGCAATTTTTCTATCATCGCCCACATTGATCACGGCAAATCTACGCTTGCGGATCGCATTATTCAACTTTGTGGCGGTCTTTCTGATCGCGAAATGGAAGCCCAGGTGCTCGATTCGATGGATATCGAGCGTGAACGTGGCATCACCATTAAGGCGCAAACCGCAGCTCTTAATTACAAAGCTAAAGATGGTAAGACCTACAACATCAATCTGATTGATACCCCGGGGCACGTTGACTTCTCTTATGAAGTCAGCCGATCTTTATCTGCATGCGAAGGTGCTTTATTAGTGGTTGATGCCAGTCAAGGTGTAGAGGCACAAACTGTTGCGAACTGCTACATGGCACTTGAATTAGGGGTTGAAGTTGTTCCAGTTCTGAACAAGATCGATTTACCACAAGCCGATCCGGATCGCGCTAAAAAAGAAATCGAAGATGTGATTGGTATCGATGCATCTGAAGCGGTAACTTGTTCAGCCAAGACGGGCATGGGCGTTGCGGATGTGATCGAAGAAATGATTGCGAAAGTGCCGCCGCCAAAAGGTGATGCCTCAGCACCGTTACAAGCATTGATTATTGACTCTTGGTTTGATAACTACGTTGGTGTGGTCATGTTGATCCGAGTTGTCAACGGCACCTTAAAGCCAAAAGAAAAAATCACTTTAATGGCTAATGGCTCAACCCATTTGGTTGAGCATGTCGGTGTGTTTAGTCCGAAGTCGGTGGATCGCCCTGAGTTATCAGCAGGCCAAGTAGGTTTTGTGATTGCCGGTATTAAAGAGTTGAAAGCTGCAAAAGTGGGTGATACCGTCACGCATGCTACTGGACAGCAAGGGCGAGTTCCTGCTGCGCAACCACTGCCTGGTTTTAAAGAAGTGAAGCCACAAGTGTTTGCTGGTTTGTATCCAGTAGAGGCCAGTGAATACGATCAGTTGCGTGAGTCACTTGAAAAACTCAAGCTAAATGATGCGTCACTCTTATATGAGCCTGAGGTATCTCAAGCTTTAGGTTTTGGCTTCCGTTGCGGATTCTTGGGCTTGCTCCACATGGAGATTGTCCAAGAGCGACTAGAGCGACAGTATGGCATGAACTTGATTACAACTGCACCTACAGTGGTGTATCAAGTACAGCAGTCTGATGGCACTACCATCATGGTGGATAACCCATCCAAGATGCCTGAAACCAGTAAGGTTGATGTCATTCTTGAGCCGATAGTCACAGTGAACCTGTATATGCCCCAGGAATATGTGGGCTCAGTGATTACTTTATGCGTTGGTAAGCGTGGTATTCAGACGGGCATGAACTATCTTGGACGCCAAGTGCAGCTCACTTATGAATTACCGATGGCTGAGATTGTGTTGGATTTCTTTGATCGCCTGAAATCGATTTCTCGTGGCTATGCTTCGATGGATTACGAGTTCAAAGAATATCGTCCTGCAGATGTAGTGAAGGTCGATATTTTGATTAACGGTGATCGTGTAGATGCGCTCTCTGTGATTGTTCACCGCAGTAATAGTCAGTCACGTGGCAGAGAAGTAGTTTCAAAGATGCGCGGCATCATTCCGCGCCAAATGTTTGATGTCGCTATTCAGGCGGCTATTGGTAGCAATATCGTTGCTCGTGAGAACGTTAAGGCATTGCGTAAGAACGTTTTAGCAAAGTGCTACGGTGGTGATATCTCACGTAAGCGCAAGCTCTTAGAAAAACAAAAAGAAGGTAAGAAGCGCATGAAGCAAGTGGGCAATGTGGAAATTCCACAGGAAGCATTCTTGGCGATTTTGCAGGTGGAAGATTAATGAACTTTGCTCTCATCCTCTTTATATTGGTGGTTGTTTCAGGAATTGCTTGGGTTGCTGACCGAATTTATTTTGCGCCCCAAAGAAAAATGGCTGGAATCGATCGCATGCCTCTTTGGTTGGAGTACACCGCAGGATTTTTCCCAGTTATTTGCGCTGTATTTGTATTGCGCTCTTTTATTGTCGAGCCTTTCAAGATCCCATCTGGATCTATGATTCCAACCCTGCAAATTGGCGACTTCATCTTGGTGAATAAATTTACCTATGGAATTCGTTTGCCAGTGATCAATCAAAAAGTGATTGATTTGGGTTCACCAAAGCGTGGGGATGTCATTGTGTTTCGTTACCCACGCGATGAATCTGTTGATTACATCAAGCGGGTGGTGGGTTTGCCTGGTGATGTGATTGCATACGAAGATAAACGCTTAACGATTAATGGCCAGCCATTGCAATACAGTGGCGGTGAGTCTTATTTGGATCCTGAGAATATGCGCTACGCTAAGCGCTTTACAGAAAGCTTTCCTGCAGATTTGGGTGGCAATCGCCATGAGATTCTGAATGACCCAGATCGTCCAGCAACCGTTTTTCCAGTAGAGCGCTTTCCTGGGGCTGAGTTTTGCCAATACCAACCATCGGGTTTAACTTGTAAGGTTCCTACAGGTCATTACTTTGCGATGGGGGATAACCGCGATAACAGCGCTGATTCTCGTTACTGGGGATTTGTTCCGGATAAAAACTTGGTTGGTAAAGCCTTCTTTGTATGGCTCAATTTAGGTAACCTTGGTCGTATTGGCGGGTTCCAGTAAAGCATCATGAACGCACGCGCTGTCATTGAAACCGCACCGCTTCAAGAGCGCCTAGGCTACACATTTAAGAAGCCAGAGCTGCTTTATCAAGCGCTAACTCATCGTAGTCACAGCAAGAAGAATAATGAGCGATTAGAGTTTTTGGGTGATTCTGTATTAAATTGTGTTGTCGCTGAAATGCTTTATGAACGTTATTCTGATTTGGATGAAGGTGATTTATCTCGTGTACGTGCCAATTTAGTGAAGCAGCAGGCTTTATATGAGATTGCACAAACATTATCTTTATCAGACTATCTGCGTTTAGGCGAAGGCGAGTTGAAGAGTGGTGGATTTCGGCGACCATCGATATTGGCTGACACCCTCGAGGCAGTGACAGGCGCAATCTTTTTAGATGGCGGGTTTGATGCTGCAAAAACTTGCTTACGAAAACTCTACTCCATCATTCTGTCGCAAGTTGATCCAAAGACATTGGGCAAGGATGACAAAACGCTTTTGCAAGAGTGCTTACAAAGTTATCAACTGCCGTTGCCAACTTATAACGTTACTGGTACGAGCGGCGCTGCCCACAATCAGCAGTTTGAAGTCGAATGCTTGATTCCAAGTTTAAAAGTATCTGTAAAAGGTGAGGGTGCATCGCGTCGTGCTGCTGAACAGTCTGCTGCAAAAAGTGCTTTACTTGCAGTTTTAAAGGCCTTGCCACAAGATTCTCGCAAGCCCAAGAAAACACGCTCTGCGAAGAAGAAGGCTGCCAAGAAAGAGGCGACTGAAGAGCAATTGAATTTGAAGTTAAAGGGCTAATTGTGTTTAGATGCGGCACCATTGCGATTGTCGGGCGTCCTAATATGGGCAAATCTACTTTGCTTAATGCATTGGTAGGTCAGAAGATCAGCATTACTTCACGTAAAGCGCAAACCACACGTCACCGTATTTTGGGTGTGCAGAATCGCGAAGAAGCACAATTTATTTTCATTGATACGCCAGGATTCCAGACGCGTTTAATGAATACTTTAAATAAAGCACTTAACCGCACAGTTACTACTGCTCTACAAGACGTCAACGTAGTTTGCTTTGTTGTCGAGACCGGTTATTTTGGTGAAGATGATAAAAAAGTATTGAAACTTCTGCCAAGCGATATCCCTGTGGTGTTGGTATTAAATAAATTGGATCTGTTTAATAGCCGTTTTCAGGCGCCATCAGAGCGTGATCAAGCCTTGCTCAATTTCATTAAAGAAATGGCCAAGCCATGGTCTGAATTAGGTGGTCATGAAGACCAAAAATCAGAGTTCGCGGAAATTGTGCCTATGAGTGCCAAGAGTCCTGGCGATATTCAGAGACTATTGGATGTGCTTGAGGGTTATTTGCCTAAAGGCGAGCCTGTTTATGACGGCGATACGGTTACCGATCGTAGTGAGCGCTTCCTTGCTGCCGAAATTCTGCGAGAAAAGGTATTTCGTTTTACCGGTGAAGAGTTGCCCTACACCTCTACTGTGGTCATTGATCAATTTAAGATGGATGGCAAGATGCGCAGAATCTCTGCGACGATTTTGGTTGATCGCGATAGTCACAAAGCGATGATCATTGGCCAAAAAGGTGAGCGTTTAAAGAAAATTTCTACCGATGCTCGGATCGATATGGAAAAACTATTTGATGGAAAAGTTTTCTTAGAGACCTGGGTAAAAGTGAAGCGTGGTTGGGCAGATGATCGCGCTGAATTGCGGGCACAAGGGCTGGAATAATTTCCTATGGCTTCGATTCGTGTTGCTGACGAACCCGCTTTTGTATTGCACAGCATTCCCTATAAAGAAACCAGTCTCATTTTGGATGTCTTTACGCGACAGCATGGTCGCATGGCGTTGATTGCCAAAGGAGCAAAGCGCCCTCATTCCACATTAAGACCAGTACTGCAGCGCTTTCAACCACTCTTAGTTTCTTGGAGCGGTAAGTCAGAGCTGCGCACCTTAACCAAATCCGAGTGGGTAGGCGGCATGCCTTCCTTGGTGGGCGATGCACTCCTTTGTGGCTTCTACCTAAATGAATTACTTGTGAAATTCTTAGCGCGTGAAGATGAATATGAAACGCTTTACGATCGCTATGCAGATACGATTAACGCTTTGTCGGCACTTGAAGAGTCAAAGGGCTTAGAAGAAATTCTGCGTCCATTTGAGCTGTCTTTGTTGCAAGAAACTGGTTACGCGGCGGCGCTTGATCGTTGCGTTGAAACCAATGAAGCACCTATTCATGATGGTCAATATGTTTATCAGCCAGAAAAAGGTGTGAGACCTGTTCAAGTGGATGATCCTGGTCATTGGCCTGTGCTGACTGGAAGATCCTTGTTAGCAATAGCGGTTGGTGACTTTTCTGATCCGGTAACACTCTCCGAAAGCAAGCAATTAATGCGCTTCCTCTTGGGGCTGCATTTACAAGATCAAGTGTTGACTACCCGTCAAATTCTGATTGATTTAAAGAAAATCTAGTAATCTATTGCTATGACTTCTGCCCAGGCCTTAGAACTCGGAATTAACATCGATCATGTGGCAACCCTACGCAATGCACGGGGTACGGTTTATCCAGATCCGATTAAAGCAGCCCAATTAGCGGAAGAAGCGGGTGCTGATCTCATAACATTGCATCTTCGCGAAGATCGCCGTCACATTAAGGACGCTGATTTAATCGCTTTGCGACCTTTAATCAAAACGCGTATGAATCTCGAGTGCGCAATTACCCCCGAAATGCTCAATATCGCTTGTCAAGTAAAACCACAAGATGTTTGTTTGGTTCCTGAGAAGCGCGAAGAGGTTACCACTGAGGGTGGTCTCGATGTTTTGGGAAAGTTTGATCTTGTTAAGGCGGCTACCAAGCAATTGCAGGATGCGGGTATTCGGGTATCACTGTTTATTGATCCAGAAGAAAAACAAATTCAGGCTGCTAAGGATGTGGGCGCCACTGTAGTGGAGTTGCATACCGGTCGGTATGCTGATTTGTCTGGCGCTCAACAAGAGGCTGAGTTGTTGCGCATAAAGAAAGCGGCACAGTTTGGGAAAAGTATTGGTTTGAGAGTCAATGCGGGCCATGGTTTGCATGAAGGTAATGTCATACCAATTGCAGGTATTGCTGAACTATCAGAGCTGAATATCGGGCATGCCATTGTTGCTGAAGCCCTATTCAAAGGTTGGCAAAAAGCCATTAAAGATATGAAAGCCTTGATGACTCAAGGTAGAAAAGCAAATCTATGATCATCGGCATTGGCACCGATATTTTGCAGATTGAGCGCTTGCAGGCTGCCTATGATCGTACGAATGGTCGCCTAGCAGAAAAGATACTGGGCCCCGATGAGATGTTGGTATTTAAACATCGTCTTGCCAGAAATCACAAGCGGGGGATCGCTTTTTTGGCAACGCGTTTTGCTGCTAAAGAAGCGTTCTCCAAAGCGATTGGACTAGGAATGAGAATGCCGATGACCTGGCGTTCTTTGCAAACTTTAAATGAACCTAGCGGTAAGCCTGTAACCAGTTATTTGGGTGCATTAGCCCAATTCATGCAAGATAAAAACTGGGAAGCTCACGTGACGGTAAGCGATGAGCAGGACATGGCAATCGCACATGTTATCGTGACTCAAAAATAACAAGATTAATCACAAGAGGAATCAATGAGCAAATCGATCATGAAGCCAGGCCCCATTACCTTGGACGTGGTGGGCCAAACATTAAATGCTGAAGATCGTCGTCGTATTTTGCATCCGCTAACAGGTGGCGTGATCTTATTTGGCAGAAATTTTAATGATCGCAAACAACTTACCAAGTTGACTGTAGATATTAAAAAACTTCGTCCTGATGTATTAATTTCAATAGACCACGAAGGTGGTCGAGTGCAGCGTTGCAGAACTGATGGCTTCACCCATTTGCCGCCCATGCGTAAATTGGGTGAGCTTTGGCTTGCTAAAAATAAGTCCACTCATGCAGCAGAATCGGCTGCACTAGCGATGGCAGCAGCTACTGCTTGTGGCTATGTACTTGCTGCAGAACTTCGGGCGTGTGGTGTAGATTTTAGCTTTACTCCAGTGTTAGATCTCGATTTTGGTCGTAGCGGTGTGATCGGAGACCGTTCCTTTAGTCGTGATCCTCAAATTGTGTTTGCTTTAGCAAAGAGTTTGAATGAGGGTCTGCGTTTGGCTGGTATGGCCAACTGCGGCAAACACTTCCCTGGTCATGGTTGGGCAGAGGCGGACTCGCATGTGGCCATTCCGGTAGATGAGCGCTCACTCCAAGAAATTTTGAATGACGATGCAAAGCCTTATGAATGGCTTGATTTGAGTTTGGCTGCAGTCATGCCGGCACATGTGATTTATCCAAAAGTTGATCAAAATCCTGCAGGTTTCTCCAAGATCTGGTTGCACTCTGTGTTGCGTCTAGAGCTTGGCTTTGAAGGGGTGATCTTTAGTGATGATCTTTCGATGGAAGGTGCTAGCGTTGCAGGATCGGTAGTAGAGGGGGCTGAGATGGCTCTGGATGCGGGTTGTGATGCTGTTCTGATCTGTAATCGACCTGATTTAGCGGATCAACTGTTGGCTAAGCTGAAAGTGTCTAAAACGAAGCAAGCGGAGTCTGCCATTCGTTTGAATAAGCTCATGCCTGACAATCAAGCGCTTTCATGGGCGGAGCTGCAGGATGAGGCGCAATACCAGCATGCCAAAGGCTTACTGCAGCAGTTAAAGCTCATTGCATGAGATTGGGGTTCCCCATGTAAAAAGCCCGGCATGCCGGGCTTTTTATCTTTTGCAGTTTGCTAATTAATTAGCGCGGCTGCGGTATTCACCAGTACGCGTATCGATTTCGATCTTGTCACCAGTGTTGCAGAACAAAGGTACTTGCAATTCATAGCCAGTAGCCAATTTCGCTGTCTTTAATACTTTGCCTGAGCTGGTATCGCCTTTTACTGCAGGCTCTGTGTAAGTGATTTCACGAACGAGTGAGTTTGGCATTGCAACGGAAAGTGCTTTACCTTCGTAGAACACCACTTCACAAGGCATACCTTCCTCGAGGTAGTTCAATGCATCACCCATGAATTCAGACTCAACTTCATATTGGTTGTATTCACCATCCATAAATACATACATTGGATCTGCGAAATAAGAGTAAGTACATTCTTTCTTATCCAAAATTACCACATCAAATTTGTCATCAGCTTTGTAAACACCTTCGTTTGGTGCACCAGTTAACAAATTCTTAAATTTCATTTTGACAACAGAAGAGTTACGGCCAGAGCGGCTATATTCTGCTTTTAATACGACCATGGCATCAGTGCCGATCATCACTACGTTACCAACGCGGAGTTCTTGTGCTGTTTTCATCTTGCTATTCCTGGGTGCAGAGAGTTTTCTGCGGTTTTTATCAAAAACAAGATTGTAACCGCCCGTAGGGCTTTATTGCTTGGGATTAGCTGGTAAACCGCAATAGACGAGCTGCCAAGCCACCATCACCTTGTTTTTTGAGTAATTGGGTGCGCCACGCTTTAGCGTAGATGCTCCACTGGTCGAGTGACCCAAACCATTCTGCGGGCATTGCCCAAGTCATTGCGGCAATGACGGCTAAGCGCAATTCTTGATCTGCTTCATCAAGATAAAGATCTAAAAAGGCGGCTAATTTGACTTCATGAGCGCGATCTTCTTGAGGATAGATGTGCCAAATAAACGGTTTGCCTGCTAACTGTGCCCTCACAAAAGAATCTTCACCTCGCACGATATTGAAATCACATTGCGATAAAACCCAGTCATATTCATCTTGAGAGACAAAAGGGATCGATAGCAATTGCAGTCTATCTGGTAGTTGAGGCTCTTGTTGGCCGTATAAACTCAGTTGTTCAGCATGACCGGGCGTAAGCAGTACATCAATATCCTCGTTTAGCGAACCCAAGTTTTCAAGCCATTTCTGTAAGGGGGCGCCTGGATAGCAAAATACGCTAAACCGTTTTGCATTAGGCCGAAGCTTTGACCAGGTTTCTGTCAGGGCTTGAGGAATTCTGTCTTTGCTAACTTCTGCGTCGGGCGGAATGGGGTCAATCAATAGGCCGCCTGTTTCATCCTGAAATCCAGGGAAGAAAAAGTATTTTGATATCCCATGAGATTGTGGCGAGGCCTTGCCATGAAAATCCAGAATCCATGGTTCTGCGCTCAAATACTCCAGATTAATCAGGATGGGTTTTACTGGGGCAATAAATAAGCCTGCTAAGTAGCGTTCGGGTAGGTCGCAACCAAACGCCTCGATCACCACGTTTGGTGCCTGCACGGGATGTCTTGCGTTATTGAAGCTGGCTTCCCAGGGTTGTATATCAATACGCTTTTTAATCTTTGCGTCGGTACCAGAGGCGATTAAATTCAAGGTTGGTAGATCGTCGCAAAAAATACGTACCTCTTGCTGGTGAAGACTTGATAAGCTACGGGCTAGACGCCAGCAAACACCGGCATCACCATAGTTGTCTACGATTTGGCAGAAAATATCCCAACGCATGAGTAATTCGCTTTTTGAAACCCTTCAGCAGGATGTTAAACGGCTACCCGGATTGCCGGGGGTATATCGCTTCTTTGATGAAGCGGGAAATATTCTGTATGTAGGCAAAGCTCGCAACCTTAAAAAACGCGTTTCTAGTTATTTTCAGCGCACCCAGTTATCGCCTCGTATTGAATTGATGGTGGGCAAGATCGCTCGTTATGAAACAACTGTAACGCGTACTGAAACCGAAGCTCTTATTCTAGAGAACAATCTCATCAAAGAGTTGGCTCCGCCATTTAATATTTTATTTAGGGATGATAAGTCGTACCCTTATGTGATGTTAACGTGTCATGAGTACCCACGTTTAGCCTCATATCGCGGCAAGGTCGATAAGCGCAATCAATATTTCGGGCCTTTCCCAAATAGTTGGGCAGTTCGCAATAGTGTGCAGATTTTGCAAAAAGTATTTCGTTTGCGCACTTGTGAAGACTCCGTATTTAAGAACCGAAGCCGCCCTTGTCTGTTGCATCAAATTCATCGTTGCAGCGCCCCTTGCGTTGGTCGTTTGAGTGTTGAGCAATATGCCCAAGATGTTGCTCAAGCCACCCGATTTTTAGAGGGCGATCACCGCCGCGTCTTATCCGAGCTTGAAAAAGAAATGCATACACATAGTGAGGCTATGGAGTTTGAGATGGCGGCGGTATTGCGCGATCGCATTGCGGACCTCTCTAGCGTGTTGCAGCAACAAGCAATGGACGCCGTTGCCGAAGGCGAGGGGGATGTCGACGTTATTGCTGTCGCGCAAATGGAGGGCATGGTTTGCGTGAACTTAGCGATGGTTCGTGGCGGGCGCCATCTGGGTGATAGGGCTTACTTTCCCAAAGGTTTACGCACGGCATCGGGTGAGCTTCCGCCACCAGCAGAAATACTGGAGGCATTTATTGCGCAACATTATTTAGAGGATGATCCTGATAGTGGGTCCAATGGTATCAATGGCCCTGGCACCAATTTAATTCCGCCAGTTCTTGTTTTAAATCATCCCTTGCAAACCATTGGTGATGACGTGCGCCAATCAAGTGATGATCTTCCTGAAGATTTGCATGATTTATTAAATGCGCAAGCTGGGAAGAAAATTACCTTCTTGCATCAACCACAAGGTCAGCGGCGCCATTGGCTCGCTATGGCTGAGGGGAATGCAAAAATCGCATTAACTAAGCGCTTGGTGGAAACGGGCGGTCAATTGGCTAGAGCAAGAGCTCTGGTTGATATCTTGGGCTTGGATTTGGAAGGCTTAGAGCATCTGCGTATTGAATGTTTTGATATTAGCCATACTTCAGGAGAAGCAACGCAAGCATCTTGTGTGGTCTATGCCAAGAATGCAATGCAATCAGGGGAGTACCGCCGTTTTAATATCAATGACATTACTCCTGGTGATGACTATGCAGCTATGCGTCAAGTATTGCAAAGACGTTATGCCAATTTTCAGGAACTCCCACCTGAAAAGATGCCTCAAGTGATTCTGATTGATGGGGGCAAAGGTCAGGTTGAGATGGTAAGACAAGTGCTCACTGAATTTGGCATGGATGTGAGTTTGATCGTAGGCGTAGCAAAAGGTGAGGGTCGTAAAGTTGGCCTAGAAACTTTGATTTTTGCGGATGGCCGCAAGCCTTTGGAGTTGGGTATTGATAGCGCAGCACTGTTGCTGGTTGCTCAAATTCGGGACGAGGCACACCGTTTTGCGATTACCGGAATGCGTGCCAAGCGTGCTAAGGCTAGAACGGTCTCACGTCTTGAAGAGATTGAGGGGATTGGCGCCAAACGTCGTCAAAAGCTTTTGGCTCGGTTTGGTGGGCTGAAGGGAGTGGCTAATGCGAGCATTGAAGAGATCGCTAGCGTAGAGGGGGTATCTCTTACTTTGGCTGAGCAAATTTACCGCCAGTTGCATTAATTACATCGTCGACTAATTGGTTTATGCTTGTGTCATGCCCTTCAATCTACCTATTGCCCTGACTTGGTTGCGTGTAGCAGCCATTCCTCTATTGGTAGTAGTTTTCTATCTCCCAAACTCTTGGTTCACCCCGTTTGAGAAAAATATGATCGCGGCGATCATATTTATTTCTGCAGCGATTACGGATTGGCTGGACGGATATTTGGCGCGTCGCTTAAAACAAGAATCTGCTTTTGGTCAATTTTTAGATCCCGTTGCAGACAAATTAATCGTGGCTGCTGCTTTACTGGTTTTATTAAATATGGATCGTGTGCAAGTTTGGGTGGCGCTTGTCATTATTGGTAGAGAAATTACGATATCCGCTTTAAGAGAGTGGATGGCTTTATTGGGTGCAGGCAAGAGCGTTGCTGTTCACATGGTTGGCAAACTGAAAACAACCGCACAGTTAGTGGCGATTCCTTTCTTATTGATTAACGACACTTTGTTTGGCTGGCTTGACTGCTCGAAGTTAGGTACTTGGTTAATTTGGGTTGCGGCCTTTTTAACGCTTTGGTCTATGTTTTATTACCTCAAAAAAGCCCTGCCGCAATTAGTCGGAAAAATCGATTAATTCTGATAGCGCCCAGCCAGCAAGGCTCAGAGGGTGTATTTAAGTCAACAATCATTCTTTTTCTAAGGGAAAAATGCTTTCTTTTGGATTGTTTGTTAAACTATCGCCCTGTTATGCGGGAATAGCTCAGCTGGTAGAGCGATACCTTGCCAAGGTATAGGTCGGGAGTTCGAACCTCCTTTCCCGCTCCAAGTTCGATGGGAAGCTCTTCAAAGCTTCCCATTTTTGATTCAGGATCTGGCGCGTTGGCCGAGTGGTTAGGCAGGAGCCTGCAAAGCTTCGTACGGGGGTTCGATTCCCTCACGCGCCTCCAGTATTTCACTTGACGAAAAGGGTGTAGCACCTAAAATACTTTCAGTATGTATAAGAAAGTCGCCCTTATTCTCTTTAAAGCGAAATTAAATAAATGACCACCATGCATTCCTTGAAGCTCAGCGCTCTTGCTGTAATCCTATCTGCTCTATTGGGCGCTTGCGCAAGCTCTGGTGACTCACCTACCGGAACACCTCAAGAGGTTCAAGAAATCCAATCTCAATTATTGGGTGACATGCCTTTGCCTGCTGCCTCAAAAATTATTGGATCAGATTCTCTGATTATTGGCCGTGGCGATAACTGGGTTGGTCGAGTAGTGCTTTCCGGTGTGCAATCACCAACAGATATTTATGCTTTCTTTCAATCTGAGTATCCACGTGCAGGCTGGACAACCGTGAGTGCAGTAAAAACAAAAACCAGCATCTTGGTGTTTACAAAAGGTGACCGCACCGCAACCGTGGAATTGAACGAAGGATCTATGACGGGTCCAAAGACACTCATCACAATTACCTCATCTCCGAAAAATGCGAATGTGATCGCACCAAGTAAGAAGTAAGAGTAGAAGCGAAAAAATTGAAATAAAAGACAGCCAATAAAAAAGCCTCCAGTACGGAGGCTTTTTTATTTCTAAATCAGTCTTGGCAACGTTTATAGGCCTTCTGCCCTAATAAGTCCTACAGCTTGACCTTCAATAGCAAAATTGGGTTGACGGCCATCCACCAGAATGTTTTTAAAGTCCGGGTTTTCAGCTTGTAACTCAATCACCATACCGTTGGCAGTTTTCTTTTGTTGCCAACGTTTCACAGTGACTTCATCATCAAGGCGTGCAACCACAATATCGCCATTGCGTACTTCAGTTGTTTTTCTTACTGCCAAATAATCGCCATCCAAAATTCCAGCATCTCGCATACTCATGCCTTTTACTTTTAATAAGTAATCAGCGCCTTTGCTAAACAAACTTGGATCAATTGGAACTTGTTTTTCAATATGCTCAACAGCCATGATCGGTGAGCCAGCGGCAACGCGACCAATTAGTGGCAATGTCAGTTGTTGTAATGCGCCGGAAGGCAAAGAGAGCTGACGATATTGATTTGCATTTTGCGTTTGATTGAAACGGTGTGGAACACGAATACCACGCGATGTTCCTGGAGTCAGCTCAATGTATCCCTTTTTGGCAAGCGCACGCAAATGTTCTTCGGCTGCATTGGCAGAAGCGAATCCCAATTGCGTTGCAATCTCTGCTCGCGTTGGTGGCAATCCACTTTCATCAATCGCTTTGGTAATGAGATCCAAAATCTCGCTTTGACGAGGTGTTAGCTTGGGGAGGGCAGTCAGCTCCTCTTGGTACTCGACTGTGTTTATGTCCATACTGGGATTGTATACAGCACTTTTTCTGATTTCAAGCGATTTAAAGGGGATAATGACGTAATGAGCCAAATTCAGAATCCATCAGAAAACTCTCCCCATATCCTGGTTTTAGGAATGGGCGGAACGATTGCGGGTTTGGCTTCCAATCCAGTCGATCAGCCCCTGCAATATGCGGCCGGTCAAGTGGAAATCGACTCTTTGCTAAGCCATATTGAATCTGCTATTCCAGGGGATCTTTGCTTGAACTCAAGGCAAGTGGCCAACATCAATAGCTGCAATATGACCGAACCCCTATTGACGCTTTTGGGCCATGCGGTCAGAGATGCCCTTGAAAACACCATGGTTAGGGGGGTAGTGGTCACTCACGGTACCGATACGATTGAGGAAACCGGTCTATTTTTACAGCTGATTTGCGGTAGCCTTGCTCAAAATTTAGGCAAAAGAGTGGTGCTTACAGGAGCCATGTTGCCCGCAAACGCCCCTAATGCTGATGGTCCTAGTAATTTATTGGATGCGATTCAATGGGCTGCAAGCCCTTTAGACAACTGCCCAGGCGGTATTTATGCCGTAATGGGGGGTCGGGTCTGTATGGCGATGGATTTAGCTAAGCGCCACACTACCGCCTTAAATGCCCTCATGCAGGCCTCTCCCAGCAGTCCGGTAAGGTTAATTAATCCCTCTTGGTTATCTGGCGTAAAGGCGGTTGAGGCGCTCTGGACCGAAGATTTACCCATTCCCAGTGCTAATGAGTGGCCTTGGGTGGAAATTTTAACTAGTCATGCTGGCGCACGTTCAGAAACCATTGATCTCTGGTTAAAAAGCAAGGCGCAGGGCTTAGTGTTGGGGGGAACTGGCATGGGTAGCCTTCATGAGCAATGGCTCGAGCCCTTGGTTCAAGCTGCAAAACAGGGGATCGCCGTGGTGAGGGCCGCCCGCCCTGGAAGCGGGCAAGTAATGCCTGATGTCCCAGAAAAGGACTTTGAGGGCTGTTTGGCTGCAGGTAAGCTTTGTGCACCTAAAGCCAGAATTGCTCTGCAGTTAGCCTTAAATGCTGAAAAACAAGCTAAATCAGTTGGTAAAGCCCTGACTTGGCAGGATTTTTTTGCTAGAATAGCGGTCTTGCCTGAAATCAGGTGAGCACTGAAAAGTGGCTGTAAAGTGGTTGTAAGCAGTACCTACAATTTGTTACTACCTTGTCACACTGGCGCTAATTTCCAAACCATCAGAAGTTAGCAAGACGCCCAGGTGACTTTATCCTTAAGGAGTGTTTGATGCGTCATTATGAAATCGTCTTTATCGTCCATCCGGACCAAAGCGAGCAAGTGCCAGCGATGATCGATCGCTACAAAGCTACATTAGCAGCTGCGGGCGGCAAAATTCATCGTATTGAAGATTGGGGTCGTCGTCAGATGGCTTACATGATCGACAAGCTTGCAAAAGCCCACTACGTTTGCATGAACATTGAGTGCGACCAAAAAACTTTGGAAGAGCTCGAGCATGCGTTCAAATTTAACGATGCTGTTTTGCGTCACCTCATCATCAAGACAAAGAAAGCTGAAACAGAGCCTTCCATCATGATGAAAGAAGTGCAACGTGAAGAAGCGCGCAAATCAGCTCAAGCCGACGCTCCAGTAGCAGCGGAATAAGTTCGAAATTTGAAGAGGAATACACAGACTAGAAAACGTATCAGAGAAGCGGGGCGGCGTTGAATCATTTCACCCTCACTGCAATCTTGGTATCTAAAGACGCGATTCGATTTACACCAGCAGGAATACCGGTGATGCATTGCCAGCTAGAACATAGCGGCCAAGCAAACGAGGTAGGAGTAGCTAGGAAGATTCAGATGAGCGTTGAAGCCGTTACGATCGGACCGATACAAAAGGATCTTGAAAGAATGGATTTAGGAACTGAGGCAGTGTTTGAAGGATTCCTGGCACCGAAGACTCTACGTAATCAAAGACTTGTTTTCCACATTACCCATATTCAATTAAAAAGTTAAAAGGAAATCATCATGGCGTTTGGAAAGAAACCCGATTTCAAAAAGAAACCTGCTCAGAACCCATTGTTCAAGCGTAAGCGCTATTGCCGTTTTACTGTTGCTGGCGTAGAACAGATTGACTACAAAGATGTAGACACATTGAAGGACTTCATTGGCGAAAACGCTAAGATCACTCCTGCTCGTTTAACAGGTACAAAAGCAAAGTATCAGCGTCAGTTAGACACTGCTATCAAGCGTGCCCGTTTCTTGGCTTTGTTGCCATTCTCTGATCAACATAAGAAATAATTGGGAGCCCTCAATGCAAATCATTCTTTTAGAAAAAGTAACAAACTTGGGCAACCTCGGTGACGTCGTTCGCGTTAAAGACGGTTACGCTCGTAATTTCTTGATCCCACAACGTAAAGCGCGTCGTGCAACTGAAGCAGCGATTGCTGATTTCGCAACTCGTCGTGCTGAGTTGGAAAAGTTGGCTGCTGAGAAGTTGGCTGCTGCACAAGCTGTTGGCGTGAAGCTCAAGGACTTGGTTTTAGACATCGCTCAAAAAGCGGGTGTTGATGGTCGCTTGTTTGGTTCAGTAACTAACCATGACATCGCTGATGCTTTGAAAGCAAAAGGCTTTACGATTGAGAAGTCTTCTGTTCGTTTGCCTACTGGCCCGTTGAAAATGGTTGGTGATCACCCAGTAGCGGTAGCAGTTCATACCGATGTTGTGGCTGATATCACAATCCGTGTAATCGGCGAGCAAGCTTAAGTAATACACTAGCCTCATGGCTGAATCCCGCTCACGTACCGTTACGTTGAACCCTGGCATGATGGGTTCTGGGGATTCAGTTGTGCAGGCCTTAAAGGTACCCCCGCATTCTGTAGAAGCTGAGCAATCATTGCTCGGTGGTCTACTCATCGATAACTCTTCTTGGGATAACCTAGGTGGAGTATTAAACGATAAAGATTTCTATCGCCCTGAGCATGCTCTGATCTATAAGGTCGTTGCCCGCCTCATTAGCGACAATCATCCCGCCGACGTCATTACAGTTTACGATGCTGTTAAGTCTGAGCAGGGTGGTGACTTAGTCAGTATTGACTACTTAAATTCCTTAGCGCAGAACACGCCAAGTGCTGCGAATATTAAAGGCTATGCCGATATCGTTCGTGATCGCAGTATTCTGCGTCGCTTAATCGAAGTATCTGACAGTATTGTGAACTCGGCGTTTGTGCCAGAGGGACGTACCGTGAGAACGCTTTTGGATGAGGCCGAGTCTCGTATTTTGCAAATTGGCGAAGAGGGTAGTCGTAAAGCGGATTATCTTGAGATCGAGCCGCTCTTAAAAAGCGTAGTTGCTCGAATTGATGAGCTCTATAACCGTCAAGGTGGTAGCGACATTACCGGAATTGCAACCGGCTTTATTGATTTAGATAAACAAACTAGTGGCCTGCAAAAAGGTGACTTAGTGATTGTTGCTGGAAGACCTTCGATGGGTAAAGCTCAGCCACTAGATGCCAAGATCAAAACAATTGATGGCTGGAAATTGATGGGCGATCTTCGCTTTGGTGATCGTCTTGCATCAGTTGATGGTCTGTTTTCAATGGTGACTGGCATATATCCTCAGGGTATTAAGCAGATCTACAAGGTTACTCTTTCGGATGGTCGTGAGGCTGAATGTTGTGATGAACATTTGTGGCGCGTCATGTATCGAGATTGGTCTGAGCCACGCGTAATTAACACTATACGTCTAATGGAGATGTTGCAGTGTGTGCGCTATAAAAATCGGCTGTGGATTGATCCAGTTTCTGGAGATTTTGGTCACTCCAATGCATTGCCAATTCATCCATGGGTAATGGGCGCATTATTGGGCGATGGAACTTTGGCTTTATCTCATGGCTCAGTAACGTTTTCTACAAAATCTCTCGAGCTAGTAGAGCGCATGAATATGCTTGCTGGCTATGAAATGGAGATGGTGCACGCTGGTGCTTGTGACTGGCGAATCGTTTCTAAAGAGAGAATTGCGGCGAATGGCGCTAGACAGTATGTGTCTAAAAATTATTTTAGAGCCGCTTTAGAAGATGTCGGAGTTTTAGGCTGCAGGAGTTTTGATAAATTTATTCCTGCAACCTATCTAGAGGCCAATAAGAATGCTCGTCTCGCTTTATTCCAAGGTCTGATGGACACTGATGGCTGGATTGAAAAGTGGGGCTCAATTCGTTTTTGTACTGCAAGTAAACAGTTATCTGAAGATGTTGCTACTTTGGCAAGATCCTTGGGTGGTTTCTGCTCAATCGCCACTAAACAGTCTAGTTATACCTATCTAGGTGAAAAGAAACAGGGTCGTTTGACCTATGTTTTGAATATGAGCTTTGAAGCAGGTTTCCAAGCTTTTAGCCTGCCTGAAAAGAAAGAAAGATTAAGAGCAAGCTGGGATCGTCAACGTCGTTTGACATTCAAGAGTATTGAGCCATCAAGAGTGACCCAAGCGCAATGTATTTCGGTAAGTCATCCCCAAAGAACATACATTACCGATAATTATGTAGTTACACACAACACCGCGTTCGCGCTGAATATTGCTGAGAACGTCGCATTAGCCGAGGGCTTACCAGTTGTTGTTTTCTCTATGGAGATGTCGGGTGAGCAATTAGCGGCGCGTTTGCTGGGCTCAGTAGGGCGCGTTGATCAAGGTCGTATGCGTACTGGTAAATTGCAAGACGATGAGTGGCCACGTGTGACTGATGCCATTGCCCGTTTAAGCAACACTCAGATTTTGATTGATGAAACAGGTTCACTCTCCAGTCTGGAGTTACGTGCTCGTGCACGTCGTATCGCCAGAAACTTTGGTGGCACATTAGGTTTGGTAGTGATTGATTACTTGCAGCTCATGAGTGGATCGGGTTCTGAGAACCGCGCTACCGAGATTTCTGAAATCTCTCGTTCTCTCAAGTCCCTTGCAAAAGAATTGCAGTGTCCTGTGGTTGCGCTCTCACAGCTCAATCGTGGTCTTGAGCAACGCCCAAACAAACGCCCAATCATGTCTGATTTGCGTGAGTCGGGTGCGATTGAGCAAGATGCCGACTTAATTATGTTTATTTATCGTGATGAGGTGTATCACCCAGATACCACTACCGATAAAGGTGTGGCAGAGATTATCATTGGCAAGCAGCGTAATGGCCCTATTGGTACAGTGCGCTTAAGCTGGCAAGGTCCATTTACGAAGTTTGATAACTTGGCGATGGGCTCAATTGGTTATTCATCTGGCGGCTACGAACCGTTCTAATTGCATCTCACTTTGAGGCAACCCGTCGCGCCTCAGTAAATTTAGCGGCCCAATAGGGTGAAGTAATGTAATCAAGGCGCACGGTTCCACCTGCGCTTGGCGCATGCACAAACCGTCCTTGACCAACATAAATTCCTGCATGCGAATACTTTTCACCAGTAGTGTTAAAGAATACTAAATCGCCAGGAGCGGGCGGGCCACTTTCAATACTGAAACCTTGGTTGCTCATTTGCTGAATGGTACGAGGCAGTTTGATTCCAGCGGTTTTGTTATAGACATACACAATCAGGCCGCTGCAATCGAAGCCGCTTTTAGGAGTGTTGCCGCCATAACGATAGGGCACATCTACTAATCCGAGTGCCGCAATCGAGATGCCTTCAGTGCCAACACTCGTGTCTTGTTTAAATTGAGCAACTTTAGCTTGATTTGATTTACCGCTAAACGTGCTGCATCCTGCCAACAATAGCAGGGTGCAAATAAAAATGCCGCACCCAAGAAGAGTGCGGCATGAGAGGGCTTGCTTAAAGTGCGTCGGCAGCATGATCCGCAAGACGTGAACGCTCGCCACGGGCCAATGTGACATGGCCGCTATGGCGCCAACCTTTGAAGCGATCCACAACATAAGTCAAACCGGAAGAGCCTTCGGTCAGGTATGGGGTATCGATCTGAGCAATATTACCTAAGCAAACGATTTTGGTTCCTGGGCCAGCACGAGTGACCAAAGTCTTCATTTGTTTTGGTGTGAGGTTTTGTGCTTCATCAATGATGACAAATTTGCTGACAAACGTTCTGCCACGCATGAAGTTCATGCTCTTCACTTTAATGCGTGAGCGAATGAGTTCTTGAGTGGCTGCACGGCCCCACTCGCCAGCGTCATCATTGCGTTGTAGAACTTCAAGATTGTCATCAAATGCACCCATCCACGGCTGCATTTTTTCTTCTTCTGTTCCAGGCAGGAAGCCAATATCTTCACCCACTGGAACGGTTGCACGAGTAATGATGATTTCGTTATAGCGCTTACTATCAAGCACTTGCTCAAGGCCAGCGGCTAATGCCAGTAAAGTTTTACCAGTTCCTGCTTGACCTAATAAGGTCACAAAATCAATGTCAGGATTCATGAGGAGATTCATGGCGAAGTTTTGCTCGCGATTGCGGGCTGTTACGCTCCAGACATTGTTTTTCTGATGTGAAAAGTCACGTAAGGTTTGCAACAGCGCTGTTTTGCCATTGATTTCTTTAACATGGGCATAGAACGGTGTTGAACCGTCAGGATTTTCTTGATAAACAAATTGATTGACTAGCATGCTAGGCACTGTAGGGCCAGTAACGCGGTAGTACATCGTTCCCGATTTAGAGTCTGCCCAGCTTTCCATATCCTTGCCATGCTTCGGCCAAAAATCTGCGGGCAATGACAGTACACCCGAATACATTAAGTCACGATCTTCTAATACTTGATCATTGAAATAATCTTCCGCAGGTAAGCCTAGTGCGCGCGCCTTAATGCGCATGTTGATATCTTTGGATACCAACACCACTTCTTGCCCTTTGCGGGTTTTTTGCAGCTCGCTAACAACAGCCAAAATGAGGTTGTCACCCTTACCTTCGGGCAGTCCTTCAGGCAATGCTTGGGTAGACAGTTTAGTTTGGAAATACAAGCGACCAGAAACATCCTGATTGCCTAGTTTGTTGAGTGGAATGCCGTCATCTAAGGTGCCGCTGGTGCCTGCAATCAGTTGATCTAGAGAGCGGCTAACGGTACGGGCGTTACGAGCTACCTCAGTCATCCCTTTCTTGTGATTGTCTAGCTCTTCCAATGTGGTCATTGGTAGATAAAGATCGTGCTCCGAGAAGCGGAACAAGGAGCTTGGATCGTGCATCAACACATTGGTATCAAGCACAAACAAACTGGGAGGTCCAGTACGAATAACGCGCTTTGGTTTTGCGGGTGCGCTAGCCTTGTTGTCACCCCGTGCTGGACTGCGATCAGCTTTAATCTTTTCTAGCGCCACTTCAGCTGCCGATAAATCCTCTTCCGCATCATTGACCCATTCAGCTGTTTCAAGGACAACTGGTTTTGCCTGCGTGGGACGTTTCTTTAAATCTGGAGTGTCCTTGCGGCTCAGCTTTACTTGATCAGCAATTTGGGTTGGGATGGGTGGCAATGGCATGCAGACTCTCCTAAAAGAAAAAACCGTCAAGCGGAGTGCATTGACGGTTTATTGCGAAACGGGTTGGTAGTACATCAGAAAAATGGAGGGGGTGATTCCCCGTACCTGCTGTGATTTGCTCAGGCTGTTGATTCAAACGGATTGTCAGACTTTCCCGTCGTTTACGGTGCATGTAGATCACTTTACCCCAAATTTTGGGGTTTGCAAGCACCTCTGGTTAAATTGTTGTAAAAATCATTTAGCGGCTTTGGCAGCCTCTAAGACTTCGGTCACATGTCCTGGAACTTTCAGGCCGCGCCATTCTTTGACTAACTTGCCGCTGGAGTCAAATAAGAAGGTGCTACGTTCGATGCCGCGTACTTGCTTGCCATACATATTCTTCATTTTGATGACGCCAAACAGTTGGCAGAGCTTTTCTTCGGTATCGGCAACCAGCTCAAAAGGAAGTTCTAACTTGCTGCGGAAATTATCATGAGATTTGAGGCTATCTCGTGATACCCCAACAATTAATGTATTGGCTTTGGTAAATGCTGCAATGTTGTCGCGGAACTCTCCGGACTCGGCAGTGCAACCTGGCGTCATATCTTTTGGATAAAAGTAGAGGACCAGTTTTTTTCCTTTGGCGGAGTCTGGACTAAATGTCAGACCTGATGTCGCAGGAATCGCGCATGCTGGAATGGGTTTGCCGATAGCTACTGTCATGATTTCCCTTTTTAGTGTGTCTCTGTATTGCTTGCTTTAATGATTCTAGTTATTTTGAACAATCAACTCACCGCTGCGGTTTGGGATTTCACCCCAGGTCAGTGGTAATACGGCTATTTTATCGAGTTGGTTGGTGGCTTTCCAGGATTGGTGAAGTTCGCCCATAGTAACGAGGTCGTGACCTTGATTTAGCCAGCCCATCAGTAGCTTTTCAAAGGCAGGTAACAGCTTTTGCCCTTCAAGTTCGGCATGCAAAGTGAAGACTTGATCGTTCGGGTTGCTGTTGGTGATTTCTAGTAGCTTATTGACTGCACCAAACTCATCTGCGCCATCAATACCAATGAGTTCATCGAATGTCGGCAGAGTGGTTGGGTATTGCACATGTTTTGCATTGCCAGAAGAAAGCGCCAGGCGATAGGGTATGAGATTGGGTTCGGCACGACCATCGGAAGAATATTGAATACCCCATTGGTCCAGTTGCTCAAATGCAGCTTCGTTCATTTGCCAACCAGCTGCACCATAAGTCACTGGAGTATGTCCAAATATTTCAAGAAAGCGATCCCAACTTTTTTGCATCATCGCTTTAGTCCATGCTGGATCTTGGTAGCGAACGGCATCTTGCCAAGCTACATGATCCCAAGTATGAATGCCGGTTTCATGACCAGCCTGATCGATGGCGCGCATCTGCGCAGCAGCTTTTTTCCCGATGTCTGGACCAGGTAGCAAAACTCCATAGAGTAGAGTTTTGATTCCGTAGTGCTCCACAACCGAGGTGCGGCTTACTTTCTTTAGGAAGCCTGGGCGGAAGACCCTTTTGAGTGCCCAGCCAGTATGGTCTGGGCCAAGGCTAAATAAGAAGGTGGCTTTTAAGCCAAAACGCTCTAGGATTCGAGCTAAATTGGGAACGCCTTCTTTCGTACCGCGTAAGGTATCGACATCAACCTTGAGAGCAATCTTCGCCATGAATCCGGATGTTTATATTGCGTTTATTTTCTTATTCTTTATCGACTAATGAGCGCGCTTTTTCAACGTCTTGACGATAAGCCTCAAAAATATTCTTCAGTGCATCTGCCATCGTGGTAGTTGGTTTCCAACCAAGCTCACTCATCGTGTTGTCGATTGCGGGAACGCGGTTCTGAACGTCTTGATAACCTTCGCCATAATAAGCGCCTGATGTTGTTTCCACAATCTTCACGTCACTGGCTGTTTTGGCGTACTCAGGAATGCTGCGTGCGATATCAAGCATTTGATTGGCGAGTTCGCGTACAGAATGATTATTTTTTGGATTGCCAATGTTGTAGATCTTGCCGTTAGCAACGCCATTTTTATTGTCGATGATGCGCATTAAAGCATCGATGCCATCGTCAACGTAGGTGAATGCGCGTTTCTGGGCGCCGCCATCGACTAGGTTGATCGGTTCACCACGAACAATATGGCCTAGGAACTGAGTCACTACACGGGATGAGCCTTCTTTTGGTGTGTAGATGCTATCTAGACCAGGCCCAATCCAGTTGAAGGGGCGGAACAGCGTAAAGCGCAGGCCTTCCATGCCATAACCCCAAATGACGCGATCCATTAATTGTTTGGAGCAGGCATAAATCCAACGGGGTTTATTGATCGGACCGTACACCATGCTTGATGATGATGGATCAAACTCAGCATCCTCGCACATTCCATACACCTCTGAGGTTGATGGAAATACCAAGTGCTTTTTGTATTTCACAGCAGAGCGAACGATGGGAAGGTTTGCTTCAAAATCGAGTTCGAATACTTTCAGTGGTTGCTGTACATAAGTAGCAGGAGTAGCGATCGCTACTAGAGGCAAAATCACATCGCATTTACGAATGTGATATTCAACCCACTCTTTATTAATAGTGATGTCGCCTTCAAAGAAATGCATACGAGGATGATTGATTAAGTCACCCAAGCGATCATTCTGCATATCCATGCCATAGACATCCCAGTCGGTTGTCTCAAGAATGCGCTTTGAAAGGTGGTGGCCGATAAAGCCATTAACACCAAGAATGAGTACTTTTTTCATGTTTACTGCCTCGTTTTAATCTAATTTATTTGCTGGCCGGAAACCATTCCAAGATCTCTAAAGCTTGCTGGTCACCACAAACGCCGAATACCCGATTATCAACCACTTGGACGCCTAAAGCCCCAAGATTGAGCGTGTTTGGAAGGGGTCCCTTGAGGCTGGTGCGGGCGACGATCATCCTTTGGCCGTTATGCTCGGTAAAAGCGCCTGGATAAGGGGGTGCAACTGCCCTGACAAGGTCGTGCACCTGCTTGGCAGTCTGATTCCAATGAATTTGCCCATCTGCGGGCTTTCTGCCACCAAAATAAGACCCTTTTTTTAGCTCATTGGGCTTGCGGGGGGTATTGCCCAGCATTAAGGCAGGAATCACTTCATGAATGACCTGGACAGCTGCTTTGCTGACTTTGGCAAATACATCGGTAGCAGTTTCATCAGGGCCAATATCTACTGCTGACTGACCAACAATATCCCCTGCATCAGGTTTTTCTTCCATGATGTGCAAGGTAGCGCCCGTTTCAGTTTCCCCATGCAGAATTGCCCAATTGACTGGCGCACGACCACGATATTTTGGTAACAGTGACCCATGCATATTGAGTGCTGCAATTTTGGCGCATCCCAAAATCTGCGCAGGAATCATGTGGCGATAGTAGAAGGAGAAAATGTAATCAGGAGCAAGCGCATTTATTTGTGGAACAAGGTTAAGTAGATCACTTGCGCTTGGGGTAATGTAGGCGATGTTATTTTCTTTGCAAAGTTTAGCGACACTACCAAACCAAACATTTTCATTGGGGTCGTCTTCGTGGGTGACCACTAGATCAACTTGAATGCCTGCTTTCAGTAGTTCTTTCAGGCAATTAACGCCAACATCGTGGTAAGCAAAGACGACTGCGTGCAATTATTTTTTCTCTAAAACGGTTTGCACAACATAACGGGGGCGATTACGGATTTGTTGATAGATACGGCCGATATATTCGCCTAACAAGCCCAGACCAAAGAGCATCACGCCAATGAGGAAGAAGGTAAGCGCGAAAAGGGTAAATACACCTTCTACCTCGGCGCCCAATACAAAGCGACGAACCAAGAGATAGGCGAATAGGCTTCCTGCCGCGAGAGAAAGCAACATGCCGAGGATCGAGAAGATCTGCAAAGGCATGATCGAGAACCCAGTCACTAAATCAAAGTTAAGACGAATGAGTTGATACAAGCTATATTTAGATTCGCCTGCAAAACGTTCTTCGTGTTTCACGGTAATTTCAACGGGGTTCGCTGCAAAGGTATAGGCGAGTGCAGGAATAAACGTATTATTTTCATCGCACTGACGAACGAGATCAACAATGCGACGGCTATAGCCACGCAACATGCATCCTTGGTCTGTCATCGTGATGCGAGTAATGTTTTCACGCAAACGGTTCATGGCGCGTGAAGCAAATTTTCGGAAGAAGCTATCGCGACGGTCGGCGCGAATGGTGCCGACATAATCATGTCCGGCAATGAGTTTCTCGGCGAGCGCATCAATTTCTTCAGGGGGATTTTGTAGATCGGCATCTAAGGTGATGATGTATTCACCTTTGGCGTATTCAAAGCCGGCCATGATGGCCATATGTTGACCAAAATTGCTGTGGAATAAGACGGCTCGAGTGACGTCTGGACGTAAGTCCACTTGCTTGGCAAGTATTCCGGCGGATCGATCTTTACTGCCATCGTTTACAAAAACAATCTCATAGGAGATATTGCGCTTGGCGACTAATGTGTCCAATGCAGGATAGAGCCGATCGAATAATGCCTGTAAGCCATCTTCCTCGTTATAAACGGGAATGACAATGCTCAACTTTGGGTTAGCAGCTAAATTTGCAGTCATGCTGCAATTTTGCCTGATTCTGGGGATTTGCCCCAATAAAGCTATTTTTTGTAGTGTTTCTGAAGGATTCCAGTGAGTCCGCTCGCAATGCGACCGATATCTTGGTCTTTCATCCCTGGAAATAATGGCAGGGTGAGGATGGATTTGCCGATACGTTCTGCAACTGGTGTAGAGCTAGTTTGATAGCCTAGATTTTTATATAGAGTAAATCCAGTAATGGCGGGATAGTGCACGCCTGTGCCAATGCCAAGCTCTTTTAATTCCGTCATAACTTGGGCGCGATCACAATCAAGTTGTTCCAGCGGAAGCACCACTTGAAACATATGCCAATTACTTTCGGTAAAGTTTTCAACTGGTAGTTCTAATTGAAGTTTTTCTAGATTAGCGGATTTAAGTTCGGCGCGAATAGCGTCGAAATATTGGCGAGCCAATGCAGTGCGTCTCGTTTGGTAGGCGGGCAATTGTTTGAGCTGATGCAAGCCAATCACGGCATTCACATCCGTTAAATTGTCTTTGCCGCCCAAGACATCCACATCCATGCCATCCATGCCTTGGCGGGTGAGCCCTTGAAGGCGAAATTTCTCGGCAAGCCTTGCTTCATCGCTATTGTTTAATACCAAGCAACCACCTTCAATGGTGGTGAGATTTTTATTGGCCTGAAAGCTAAAGCTCACTAAGTCACCAAAGCTACCAATCTTCTTTCCCTGCCATTGAGAGCCAAAGGCTTGCGCAGCATCTTCGATAACGCGTACTTGATGTTGCTTAGCTAGAGAGTAGAGCTTATCCATATCTACTGGTAGACCTGCAAGGTAGACCGGCATGACGGCTTTGGTTTTGCTTGTAATGGCGCCGGCTACCTTATCAAGGTCAATATTGTGTGTAGCAGGATCGATGTCTACAAAAATCGGTTTCGCTCCTACGCTCAAAATGACGTTGGATGTGGCTACCCAAGAAATAGGTGTAGTAATGACTTCATCACCTTCACCAATGCCTGCAACTTGTAGTGCAATCTTCATCGTTGCGGTGCCGTTAGCAAAGCAACGCACAGGACGTCCGCCAAAGTACTCGCTCAGAGTGGATTCAAATTCAGCAAGCTTGGGTCCAGAAGTGACCCAGCCAGATCGCAAAACTTCAGCAACTGCATCAATCGTTTCCTGATTAAAGCTTGGGCGCGTGAAAGGAATAAATTCTGGGCTGGCGTTTGACATGATGTTCTATCTTACTGCGTTGGATTTGAGCTGTCTGGATGCTTCACAATTACTCTGCGAGAGTCGCGATCAAGCTCTTGCATTGGTAAGCCAGCGCTCTGAAGTGCTACGTATTGCTCAGGAACCATGATCGCATAAGCACTTGGATCTTCTTTCCAGCGAATAATGAAATCATCTAATGTTGGCAGCCACAATGCTGGCTCTTGGTCAACGCCAAACCGTAATTCATCGGGATCTTCAACCATGATCATAGTTCTGCCTAAATAGAATGGCACTGTGTGGTCTAGTAAGCGCACTGAATAGAGATTTGCATTTGCAGGAATATTGTTTTTCACTCGATTGGCAAGATCAATGCCAGAGACTGCCCGACCGAGTGTTTCATGACCGGTGCCCGCGATGATGGCGCATAAGAAAAATCCCCATGCATAACTCACGATACTGCTGATCCCGTTACGTTTGGCTTGGAAACTTGCATAAAGACTGAATGCAAGTAAGGCGATGAGTGCGGCGATGATCCAATAGCCATATTGAGCATAAGCCTCAATCTCATCAGGTCTTGCTTGCTTACCAATTTCGGATAAGAAGAAAAAGCCGATGCCGGCCAATACGGCGAACCCAATTGCTTGCAAACGCCAAGCAATTGATAGTGAGTTGGTATGGCCAAGTAAATGATCCAGGCGCTTCCCAATTAGTAATGCAATTGCCGGAAAGACGGGAATGATGTATCCAGGTAGTTTTGAATGCGAGATGCTGAAAAAAACGAAGATTACTAAAAACCAGCAACTGAGTAACCAGCCACATGAGAATGTGCTTGAACGCTCTTGCCAAGCTTGTGCAATAGAGCCTGGGAGTTGAGCTACCCAAGGTAGCATTCCAATGAATAACAGCGGCACAAAGTAATAAATCGGACCAGTTCTACTATGAGCATCTTGAGTAAAGCGTTGCAGATGTTCATGGATAAAGAAAAACTCTAGAAATTCAGGATTGCGTTGCGCCACCAAAATAAACCAAGGTGCTGTGATGACTAAAAATAAAATGAGCCCACTGAATAAACGCAAGCGTGTCCAGATTTTCCAGTCCCATGCGCTAATAGAATAGATTACAAAAACCATTGCCGGTAACGCGGCGCCAATAACGCCTTTCGAAAGCGTTGCGAGTGCCATGAAAGTCCAGCATGCCCACATCCAGTTGCGAGTGCTTGATTGTGTTTGTGAGGTCTGTGCAAGCAAGAGGCTGCATAAGGCGGCGACCAAAAATGCGGACAAGCCCATATCTAAAGAATTGAAATGACCGCTGATGACCCACATGGGGCTCGAAGCCAAGACAACAGCCGCCAACCATCCAGCTCTAGCGTTGTAAATTCTGGCGCCAGTAAATCCAATTGCCAAAATAGTGATAAAACCTGTGAGCGCAGTCCAGAGTCTGGCTTGCCAATCGCCCACGCCAAATAATTGAAATGTTGCTGCAGTAGCCCAAATTTGAAGTGGTGGCTTTTCAAAATACTTGTAGCCGTTATAGCGAGGAGTAACCCAATCGCCTGTCACAAGCATTTCCCGTGCCATTTCTGCATAGCGACCTTCGTCAGAGGGGATAAGGTGTCGGTAATTGAGTGTTCCAAACCAGAGGGTGGCATAGATCACCAATAGCAACAAAATCTTGCCAGGGTGGAGGGCGGCTGACTGCCGAATTTGACCAAATTGCATTAGGTGGGTTCCACAATCAAGGCTAAAAGGACTTTTCGGCCTTCACCAACCAGGATGTTGTAGGTTCGGCAGGCTGCTTGTGAGTCCATGATTTCAAAGCCAATTTTGGCTGAAATCAGGTTTTTTAAGAGATCGGGCTTAGGAAATTGCTGGCGGCTACCAGTTCCAATGAGAATCAATTCTGGCTTCAAATCGACCATTTGGCTGAAATGGCTAGCCTCCAGGTCGCCAAAGGACTTTGCTGGCCATTCGATGATCGCCCCATCCGAGCTTAAGAGGACGCTGTGCTTGTATGGAGTTTGGTTAATCTCCACGTAGCCATCGCCATAGCCAGTGATTGTATTGGCTCCAGAATGGGGGTCAGATTGAAGCTTCAAGTGCACTCTCTGTCATAATTATGTGGATTATAGCTAGCTGTTTTTTCCAAGATTTCAAGAACTTACCCTTTAATTTATTGTGAAACCCATCCTAAAGTCCCAAAAACTCAATCACGTCTGTTATGACATTCGTGGGCCTGTGCTTGAGCTTGCTCAGCGCATGGAAGAAGAGGGTCACAAAATCATCAAATTAAACATCGGAAACGTAGGGGTTTTCGGTTTTGATCCTCCTGAAGAGATTCAGTTGGACATGATTCGCAATTTGAGCAATGCCTCCGCTTATTCTGATTCCAAGGGTATTTTTGCTGCACGCAAAGCCATCATGCAGTATTGCCAAGAAAAAGGTATTCAAGGCGTCAACTTGGACGATGTCTATACCGGCAACGGCGTATCTGAGTTGATTGTGCTTTCGATGAACGCATTGCTCAATGATGGCGATGAAGTTTTAGTGCCCGCTCCAGACTATCCGTTATGGACTGCTGCAGTGAGTCTATCGAGTGGCACCCCAGTGCACTATCTTTGTGATGAATCAAAAGATTGGGCGCCAGATTTAAATGATCTGCGTAAAAAAATTACGCCGAAGACTAAAGCGATTGTGGTGATCAATCCAAACAATCCAACGGGCGCAATTTATTCCAAAGAAGTATTGCTGGAGTTAACGCAGATTGCGCGTGAGCATGGTTTGATTTTGTTTGCCGATGAGATTTACGACAAGATGTTGTATGACGGCGAGAAGCATATTTCTCTGGCTTCTTTGTCTACAGACGTTGTCATCATTACCTTTAATGGCCTGTCTAAGAATTACCGTTCATGCGGCTACCGTGCTGGCTGGATGGTGGTTTCGGGCGATAAAGAGATGGTGCGTGACTATATTGAAGGCCTCAATATGCTGGCTTCGATGCGCCTTTGCGCTAACGTTCCTGGCCAGTATGCAATTCAAACCGCTTTAGGCGGATATCAAAGTATTAATGACTTGGTGGGCGAGGGTGGTCGTTTAGCAAAGCAGCGTGATCTTGCTTGGAAATTAATTACTGATATTCCAGGTGTGTCATGTGTGAAACCAAAATCCGCTTTGTATTTGTTTCCAAAGTTGGATCCCGAGGTTTATCCAATCGAAGATGATCAGCAGTTTGTTGCCGATCTTTTGAAAGAGGAAAAAGTACTCTTAGTGCAAGGCTCTGGTTTTAACTGGGGCAAGCCTGATCATTTCCGCGTAGTGTTCTTGCCTCATGAAGATGTATTGAAAGAGGCTATTGGACGTCTTGCGCGTTTTCTCGAGCGTTATCGCAATAAGTATGGCCGCAAGGCTTCTTCAACTGCAACAAAGGCATCATGAAACCGATTCAAGTAGGTCTATTAGGTATTGGCACCGTTGGTGGTGGCGTGTTCACTGTTCTCGAACGCAACCAAGATGAAATCACTCGTCGCGCTGGACGCGGTATTCGTATTAATACAGTTGCTGATCTGAATGTCGATCGCGCTAAAGAGATTGTTAAAGATCGCGCGCAGGTGGTGAATGATGCTCGCGCGGTGATCAATAACCCTGAGATTGATATCGTTGTAGAGTTGATTGGCGGCTATGGCATTGCCAAAGACCTTGTTCTAGAGGCAATCGCTGCTGGTAAGCATGTTGTGACCGCAAATAAAGCCTTGATCGCTGTTCATGGCAATGAGATTTTTAAAGCTGCGCATGAAAAAGGGGTGATGGTTGCTTTTGAGGCTGCTGTCGCTGGCGGTATTCCGATCATTAAGGCCTTACGCGAAGGATTAACCGCTAATCGTATTGAATGGATTGCCGGCATCATTAATGGCACCACGAATTTCATTCTTTCTGAAATGCGTGACAAGGGCTTGGACTTTGAAACGGTATTGAAAGAAGCGCAACGCTTAGGTTATGCAGAAGCAGATCCTACTTTCGATATTGAAGGGGTTGATGCGGCTCATAAGGCTACCATCATGAGTGCAATTGCATTTGGTATTCCGATGCAATTTGAAAAAGCGCACGTAGAAGGCATTACCAAATTAGCTGCAATTGATATTCGTTATGCAGAGCAACTAGGCTATCGCATCAAGTTACTGGGTATCGCCAAGAAAGCACCAAGTGGTGTTGAGCTGCGCGTGCATCCCACATTGATTCCTGCAAAACGATTGATCGCAAACGTAGAAGGTGCGATGAATGCTGTTCAGGTATTTGGTGATGCAGTGGGTACAACTTTGTACTACGGTAAAGGCGCCGGATCTGAGCCAACTGCTTCTGCGGTGATTGCGGACTTGGTCGACATCACTCGTCTATTGAGTGCAGATGCTGAGCATCGCGTGCCTTATTTGGCATTCCAGCCCGATGCTGTGCAAAACACCCCTGTTTTGCCAATCGGTGAGATCACGACTAGCTACTACCTACGTATGCGCGTAGCGGATCAAGCAGGTGTACTCGCCGACATCACCAGAATCTTGGCATCACATGGTGTATCTATCGATGCACTCTTGCAGAAAGAGGCAGACGAGGGCGAGAGTCAAACGGATTTGGTTGCATTGACTCACGAAACCAAAGAGAAAAACATGCTTGCCGCAATTCAAGAGATTCAAGATCTCAAAACAGTTGCTGGAGAAGTGGTAAAGATCCGTTTAGAAAATCTGTCTTAAGCAGCAATCAACACAATAAGCAAAACCAAAAAAGCCTATGCGTTACCAGTCCACTCGTGGCAATAGCCCACAACAATCTTTTTTAGAAATTCTGTTGGGTGGATTGGCGCCAGATGGCGGTTTATATCTTCCTACTCAGTACCCGAAAATTACTTCCGCTCAATTAGATTCTTGGCGTGGACTGTCCTATGCAGACTTGGCTTATGAAATTCTGAGTCTGTATTGCGATGACATTCCGGAGGCAGACTTACGCGCTTTATTGCGCAAGACCTATACAGAGCAAGTCTATTGCAATGGTCGTCCACAAGATAATGCGAAAGACATTACGCCATTGCATTGGTTGGGCGAAGAGCATGGCACGCGTATTGGATTATTGAGTCTATCGAATGGTCCAACCTTAGCCTTCAAAGATATGGCTATGCAGTTATTAGGCAACTTATTTGAATATGCCCTAAAGCGTGCCGGCCAAAAGCTTAATATTTTGGGCGCTACTTCAGGGGATACCGGCAGTGCTGCGGAATATGCCATGCGAGGCAAAGAGGGTGTGAAAGTATTCATGTTGTCGCCACGCGGAAAGATGAGTGCGTTTCAGTCTGCGCAAATGTATTCCTTGCAAGACCCGAATATCTTTAACTTAGCAGTAGCCGGTGTTTTTGATGACTGTCAGGATATTGTTAAGGCGGTAAGCAACGATCATGCCTTTAAAGCGAAGAACCAAATTGGTACCGTGAATTCAATCAACTGGGGTCGCGTAGTAGCGCAAGTGGTTTACTACTTCCAGGGGTATTTATTAGCAACTAAATCCAGTTCTGAAAAAGTATCATTTACTGTTCCATCGGGGAACTTTGGCAATGTCTGTGCTGGGCATATCGCGCGCATGATGGGCTTGCCAATTGAGCATCTAGTTGTGGCAACTAATGAGAATGATGTGCTCGATGAGTTCTTCCGTACGGGTGTTTATCGTGCTCGTAAGTCTGCAGAAACTTTGCATACATCCAGTCCCTCAATGGATATCTCCAAGGCGAGTAATTTTGAGCGTTTTGTCTTTGACTTTATGGGTCGAGATGGAAAAGCGACTGCAAGCATGTTCAAACAGGTTGATGAAGCGGGTGGTTTTGACATTTCTAAAGAAGCGGTCTTTAAAGACTTAGGTCAATATGGCTTTCAGTCAGGCCGAAGCACCCATGCCAATCGCCTAGAAACCATTCGCGATATTGAGAAGAAATATGGCATCATGATTGATACACATACGGCTGATGGCGTGAAGGTCGCACGCGATCATTTGCAAGCGGGCGTACCCATGATTGTTTTAGAGACAGCCTTGCCAATTAAATTTGAAGAGACGATTCAGGAGGCCTTGGGTCGTCCAGCTGAGTGCCCCCCTGCATTCCAAGACATTAAGTCTAAGCCCCAGCGAGTGGTGAATATTGATGCCGATGTAAATCAAGTGAAAGATTTCATTGCAACGCATCTTAACTAAAAATATTTAGAGATCAGCCAGCAATCAGCAATTGTTATGACTAAGCCACCGATGTTGACCGCACAGCAGGCTTTAGACCATTTGCTCTCACACGCAAAGCCTGTTCATGAAAATGAAGATGTTCCAGTGCAGGCTGCATTGGGTCGGGTGCTTGCGAACAGTGTTCAGTCCCTGGTGGATGTGCCCCCATTAGATAACACTTCGATGGATGGTTATGCGGTTCGTACTGCTGATACTGCGACTTCTGGCCAGAAATTACAGGTAGCGCAGCGCATACCAGCAGGCTCGGTTGGCACCCAGTTAGAACCAGGAACTGCAGCACGCATATTTACTGGCGCTCCAATTCCTCCGGGTGCAGATGCAGTAGTCATGCAAGAGGACTGCGCTATTCCTGAGGGGTTGACCGATCAGGTGCAGGTTAATACAGTTCCTGCGGTTGGACAGTGGATACGTCGGCGTGGAGAAGATCTGAGTGCAGGAAAGACGGCGTTAACTGCCGGTATTTTTTTGCGACCACAGGAATTAGGGGTGGCCGCTTCAGCAGGCTTAACTCATTTAAATGTAAAGCGACGCGTAAGAGTTGCTGCTTTCTTTACGGGTGATGAATTAGCCCTTCCGGGCGAGCCTTTAAAACCCGGTGGAATTTACAACTCCAACCGCGATACCCTGTTAGCTTGCCTACGTTCTTTGGGTTGCGATGCAAGTGATTTGGGTATTGTTCCCGATCGTTTGGATGCGACCAGAGAAGCATTGCGCCACGCAAGCAAAGATCATGACCTCATCATTACTTCTGGTGGGGTTTCTGTTGGTGAGGAGGACCATATCAAGCCAGCAGTTACCGCAGAAGGTAGATTAGATCTCTGGCAGATTGCCATCAAGCCAGGCAAACCTTTAGCTTTTGGCGCCGTTAGAAAGTCTGATCAATCCAGCGCTGCAAATTTTTCTGATGAATCATGGTTTATTGGATTGCCTGGCAATCCAGTTTCTAGTTTTGTTACCTTCTTATTGTTTGTGAGGCCCTTCATTTTGAAGTTGCAAGGGCGAGCATCTATTACAACTCCATCTTATTTAGTGCGAGCCGATTTTGATTGGTTAAAGGCAGATCGCCGTAATGAATTCTTGCGCGTCAAAATGAATGAACAAGACGGGCTTGATTTATTTCCAAATCAGAGCTCTGGGGTTCTCACTAGCGCATCTTGGGGTGATGGATTGGTTGATTGTCCGCCCAATCAAGCTATTCGTAAGGGTGATTTGGTGAAGTACATGCCTTTTGATGCGTTGCTCAAATAATCGGTTTACGATTAGCTCATGAAACTCGAATTGCGCTTTTTTGCCTCATTACGCGAAGCTTTGGGCTCATCACAAGAGGTCATTGAGGTGCCAGAGGCTGTCAAAACGCTATCCCAATTGCGTACCCATTTAATTGCACGCGGTGGTGTTTGGGCGGAAGCTTTGGCCGAAGGAAAAGCGCTGCGCTGTGCGCTCAATCAGACCATGGTTGACGCCAATACAGCCTTAATAGATGGTGCTGAGGTAGCATTTTTCCCGCCTGTAACCGGAGGCTAATGTGACTCAGTCATTGATTCGCGTTCAAGAAAATGATTTTGATCTTAGTGCTGAGATTGCGGCACTTCGCAATGGTGACCCACGAGTTGGCGCAGTAGTCACTTTTTTAGGTACTGTGCGCGACCTTAATGAGGGTAGTCAGGTCAAAGCCATGACCCTTGAGCATTACCCCGGCATGACTGAAAAAGCATTAGAGGAAATTGTTTCTCAGGCAAAAGCACGCTGGGATATCTATCAGACTTTGGTCATTCATCGTGTTGGCCCATTACTCCCTGAAGATCAAATCGTCTTAGTTGCTGTTACTAGTGCTCATCGGGGAGAAGCATTTGCTGCTTGTGAATTCATTATGGATTACCTCAAAACTGCTGCCCCATTTTGGAAAAAAGAAGAAACTCCTGAGGGTGGTCGTTGGGTGGATGCTAGAGTCACAGATGAAACTGCTATGGCCCGCTGGAAAAAATAATTTCCTATCTGATTCAGTGCCAAATTAATCTAGAGATTAAAAATGAAAAAATTCCTCGTACTTTTGTTAAGCGCAATTACGTTTAATAGCTTTGCTAGTTCAGATCGGCCTACGGCAACTGTTGATACTGGATCCTTGCAGGGTGTTTCTGAATTCAACATGAATGTATTCAGAAACATTCCGTATGCGGCACCGCCCGTGGGGGATTTGCGTTGGCGTCCACCACAGCCAGCAGCTTCTTGGAGTGGCATGCGTGATGCTAGCCAATTTGGCGATTCTTGCCCACAGCCTTATGTAAAAAACCTCAGTACTGGCCTTGCATTGCCTGGTAATGAGGATTGCTTAAAACTCAATGTATTCACACCACAAAAGCCCGCTAAAGATCTGCCGGTGATGGTATGGATTCATGGTGGCGGGTTGATAGTGGATGGCGCAAGAGATGCGCAATTTACGCCAATCAATCTGGTAAAGAACGGGGTCATCGTAGTGACGTTTGATTACCGCTTGGGTTCGCTTGGATTTTTTGCTACACAAGAGTTGATTGCCGAAGCCAAGGCGAAGGGTGAGCCTGTTGGCAACTACGGCACGATGGATCAAATTGCAGTGCTTAAGTGGGTAAAGCGCAATATTTCTGCGTTTGGCGGGAACCCAAATAATGTCACCATCTTTGGTGAATCTGCTGGTGGGCGCAGCGTAACTTGGTTAATGGTTTCTGATGCGGCTCGAGGTTTATTTCATCGGGCGATTGCTGAAAGTGCTCAGCAAAGTCCGCTGCGTGGCATGACTGAAAAGCGTTTAGGTATGGCGCCTGAAACTGAGGTGTCCGCAAAGCTGATGACAGGGGTTGGAGCAAAATCTTTAAAAGAGTTGAGAAGTCTTCCTGTTCAGAAGTTGGTGCTTACAGCGGCCGATTTTGAAAAAGGTGAATTTGGCGGACCATTTATTGATGGTCAAATTCTCAAAGGTGACCCCATTCCTTTATTCGCGGCAGGCCAACAAGCGAAAGTGCCCTTCATGATTGGCACCAACTCGTGGGACTCTAGCTTTTTAGTTCCAGGCCAACCTTCTATGGCTGGTCTTGCAAAGATGCTTCATGAGGATCCAAAGATCCTGAAGCAGTTATATGGCAAAGTGCAAGATCAGTGCATTGCATCATCTGATGCGATGGGCGATATGTTCTATCGTGGCAGCACGAAATTGTTGGCTGACAGCATGAATGGTATTGCGCCGGGCTATGCCTATTATTTTGATTACTTAACAAAAAATATTCGTCTTGCTTATCCTGGTGTGCCACACACCTTTGAGATTAGTTATGTGTTTGGCAGCTACCCGCTGATGCCACAGGCACCAAAGGCTGTTGAATCTTCTGCAAACCGTTGCGTACGTATTGAGCAAGCAACAATGGATTTAAAGAAAAAAGGTATATGGTCTAAGTATTGGTACCCCATTACCGATAAAAATGATCCACAAGATATCGCCATGTCTGAAAAGATGTCTGCTAGTTGGGCGCAGTTTGCAAAGACTGGTAATCCAAATGTAGATGGTCAGGCAAATTGGCCTATTTATAACTTGAAGTCAGATGTCATGCGTAACTTCTCTGAAAATAGTGAGACAGTTACCGGTTTGCTTAAAGAGCGTGTTGATTATCAGGTGCTACATTTGAGAGAGATCTATGCGCTAGAGCGATTAAAGGCTGCCTTCTAACTAGACTACTTAGTGTTTAGGAATGCGTTACGGCCGCAATTCCAGAGGGCAGATCGGGATATAAACAATCCGATTCAAGGGTTTGTAGATAGCCACTGCGTTGCGCCATTTCATGAGGTTGATGGTCAAGGCCGCAGATGATGAGTTTGATATTCCGAATTTTGCATAAATGCGCTAGTTCGGTAATGGCTTCCATTCCAGAGGTATCAATGTATATGACATTCTTCAAATCTAGAAGCAAGATTTGGGATGGTAGCTTTTGTTCAATCTTCTCTAACAGCTTTACTGCGCCAAAAAAGATAGCACCATAAATACGGTAAGCCTCAATTCGACCTTGATGATTTTCTAGGGCTGGGTAATGCTGGGTATCGGCGAGTTCGCAACGAGAGAGGCTGGAAATGCGATAGATAAAAGTAATAAAAGCAAAGAGTAGTCCCACTTGAACAGCAATAGTGAGATCGAGAATGACTGTTAAGGTAAATACGCTCAGAATGGTGAGTTGATAAGGCAGGCGGAACTGCTTCAGATCTACAAATTTTCGCCATTCACCCATATTCCAGGCGACATACATCAGAATGGCAGCCAAACTTGCCAGCGGTACATCTTTTGCTAATGGCGCGGCAAAGAGCACCACCATTAATAGTGTGCATGCATGAACTATGCCGGCGATGGGCGTCGTTCCACCACTTTCAATATTGGTGACGGTTCTGGCGATCGTGCCAGTAGCTGGCATGCCTCCAAAAAATGGGCTAACTAAATTGGCTACACCTTGTGCCATGAGTTCTTGGTTGGAGTTATGGCGATCATGAATTAAGCCATCGGCAATGCGCGCGCAAAGTAAGGACTCAATAGCGCCGAGCAGTGCGAGCGTCAGGGCAGGCGTAACCATGTATTGCGCCGTACTCCAACTAATCTGAATCCATTCAAATTGTGGCAAGCTTGATGGAATGCCGCCAAAGCGACTACCGATCGTATCTACTGGCAAGTTAAATAAACCTGTAATGACTGTTGCGATGGTCATTGCAACGACCGTACCAGGAAGATGACCAAACCATCCTAGTTTTTTGTGAATACATTTCCAAATCACAATGATCATCAGGCTGATACAGGCGATGCCTAGTGCAAACACATTGATAGTATCGGCGGCGGCATAAAGCGCCTGAATCATTGGAAAAAATTGTGCCGGCATTTTTTCAATACTTAAGCCAAAGAAATCTTTGATCTGAGAGAGTCCAATCAAGCAGGCAATGCCGTTGGTAAATCCAATAATCACAGCGATCGGTATAAAGCGCACTAGAGTGCCCAACCTCAATACGCCTATCAGCAGTAGAAACAATCCAGACATTGCAGTGGCAAGTAATAAATTCGGAATGCCGTAACGCTCCACGATGCCATACACAATGACAATAAACGCGCCAGCTGGTCCGCCGATTTGTACGCGGCTGCCGCCTAAAAGTGAGATCAGCCCACCGGCAATAATGGCAGTAAAGATGCCCGCTTCTGGCTTTAATCCGCTGGCAATAGCAAAAGCCATCGCCAGAGGAAGGGCAACAATACCAACAGTGATTCCGGCTAAAACATCTCTGGTGAATGCGCTACGGTTATAAACCTTAAAGGCATCCAGAATCTTGGGGTGGAAAATCATCATGTCTTATGAGAATCGATTGCCTACCCAATAGGCGATGCTAGAACAAAGGGCTGTCACAAAAGATCCCCAGACAATATCGATCAATGCCAGCTTCGTTGGAAAATTTCGAATGACAGCGAGATTGGTGAGGTCATAGGTCATGTAGCAGAACAAGCCAAATAACGCACCGTACAGGAGGGCTTCAGTGCAAGACTGCTTTGATAGGGCTGGAATGATGACAAAAATACAGACCCCGAGAGCGTAAATCAAATAAAAAGCCAAGCCTGCGATGAGCTTGGGTTCAGCGGCCATCAGAGCACCCATTTCATCGCGATACAGGTTTTTTGCGATACCTAGTAGCCAGATTAAATCGACCGTTATCAGGCAGACTAGAAACGATAGGTAGATCCCAAAATATTTGAGCAATTAATTTACCTTTTGATCTTTTATAGGCGAATAATAAGCATTATGATGGAAAGAGTAGATTGGTAGTTAATTTAAAGGAGATTGGTATGTTTAAGCATTTATTGGTACCGGTAGACGGTTCAGATATCAGTAAAAAGTCACTCAAAAAGGTGGCTGAACTTGCTAAGGCGGACGGCGCAGCCGTAACTTTGGTTTATGTATCCGATCCCCTTCCGCCTTTGGTTTACTCAGACAGTACTATGGGCTATGGAATTTCCGCTAAAGAGCACAAGAAGGTTTGTGAGGCTTATGCCAAAGATGTATTTAAAAAGGCGGCAACTGCTCTAGGCGCTGGTATCAAAGCAAAGACTTTGCATATTTCTAATACCAATCTTTCCGAAGGTATTTTGGATGGTGCCAAGAAGGCAAAGGCTGATGTAATTGTGATGGCTTCGCATAAGCGTACAGGCATCAAAGGCGTTTTGTTGGGAAGTGAAACACATGAAGTGATCGTGCACTCTAAGTTACCAGTATTGGTATTGGGTTAAGTCGACACCATTTCCTGAAGCATTAAAAATAAAGGGGTTCTTTCGAACCCCTTTATTTCAATCGATTTACATGCATGTTACTTAGCGTGTAATCGGACTTCCCAATAGCAAAATTTCTCTCGTTAGCTGACCGCTTTCATTGTCGCGCATTGACCACAAGTCCAGCTGAGTCTTAGAGCCGTATGGATCAACGTAAATACCATCTTTTCTGAGCTCAAAGTGAAGATGCGGCCCGGTTGATCTACCGGTTGAGCCAACATAGCCAATTTCAAAACCTCTCCTTACTTCATTGCCTAATTCGAGTTCATTGTTGTAGTTACTTAAGTGTGCATAGTAAGTGTGATAACCGCCTGGATGCTCTAAAACAATCAGGTTGCCAAAGGCACCGCTGTAGCCAAGATGCACCACCTTGCCATCAGCAACGCTAAAGATTGGTGTTCCAATGGGGGCAGCATAGTCGATGCCCATATGTGCACGGTAGCGTTGTTTTGCTTGGGTTGGCTTAGTTACGGTAGTGTTGGCTTTAGATCGTTTAACACTGCCGGCACGAACCATGCCTACACCACGAGAGATGCGTCGATAGCTTAGCGGATTGGTCCAAAACGAGCGCTCTAGTGCTTCACCATTGCCAGTAAAAAAAGCACCCGGAATATCATTGCGGCTTACCCAAAACGCGCTTGAAAAAATTTCACCATTACTGGGGTCAATAATCTCGGCAGCCCAAATCTGCGCCCATCTCTCGCGGTCACCAAAATCAACAATGAGTCGAACGATGCTATTAGTATTTTCAAGAGAATTATTATCTTCAGGATAAATCTGTTTAATGATGGAATTTAATTCCCAAACTAATTCCACCGGCAATTTATCGCCTAATTTGCGCTGGTCATATAAAACTTCTTTTAGAGGCACCCGAATTTCAGAGAGATTCTTAGATTCATTCCTTAGTAAATCTTGCTGAACCAAGAACCCACCAAAAGCAGATGGAGTAAAAGTCCACACTTCTGTCTTGCTGTCCTGAACTGGGCCATTCATGATGCTCAGAGAGTCAAAGCGATTGCGAGTGGTGAAAGCGGCAGCATAAGGTATGCAATCTCCGCGCATGCGATCAAAAAAGGCTTTTGTCTGACTTTTGAAGAACTCAGAAAATTGCCGGTTATCGATGCCAATCAGAGCCGGGAGATTATCTTCATTGAAATTACGCCTCAGACAACCTTGAGCCACGCGATAGTCTAGATTGGAATCGCTATCAAGAATGAGTTCACTAGGATCCTTTCGCCGAAAAAGACCAGGATTTAGACTCATGCTGGAACTTTTGGTATTTGCCCCAGAAGATTTGTCTTTAAATCCAATTTGCTTCGTATTTTGGATACTCACTTTTTTGCGAGACTGGCTTGATTGAGATTGCGCTAAGGGGCTAGTGCCCATGAGAAGCCCTATTAATAAACAGGCAATAGGGCGCTGGAATCTCTTCGCAAGCCGGGATGGAGCTAAAGCTTTTTTCTTCACCCCATCATTATCTAATAATGTTGTCAGGCACTCATGAAATTATGTTGTGGCGCAATAAATTTGGCTACTTTGCCTCAAACTGACAATTTCAATACTGGCTACAATGTTTTTTTTTCAAAAGGAGTTTAGATGCCGATCATCGAATCAGTCCAGGTTGCATCAGTCGCGGTGCCACTAGATAAAGTCACCTCATTTTCAACTCGAACTGTGTCTGAGCGCCACTATTGCATTGTTAAGGTTCGCGGTAAAGATGGCAATGAAGGCATTGGATTTTGTTACGTTGGTAGCGCCGGTGGGGACATCGCCAAGATTGCGGTTGAGCAACTGCTTGCCCCAAAGTTAATTGGTCAAAATAGCCACCGCAGCGAAGGTTTGTGGATGGATATGTATAACGAATCTATTTTGCAGGGTCGTGCTGGCGCTGTAATGCGCGGCATTTCTATTTTGGATACCGCCTTATGGGATCTAAATGCTCGTGCAGCGGGTTTACCCCTTCACCATTATTTAGGATCGGTAGTGGATGATCGTGTGCCTGCTTATGCCAGTGGCGGATATTACCTAGATGGAAAAACGCCTGCCAAGCTCGGTAAAGAAATGGAGTCCTATGTAAAGCAGGGCTTTAAGGCGGTAAAGATGAAAGTGGGAAGGCTCTCTCCATCCGAAGAAGAGGCTCGTGTGAAAGCAGCCCGTAAAGCGATTGGTGAAGATGTTTTGCTGACCCTAGATGCAAATAATGCTTGGCGTGATTTGCCAACGGCACTGGAGTATGTCAGACGTTTTGAGGCCTATAACCCATATTGGATTGAGGAACCTTTCTCTCCAGATGCAATTGATTTACATGCGGCCTTAGCTCGGCAAACCACAATTAATGTGGCCACTGGAGAAATGGAAGCAGGGCGTTGGCGCTTTCGAGAATTGATTGATGCAGGTGGTGCCGCCATTTTGCAATCAGATGCAGCCGTTTGTGGCGGCATTACAGAGTGGCGTCGTATCTCTGCCTATGCAGATGCCAAAGGTATTACTGTTTGCCCCCATTGGATGCATGATTTGCATGCCCCCTTAGTGGCGGCAACTCCAAACGCTCGGTTTGTGGAGTTTTTCTTGGATGATCAGGTGCTCAATTTTCGTCGTTTAATTAACAAGCAATTGACTTTCAAGAATGGCGACTTAATCCTACATAAAACTCCAGGTTTAGGATTTGAGTTTGATGAAGCGGCAATCAAGAAGTACGCCGGTAAAGATGCTTGGAAGAAGATTTCGAAGTAATTCTCTAAACTCTAAATTCCCTAATAAAAAGCCCGCGATTTTTTTAGTCGCGGGCTTTAGTTTTTATTGAGCAATCAATTTATGCGGATTTAGGCCGTAGCTTGAAATGTCGAATGATTTGAGTAGCGAGTACCAAACCAAAACCAATAAATCCTACCAAGTCTGCTTCAGTAGATGGGTAAGCGAGTGCCACACCAGAGGCCACCATAATGACGCGCTCAAACACTTTGGTTTTTTCAATAAACCAACCTTGTAGACCGCCAGCTAGGCAGATGATGCCAACGACCGCAGTAAACGAAACCCAGCTAATCTGTGCCCAATCCGCTTTTTCTAGGGCGTCAGTAGAGCCCATTAAAAGTAGGCTTACCCCAGACTTGTCTAAAACAAACATAAAAGGAACCAAGATTGCGGGGGCAACATATTTCCAAGTTTGTAGAGTGGTCTTATATGGATTGCCCTTGCAGATTGCCGCAGCTGCGAATGGTGATAGTGCAGTCGGAGGTGATACCTCAGACAATACTGCGTAGTAGAAGATAAACATATGAGCTGCAAATGCAGGCACACCCAAATTAATGAGGGCGGGAGCTGCAATCACTGCGCAGATGATGTAAGAAGCAGTTACAGGCACTGCCAGTCCCACAACCCAAACAACTAGTGCAGTAAAGATGGTAGTGAGAAGCAAAGAACCGCCCGCATACTGGATTACGATGGAGCTAAATTTCAGGCCAAGGCCAGTCAGGGTGACTGTTCCAACAATTAGTCCTGCACCAGCACAAGTCGCTGCAATCGCGAGAACACCAGTAGAGCCTGAGGCTAGCGCCTTAGTGAGATTGGAGTTATAGAGTCCAGAAAGAATTGGCTCTTTTCCTTTAAACCATGACCATGGAATGATGGCAGTATCCTCACGCAACATGCTGGACAGGGCGGACACAACGGTTGCCCAAAATACAGCCATTACTGGAGAGAAGCCCAGCAACATAAATACGACAATGGAAATCAGTGAGAAGAAGTGAAACCAATATTTTTTAGTCAACTGCCATGCGGTTTCAACAGATTCAAAATGAATGCTCTTCATTCCATATTTGCGCACATCAATTTCTACCATCACAAACAAACCTAGATAGAACAAGATGGTCGGAATGGTAGCCATTAATAGAACATCTAGATAGGAGATCTTGAGGAAGTCTGCAATCAAGAATGCTGCCGCACCCAATACGGGTGGTGAAATAATTGCGCCTAGTCCACCGGCAGCTAGCAGACCTCCAGCGGCATTTTTCTCGTAACCTACTTTTTCTAACATCGGTGCGGCAACCGAGCCGACGGTTACTGTAGTAGCAACGCCAGACCCAGATGGGCCACCTAACAAGAAGGAGGACATCACGATGGTTCTGCCAACGCCTGAGGATTTGCCGCCCATGGCCGCAAATGAGAAGTCGATAAAAAATTTACCTGCGCCAGTGAACTGAAGGAAGGCGCCAAAAATAGTGAAGAGAATAATCAGCGTTGCGGAAACGTCTACAGCTGTTCCATAGATGCCTTCTAGCGTCATATACATATAACCCACGAGTCGATCGAGATCATAGCCTTTATGGGTCCATGGCGCTGGCAAGTAATTGCCAAAAAGTGCATAAAGCAAGAACAAGATCGTGACGCTAACCAAGATCATTCCGTTCGTCCGTCGCACACTTTCCAAGATGAGCAAGATTAATGCAATTCCCACCATGACATCGGTTGGATTAGGCGCAGTATTACGATCCATGAAATCATCGCCACCACTGAGTATGTAATACGAAATCGCAATAGACCCGATTGCAAACACAATATCCCAAGGCATTAAGCGATTTTTGAAGCGAGCTGCGATGGGGAAACTCAAAAAGACCAAGAACAATACCAGCGCAACGTGGATGACCCGTAATTGTTGGGTAGGTACGATGGAATATGCGGCATATAGGTGGAAAAGAGACATACCGACCGCAACCAAGGTGATGAATTTGGCTAATAAACCTTTGTAGTCATTAGAGTCACCTTCTTCTTGCTTGATAAATGCGTCTAATTTTTCTTGGGTCTCGTTATCGATGACGTTTTGATTCATGTCTCAACCTATTATTTATATTAATTGTGTCTTAATGCACTGCTGTAAATCAAAAGGGGCGAGATTAACTCACCCCTTGTTACTTGTTAGTTTACTTTGACGTTCTTTTCTTTGTAGTACTTTAGAGCGCCTGGATGGAAGTCGACTGGCGACGCTTTTGCTTTCTGATTATCAAGACTCACATTCATATATTCCTGGTGAGTACGAACCAGATCCAGCTTATTGTCAAAAATGGCCTTGGTAATTTTGTATGCCTGATCATCTGGCATATTCGCATTGACCACTAAGATATTCGCAACAGCAGCGACCTTATTGTCCTTAGGCATGCCACTATAGGTTGCCTTTGGAATGGTGGCATCAAAGTAAAGATTGCCATATTTTTTGTTCATGGCGGCAACTTCTGCATTGGTATCAATCATCACGATCTTGGTACCAGGAGTGTTGGCAAGATCGGTTACCGCTGCAGTAGGTAGTCCACCAACCCAAAAGAAGGCATCAATCTTGCGATCTTTAACAGCGTTTACAGACTCAGCAACACTAAGACGCTCGCGCTTCACATCTTTATCTTTATCCAGGCCAGCCGCTTCAAGTAGGCGAAACGCCATTACTTCTGTTGCGCTACCAGGAGCGCCAGTGCTAATGCGTTTTCCTTTGAGGTCTTTCATGGATTTAATGCCAGTGGAATCTACTGTCACAACATGCATCAAGTTTGGATATAGAACCACTAAAGTTCTGAGGTCTACCTTCTTGCCATTGAATTTGCCTTCACCGACCTGAGCATCTTTAGCAGCGTCTGCCATAGAGAAGCCAACATAAGGTTTCCCGCTGCCGATAAGGTTAAGATTGTCTACAGAGCCGCCGGTTACTTCAGCAGTTGCTGACATTCCAGGAACTTTGCTGGAGAGTACTGAGGCTAGGCCGCCACCCATAGGGTAGTAAACGCCACCAGTTCCACCAGTAGCGATGGAAATATTTTGTGCTTGAGCGCTCACCCATAAAAAACTAAATGAGAGCGCAATGACTTTTAATAATTTCATATTAATGTCTCCGATAACGATGATAACTAGATTAAAGACCAGGCATGCTGAAGTTAATTTGCTTTAATTCGCTAATTAATTGCGCCTGTTGCTCGCTGGTGAGTTGCATGAGTGGTGGGCGAACGCGTAACCACTCAGGGTCATTGCTGAAATGTGCAACAGCAGTTTTCATGCCAGCAATCATCTGATATTTAGCAAATACACTACGTACCTTATCTAAGCCTGCTTGACGTTCATCTGCATTGGATTCTCTCCAGTGAGCTGCGAGATCGGCGATAGCCTGTGGATTCACGTTTGCTGTTGCGGAAATGCAGCCTACACCACCGGCACGTAGAGTGCGCATGAGGAATACTTCACTACCAGCATAAACACGGAAGCCAGAAGGCGCTAATAGCTTGATCACAGATTCAGTGTAAGCCCAATCTCCAGAACTATCCTTCATACCTACCACTGTTTTTGGATACTCTTTTGTTAAGCGCTCAAGTAAAGAAAGGCTGAGATTGATCTTTGTAACAGGCGGGATGTTGTAGATATATACCTGAAGTGCATCGCTACCCACTTTCTGAATTACCTCAGAAAAATAAGCAAAGAGACCGTCATCGGTGACATCTTTGTAGTAGAACGGAGGCAACATTAATACGCCTGCGCATTTGTGATTTACGGCATGACGTGTCATGGTTACGGTGGCGTCCATGGAAGTCGCGCCGGTACCAGGCATCATGTGTGCAGGATTTAAACCGCCTTCCACTAGCGCTGTGAGCGTGCTCATTTTCTGTGGAGCCGACATCGAATTCGCTTCAGAGTTTGTGCCAAAGACTGCTTGGCCAACGCCATTCGATTCAAGCCATTTGCATTGCTTCAGTAATTTTTGGGCATCTGGGTTGCCATCAGCCTTAAATGGTGTGAGTACTGGTGAGAGTACTGCTGGCAATGTAGAAGGATGCAAGGTAAGGGGCATGCTGACTCCGATTTAATAATGAACTTCAGATAGAAGTGGTTGTTGTTTAAAGAAAGCCTCTAAATTATCTACTGCTAATTTGGTCATTGCTACCCGTGTTTCTGAGGTGGCACTGCCGATATGGGGTGTTAATAAGACATTATCAAGTTTTAGAAACTCGGGGTTTGGATTTGGCTCATTATTAAAGACATCTAGTGCTGCACCGGCAATCTTTTTATGTTGCAGTGCATATAAAAGATCAGACTCATTAACGACGCTGCCTCGCGCAATATTGATTAAATACGAGCTTGGTCCAAGCGCCTCTAGAACCCCTGCATTCACTAGATTATCAGTCTCTGGTGTTGCGGGACAGGCCAGGAAGACGATATCGCAAGCTTTAGCTAAGTCTTTGATATTGGGGTAATAGGTGTATGGCACAGGCTTGGAGTTGGGCCCAGAGTAGGCAATCTCAACCTTAAAAGGCTCTAAGCGACTCGCCAGATCCTGGCCAATGCGACCCATGCCCACAATGCCAACCCGTTTGCCAGCAAGGGTGGTGGTTAACTGGAAGAGCCCTTTTGCCCAAGCACCACTTTTAACGTGTTCTTGAGATTCAGGAATGCGACGCATCAGACTTAGCATCATGCCAATAGCGAGCTCACAGACAGCATCGTTGAGAACGCCTGGGGTATTGGTGGCTTTAATACCTTTTGACTTCAGATAGTCCAGTGGGAGATTGTCATAACCCACACCACAGGTAGAAACCAAGCGAATAGTCGGGATTTGTTTAACCAAAGCCTCAGGCAGCTTGGTGTTGGAGCGAACCAGGATGGCTTCAAAATTACCTGGTGGTGGCGGGGCAGAAGGGTCAGCATGTCGAGTGGGGGTAAAGCGATGATCAATTTCCGCTTGCATAATTTCAGGGAAAAAGCCGACCTGTAACACCGAATTGACGGGAATCATGGTTGTCTCAAATTTTTATTGGAATAATGAGTCCATTGTATGAGGAATTTTAAAAAGAGGCCTAAGCCTCTCTAGGAGAACATTCATGTTATTTACCCCAGCAGAAACCAAAGTGGTCGTTGTGGGAGGTGGGACGATGGGCGCCGATGTCGCGGCAGTTTGTGCTCGTGGCGGTTGCGCTGTTCAGGTGGTTGAGCCCACAACAGAGCGTCGTGCTTTATTGCCAGATTATTTTGTCAACACCATGACTGAACTGGGTTACGAGAATCGCATTCATTTGCTATCAGTTGCAGGAACTCTTGAAGAAGTGGATTGGTCTGATATTGATTTAGTCATTGAGTGTGTGCCTGAGCGCTTGGATATCAAGCGTGAATTATTTGCAAAATTAGAGAAATACGCGAAACCAGAAGCAGTGCTAGCAAGTAATAGCACGAGCTTCCCGATTAGTGAAATTGCCGAAGGTTTAAAAACACCAGCACGCATGATTGGCTTACACTTTTTTATGCCAGCACACTTAATTCCTTGTGTCGAAGTTATTTATGGCTCAAAAACATCCCCAATGGTGGGTGATAGTCTGACCCGCTTAATGACGGCGTGTGGCATGGTTCCGGTCACCGTGAAAAAAGATTTGCCTGGATTTTTGGCTAACCGTTTACAGCATGCTTTATCGCGCGAAGCATTTGCCATGGTGGATGCTGGGATCTGCACGCCAGAAGATATTGATAAAGCGGTTCGTTATGGTTTTGGTTTCCGTTATATCGCGGCAGGCCCAGCTATGCAGCGCGATCATGCCGGTCTTGAAATACATGCGGCTGGTGGCGCTACGATTTATCCCACCTTAAATAATTCGTCGACGATTGCGAAGTGCTTAAGTGATCGGGTTGAAAGCGGAAAGTTTGGCATGAAGACCGGAGAGGGTTTTTATTCTTGGACTTCTGAATCAATTAAGGCGGAGCGTGAGCGTTATCAAACTGCCTTGCGTGAGGGCTTAAAAATCATTCAGAAAGAATTGCCAAAAATTAAGTGATGTCACGAATATGAAACTTGTGCAAATTTGGCGCAAGTTTATAAGTGATTAACACAACCGCTAGAGTTGCAACACCACCAAAAATAATGGAGGGCACTAAACCCAAGAGGCTGGCTGCAATGCCAGACTCGAGGGCGCCCAACTCATTAGATGATCCGATAAAAATTCCATTGATTGCGCTAATACGACCGCGCATATTGTCAGGCGTTGTGAGTTGCACAATGCTGCTTCGTATCACTACGGAAACTGAATCACAGCAACCTGAAGCAAATAGAAAAAATGCACATACCCACAAATGGGTAGATAAGCCAAACCCAATAATAGAAATTCCAAATCCCGCGACCGATAGCAGTAAATACTTTCCTGAGTCATTCAGAATGGGGCGGCTAGCAAGATAAATCCCCATGAGTACGGATCCTGCGGCAGGCGCGGCACGCAAAATACCAAGAACTTCAGGGCCCGCATGGAGAACTTCGCTAACAAATGCCGGAAGAATTGATACTGCGCCGCCAAATAGCACTGCAAACATATCCAATGCCATCGTGCTTAATATGAGTTCATGTTTTCTGACGTAATCAAAACCCTGCATAAAGCTTTTAAGAAAGTGCGTAGATTGTGCTGATTTTTCCCTATGGGCTTTGATCAAAGTAACGCCATAAAGACTAATAAGTCCGCAAAAGGCTGCCAAAGCATAAGTCCAGGTGAGATTGGTAAAACCAATCATCAGGCCGCCTAAACCAGGGCCAGCCACTACACAGATTTGGAAAGAGGCGTTTCCGTATGCCATGTATTTGGTGAGTTGTTCACGTGGAATGATTTGACCAAATAAGGCTTGGTAGGAAGGGCGCAATAATGCTCGAGCAATACCAACAAAACCGACTGCCGTATAGATCAGCGGTACAGGCGGGGATAACCAATCTAATGCAATCGCACATAAAAATAATGCAACGAGGACATGAATGATGGCAGCGATCGCGGAGATTACTTTGCGTGAGTAATGATCTACTGCATGACCAGAATAGAGTGCCAAAGCAAAGTAGGGCACTAGTTCCGCAAGTCCGATAAGTCCGAGCGAAATGACGCTGTGGGTAATTTCATAAAGATGCCATCCAACTGCCACCATCGTAATTTGATAACTCAGGGTGGCGCCGACACGGTAAATCAGCAGGGTTTTAAATGCTTTGCTTGGACTCATATTTTTAATGAGTTTAAGGGAATTTCTGGTTTATCTGATTTATCCTTGTCTTATGAAGAAAATCGTTCGTGTTTGGGATTTGCCAATTCGCCTGTTTCACTGGTTGCTAGTGGCTTGCATTATTGGAAGCCTGGTGAGCATTCATTTGTTTGACGGTGCGGTCGAGTTACATGCTTACTTCGGCTATTGCATTTTGACTCTGTTGGTCTTTAGATTGATTTGGGGTTTTGTTGGTTCAAGACATGCACGCTTCGCTTCTTTTATTCCTAATCGCCAATCAATCCTCAATTATCTGCAAGGTAAATCTCCGCGCTTTTTAGGACACAACCCGATTGGGGCTTTATCCGTTTTTGCCTTGCTATTTGTTTTGTGTGTGCAGGTGCTTACTGGATTATTTGTAGATGATGAAATCGCATTTCAGGGGCCGTTAGCAAAATACGTTCCGAATGCTGTTGTATCGTTCTTGTCTGAAATACATGAAGGCAATCAAGTGGTGATCTATGTTTTGATCACGATCCATGTTCTGGCCATTTGGTATTACAAGAGATTCAAAGGTGAAAACTTAATCAAGCCGATGATTACGGGCGATAAAGAAATTGACCCAAGCGAGGAAGCAAGTTATTTGCCTTCTGACTTGGGTCATGGCTCCAAGGATGGAGCTTTGCAACGGGGTTTGGCTTTATTGCTCTTAAGCCTAATTGCCATTACTGTGGGTTACTTCATTACGCGTTAAGAAAGCACCTTATTTTTTCTTGAAATCATCATGGCAGTTTTTGCAGCTTGCGCCCGCTGCACCAAATGCTTTCTTGATGCTTTCCAAATCGCCAGACTGTGCAGCGGTATTGAGGTTGGCAACAGCAAGTTGCATCTTCTCTGAAGCAGCTTTGAACTTCGCGTTATCAGACCAAATATCAGCTTGTGCTTTACCACCTTCGGTGCCAGGACCAAAAGCTTGCCATGGTAAAGTCGATAGTGTTGCAACAACCGCAGCATTTTTTGCAACTTCATCTTTGTTGTAAGGTGCCTCACCTTTAACAACGGCACCAATTTTTCCAAAGGAATTCGCCATTACAGTAAATGCGCTTTGACGATATTTGATGGCATCTTCTGAGTTTTTAAATTGAGCAATTGCTGTGCCTGCGCCTATTGCAAGAATCGTAGCTGAGCTAATGAATACTAGTTTCTGCAGTTTCATGGAGAACCTCTTATGCGTTATGTTGTGAATGGAGACCGCCTACTGTGAAATCAGCATACTCCAGATTATTGGGTTTTGCTGAGCCTGCTTAAAACAGCATTTGCAGGGGGTAGGTAAGTAAGTAGAGGACGCCCTTAAAAAATGCCATCAAGGGATCCATCCAAAGTCCGCCGATGATGCCTGTGAAAACGAGGCCTAAGACAATAAAAAATCCCCATGGCTCCAACTTGCCAAATGCGATCGATTGTCTGGTTGGCAATAAGCCAGAAAGAATCCTTCCGCCATCTAGTGGTGGGATAGGGAAGAGATTGAATACGAGCAAACCTAAATTCCAGAGGATGCCTGCTTGCGCCATGGCAATAAAAAACTTTTCATCGATCCCTAGGCCAACAAGCAGAATCAACAAGATCGCCCAAATCAAGGCTTGAATAAAGTTGGAGCCTGGTCCCGCTATGGCAACCCAAATGGAATCGATTCTGGGGTTGCGCAGGCGACCGAAATTGACGGGCACAGGTTTGGCATAACCAACCAAGAAGGGGGAGCCCGCCAAAATTAATGCCAATGGAATCAAGATGGTGCCAACGGGATCAATGTGCTTGGCGGGATTGAGGCTAACCCGCCCCAACATATAGGCAGTGTTGTCTCCAAATCTACGGGCGGCGTAGCCATGGGCTGCCTCATGGATGGTGATGGCAAAAATCAAGGGAATCGCATTAATTGCGACAGCTTGGATAGAATAGTCAGTAATCATGGCAATATGATATCCATAGGAGCTTAAAGTGACTGACGATAAGAAATCTGACCCCAAGACCCCCGCAAAACCGGTTGCTGCAAAGCCGCCAGCCCGCCCTCCAGCCCCTAAGGGCCCATCTGGCCCTGCTGGAAGGCCTCAGGCTGGCTTTGGTGGCGGAAAAGGCATGATGCGTAAGGCCGGCCGCGGTCGATAGTGGATAATTGCATTCATTATTAATGTGTTTACAGAGGATTTAGCATGAACGAATGGCATAACGAATCTAAAGAAGAAGTTAACAAAAAGATCATTACTTTGATCGTGATGTTGGCTGCTGCAACTAGCTTGGCGATTTTGTTTGCATTGGTAGCTGCTCATACTGGTTACGTATTCGGTTAATTAAACTGAATGACTAGCCATCGCCAACCTGCAATTTTTGCTGGCCATGGCAGTCCGATGTATGCCATTGAGCCCAACCGCTATACAGCGGCTTGGACTGCATTAGGTAAATCGCTCAAGCGGCCTGATGCCATCTTAGTCATCTCTGCGCATTGGGTAACTCGAGGAACTTGGGTTACCGCAATGGCAAAGCCAAAAACGATTCATGATTTTGGCGGATTCCCCCAAGCGCTTTTTGATATTCAATATCCTGCGCCAGGAAGTCCCGCTCTCGCTGACCGCGTCAAAGAGTTACTAAGTGTTCCCGTTGTTCTTGAAGAGAATGAGTGGGGCATTGATCACGGTGCTTGGTCAGTACTGAAATATCTATATCCCAATGCGGATGTACCCGTTGTACAGCTAAGCCTTGATGGGTCAATGTCGGCGCGAGAGCATTACGATTTGGCCAAGCAGCTCAAGCCTTTGCGCGACGAGAATATTCTGATTCTTTCAAGTGGTAACGTAGTGCATAACCTACGTACGATTCACTGGCAAGATAATGCGCAGCCATATCCGTGGGCTAAAGACTTTAATGAATTCTTTGCTGCTCAAATGGATGCTAAGCATCATCAGCCATTAATAGAATGGGAGAGGTATGGCGAGGCAGCGCATCTTTCTATTCCTACACCAGAACATTATTGGCCGGCTTTATATACCTTAGCCTTGCAACATGAGGATGAGCGTGCATCGATCTATGTCGATGGAATTGAAATGAGTTCTATCAGTATGTTGGGTTTCTCTGTTCAATAAAGATAAGCGACGATAAAACGCGACAATAAATTATGTGGCTGTCAATTTTTGCAATATTTTTTGGTGCCGGTTTTGGCGCTTTACTCAGAGCGGGATTTAATTTTCTGACTGTTGGCGCTGCCTCGATTATTCCTTTGGGAACCTTGCTCTCTAATATGGTAGGCGGCTATTTAGTGGGATTGGCAGTTGCTTACTTTGGCAATAATCCGCAACTATCACCAGAATGGAAATTACTGGTGATTACTGGTTTCTTAGGTGGCCTGACAACCTTTTCCAGTTTCTCTGCAGAGGTAGTTGGCTTTATTCAGCGTGGCGAATTTACCTGGGCCTTGGGTACAGCCATGCTGCACCTCGTCGGCTCCTTGGTATTAACCTTTTTGGGTATTCTGACCTATCAGGCATTGAAATAAAAAAGGGGGCTTATGAGCCCCCTGACTGAATAGGTCAAACTGTTTATTCGGGTTTGATGTTCGCTGTTTTGACAACGGTGCTCCACTTCGCAGATTCTGATTTGATCAGTGCCGCAAAGTCTGCTGGTGTGCCACCACCAATTTCGTTGCCTTGTGACATCATTAGCTCTCTTAGTTGAGGATCTTTCAGCGCTTCATTGGCAGCAGCATTGAGCTTATCAATGATGGCCTTAGGCGTCCCCTTGGGCGCAATCAAGCCTTGCCAGTTCAACACCTCTACTTTTGGATAGCCCGCTTCAGCAAATGTGGGTACATTCGGCAGAAGCGGTGAGCGTTTTTTGCTGGTGATGGCAATTGCACGCAACTTATCGCCCTTAATGCTCGGCATCGCTGAGTACATTTGGTCAAACATCATGGTGACATTGCCTGCCATGAGATCTGTTAAGCCTGCTGAACCGCTTTTATAGGGAACGTGGATCATGTCAATGCCAGCGCTCTGTTTGAATAGTTCCGCTGACAACTGATGGCTGCCGCCAATGCCCCCAGATGAATAGGTCAATACACCGGGCTTCGCTTTTGCTGCATCTACAATTTCCTTAACGGTTTTGTATGGCGAGCTTGGATTCACAACTAGCACTAGTGGACCTTTTTCAATCAACACAATCGGAAGTAAATCCGTTTCTGGGTCGTAGCGAAGATTGCCAAACAAAGTTTTATTAACAGACATCGGTGCGAAGTTGCCCATGCCAATGGTGTAGCCATCTGGAGCGGATCGCGCAATAAACTCAGTGCCGATATTGCCACCTGCACCTGGTTTGTTATCGACAATGATTGGCTGTTTGAGAATGACGCTCATCTTCTGTGCAATTTGACGACTGCGAGCATCTGACCCTCCGCCTGCACCGTAAGGCACGATAAAGTTAATCGGCTTATTGGGGTAGTTTGATTGGGCAAAGACAGTTGGTGTTGCGAGCGTCACAACTCCGAGTAGTGTCAGCGCTAATGATCGAATGGGTTTTAGTAGATTCATATTTACTTTCTTTAAATAAATCCCAGAATGCCGAGTAGGGCTCCAAGTGCAATGAGATATAAGGGGTGCCATCTTGTGAACAAGGTAATGGCAATTGTGCCAAGCGTCAAGAGATAGGCCGCAAGACTTTGATTGATTTGCAAAGCAATTTGTAGGGCGGAAGAGAGCACTAAGCCAATTGCTAATGCGGCAGCTGCATACTGAATTGATTTCTTGTGATGGGGATTATTAATGCCCAGAATTAGGCGCTGAAGATAGTAGATCAGAATGGATGATGGCCATGAAATGGCCAGAGTTGCAATGAGACCGCCAATGACCCCGTAGATATGCCAGCCCAATAAGGTGACTGTCATGAAGTTGGGCCCAGGTGCCGCTTGTGCAATCGCAAAGTAGTCCGAGAATGTTTGCAAATCGATCCAATGTTCTTGGTTGACGGCCAAATTGAGAAGTACCGGCAGTAGCGCGTTCACGCCCCCAAAAGCAATCAATGAGAATGCAGAGAGTTTTAAGAAAAGACTTAGTAGGATGCTCATTCTCGAGCAGCCTTTTTCCAAGCGAGAGCTAATGCTAGTGGAGAGGAAATGAGCACTACCCATCCTAAGCCCAGATGGAAATAGCTGGCAGTGATCATCGTCAATGCAACTACCAATAGCATTACTGGAAAACGAAACTCATCCTTGAGCATTTTGAATCCAGTGGATGCAATCAAACCAACCCCCACAGCAGAAATTCCGCGGAGCAAGCCTTTAACGGTTTCAAGATAGCTGTAGTGCTCGTATAAAACTGCCAATAGCATCACTATTGAGATAGGGCCTAGAGTTAGGCCAAGCACACTAGCAATCGCTCCGCGTGCGCCTCCAAAGCGAGATCCAACGCAAACGGCGAGATTAACGATATTGGGCCCAGGCACGATCTGGCAGATGCCAAGAATGGCGCTAAATTCTTCAGAAGTCAGAATCTTGTCGCGCTCAACCAGCGTTCTTCTGGCCCAAGGTAACACTCCGCCAAAACCAGACATGCCGATTTTGCTAAAGCTTATAAACAGCTCGAGAGGCGTTAGTGTTTTCAAAATGACTTCGACTCTATTTGGGCTCTAGCTTGGCTTGTAAGGATGTGGAAGTGGTTTTTGATTCAACCAAGCTTCTAGTGTCTCAGTAATGCCTTTAGCAAAAGCTTCAAAAATAGGTTCTGCAATAAATCCTAGGTGTGGTGTCACTAAGAGGTTTGGGGTATTGCGTAACGGATCTTTTTCGGGAAGAGGTTCAATATCAAAAACATCAATCGCCGCCTGACCTGGCCTACCAGCAGCCAATGCTTTTTGTAAGTCACTCATATTAATGAGGGCTGAACGAGAGGTATTTACTAAAATTGAATCAGGGCGCATTAAGGCTAATTGATTTGCGCTAATGATTCCCTTGGTGCCAGGCCCCGCCACTAAGTGCATGGATACCACTTTAGATGTGGAGAGTAGCTCATCTAGACTAACCGACTTGGCGTTCTCAGCTGCAGCACGTTCTGGAGTCATGCGGGGACTCCAGGCTACAACCTCCATGCCAAATGCGGCGCCAACACGGGCAACGCGGCTACCAATAGCCCCCAAGCCCATAATGCCGAGTCGTTCGCCTGCAAGCATGGGAAGAACGGATAGTTGATCACGCCAACCACCAGAGGCGATGAGTTTATTTTCTTCAATGAGGCGCTTGGATGCGCCCAAAATCAATGCCCATGTGAGTTCGGCTGTGGTGTCTTTGGAAGGGCCGCCTGGAGAGCAAGCAATCGGAATATTGCGTGCTACTAGAGCGGCTGCATCCAGAGTGCCGTTGCGTTCCCCTGTAAACATCAGAAATTTTAACTTCGGCAAACGCGCGATCATAGCTTCATTTAATGGCGCACGATCGCGAACGATTGCAATAACATCAGCATCTTTTACAACCTCATAAAGAGCCTCATCACGCAAAGGATCATGATGAAAAGTGAGGTTAGCTTGTTTATCTAATTTTTCCCAATTCGAGAAACGACGCAATGCGCGTTCGTAGTCTCCAAGAATGACGATATTAGGCAATGAGCTCATAAATGCTTTCTAAATTAATCTGGTGTGCAAAGGCTGATGATCTGTTTGAGGTCGCTAGCTTGGCCTAATTTCCACAAAGCAGAGATTAGTTGACGAGTTTTTTCTTTGCCAATGACAGGCTCTGCGAGGCTGGTAAATTTTTGTTCAAGATTGACATCGCTCATTGGGTTTTCCAAGGAGCCAATTGCATTCTTCACAAAAATATGAACTTCTTTGCCGTTCTTCAAGAAGGCTTTCACATCTACAGATGCTTCGCTGATGGAGGTATCTGTAGTTGCATTCACTTTGGCGCGTAATGCCACAACATCAGCGCGATTGACGATGTCGTCAGCGTACTCACCTTCGCCCGCTTGACCAAAGATAAGGCCAACAGCGCAACCATGGTAGACACTAAATTTACCTTCGAGTCCATCCTTCGGCGTCTTTTTGCCAGTAAGCTCTAATACGAGTGGGTGAGCACGCAATTCGATGCGTTCAACATCTTCTGCTTTAACGCCTTGAGCGCGCAATTGTGCGCAAGCATCAATCGCAGGGTGAATCACAATGCCACAAGCAAATGGTTTGTAGGTGTTTAGTGAAATCTCAAATGATTTACCTAGCTCGCGATCAATTTCTGACCAGTCACACTTGGTAGAAACCGTTTGCATATAACCACGACCTGCCTCAAGTGCTTTTGGACTCGCAGTGAAGCCATGTTTTGCCAATAAAGCAGAAAGCTGTCCTGCACGTGCAGCGCCACCTGGATGGAAAGGTTTCGTCATCGTGCCAAATTGTTCACGCATTCCCACGGGTTGTGAAGCGGCGATGCCCAATGCCATAGTGGTTTTTTGTAAATCCAAACCCATTAAGCGGGAGCATGCTGCTGCAGAGCCGAGAGTTCCAGTAGAGCCAGTGATGTGCCAGCCACGATGGTAGTGATCTGGATACATGGCATTGCCTACACGGCAGGCAACATCAATACCGAGAACTAATGAATCGATGATCTGGCGACCATTTGCACCAATGTGTTCGCCTAGCGCCAAGATGGCAGAGGCGACAGGGCCCGCAGGATGAATCACAGTCTTCAGGTGGGTGTCGTCAAAGTCAAATGTGTGAGAGCTAATGCCGTTGATCAATGCTGCGCCACCCATATCCACTTTATCTTTGCGACCCAAGATGCTGGCTTGAGGGGCGGGCTGGAATTCACGAACGGCTGCTAATGAAGACTCTACGCTCTCATGGTTGGCGGCGCCAATTGCGCATCCAAGCCAATTCAAAAATGTGCGGTGAGCTTCATGATCGACTTCAGGTGACCAACCTTGGGTTGGATGGGATTGAACAAACTGAGCAAGCGTTTTAGTGACTGGTGGCGCATTGAGATCGGCGGCTGCGGCAATAGCGTGAGACATATGATTTCCTATAAATGGATAAATAAGTAAATGGGTAAATAAGCGAAGATTAGTGGTTAATTCGATGTATGAAGTTATTCAATTTCGATATGGCGATCTTTGGCAACTTTGGCCCAACGCGCAATATCTTCTTTGATGTAGTTAGCAAACTGAGGTGGCGTCATCGGCATGAGCGTCATGGCTTCACTCGTCATTTTTTCCGAAAAGTCTGGACTAGCAAGTACCTTATTGAGCTCAGTATTGAGTTTTGCAACCACTGCGGGAGGTAAGTTTGCAGGACCTACGATGCCGTACCACTGTTGGCCATCAAAGCCATTAAATCCCAGTTCCTTAAAGGTCGGAATATTCGGTGCGGCAGTGCTACGCTTGGCGCCAGTAACAGCTAGACCGCGAACGCGATTGGTGGTGATGTAGGGCAGGGCGGCAAACAGGGTTGGAAACATCGCTTGCGTTTGCCCAGCCAATAAATCTGTGTATGCAGGACCAACGCCTCGATAAGGAACGTGCACCATAAAAATACCAGCAGCGAGTTTCAGTTGTTCCATGCCAAGATGCGTTAAGGTGCCAGGACCTGCGGATCCATAGCTCAGTTTGGCCGGATTCTTTTTGGCATAGTCCACAAACTCTTTAAAGTTTTTGATTGGTAATTCTGGATTAATGATTAGCACATTTGGTGTGGCTCCAATCATGCCAATTGGTGTGAAATCTTTGATAGCATCGTAAGGTAGGCGACGCACTGCTGGATTAGTTCCGTGGGTACCTACATAAGCAACCATGAGCGTGTAACCATCTGCTGGTGCTTTTGCTGTTGCTTGTGAGGCGATTGCGCCACCGCCGCCACCCATATTCTCAACAATGACGGGTTGGCCGATTGAGCGTGAGAGTTTTTCGGCAACCGCTCGGGCGATATTATCGAGTCCACCGCCGGCAGCTACAGGTGCAATCAGCTTAATGGGTTTAGTTGGGTATGCAGGGGTTTGTGCATAGCTGTTTAGGCTCAGTAATAAAGCTAAACAGGCAAATAAAAAAGATAAAAAAATCGGCTGTTGCCGATAAAGAGTTTTAGACATGTCTCAGGCCTAGATTTTGTTATTTAATAGTTTTTGTAAAGCCTATCTATTTTACTATTTATGGCTGATTTTGGTGTTTTAGCTAGTTTTGATGTTTTTGCGAGTGGAGCGATCCAGGGGGATTGAGTCAAGATTGGGTTCTAGGGCCTCACGTGTGTCAAAAACAAAGCAACTGCCTTGATAGTGGGCGGAACCCACTTCTTCAAAATACTTGAGAATGCCGCCCTCCAGTTGGTAGCTGTGCTTCATACCAATTTCGCGCATATAAAGCCCAGACTTTTCGCAGCGGATTCCGCCAGTACAAAAACTCACCAATGTTTTATCCGCTAATTCATCTTTGTGCGCAGAAATAGCGGCAGGAAACTCGGTAAATTTTTCAATGTTGAAGTGCAAAGCATTTTCAAATGTGCCGTAGTCCACTTCGAATGCGTTGCGGGTATCAACCATCACAACAGGTCTGCCAAGATCATCTGTGCCGCGATCTAACCATTCTTGTAATTTTTTGGGAGAGATGAAATTCGCACGACCTTTCTCTGGCTGAATGGTGGGGTGATTCATGCGAATAATTTCATTCTTCAGCTTGATGAGCATTTTTTTGAAAGGCTGTTCATCTGACCAGCTCTCTTTTGCCTCAAGTGGGGCAAAACGAGGGTCAGTACGAAGCCAGTCTAAAAATCCGCGAAGTGCCTCTGGCTTGCCAGCTAAAAACATATTGATGCCTTCACCGGTCAATAAAATCGTCCCTCTGAGCTCACGCGCATTGCACTCATCTAGCATCTTTGCGCGCAGTTCAGGAAGCGCATCTAGGCTGACGAATAAATAGGCGGCAATATTAAGGATCGATTTCATAGGCTTCTTTTGGTAACAGTGCCATTATCGAGCAAATAGCCCCAATGGGTGGTAATCTTCCAGCATTCACAATAGGAGACAAATTCATGAAGCTGATAGCCAAATTGGGCTTTAGAGCCTTGCAGAAGATGGCCACGTTTGCGTTATTTGCATTGGGGGCCAGCACCGTGGCCTTTGCTCAGCCATCTGGTGCTTGGCCTACACAAAAACCGATTCGCTTAATTGCGGTATTTCCTCCGGGCGGCTCAGTTGATCAGGTGGCTCGCATCTTGGCTCCTGCCTTGCAATCAGAGTTAAAGCAGAATGTGATTGTGGAAAACGTCGGCGGCGCATCTGGTGTCATCGGCACCTCTGCAATGACCCGTTCAGATCCTGATGGTTACACTTTCGCAGTAGTGTTTGATACCCACGGCGTTAACCCCAGTCTTAAAGAAAAACTTCCCTACGATACGATTAAAGATATCGCTCCAGTTATTTTGGTTGGCACTTCGCCAATGGTGTTGGTGGCCAGTAAAAATTCAGGTATCACGAGTTTCAAGCAGTTGGTGGATCAATCTAAGGCTGGTAAAAAATTTAGTTATGGCTCTATTGGCATTGGCAGCCTTGGCCACCTAGCAATGGCGCGTTTAGCCAAGCAGGCTGGATTTGATTGGAACCATATCCCTTATCGTGGCGGCGGCCCATTGATGCAAGACGTATTGGGCGGTCAAGTAGAGTTGGCTGTGGGATCAGAGTTCTTGGTGAAACCTCATATTGAAAGCGGTGGCGTCATTCCTTTGGTTATTACTACTGCGAAACGCTCTCCTGCATTGCCAAACGTACCAACGATTTCTGAGAGTGGCTTCCCTGGGTTTAGTGCGCCGGCTTGGTGGGCAGTTCTTGGGCCAGGTAAAACACCGCCAGCAGTCATTGATGCAATGAATAAGGCTTTAAATAAGGCACTTAAAAATCCTGCTGTGGCTGCAAAATTCAAGGCTCAAGGCATTGAAGTGGTCGGCGGTAGCCCAGAGACATTGCGTGATTTCATTGGCAAGCAAATCGCGATTTGGGGTAAGTTTGTTATTGAAAATAATATTAAAGAAACAGCTCAATAAGAGTTAACTTAATAAAGGTATTTATGTCAGAGCGTTTAATTCCTTATCAGCCTATGGATTTGGCTGAACCAGCCGATTTAGTGGCTGCGATTCGTAAGCGACGTGGTGGTCAATTTATCAATTTGGATCGCATGTTGTTGCATAGCGTACCTATTGCCGAAGGTTGGAATCATTTCATTGGTGAGATCCGCAATAACCTATCGCTGGATCCGAAGCTACGTGAGTTGGCGATGTGTGGTGTGGCTGTTCTGAATGGCGCTGAATATGAATTTTTTCATCATGCACCTCCTTTCAAGAAAGCGGGCGGTACAGAAGAGCAAGTGCAGGCACTGCGCTTAATTGGGCAAGCCAATTTTCCAAAGAATCTGTTTACCCAGGTTGAGAATGACGCGGCAGATCTGACATTCCAGATGACGCGCAACATCAAGGTTGATCCTGAGTTAATGAAGCGTTTACAAAAAGCATTAGGCAGCACCGATACCGTAGAGTTGGTGACGGTGATTGCTGCATACAACATGGTCTCACGCTTCTTAATTGCTTTGGATGTCAATCCAGAAGATCATCCACCTGCTTAACTGAAGCATTCAGAAGAAATTCAGATCATGATCCGCAATATTCAAACAGTAATTCCGGGTATCGCTACCTCAGATGGTGCGGGGGTGAAGTTGCGTCGTAGTTTGGGCGGTCAGCAGCAAGTTCGATTAGACCCATTCTTGATGTTGGATGAGTTTTCGTCAAACGACCCCAATGATTATGTTGCTGGCTTTCCGCCGCATCCACATCGTGGCTTTGAAACAGTGACATACATGCTTGAAGGTCACATGCTTCATGAAGATCATTTGGGCAATCAAGGCCACCTTAAAACTGGTGGCGTGCAGTGGATGACAGCAGGGCGCGGCATTATTCATTCGGAGATGCCCCAGCAGGTGAGTGGTGCTATGCGAGGCTTCCAGCTGTGGATTAACTTGCCGGCCAAAGAGAAGATGAAGCCAGCAGGCTATCAAGACATTCAAGAAGAAAATATCCCCAAAGTATCACTTGAGGATGGTAGCTCCGTGAAAGTCATTGCTGGCACCTATCAACATGGCGGACAAAGCATTGTTGGGCCAATACATGGAATTAGTACTGCACCTGTATTTTTGGATGTGCATTTACCTACAAATGCGGAGTTTAAGTACCCACTTCCAAAAGAGCTCAATGCCTTTGTGTATGTTTATGAAGGAGGTCTAGAAGTCGGGAGCCCTTTGAAATCTGCACCAAAGCAGGCTGCGATTGTGTTGGGCGAAGGTGACCGGCTCCAGGTGAAGGCGGGGATTGAAGGCGCGCACTTTATTGTTCTGGCTGCTTTGCCTTTGCATGAGCCGATTGTGCAATACGGCCCCTTTGTCATGAATACCCGCGCTGAGATTGAGAAAGCTATTGATGATTACCAAAACAATCGCTTTGTAGTTTCTTGATGATTCAATGGGAAGAAGGCGGGCAACAGCGCTCCGCGAAGTGGCATTCTGAAAACGGCATAGCGCCCCATCAAAAAATTCAGCTTGGTGACGATACCTTAACTGCAGATGTAGCATATCGCCTAGCCTGTGAGGGCACGGCAATTTTGTATCGAGGTGATTTTCAAAATGCCAGACAGTTGCTACAAGCTCTTGCGCGCAGAGTAGATAAACCCTCCAAAAAATCGAAGAGAGCAAGTAAAAATTCTAAAGATGAAGGGGTGCCATCCAAAACGTCCCTAGACCTTTTTAATCTATATCGTTTGTCGCAATCCCAACGGGCGCGTATTTTAGGGATGTTGTTGATTCAGATTGAGGCAGATCACTCCATTTCACTCCGAAGGGCGCCAGATGTCACTCGGGCCTGTCTCGAGGCTTATGGACCCCAAACACAGTCTTACATCATTTCTTTACGAGAGCTCTTGGGTGTTATTAGTGCTCATGAGTGGCGCAAGAAGGGCGTTCCTATTCTCGCTAGAGATGATGAGGAGATCCGAATTCACCCGCACTATGGCGTATTCTCTCCAATTCGCGGTGAATACATTGAGTTAGTCCTGAAGGCGCCACTACCAAAAGCGCTTATACAAAGCTCTACGGCGTTTGATATTGGAGTGGGTACTGGTGTTTTATCGATAGTGTTAGCTATACGAGAAATTCAAAGCATTATTGGAACGGATCAAGATGATCGGGCAATTGCTTGCGCACACGAAAATATCGATAGACTCCACCTAAACAAGCAAGTAAAGATTCAGAAAACCAATTTATTTCCTGAGGGTAGAGCCGCGCTGATTGTTTGTAATCCCCCCTGGTTGCCTGCTAGGCCTAGTTCCTCTTTAGAGCATGCGGTATATGACCCTGGTAGTCAGATGCTCAAAGGTTTTCTATCGGGTTTAAAAGAACATCTTCTGCCTGATGGTGAGGCTTGGTTAATACTTTCAGATTTGGCTGAGCATCTTGGTTTACGCACTCGAGAAGAACTATTGGACTGGATAGAGGTGGCTGGATTAAAAGTGCTCGCACGCCAAGATACTAAGCCGCACCATCCAAAAGCATTTGATCAAACAGATGCTTTGTATGCAGCAAGATCTAAAGAGATCACCAGCCTATGGCGTCTAGGAATAAAGTGATAAAAATATCCCTATGACTTCTATCCTCATTCATCTCATGGTTGTTAATTCTTAAGTCCATTCATAAAATCATTTCAACTGCTGATATTGAAGCGGTCTTTGCGGAGATATGTGTAGCGCTATAGCAAATCTCTTGTAATTCATGATGGATTTGTTTGAGGCTTAAATTTGTACCGCTGTTCACAAAATCAAAATTACTTTGTAGTTCTTCTTGTCACCTTCTTTCACACTTTGTTTTTGATGGGCATGCTCTTTTTAGATATGCAAAAAAGGGTGGCAGTAGATTTTGGGTTAATTACAGGACCCATGTTGGTGGATTTGCATCAGATTAAGCCAAGCACTCAAATCAAACACGCTTCCGCTGGAGCTAGGGCGCATATCCCTGAAATATCAAATGATCAAAACTTGGCGGATATAAATAGCGAGTCGACCCTCAAGTCTATTGGGTTTGATGCTGTGACTGCGGAAAAGCTTAGCCCTGCAAAAATTGATGGCCCGAAGCCTCATTACCCTATTTCAAGCAGACGTCTAAGAGAGGAGGGTCAGGTTATGGTGAGGCTATGTATTGACTCTGCCGGCGAGGTTGAAAAAGCGCACGTTCAACAAAGTTCTGGATATCCAAGCCTAGATCACTCCGCCTTAAGTGCATTATCAAAATGGCGTTTTTCTGCCTCATCCAATTTACTTGATACTAGCTTTGAGGGGTGTTTCCGTTTTCCGGTTCGCTTTACTTTAGAGGGTTGATGCATGGTTGATATTTGCCACCCCGACTTTGAAGACAAGGTGAGTGCTGCGACTTTGGAGTCGCCCAAAATCATTTCCAGCAGTGCATTGCTGGGTAAGCAGAATCAAATTTTGATTGTGCATGATGGTCAGCTATACCAGCTCCGAATCACGAAGTTAAGGAAACTCATTCTGACTAAATAATTTACACACAATATATTAGCCAGCAACAGCATTTTCATATGCACATAGCCAGCGATTTTTTACTAATGTCACTGGAGGTTGTATATGAAACATCAGCTTATTGGGGGATCCCATGGCGATCGTAATAAGATCATTTGGCTATCGTCTGTTGCATTACTTTATGGAAGTATTTTTTCAGGAATTGCAAAAGCGCGTGATGCAGAATTACCGAGGATCGATATTGTTGGCAGGGAGGAAAGTGCGGCGCATAAGATTCCTGGCACAGTTGATGTTATTTCAGAGAAGCAACTTGAAATACTGCAGGCGCCATCACTTCAGGATGCTCTAAGAACCGTTCCAGGTGTAAACGTCAGAGGGGATGAGGGCGGTTTAGGCTCGATTCCGAACATCGGGCTTCGCGGTCTGAACCCCAGTCGAAGCTCTAAGGTATTACTTTTGGAGGATGGGGCACCAATTCAGCCAAGTTTATTTATCTCGAACGCCTCTTACTACAGCCCACCAATTGATCGGATTAGCAGTATTGAGGTAATGAAGGGTGCATCTGGGCTTCAGTATGGCCCTTCCAATATCGGTGGTGTTATTAATTACCTTAGTAAAACCCCAGCATCTGGCGTTAAATTGACTGGCAAAGTTGGCAACTTTGGATATCGACTCGCAGAGCTAGAAGCCGGAGGAAAATCTGATACCAATGGGGCAATCGGCGGCATTAATGTCATTCAATCTGAATCAAATGGCTATCAAAATAATGGATTCAAGATGTATGACATTCTCCTTAAAGGAGGTCTGCAAATTGATCAGAATCAGTGGTTGAGTCTGAAGTACACCCACTACGATAACAACATCAATACCTCCTATGTGGGACTACGCCCTAATCAGTATGTTGCAAACGCTGGCATAAACCCTGCGCCGAATGATCGATTTATCACTCAGCGAAATTCTGTGGATATTAACCATTCACTTGAAATTGATTCTGATACCAAGATCAATACATTGATGTATTGGAGTAAGTTAGATCGAGATTATTGGAGGCAGTCGATTCTAGATCGCAATCAAGATGCAACGGTATTTAAGTCTTGTAATGTAGGCGCCGATTGCCAAGCAGGCCGAAATCGGGAGTTTCAAATGTTAGGCCTAGACTCTCGCCTTGCTCATGGGTATAAAGCGCTTGGAATCTCCAATGAGGCGGAATTAGGAGTTCGGCTGCATACAGAGTCGCAGTCAAACCAGCTGGTGACATCTCAAACCTTGGCGCACTCAGGCCGTTTGACCTTGCATGAAGAGAATAAGGCGAATTCGATTGCCTTGTATGCTCAAAATCGATTCTTGATTACTCCAGACTTCGCAATTATTCCTGGTATTCGGGTGGAGAGTTATAACCAAAATCGTTCGAATGTACTCACCAATAAAAGTGGTAGCACAAAGAATGTAGAAACAGTTCCACAGCTTGGCGTTACTTGGCAACTGTATCCTGAGGCGCAAATCTATACCAGCATATACAAAGGTTTTGCTCCTGCGCAGTTAGCTACCGCTATCGATGACAAAGGAGTGGATCAGCAGCTTTCGCCTGAACGCTCAACCAATATGGAGCTTGGGCTGAGGGGTCGATCTGGAGGTTTTTCATATGACTCCGCAGTTTTTAGCATGGATTTCAGCAATCAAATCGTTAACCAGAGCCTTGCCTCTGGGATATCCAAGGCTAATGGTGGTCAGAGCCTCCATCAGGGCGCTGAATTATCTCTGGGGTATGAGGTTGGCGGGGGTTGGAGTATCAATGCCAACGCGACCTATATTCCGGTTGCGCGGTTTGTTGGAACGAATTCTTTAGGTAAAGATGGAAAACGGATTCCATACACGCCAGAGTTGACCTCTAATTTTGGGGTGAATTATCAAAAGAATGGATTTAATACTTTGCTATCGTTAAATTACATCTCGAGTCAATATGCTGATGCTGCAAATACCGTTGCGCAAAATGCAATTGGCACTATTGGTGAGGTGCCAGCATTTACTACCGTAAATTGGAGCGTGAATTACGAAATCAGTAGAGACTGGAAAGTATTTGGTGTGGTGAATAATCTTTTTGATAAAAGATATATTGCCAGCCGAAGTCCCGATGGTATTTTTCCTGGTGCACCGCTGAACTTTCAAGCGGGCATGAGTTATCAATTTAATTGAGGGCTCAAGAAAATCTAATGCCCCTTATGGGGCATGGTTAATTTGTTTAATACACTAAATCTCAGTATAAAGTTCATCATTGCAGCTTATCTAAATTATGAAAATTCATGTACTGAGTGATTTACATTTAGAGTTTGCCGACTTTTCTCCCACATTAAATTCAGCGGATGTTATTGTCCTGGCCGGTGATATTGGACTTGGTTCTGACGGCATAGCCTGGGCTAGAAAGTCGTTTCCGAACCAAGAGATCATTTATGTAGCTGGGAATCATGAGTTCTATGGTTCTCAGCGCTGCCATGTAATTGAGAAGATGAGGAGCGTATCCATAGGGTATGGAATTCATTTTCTAGATGACGATGTGTTGGAATTACAAGACCCTAAAACCAAGACATCCATCCGCTTCTTGGGATCTACGTTATGGACCGACTTTTTATTATTTGGTGAAGATCTAAAATCCAAGTGCTTATCGTATGGCGAGCTTTACCTGAATGACTTCAGGAGAATACGTGATGGTGGAAGAAATTTTTCCCCGAAAAAATCCATCCAATTGCATGAAAAATCATTGGCTTGGCTCCAACAGGAGCTGGAGAGGCCGTTTAATGGCAAGACGGTGGTGGTCACCCACCATCTACCTTCAATGTATTCAGTTGCGGAGCGCTACAAACGTGATCTGCTCTCTGCCTGCTTTTCCTCGGATTTGGCACACCTCTTTGGGCGGGTGTCTCTTTGGATTCATGGGCATACGCATGATTCTTGCGATTATGAAGTTAATGGCACAAGGGTGGTTTGCAACCCTCGCGGCTATGTTCGATCTAACAATGCAGAAAACCCAGAATTCAATCCAGCTTTGATTGTTGAAATTTAGTTACCTAGTAAGGTCTTTTTAATGTAGCGTTAGCCCTTGGCTAGAGCCTTGATTAATTCGGGACTACAAATATCGTCAATGTGCCTAAAGGCCTGAGAGATTCCTTCTATTTGATCTGCAGGAATTCCCAGGTCTTCAAAGTGTGTCTTCCATTGTCTAGTTACTCCCCATACGCGATTGATGATAGAGCTTGCTTGTTGCGCAGATAGACCAAAGCGTTCTTTAGCGGCGTAGGAATTGTCTAGGGTTGCTAGCTTGCCTTGAGGCCCAACGCCGAGGTGTTGATAACGTTCGCTTGCGATGACTGCATGGGGCATCACATCATAGAGCGGGCTTAGGCTCCAGCCTTTGAGATCATGATTCCATAAGAATGCATGATTGCGTAAATGATCATCATCATTACTGACAAAAAGATTAAAGATCATGCGCGCATACAGTTCTTCAATATCAGATTTGACTGTTTGAACTAGGCAATATCTGCGTATTGCATCTGCAATATCCATATAGCTTTTTGTATTTGACTCTGATTCGTGGCAAGCGACGAGGGTGAGTGCACTAACCACATGATGACGAATCTCTACTGAACGAGCTGAAGAAACCCAAGAGCGATCAAAACGTTTAACCATCAACACCTTTTTCTTGCCGACTTGCTCTAATTGAGTTTCAGCAACATTGAGGCCGGCTAACTCTGCAAGTTTGAGGGTGGCGTATTCAATGCTTGGCACATCTAAAGCCCCATCATTGTTGCCTGGGAACTTAGCCATCCATAAAATATTTTCATCATCGCGCACACTTGCCTTTGGGCGCATGCCCCCAAGGCCACTACCCACAATCAAAATTCTGGATAGCGCTTCCGAAACTGGCAAGCCAGCCTCAATCTTTTGCGCACCTTCCAGTATGTAGGATAAGTTGTGAATACTTTCATGGGCAGGGCGCACCTCTTGATCTAATGAAGCGCGAATATCCAAGGCTCCAATACGATCGCTGCCAGCCTCAAGCAGGTAAGTTGACTCTGGAAGGCTATTGGCCGGCACCTTTAGTCTTGCTTCAATAACTCTTCTTCCCCATGAATCAGGTGCGGCATCCCGAATGCCACCAAAAGCCTCTAGGCCATTTGGTGGAACGAGTCGCTTGCCTTTGAGCTCGCTTTTATTCTTGAGGCTAAGGGCAACAGGATCAACTTCTTGTGCGTTACTCCTGTCTAAGTAACGCAAGCCATAAGCAAATGAAGAGGCAACGAGTCTTGAGCCTTCCTCATCTAATTGGAGTTGCCCTGCTGGCACAAACTCCCCATCAAGATTGGAAAAGACGTATAGATTCTTAATGGGGCTTGCCATCAGAAATCAAGCGCTTTCATTTCAGCGGAGCTTAAGTCACGAACGCGTTGAGGGCGAGAGCGACGCTCTAGGGCAATAATCGCGGGATCATTGCCGCTTAAGAGTTGCAATAAGGTCATGCCCGGGGCGATTGCATCTAAGTAGCGCAGTAGTGTACCGATGGCAACGCCGGGATCACCTTTCTCAATGCGTTGGGCAGTTGCACGAGCAAGGCCGGCACGAACTGCAGCCTCACCTTGGCGAACATGACGGGCAAGGCGTAAAGAAACTAGGCATTGCGCTATTTCAGCGGATTGGCCAAGTTGGTTTGATGCTAGGGCTAGCTGTTGATCTACGCGCATAGTTGCCTCATGCTGTTCATTAAGTACGAGACACTAATATACCTGTTTAAGCCTCATTGGTCAATAAAAATGACTCATAAATAAGTCCTTAAGTGCATTAATGACTTATTTATGAGTCATTAATTGATTTAAGTTGGAGAAATACAGGCGAACTTAAGTGCCCCAAATAATACCCCCAGCATATTTGGATACTGCTAAATCTAGAAAGACCACAATGGACGTACAGGCCTTTATCTATAAAGCAAAACGCCACCCTGGTGGGTGGCGTTGGACTGTTACAGACTTCAAAATGGTGGAGTCGGCGGGAATCGAACCCGCGTCCGCAAATCCTCCACAACAAGTTCTACATACTTAGTCATATCATTTAATTTAATCAGCTAGGCACGGATTGACACGTTTCTCGCTGACGATTCACTAAGTTTTCGTACTATTCTTCGTGACTCAAAATAGTCTTATCTCTTGTATATGACCCTGATGTAGCTTGCGCTACCTGACCCAAGAGAGAATCAGTTCAGGGGCAACCGCAATTAAGCGGCTAGTGCGTAACGTTCGTCGTTAGCAGTTATTACATTCCCATTGATTTACGAGATAACGGGTCCTCGGTATGCCCTTGATGCTTTGCAATCCACGTCGAAACCATGTCGACCCCGGAGCTCACGCATAAGAACTCTCATTTTAAAGCCGCTAGCCTTAATTTGCTTGGGAATGTTGCTTTAATCCCTATTGGGAAAAATGATTTTGACTAACTCTAGAGGGGAATTAATGAGGTAATCCGCCCCCCAAGCTTCTGGAGGCTCTTTGCAGCCGCAATATCCGTATGCCGCCGCTACTGTTTTCATACCGGCAGCTTTACCAGCAACAACGTCACGTATATCGTCGCCAACATAAAGTGATTTTGTAGGATCAATATTGGCCAATCTAGCTGCGTGCAAGATCGGCTCTGGATGCGGCTTGGAGTGTGGCGTGGTGTCGCCGGAGACTGTTGAAATTGATCTTTGATGTAAGCCCATGAGCTCAACCAGTGGATTGGTAAAACGCTGGCTTTTATTGGTTACGATTCCCCAAGGAAGATTGGCTTGATCCATTTGATTCAGTAATTGTTCAATATCTTCAAACAATTTGCTTTCAACGAGCAATGCTTTTTCATAGTTAGAGAAGAATTCATCTCTTAAAGCAATGAAGTCTGGGTGGTCCGTACCAATTCCAAAAGCACCCTCTAGCAATCCTCTAGCGCCTGCGGAGGCATAGGGCCGAAGGAATTCATAAGGCTTTGGATCAAGATTCCGAGCCGTTAACAACTTATTTGTTGCAGCGACTAGGTCTGGAGCGGTATCGGCCAGAGTTCCATCCAGATCAAAAAATACCCCATCAAATGGACTGCTAAAAAGACTCATGCGACTCATTTACGAACCGCAATCATGTAATTCACGTCCACATCATCGCTTAGGCTGTAGACCTGAGTAAGAGGGTTGTAGCTCAAGCCTTTCATGCCGAGCATCTCTAATCCCGCTTGGCGAGTAAACGCAACCAATTCAGAGGGCTTGATGAATTTAGCGTATTCGTGAGTCCCTTTGGGGAGTAATTTTAGGATGTACTCCGCGCCAATAATCGCAAATAAGTAGGATTTAGGACTACGATTCAGCGTGCTAAAAAATAGAGTACCGCCTGGTTTGCAGAGTTTGGCGCAGGCTCGCACAACAGAAGCCGGATCTGGCACGTGCTCTAGCATTTCCATGCAAGTGACCACGTCATATTGCTCGGGTTGTTCATCGGCTAAAGCTTCTGCTGAAATCGAGCGATAGGTGAGATTGGCGCCAACTTCTAATGCGTGAAGTTCTGCAACCTTGAGTGCTTTTTCAGATAAATCGATACCAGTTGTTTCCGCATCCGATTGAGAAATAGATTCAGCCAAGATGCCACCACCGCAACCTACATCAAGTACTTTTTTGCCCTCAAGCGACACAAACGATTTAATCCAATTTAAACGCAATGGGTTAATGGCATGTAATGGTTTGAATTCGCTATTGGGATCCCACCAACGATGGGCTAGGGCGCTAAATTTGGCGATTTCAGATTGATCGACGTTCATGTTGAGTTTGTTGTTAATGCAAAAAAGAATGTGTATGTGATGAATATAGCGGAAATAAAAAAGCCCGCTAGAAGCGGGCTTTTTTACAAGTAAAGTGAATTACTTAGCTGCTGTACCAACAACTTCGATGTCTGTACGGCGGTTCTTAGCACGGCCTTCAGCAGTTGCGTTAGATGCAACTGGATTGCTCTTGCCTTTAGATTCTGTGTAGATGCGGCTACCGTCAACACCCTTGCTTACGAGGTATGTCTTAACAGATTGAGCACGACGCTGACCGAGGGCCATGTTGTATGCATCTGTACCAACGCTGTCTGTGTTACCAACAGCAATGATCACTTCCAACTTGATTTTCTTCAAGTCAGCAGCGATTTTGTCCAAAGTAGCTTTGCCTTCTGGTTTCAAATCAGATTTGTTGAAGTCATAAAGTGTGTCAGCTTGCAAAGTGATTTTGCTTTGGCTAACGCCAGCAGCTGCACCACCAGTCAACGCACCGTCACAACCCTTAGCTGCAGTTGCAGGTGTCCAGTTGTTATCACGCCAGCACAATGTGCCGTCGCCGTTTTTCCAGTTTAGGGAGCCGTTGCCGTTTTCCCAGTTGTCAGAAGCCATTGCTGCAGAAGCAGAAACGGTGATAACAGAAGCAAGCAGCACTCTTAGGGTTTTGTTCATTTTTAGTCCTCAAAAATCTCTTTTTTAATTAAAGTCAAACTTAAATGTAATTCGCCCTACCTTAAAGCCAAAACTGCAAAGCGACACATCTCAATTTCGTACAAACTGACAGAATCTTAGCATAGCGCCCCTCTGTCATCAAAATGATATTATTTCTAGATGGAACAAGCCGCTAAAGAAACACTACCAATATCCCTCGAAGACGAAATGCGGCGGTCCTATTTGGACTACGCAATGAGCGTCATCGTCGGCAGAGCCCTGCCAGACGTGCGTGACGGCCTCAAACCGGTTCACCGCCGGGTCTTGTATGCGATGTATGAATTAAACAACGATTGGAACCGAGCTTACAAAAAATCTGCCCGTATAGTTGGCGATGTAATCGGTAAATACCATCCGCACGGTGATTCTGCGGTGTATGACACCATTGTCCGTATGGCCCAGGATTTCTCTCTGCGCTATATGCTAGTTGACGGCCAGGGTAACTTTGGCTCCGTAGACGGCGATAACGCTGCTGCAATGCGGTATACCGAGATCCGTCTACGCAAGATCGCTCATGAGCTTTTGGCCGATTTGGACAAGGAAACCGTCGATTTTGGGCCAAATTATGACGGTAGCGAGAAAGAACCCCTGATTTTGCCCGCCAAAGTCCCGAATTTGCTGATAAATGGCAGTTCTGGCATTGCTGTGGGCATGGCAACTAATATTCCTCCCCATAACCTGGATGAGGTGATTACGGCCTGTTTGCACGTGCTTCACAACCCAGAATGCACGATTGATGAGCTAATTGAGATCATTCCAGCCCCGGATTTCCCGACCGCTGGCATTATTTATGGCCTTCAGGGGGTTCGTGAGGGCTACCGCACAGGTCGCGGCCGCGTGGTGATGCGTGCGAAGACTCACTTTGAAGATCTAGACAAGGGTGCGCGTCAAGCCATCATCGTGGATGAGTTGCCTTATCAGGTAAACAAGAAAAACTTGCTCGAGCGTATTGCTGAGCTAGTGAATGAGAAAAAGATTGAAGGTATTTCTGATTTGCGCGATGAATCAGATAAATCCGGCATGCGAGTTGTGATTGAACTCAAGCGTGGCGAGGTGCCTGAAGTTGTTCTCAATAATTTATACAAGAGCACTCAATTACAAGATAACTTCGGTATGAACATGGTGGCATTGGTAGATAACCAGCCACGCTTGTTGAACTTGAAGCAAATGTTGGAGTACTTCTTGCAACATCGTCGCGAAGTGGTGACACGTCGTACGATTTTTGAATTACGTAAAGCGCGTGAACGTGGTCACGTTCTTGAAGGTTTAGCTGTTGCGTTAGCCAATATCGATGAGTTCATCGCGATTATTAAAGCGGCTGCAAACCCAGTGGTTGCTAAGCAAGAGTTGATGGGTAAGGCTTGGGATTCTTCAATGGTGCGCGAGATGCTAGCGCGTGCTGAGAGTGATACACCCGGCGGCCGCAACGCTTATCGCCCAGAAGGTCTGCTGGCAGAGTACGGCATGCAAAGCACTGGTCTCTATCGTCTCTCAGACAGTCAAGCGCAAGAAATTTTGCAGATGCGTTTGCAACGTTTGACAGGTCTTGAGCAAGACAAGATTGTGAATGAGTACAAAGAAGTCATGGCAGAAATTGCGGACTTATTAGATCTCTTAGCAAAGCCAGAGCGCGTAACGCAAGTTATTGAGAATGAACTCAAAGAGGTTCAATCTGAATTTGGCGCTGCAGGCACAGACAACGGTCGTCGTTCATTTATTGAGATGAATGCAACCGAACTCTTCACTGAAGATTTGATCACTCCACAAGATATGGTGGTGACACTTTCTCATACGGGCTATATGAAGAGTCAGCCGCTCAGCGAATATCGCGCGCAAAAACGCGGTGGTCGCGGTAAGCAAGCTGCAGCTACAAAAGACGAGGACTGGATTGACACTCTGTTCGTAGCAAATACGCATGACACGATTTTGTGTTTCTCAGACCGGGGTCGTATGTATTGGCTAAAGGTATGGGAAGTTCCACAAGGAAGTCGTACTTCACGTGGCAAGCCAATCGTCAATATGTTCCCATTGATTGAAGGCGAGAAAATCACTGTGATTCTGCCAATCAATGGTTATCAAGATGATCACTATGTCTTCATGGCCACCCGTTTAGGTACAGTGAAGAAGACCCGCTTGTCTGACTTCTCTAACCCACGTAAGGCCGGCATTATTGCGGTTGACCTCAATGAGAATGATTTCTTGGTAGGCGCTGCGATTACCGATGGTCAGCATGACGTAATGTTGTTCTCGGATGCAGGCAAAGCAGTTCGCTTTGATGAGAACGATGTACGCCCAATGGGCCGTACTGCACGCGGTGTGCGTGGCATGAATTTAGGTGAAGGACATCAAGTGATCGCCATGTTGGTAGCGCCTGCAGAAGCTGCAGAGGGTGCGCAAGCAGCGGTGGTGGATGCTAATGGCATTGCCATCCCAAGTAGCGTGCTTACCGCAACCGAAAACGGTTATGGTAAGCGCACTCCAATCGCTGAATACACCCGTCATGGTCGCGGTACGAAAGGCATGATTGCAATTCAGACATCTGAGCGTAACGGTAAAGTTGTTGCTGCCGCTCTAGTCTCACCAGAAGATCAAATCATGTTGATTACGACTGGTGGCGTTCTAGTTCGTACTCGTGTATCTGAGATTCGTGAGATGGGTCGCGCCACTCAAGGCGTCACCTTGATCAATGTCGATGAGGGCACTCGTTTATCTGGTTTGCAGCGTATTGCTGAGAGTGACTCAGATGATGAGGACGCAGACGATGTTGAAGATGCTGATGCATCTGTAGATCCAGCAACTGATCAAGACCAGTAACGCCATGACTTTTGACCGCCGCATCTTTAATTTCGCTGCGGGGCCTGCTACCTTGCCTGAGGAGGTGTTGAAGCGGGCTGCTAGTGAGATGTTGAACTGGCATGGTCTCGGTGCTAGCGTGATGGAGATTAGCCATCGCAGCAAAGAGTTCATGGAAGTCTATGAAGAGACTTTGCGAGATCTACGCACCTTGATGCACATACCTGACACGTATGAGATCTTGTTATTACAAGGTGGCGGTCTCGGACAAAATGCAGCGATTCCAATGAACTTAATGCCTTTGGCAAAGAATGGCCCCAAGGCAGATTTTCTAGTGACTGGTGTTTGGTCTGAAAAATCTTATAAAGAAGCGCAGAAGTACGGGGCTGCAAATTTAGCAGCGTCATCGGTTGCGGAGAAATTTAATACGATTCCACCGAGATCGAGTTGGAACTTATCCAGTGATACCGCCTATGTGCACTACTGCGCTAATGAAACCATTGGCGGCGTTGAGTTTCCTGATGTGCCAGATGTTGGAGGCATTCCATTGGTTGCCGACATCTCTAGCAACATCCTTTCTAAAGAGATGGATGTAAATAAATGCGCCGTCTGGTTTGGCGGGGCGCAAAAGAACATTGGCCCTTCGGGCGTCACGATCGTGATCATTCGCAAAGACCTGATTGGCCATAGCATGGGTATTACGCCAACCATTTGGGATTGGGCTATACAAGCCAATACACAATCCATGATCAATACGCCTCCTACATTTGCCATTTATATGGCAGGCCTTGGGTTTAAGTGGCTCTTAAAACAGGGTGGCGTAAAAGCAATTGAAAAGCGCAATCAAGAAAAAGCGGATTTACTTTACAACTTCTTAGATCAAAGCAGTTTGTATGAAAACCGCGTTACTAAAGAATATCGTTCACGTATGAATGTGACTTTCTTCTTGAAAGATGAGAATTTGAATGCAGAGTTTCTGGCGCAATCGAATGCTGCTGGGCTCGTTGCTTTGCGTGGCCATAAAGCGGCTGGCGGCATGCGTGCCAGCATTTATAACGCAATGCCAGTTGAGGGCGTTAAGGCTCTAATTGAATTTATGCGCGACTTTGAAAGGCGGGCCTAATGAGCACTGAAGAACAGCGCCTAGCGCCATTACGTGAAAAAATTGATGCACTTGATGCGCAGATTTTGGATTTGCTAACGCAGCGCGCCAAAGCCGCTCAAGAGGTAGGCCATGTTAAGGGCGGCTTTTCTTCACCGGTATTTCGTCCTGAGCGTGAGCGTCAAGTAGTTGCTCGTTTACAGGAGATTAATCAAGGGCCATTGTTGCCGGATGGCATTGCGGCAATTTGGCGTGAAGTCATGTCCGCTTGTCGCGCCTTAGAAGCGCGTCAAACAATTGCTTATCTTGGACCAGTAGGGACATTTTCTGAGCAAGCGGCACAAACCTATTTTGGCCATTCAATAGCGGGCTTACCTTGCGCTAGTTTGGATGAGGTTTTTAAGTCGGTTGAAAAGGGCGCGGCCCAATTCGGTGTTGTGCCCGTTGAAAATTCAAGTGAAGGCGCAATTTCTCGCACACTAGATTTGCTATTGGATTCCTCCATGCGAATTAGTGGAGAGGTTGTTTTGCCTATTCGTCATCATTTGCTGACAAAGAGTGGCAATTTAGATGGAGTGACTACTGTCTGTGCTCATGCACAAGCTCTGGCCCAATGCCAGCAGTGGTTAAGCGTGCATGCGCCCCATTTAAAGCGTCAGGCAGTGAGTAGCAATGCAGAAGCAGCGCGTCTAGCTGCCAATGACCCAACTTTGGCAGCAATCGCTGGTGATCCTGCGCAAGAGGCATATGGCTTACAAGCTGTAGCTGCGCAAATTCAGGATGACCCACATAACCGTACCCGTTTTGTTGTAGTCGGCAACTATGCTTGTCAGCCTACTGGTAAAGATCAAACTTCATTGGTGTTGTCTGTAGACAATCAACCAGGTGCAGTTCATCGCTTGCTTGCTCCATTGGCAAAGCATGGCGTCTCTATGAATCGTTTTGAATCTCGTCCAGCCCGCAAAGGCACTTGGGAATACCACTTTTATATCGACATCGCAGGCCATGCGGATGATGAAAAGGTGATCAAGGCACTTGAAGAGTTAAAAGGTGTTGCGGCTTTCTATAAGAATTTAGGTTCATATCCGCACTCTGCGTAATCAATTAGTCAATTTCAAATTTAGTAAAACAATAGTTCAGCCAAATGACTTCTAAGATTGGTCTAAAACACATTCATGCGATTGCTCCTTATGTTGGCGGCCGTCCCATTAGCGAAGTTGCGCGCGAATACGGTCTAGACGAAAACAAGATCGTGAAGTTGGCATCCAATGAAAATCCATTGGGAATGCCAAAGTCTGCGCAAGATGCCATGCTCAAAGCTGCAAGTGACTTAGGCCGTTATCCGGACTCCAATGGATTTGAGTTAAAGAATGTTTTATCTCCCTCCTTGGGTGTGCCATCAGATTGGATCACGCTGGGTAATGGTAGTAACGATATTTTGGAATTGGCTGCGCGCGCAGTTGCTCAGGCCGGTGATGAAGTCATTTTCTCGAAGCATGCATTCGCTGTTTATCCGCTTGCTACTCAGGCCGTTGGGGCAAAAGCAGTAGAGGTTGCGGCAACTCCAAGCTACGGACATGATTTGCCAGCGATGTTGGCCGCCGTTAAAGCTGCAGGTGACAAAGCAAAATTGGTTTTTGTAGCGAACCCCAACAATCCCACAGGAAGCTATCTCACTGCAAAAGAGATTGAAGACTTTTTAGTGGCGCTGCCATCGCATGTTGTAGTTGTGTTGGATGAGGCCTATAACGAATATCTCACGCCTGAACAGCGCTATGACGCAATTGCTTGGGTGAAGCGTTTCCCGAATATGATTTTGTCGCGCAGCTTTTCTAAGGCTTATGGCCTTGCAGGCTTGCGTATTGGCTATGGTGTTGCTCAACCCCATTTAACGGATTTATTAAATCGCATTCGTCAGCCATTTAATGTAAATAGTCTCGCGCAAGCGGCTGCGATTGCCGCTTTTCAGGACAAGGCTTTTTTGCAAAAAGGTTTTGAGCTCAATTGCGCTGGTTACGAGCAGTTGACCAAAGCATTTGATCAACTAGGCCTTCGTTATTTGCCATCAGCTGGTAATTTCGTGTTGGTTAAGGTGGGTGATGATGATCAAGCGGGAGCACGCATGAATTTAGCTCTACTCAAGCGCGGCATTATTGTTCGTCCAGTTGGTAACTATGGTTTGCCCCAGTGGTTGCGTATCTCAATTGGTTTGCCAGAAGAGAATGCAGCCTTTATTGATGCATTGAAAGCAATTTTGGCGGGCGAATGACCATCATTAATCCAGCTAGCAACTACGGCACCGTCACCATTGTGGGTGTTGGTCTTATTGGCGCATCGCTTGGCTTGGCTCTTAAAAAAGCAGGAGTGGTCACAAAGGTTTTGGGTGTTGGTCGCAGTAAAGAAAATTTAGATCAAGCGCAAAAAATGGGTGCGATTGATGGCGTAGTGGATTTGGTGGAAGCCACAAAGCAGTCTGATGTCATTGTGCTTTGTGTGCCTGTAGCGCAAATGCGAGCAGCCTTCGAGGTTATGGAGCCTCTTCTTGAGTCACGCACCATGATTACAGATGCCGGCAGCACTAAAGGCGATGTTATTTTGGCGGCCAAAGAAGTTTTGGGAAAGAAGGCTTGCCAGTTTATGCCTGCACATCCGATTGCTGGCGGTGCGCAACATGGGGCTAGTGCAGCTAAAGCAGATTTGTTCCAAGGAAAGCAAACCATCATTTGCCCCCTACAGGAAAACTCACCAGAAGACACTGCTTTAATCGCCGGATTCTGGGAGTCAGTTGGCTCGGTTGTGAAGAAAATTGGCGTTGTTCAGCATGACGCTATTTATGCCGCAGTCTCACATTTACCGCATATCTTGTCTTACGCTTTAATGGCTAGCGTAGTGAACTCTGAAGATGCAGAGCAGAAGTTAGATCATGTGGGCGCAGGATTTAAGGATTTCACACGCATTGCCGCTTCTAGCCCAGAGATGTGGCGAGATATTTGCCTTGGTAATCGCACTGCCATTCTGAAAGAGTTTGATCAGTACTTATTGATCGTCAATCATATGCGTAAATTGATTGCGGAAAATGATGGTGCCGGCTTAGAGAAGTTATTCAACAAGGCAAGTAAAGCGCGCCAAGATTTGGATGCAACTGAATGAGTGGTATGCCTGATATTCGCATTGGCCCATTCAAGCGAGCGCAAGGCTCAATTGTGTTGCCCGGATCGAAGAGTATTTCTAATCGTGCGCTATTGCTTGCGGCACTTTCCTCTGGAACAACTACGCTCAAGAATCTGTTGGATGCCGATGACACTCAAGTGATGCGTAATGCACTGCGCCAGTTAGGCTTAACGGTGATAGATCAAGCAAATCATGTTTGCGTAGTGGAGGGTTGTGGTGGGAAATTTCCTGTGCAAGATGCAGATCTCTTTATGGGCAATGCAGGCACCGCTATTCGACCATTGACCGCTGCTTTGGCAATGCAGGGTGGGAACTATCGCCTATCAGGTATCGCGCGTATGCATGAAAGACCGATTCGGGATTTGGTTGATGGCTTGCGTCAGGTTGGCGCCAAGATTGAATATGAATTACAAGAAGGTTACCCACCTATCAAAATCTTAGCTTCACCGATTCATATTCAGGATGTAGTTAAAGTACGCGGCGATGTATCGAGCCAATTCTTGACCGCATTGCTCATGGCTTTGCCTTTGGTTGCAACTGAGCCAGTGCGAATTGAAGTAGTGGGCGAATTGATTTCAAGACCTTATATTGATATCACCTTGAAATTGATGGCTAGATTTGGCGTTAATGTTGCTTGTCCTGATCAGCAATCATTCGTTATCCCAGCAAAAACATCGGATGCAGTTTATAAGAGCCCAGGTCAGCTATCTGTTGAAGGGGATGCTTCTTCTGCGTCATATTTCTTGGCACTTGGCGCTATTGGTACTGGCCCTGTCAAAGTATTGGGTGTCGGTAAAGACAGTATTCAGGGGGATGTGGCATTTGCTGATGCGCTCGCGCTGATGGGTGCCCAGATTACTGCTGGTGAGGGCTGGATAGAAGTGGCTGGCGTAAGAAATGCCAGCGGCAAACTCAATGGCATTACTTTAGATTGCACTGAAATTCCAGACGCTGCAATGACTTTAGCAGTTGCTGCATTATTTGCTGATGGACCAACTCGTTTAAATAATATTGCGAGCTGGCGTGTGAAGGAAACTGATCGTATTGCAGCGATGGCGAAAGAGTTAAAAAAAGTTGGCGCAATCGTTGAGGAAGGTGCTGACTACATTGTGGTCCAGGCGCCAGCATCATTCAGTGATTGGAAATCTCCAAGCGAGGGTATTGACACATACGATGACCATCGCATGGCAATGTGTTTCTCATTAGCTGCCTTTGGGCCTAATGCTCTGAAAATTAATGATCCGAACTGCGTGGCAAAAACTTTCCCGACGTATTTCACAGAATTTGCGACGGTAGTAGCGTAATCCTATGAGTCAGTTTCCAGTCATTGCGATTGATGGACCTACCGCCTCCGGAAAAGGTACGGTTGCTTCTTTGGTGGCTCAGAAGCTGGGCTTTCACTATCTGGATAGCGGAGCTTTGTATCGCTTAGTAGCTTTGGCGAGCGAAAAACAAGGAATTGATGCCAAAAATGGCCCTGAATTAGGCCTTTTGGTTCCTAAGTTACTGATTTCATTCAAAAATAATCAAGTTTTCTTGAATAATGAGGGTGTGACTGAGGCTATTCGAGCAGAAAACATCGGCTTGAGAGCGTCTGCGGTGGCAGTTCACCCAGAGGTACGGACTGCCTTGGTGGGCTTGCAGCGCAGTTTTCGGCAATCCCCTGGCTTGGTGGCCGATGGTCGCGATATGGCTAGTGTCATATTTCCAGATGCAATTTTGAAGGTTTTCCTCACCGCAACAGCCGCTGCAAGAGCTGAGCGTCGCTATAAGCAATTGATAGCTAAGGGAATTTCTGCTAAACTAGAGGACTTGCTGCATGATTTGCAGGAGCGTGATGCCAGAGATAGCAGTAGAGGCACTGCCCCCTTGTTAGTCGCAGACGGTGCAAAAGTGCTCGAAACATCAGATTTATCGATAGATCAAGCAGTTAAGTCAGTCTTGGATTGGTATCAATCTGCGATTGCTTAACTCAGTTTTGTAGGCAGTACGTAGTGAGCTGTAGTTGTAAGTAGTAGTTTTGGCGTCTTAAGAAACTCCACAACGCGATTATTTCATTAGCGTGTTTCTTTAAGGCTTTTTTAACCTAACCCGTCAGGCCTTCTGGCGGCACAAAGTGAATATACATGTCTGAATCATTTGCAGAACTATTTGAAGAATCATTAACCCGATCGAATATGAAGACCGGCCAAGTTATTTCGGCTGAAGTTCTTCGCATCGACCATAACTTCGTCGTTGTTAACGCTGGCTTAAAGTCTGAAGCGTTTATTCCTGTTGAAGAATTCCATAACGACGCTGGCGAGATTGAAGTAGCTCCTGGCGATTTCGTTTCTGTTGCTATTGACGCTCTTGAGAACGGCTATGGCGACACCATCCTCTCCCGTGACAAAGCGAAGCGCTTGGCATCATGGTTGAATTTGGAAAAAGCTCTCGAGCAAGCTGAAATCGTTACTGGTACTGTTACCGGTAAGGTTAAGGGCGGCTTGACAGTAATGGTGAACGGTATCCGCGCATTCTTGCCTGGATCACTCGTTGATACACGTCCAATCAAAGACACCAGCCCTTACGAAGGTAAGACGATGGAGTTTAAGGTTATCAAGCTCGACCGTAAACGTAATAACGTTGTGTTGTCACGTCGTGCAGTGGTTGAAGCTAGCCAAGGTGAAGAGCGTGCTAAGTTGATGTCTAACTTGAAAGAAGGCGCAGTGGTTACTGGCCTCGTTAAGAACATCACTGATTACGGCGCATTCGTTGACCTCGGTGGTATCGATGGCCTCTTGCACATTACCGATTTGGCATGGCGTCGTGTGCGTCACCCAAGCGAGATGTTGACTGTTGGTCAAGAAGTAACTGCGAAGATCTTGAAGTTTGATCAAGAGAAGAATCGCGTTTCACTCGGCGTGAAGCAGCTTGGTGATGATCCATGGGTTGGTATCGCTCGTCGTTACCCACCAAACACCCGTTTATTCGGCAAAGTAACCAACCTGACTGATTACGGCGCATTCGTTGAAATCGAAAGCGGTATCGAAGGTTTGGTACACGTTTCTGAAATGGATTGGACCAACAAGAACGTTGCTCCAAGCAAGGCTACTGCATTAGGAACCGAAGTTGAAGTGATGGTTCTGGATATTGATGAAGACAAGCGTCGTATTAGCTTGGGCATCAAGCAGTGCAAAGCAAATCCATGGGAAGAGTTTGCACGTTCACAGCAAAAAGGCGACAAGCTTTCTGGCGCAATCAAGTCTATTACAGACTTCGGCGTGTTCATTGGCTTGCCTGGCGGTATCGATGGCTTAGTTCACCTCTCAGACCTCTCATGGAATGAGCCAGGCGAAGAGGCTGTTAAGAAATACAAAAAAGGTGATGAAGTTGAAGCCACTGTTTTGGCAATCGATGTTGAGAAAGAGCGTATCTCTCTCGGTATCAAGCAATTGTCTGGTGACCCATTCAATAACTACACCTCAGTGAATGACAAGGGCGCGATGGTTACTGGCACTGTTAAGAGTGTTGATGCCAAAGGTGCAACCATTCATTTGGCTGATGAAGTTGAAGCTTACTTGCGTGCTTCTGAGATCTCAACAGATCGCGTTGAAGATGCACGCAATGTATTGAAAGAAGGCGATAGCGTAACTGCCATGATCATCAATATTGATCGTAAGTCACGCGTGATCAACCTTTCAATCAAAGCAAAAGACAGCTCTGATCAACAAGATGCAATGAGCAAGCTCCAAGGTGATGCGCAGTCTGGCACAACCAATTTGGGCGCTTTGTTAAAAGCAAAATTGGACAATCAAGGCTAAATCAATATCGCTGCTTTCCATGAGGAGGGCGGCGATTTTTTATTGATAGATCATGACAGATCAAGAGCAACAAGCAATTACCCGCTCCGAACTAGTGGAGAGCTTAGCGGAACAGTTCCCGCAGCTATTACCTAGGGATGTGGAGTTGGCGGTAAAAACATTGTTGGACACAATGACTCAAGCCTTGGCAGAAGGTAAGCGTATTGAGTTGCGTGGCGTGGGAAGTTTTGTACTTCATCATCGTCCTGCGCGAACCGGTCGCAATCCGAAGTCTGGTGAGAAGGTATTGATTCCAGAAAAACGTGTACCGCACTTTAAGCCTGGCAAAGAGTTGCGTGAGCGAGTAGATTACAAGCCCTTGAAACAGGCGAGCCCTAAAGAGGGTACTGGTGCCTAGTATTCAGGCTCAACCTCAGTGGTCCATTCGGACCATTTTTTTATTGAAATTCTGCACGGCATGATTCAGATCGCGACATCTTGGTTATTGTTGCTACCAGTCATGTTTGGCATTGGCTGGTTAGCTTCGCGCTGGGACTTGCGATTGGAGAATCGCATGGATGAGCGTGAGCGTATGCGTCAACAGCGCTCCACCTTTAAAGGCCTAAGCCTTTTGTTAAATGAGCAACCAGATCAAGCTATTGAGACCTTGGTCAAGATTGCGCAGTTAGATCCCGAAACTGTTGAGCTGCATTTTTCCTTAGGAAATTTATTCCGTCGTCGCGGTGAAACCGAGCGTGCGATTCGAGTGCATCAACACTTAGCCAATCGTGATGACTTAAAGCCGCGCGATCGAGATCATGCAGCTTATGAATTAGGCCGTGATTTTTTGCGTGCTGGTTTATTGGACCGCGCGGAGGCCTCCTTAAACCGTGTGGGGGATGGCAAGTATGCTGTCCCAGCAAAAGAGAGTTTGCTGGAGATGTACCAGGTAGAGCGTGATTGGAAAAAAGCCATCATTGCTGCTTCTGAGCTCGAAGGCCTTCAAGGTAAATCACATCGCATTGAAATTGCCCAGTTCCATTGCGAGCTAGCCCAAGATGCGCTACGCCGTAAAGATTTACATGAAGCCGAGCAATCTATTCAGCGTGCTTTGCAGGCGGTTCCCAATCACGCGCGCGGACTGATTTTGCAAGGCGATTATTTAATGGCGATGGAGCGTCCTGCTCAGGCGATTGAGGCATGGAGTGTAGTGGCTGATTCCCATCCCGCTTATATGCACCTATTGGCGGATCGTTGGATGCTGGCTCATACCGCCTTAGGCAAAGAGTCTGAGGGCTTAGATCGACTTTGCGCACTCTTGAATACTCAGGCTACTGGCGAGTTGTTGGATATTGTGCATAAGCAAGTTATGAAGATTCGTGGCCCAGAAGCTGCTAATACGATGTTGTCTGAGGTAATGCAACATTCGCCCAGCTTGAGTGCCTTATCAAAGCTTGCTGAAACGCGCGTTGCATTAGAGGAAGGCAATGCCAACCCAGAAAGACTTTCGGAGTTGCAGTCAATTCTGAATCTTTTGCGTCAGCGTACTACTAGTTTGGCCCGTTATACCTGTGGTAATTGTGGTTTCCGTGCTCGCCGATTCTATTGGCAGTGCCCTGGTTGTAATCATTGGGAGGCATACTCTCCAAGACGCTCAGAGGGGGTCGCACCAAGTGGCCCTTCAATGTAATTGAATTAAAGAAATAAGAGGCGAAATGAAAGTTACGATCGTTGGAAGTGGTTATGTAGGTTTGGTTACAGGCGCCTGTCTTGCCGAGCAGGGCAACAATGTCTTTTGTTTGGATTTGGATCCAAAGAAGATTGAGATTCTCAATTCTGGTGGTGTGCCTATTTATGAGCCTGGCCTCAAAGAAATGATTGAGCGTAATCGTGCAGCGGGCAGATTGCAGTTCTCTACCGATGTTGCCGCTTCAGTAGCGCATGGCGATATTCAATTTATTGCGGTTGGCACTCCGCCTGATGAAGATGGCTCTGCCGATCTGCAATATGTGGTTGCAGCAGCGCGCAATATTGGGCGCAATATGACCACACCAAAAGTCATCGTTGATAAATCTACCGTCCCTGTAGGAACTGCGGATAAGGTGTCGGCTGCTATCACTGAGGAGCTAGAGAAGCGTAGTTTATCTGCTGATCTATGTTCAGTAGTTTCTAATCCGGAGTTCTTAAAAGAGGGCGCTGCGGTTGAGGACTTTATGCGCCCAGACCGTATTGTGATTGGCACAGAAAATACACCAGCTGGTTTGCGCGCTAAAGAGCAGATGCGTAAACTCTATGCGCCATTTAATCGGCATCATGAACGTACTTACTACATGGATGTGAAGAGTGCGGAGTTAACCAAGTACGCTGCTAATGCGATGTTGGCCACCCGTATTTCTTTTATGAATGAGTTGGCCAACTTAGCAGACCTGGTGGGCGCCGATATTGAAGCAGTACGTCAAGGTATTGGCTCGGATTCGCGGATTGGTTTTGGTTTCTTGTATCCAGGTACCGGTTATGGTGGCTCATGTTTCCCGAAAGACGTATCAGCGCTATCCAAGACTGCTAAAGAGCATGGCAGAGAACTGAAGATTCTAGGTGCCGTTGATGCGGTAAACGAGATTCAGAAATATGTCTTGGTAGAAAAGATTGAAAAGCGTTTCGGCAAAGATCTTTCTAATATGAAATTTGCATTGTGGGGTTTAGCCTTTAAGCCAAATACCGACGATATGCGTGAAGCTCCCAGCCGCGTGATTATTGCTGAATTAGTCAAGCGTGGTGCAACGATCGTTGCCCATGATCCGGTAGCAATGCCTGAGGCAAAGCATGCCTTAGAACAAGATTTTCAGAGCAACCCTCAAGGGCTGAAAAATGTTTCTATGGTTGATAACCCCATGAATGCCCTTGATGGTGCGGATGCATTGATTATTGTCACTGAGTGGAAGGCATTCCGTAGCCCTGATTTTGATGTGGTTCTGCAAAAATTGACACGCCCCATCGTGTTCGATGGACGCAATCTCTACGAGCCACACGCCATGCAAGAGTTGGGTATTGAATACCACGGCATTGGGCGACATAATTAAACAAGTCATTAGTAGAAAATACGATTCATATGGAAAAAGCCAACCGCGAACAATTCTCTAAGGCACGCCTGCTGGTGGTAGGGGATGTCATGCTGGATCGCTACTGGTTTGGCGATACCAATCGCATCTCTCCAGAAGCGCCTGTGCCGGTAGTTCAAGTTGGCAAAATTGATGAGCGCTTAGGTGGCGCTGCAAACGTGGCGCGTAATGTGGCAGCTCTTGGCGCACAGACGACTATTCTGGGGATTGTGGGTCAGGATGAACCTGGCGAACGCGTGATGAATTTACTGAAGTCTGGTGGTGTTGATAGTCAGCTCGAGATTGATGCGCAAGTTCCCACGATTGTGAAATTGCGCGTGATTGCGCGTCAACAACAATTGATTCGTCTGGACTTTGAAGAGGCTCCTACTGAAAAAGCCCTTGCGCATAAATTAGAGCGCTTTGAAAAATTAGTTGGCTCTGCTGATGTCGTCATTCTGTCGGACTACGGCAAGGGTGCTTTGGGTCAAGTTGCTCATATGATCGAACAGGCAAGGGCGCAAAACAAAATGATCTTGGTTGATCCTAAAGGCGAAGACTATGAGAAGTATCGTGGTGCTTCTGTTTTAACGCCAAATCGCAGCGAGCTGCGTCAAGTGGTTGGTCAGTGGACTAGCGAAGCAGATCTAACCAAGAGGGCGCAGGATCTCCGCAAGTCTCTCAATCTTCAAGCATTGCTACTGACACGCTCTGAAGAGGGAATGAGTTTATATACCGAGGCAGGTGTAAGTCATGTCAAAGCACAAGCCAGAGAGGTATTTGATGTATCTGGTGCTGGTGATACAGTGATTGCTACTTTGGCAGTTGCCCTAGCAGCAGGATGGCCATTAGAGCGAGCGATGGCGTTGGCAAATCGTGCCGGTGGAATCGTGGTTGGTAAGTTGGGTACTGCTACCGTTACTTCAGAGGAATTACAGTGACTATTATCGTAACTGGCGCCGCAGGATTTATTGGGGCGAATATTGTTCAGGCCTTAAATGCGCGTGGCGAAAAAAATATTATTGCTGTTGATGATTTACGCCCAGCTGATAAATATCGTAATTTAGCTGATCTCGACATCATTGATTATCTTGATAAAGATGAATTTTTAGAGGCTTTTAGAAGTGGTCGTTTTGGCAAAGTAAAAGCAGTGTTTCATGAGGGTGCTTGCTCCGATACCATGGAGACCGACGGCATTTTCATGATGGCGAACAACTACCGCTACACCATGGATTTGCTTGATATCTGCACTGCTCAAAAAGTTCAGCTCCTGTATGCATCCTCTGCTGCTACTTATGGTGGTTCAGACGTCTTTGTTGAGAGCCGGGTGCATGAGAAACCATTGAATATTTATGGCTACTCAAAATTCTTGTTTGATCAGGTAATGCGTAAGCGTTTTGCCGAAAATGCAAATACTGCGCAAGTGGTGGGCTTCCGTTATTTCAATGTATATGGTCCACGCGAATCACATAAAGGTCGCATGGCATCGGTAGCGTTTCATCAATACCATCAGTACAAGGTTAATGGTCATGTAAAGCTGTTTGGTGAATATGGGGGCTATGGTCCAGGCGAGCAAAGTCGCGACTTTGTATCGGTTGAAGATGTGGTCAAAGTGAATTTATTTTTCTTGGACCACCCAGAGATTAGCGGTATCTTTAATTTAGGCAGTGGTCGTGCGCAACCATTTAATGATGTTGCTCATGCAGTAGCCAACGCAATGCGCAAGCTGGATAAAGCGAAGCCAGCAAGCCTACAAGAGTTGGTAAAAGAAAAAGCCATTGAATACATTCCTTTTCCGGATGCGCTCAAAGGAAAATACCAGTGCTTTACGCAAGCTGATTTAACAAAATTGCGTGCAGCTGGATATACAGAGCCCTTCCTCAATGTTGAGCAGGGCGTCAGTCGCTATATCGAGTGGTTAGAGGCAAATTCTGATTTCTTGGCTAACCCACTGTAAGCCAGTCAACAAGATCCATACATCTTCGTTGTAAATGTTCTACGCGCACTAAGTGCCCGTGGATTTTTTATTTATCTCTGGAGAATGTATGAAAAATTTCAATTTTGGAAGTGCCAAAAATGTGATGAGATCCGCCTTGGTCTCAGCAGTACTCTCAATGTCTGCATTGGGTTTGGGCACAGCAAACGCTTCACCTATTAATGTCAATACTGCTTCCCAATCGGAATTAGAGAGTATTAAAGGTATTGGGCCATCAAAAGCAAAAACCATTATTGCGGAGCGTCAAGATGGTGGTCATTTTCAGGACGCCAATGATTTGCAAAAGAGGGTGCGTGGCATTGGCATGCGATCGGTTGAAAAAATGGTGGATAACGGATTAACCATTGAGGCACCAAGCTCTTTTCGGGAGCCTAATGGTCGCACGCAAAAAGAAGGTGGAGCCTCTAGCCGGCGTCATTCGCGTCATCAGACTAATGGGCGTAATTCATCGGAGCGTGCAGCGCCACATCGCAGAAATTAGGCCCTTTCGCGTTTAGGTGTGCTTACGGCTAAAATCAGCATATGAGCAGACCTTCTTACCTAACCATTTCACAAACAGTAGGCAATACGCCTCTGGTGCGCTTACAGCGTATTCCGGGATTGGAAAATGACAATCGCAATAATGTCATTCTGGGTAAGTTAGAGGGCAACAATCCAGCCGGGTCGGTTAAGGACCGACCTGCGCTGTCGATGATCATGCGCGCGCAAGAGCGTGGCGAAATCAAACCTGGCGACACTCTAATTGAGGCAACAAGTGGAAACACGGGTATTGCCTTGGCAATGACTGCCGCCATGTTGGGCTACAAAATGATTTTGGTGATGCCGGAAAATCAAAGCATTGAGCGTCGGCAAAGTATGGCTGCCTATGGTGCAGAATTAATTTTGACTGCAGCCTCTGGTGGCATGGAGTTTGCAAGAGACTATGCATTGCAACTGCAGCGTGAGGGTCGCGGTAGATTGCTGGATCAGTTTGCTAATCCCGATAATCCACGGGCGCATATTGAGACTACGGGCCCTGAGATCTGGCGTGATACCGATGGTCAAATCACACACTTTGTTTCAGCGATGGGTACTACCGGCACGATCACTGGGGTATCAACTTATCTGAAGTCCATGAATCCCAATATTCAGATTATTGGCGCTCAACCTGAAGAGGGTTCGCAAATACCGGGTATTCGTAAATGGGCCCCAGAATATCTACCAAAGATTTATCAAGGCGAGCGTGTTGATCGTATTGAATATGTAACGCAAGCGGATGCTGAAGATATGGCAAGACGTTTAGCGGTAGAAGAGGGTATCTTCTGCGGTATCTCTGCAGGTGGTGCCTTGGTGGTTGCTTTGCGCATTGCCCGCCAAGTTGAAAATGCCACCATCGTATTTATTGTGTGCGATCGCGGCGATCGTTACTTATCTACGGGTGTTTTCCCGGCCTAAGATAATAGCTGTAAGCATTCATTAATTTATTTTGATTTTTTCTTAGGGCTAGATTTTTTATTCTTGCTTTTAGGTTTATCGGAAGCATCCTTAGAACTACTTGTTTTCTGTGATGGCTCTGCGGGTACTGCACTTTGGTTTTTGTAACCTAAAGCTTCTGCAAACTCCGCAACGCTTTGAGCGTAGAAATAACTACGGTTGTATTGCACGATCGTCAGAAAGTTATTTAAGCCAACAAAGTATTGGGCTTGATCTGAGCCATCTTTACCTGGGTAAGGTAGATCAATAATGAGTCCTTTGCTTTGGGGCTCCACTCCACCACGTTGCAAATCTCCCTGCTGTGGACTGAGAATTCCTTTTTGAATTAACTCGGCAACAGTATGTTTCAGTTGTGGTTCGCCATCGGCCAATTCCTTGGCAGCATTCAGGCCACTTTCTTGCACAGGGAAGGAGATGGGCATACCTGTTTGCCAGCCATGTTTTTTCATGAAGTTGGCAACGCTGGCAATAGCATCTTTGGGGCTTTGTTTTAGATCAATACGGCCATCACCATCACCATCGACTGCAAAACTCCGAATGCTACTAGGCATGAACTGAGGCAAGCCAATAGCACCCGCGTAGGAGCTGTTCTGGTTTAGGCAGCTATTGAAGCGACCCTGACTGATTCCTTGTGCGCTATTTTTGGCCGGTAACTGACCGCCTGCTTCGGTCCAGCACAGCAAGATTAGCTCCTGTAGTTGATCTTTAAATAATTGTTCGCGAGCTGGTTTGTTTGGGGTGTCTGGATAACTAAAGGCTAGGGTCGATAAAACGTCTTTCACCCGAAAATTGCCGGTTTGGCGGCCGTAAATCGTCTCAATACCAATAATGGCTGCAATCACTTCAGCTGGCACCCCATAATTTTGCTCAACTTGGCCTAAAAAGGCTTGGTTTTCCTCTAAAAAGGCCCTTCCAGCCTTTAGGCGGACAGGTTCAATGAAACGCTTGCGGTAAGCCAACCAGTTCTTTTTGAAGGTTCCCGATGGGGGTAATACCAATTTTCGTATGGAGGGAATCGTTTTAGCATCTAAGAAGCCCATTTCTAGGGTCTGAATGGGGATTTCCTGGGTTTGGGATACCTGATTCAGTAAGGCATTCAGGCTTTGGCTGTAGCGCGCTTCGGTGTTCGCATCATCCGCTTGGATTACGATGTTTTGCTGGCTATTGCTTTGTTGTGTGGGTGTGCTTGAACAGGCCCCGAGAGCAAGCAAGAGCAGTAGGGAGTAGATGCGCAAGTGGGAATTTGGGGGCATGGGATTGAACGAGTTGAGCAATAAATTAAGCAATATTAATTAGATTATAAAAATTACAGATTTACGATTAAGGATTTAGGTAAATGACCACAGGATACATAACTCATCCCGATTTTCTGAAACATGAGATGGGCAGTCATCATCCGGAATGTCCAGAGCGTATTCAGGCAATTAATGATCAGATGATCCGTAGCGGTATTGACCGCTTTCTTCACCACCTTGATGCACCTCTTGCTAGTGAAGACCAGCTCGAGTTGGTTCATAGTCCGGATCACATTGCTTTTGTGAAAGAGCAGGCGCCGCAGAGTGGATATGCGATGCTAGATGGCGACACCATTATGAATCCGCATACTTGGCAAACTTCTTTGCGTGCAGTGGGTGCCGCCATCGCTGGAGTAGATGCAGTCATGAAAGGCGAGGTAGAGAACGTATTTTGCGCTGTAAGACCTCCAGGCCATCATGCGGAGCCGACGCGTTCAATGGGTTTTTGTCTGTTTGATAACGTTGCGATTGCTGCGCGTTATGCAATGGAGACTTATGGAATTGAGCGTGTAGCTATTATTGACTTTGATGTGCATCACGGCAATGGCACAGAAGCAGCATTCTTTAATGATCCTAGTGTGTTGATGTGCAGCTTCTTTCAGCATCCGTTCTACCCCTATAGCGGTCTTGATCACGCGAATAATATGGTCAATGTACCTTTGCCGGCCGCTACTCGCGGTGATGTTGTGCGCTCCATTGTTGAGGAAAAGTGGCTTCCAGCCCTGCATAATTTCGAGCCCCAGCTCATCATTATTTCAGCGGGCTTTGATGCGCATCGCGAAGATGATCTAGGTCAAATGGGATTGGTAGAAGATGACTATGTATGGATTACGAAGCGTTTAAAAGAAATCGCACATCAATACGCGGACAATCGTATCGTCAGCTGCTTAGAGGGGGGCTACAACTTATCTGCTTTAGGTCGCAGTGTTGTGGCTCACGTAAAAGCTTTAGCCGATATTTAATAGAACAAATTCAACTGTTATTGAAAGTAAAAGATGGCCAATATTTATGAACAGGGTCTAGAGCGTAATTCAGCGAATTACACCCCAATTACTCCACTTCTATTTTTAGAGAGATCGGCTGAGATCTACCCTAAAAAAGTAGCCATCGTGCATGGCAAGTTACGGCAGACTTGGGCGCAAACCTATGATCGTTGCCGTCGTTTAGCAAGCGCACTCCAAAAGCATGGTGTTGGTCTTGGGGATACTGTCGCTGTGATGCTCCCCAACACACCCCCTATGGTGGAAGCACACTTCGGTATTCCAATGGCGGGCGCAGTATTAAATGCCCTCAATACCCGTTTAGACCCAGAATCCGTTGCCTTCATGTTGAATCACGGCGAGGCTAAGGTTGTGATCGTCGATCCAGAATTTTCTGGTGTGATGAAAAAAGCACTGGAGATGGCTAAGAAAGACAGCGGCCGCGAGTTCTTGGTAATCGATGTAGAGGAAGAAGAATTTGATGTGCCTGGTGAGAAGCTAGGTAAATTAACTTATGAGCAATTGCTGGCCGAAGGTGATCCACAATTTGCATGGCAAGTTCCTGCAGATGAATGGCAGGCGATTTGCTTAAATTACACCTCTGGTACTACAGGCAATCCCAAGGGGGTGGTCTATCACCACCGTGGTGCAGCGATTAATGCTGTATCGAATGTCTTGGATTGGGACATCAATAAGCATCCGGTGTATTTGTGGACTTTGCCGATGTTCCATTGCAATGGTTGGTGTTTCCCGTGGACGATTGCTGCACGCGCAGGCATTAATATTTGTTTACGTCGTGTTGATGCGCAACATATTTTTGCAGCCATTAAAGAGCATGGTGTGACTCACTATTGCGCAGCGCCCATCGTGCATAACTTGTTAGTCAATGCACCAGACGAGTTAAAAGCAGGCGTTCCTGCTGGCGTGAAAGGCCTGATTGCGGGCGCAGCGCCCCCCGCATCCATTATTGAAGGTATGGAAAAGTTAGGATTCGATTTAACCCATGTGTATGGTTTAACTGAGGTGTATGGTCCTGCTGCAGTTTGTGTGAAGCAAGATGAGTGGGATGATATGGATATCGGTGAGCGTGCTCGCTTGAATGCACGTCAAGGTGTGCGATATCACATGCAACAAGCGATTGATGTATTAGATCCGGAAACGATGAAGCCTGTTCCTGCTGATGGTGAGACCATGGGCGAGATTATGTTTAAGGGCAACATCGCTATGAAGGGCTACCTTAAGAATGAAAAAGCCACTAAAGAAGCGTTTGAAGGTGGCTGGTTCCATTCGGGTGACTTAGCAGTGAAGAACCCGGATGGTTACGTCAAAATTAAAGATCGTAGTAAAGACATCATTATTTCTGGTGGAGAGAATATCTCCTCGATTGAGGTGGAGGATGTTCTTTATCGTCATCCAGCGGTAATCGCTGCGGCGGTCGTGGCCAAACCGGATCCCAAATGGGGCGAGACCCCATGTGCATTCTTGGAGATAAAGCCGGGTATAGAGGTAACGCCTGCTGACATCATTGCCCACTGCAAGCAACATTTAGCTGGCTTTAAGGTTCCCAAGGCGATTGTGTTTGGGGAGTTGCCAAAGACTTCAACCGGGAAAATTCAGAAATTTGAGTTGCGTAAGCAAGCAGGTTCAGCCGCTGCTATCGATGTCTAATTTTGGATGATGGGGGCGTTAAAATAAGGATTACCCTCATTTTTAAGTAAATATTCTGTTTGGTTTAGTTAGTAGTCATTAAGGATTGTGAATTCAGATGAAAATCTTAGTAGCTGTAAAGCGTGTAGTGGATTACAACGTCAAGGTACGTGTGAAGTCCGATAACTCAGGTGTTGATATTGCCAACGTCAAAATGAGTATGAACCCTTTTGACGAAATTGCGGTTGAAGAGGCGGTACGTCTCAAAGAGGCGGGTGTGGCAACTGAGGTTGTCGTGGTATCTGCAGGCGTTACGCAGTGTCAAGAAACCCTCCGTACTGCTTTGGCCATTGGTGCTGATCGCGCTATTTTGGTGGAAACGGATGCAGAGTTACAGCCTTTAGCAGTGGCAAAGATTCTCAAAGCGCTCTCTGAAAAAGAGCAGGCTCAAATCATCATTCTTGGCAAACAAGCAATTGATGACGATAGCAATCAAACTGGTCAAATGTTGGCAAGCCTCATGGATATTCCACAAGCGACTTTTGCTTCCAAAGTGGTTGTTGCTGATGGTAAAGCGACAGTGACTCGTGAAGTTGATGGCGGTCTAGAAACGATTGCCTTGTCATTGCCAGCAGTGGTTACGACCGACTTACGCTTAAATGAGCCACGTTATGTGACCTTACCGAACATCATGAAGGCCAAGAAAAAGACTATCGATACGATTACCCCAGAGAGCTTGGGTGTCGATATTGCTCCGCGCCTGAAAACCCTCAAAGTAGAAGAGCCACCTAAGCGTAGCGCTGGTGTCATGGTTGCCGCTGTGGCAGCTCTTGTAGACAAACTCAAAAATGAAGCGAAGGTGATTTAAATGGCCGCACTCGTTATTGCTGAACACGACAACCAATCTTTAAAGGCTGCGACCCTAAATGCTGTAGCGGCCGCACTGCAATGCTCCCCTGAGGTGGATATTTTGGTTGCCGGCAACCAATCTGATGCTGTTGCACAAGCTGCAGCGCAAATTGCTGGCGTACGTAAGGTGATTCAAATGGATGCCGCCAATCTAGCCGATCAATTGGCTGAGCCTTTAGCTGCGCAGATTCTCTCTATTGCCAACGGCTATAGTCATATCCTTGCTCCCGCAACTGCTAATGGTAAGAATGTCTTGCCACGCGTTGCGGCGAAGTTGGATGTTGCACAGTTATCTGACATTACTAAGGTAGTTTCACCAGACACGTTTGAGCGTCCAATCTATGCGGGTAACGCGATTGCGACTGTGCAAAGCGCAGACCCAATCAAAGTGATTACGGTGCGTACCACTGGCTTTGATCCTGTGGCTGCTAGTGGCGGATCGGCTGCTGTAGAAAAGGCTGCTGCTGCTGATTCAGCTGCCCAGTCTTCTTTTGTAGGTCGCGAACTCACTAAATCTGATCGCCCTGAGTTGACTGCTGCCAAGATCATTGTGTCTGGTGGTCGCGGCTTGGGTTCTGGTGAAAAGTATCAAGAGCTCATTGTGCCTTTGGCTGATAAGTTAGGTGCTGCATTAGGAGCATCACGTGCAGCGGTGGATGCTGGCTATGTGCCTAATGACTACCAGGTGGGTCAGACTGGCAAGATTGTTGCGCCTCAGTTATATGTCGCCGTTGGCATCTCTGGCGCTATTCAGCACTTAGCGGGCATGAAAGACTCCAAAGTGATTGTTGCCATCAATAAAGATCCAGAGGCACCAATCTTTGGTGTTGCAGATTATGGTCTGGTGGCTGATCTCTTTACTGCCGTGCCCGAACTGACAAAGGCGCTTTCGTAATTTCGTAACTGATTTGAATCGATAGGAGTTGTAATGCCATATGTAGCCCCTGTAAAAGATATGTTGTTTGTGATGAACGAATTGGCGGGGCTATCTGAAGTTGTGGCTTACCCATCCTATGCTGAAGCGGGTGCGGATGTTGATTTAGCCCCAGCGATTTTGGAAGAGTCTGCGAAATTTAATCAAGATGTTGTTGCGCCCCTTAATTGGCCGGGTGATCAAAACCCAAGTTCTTTGAAGGATGGCGTAGTCACTACTACTCCTGGTTTTAAGAATGCATTTGAGCAGTTCGCTGCAGCAGGTTGGCAGGGTGTAGTGCACCCTGCCGAATTTGGCGGTCAAGGCTTGCCAAAACTGATTGCAACAGCTTGCTTTGAAATGGTCCATTCAGCTAGCTTATCGTTTGCCTTGTGTCCCATGTTGACTGATGGTGCGATTGAAGCTTTGTTGACCGCGGCTAGCCCTGAGCTTCAAGAACGTTATGTTCCTAATATGATCTCGGGCGAGTGGACTGGCTCTATGTGCTTGACAGAGCCACAAGCGGGTTCGGATTTATCGATGGTGCGTGCGCGTGCCGTTCCTGAAGGGGATGGCACTTTTAAGATTTTTGGCACTAAGATCTTTATCACCTATGGTGAGCACGATATGGCCAAGAATATTGTTCACTTGGTCTTGGCGAGAACGCCAGATGCTCCTGAAGGTGTGAAGGGGATTTCGTTATTTGTGGTTCCCAAGTTTTTAGTCAATGCAGACGGATCATTGGGCGAGCGCAATGATGTGCATTGCGTTTCGATTGAGCATAAGTTAGGTATTAAAGCCAGCCCTACAGCAGTATTGCAATTTGGTGATCATGGCGGCGCCATTGGTTATCTAGTTGGTGAAGAGAATCGTGGTCTGGAATACATGTTTGTCATGATGAACGCTGCCCGTTTTGCTGTCGGTATGCAGGGTATTGCGGTGGCTGAACGCGCTTATCAAAAGGCGGTGCAATACGCTAAAGATCGCGTACAAAGCCGTGATTTAGCAGGATCAGCTGGCCCAGTGGCGATTATTCATCAGCCTGATGTGAAGCGGATGTTGATGACGATGCGTGCCTATACTGAAGCAGCTCGCGCATTAGCGTATTACGCCGCAGCTGCTTATGATGCGCAACATGCTGCGCCTGATGAAGCGGCACGCAAGTCAAATCAAGCCTTGTATGAATTCTTGGTGCCGATTGTGAAGGGTTTCTCAACCGAGATGTCGATTGAGGTCGCAAGCTTGGGTGTTCAGGTGCATGGAGGGATGGGCTTTATTGAGGAGACTGGTGCTGCACAACACTATCGTGATGCGCGCATCTTGACAATTTACGAAGGCACGACTGCGATTCAGGCAAATGATTTGATTGGGCGTAAGACTGTGCGCGATGGTGGTACTACTGCCAAGGCATTCTCTGAAAAAATTGCTGAAACTGAAAAAGAGTTGGTTGCTAGTGGTAGCGCAGATGCGAAAGCGGCACAGAAGCAGTTAGCGGCTGGTCGAGCTGCATTTGACGAGGCGGTTGCTTACATCCTGGCGAATGCAAAAACCAATACCAAAGCCGTATATGCAGGAAGCTGTGCTTATTTGCGTTTAGCGGGCTTGGTTTTGGGTGGCTGGCAAATGGCTCGTGGCTTGCTTGCTGCAGAGTGTTTGCGTGATAGCGACCCCGCTTTCTACAACACTAAGATCGCTACTGCTCGTTTCTTTATGGAGAACTTATTGCCTCAAGCTCAGGGCTTGGCAACATCTATTGTTGAAGGTGGATATTCTGCTAACGCTTTAGAGGTAGAGCAGTTCTAATCTGAAAATTTAGCAAGCAATGCAAAAGCTATCCGCAATTATTGGGATAGCTTTTTTGCTTCATAGATTTGAGAAATAAAGAATTGCTCAAATGCGATGGCTAAGAACGTCATCATGATGCCAGCGCCAAACACAAGCGAAAATATAACCGTCAAGACCACTAGCCATCCAGACTGACTACGTTCATGCTCAGCAATGCCGGGGTTAAATTGCGCATCCCACTTTTCATCAGGACGCAAACCAAAAGTGATGGTAGTTAGCCAGCTAGCTTCTAAGGCAATGAATCCAAAGGTGAGTAGTACCCAGCCTGGAGCAGAATGAAAGTGCGCATCCTTCAGCAAGCTCCAGCCAATGATTCCGCCAAAGGTTGCCAGCAATTGTGACCAGCCCCAAAATGATTTAATACCGAGCAAATAAAAACAATTAAAGCCGCTGCCAGGAAAAAATAATCCGAGCGCGCAAAAAATAAGTTTGGATTTTTTCATAGGAATTTGCTCTTCAATCGTTTCGATTATTTATTGGTGGACTGGCGTTGCGTAAAACTTAAGACTTCGCGATCATTGCCAATCATGAGCAATTGGTCGCCATTACGAATGATGCTGCGATAGTCGTTGAGTTGATACAGAAAATCATTCTCTAATTCCATGCGTTGAGGAGCGCAAGCCATCTTAGTGCTGGCAATTTTGCTCAAGCTAAATCCACGTGAATCCTCATCAAGCTCCGCTGTAAATCGATTGCACCCGGTGGATCCGCTGACACGTTGCCCATTTGCATCAAAAGCGATTTGAATGGGATTGCTTGCTTCTCCTTGGGGTATTTGACGGGCTCGCACCTCACCTTTGCTATTTGGGGGTAGATTCCAGCGAGTGAGCTCCCAGCGGGTGTTGCGTAGTTCACTGCTGGGAGGGCTGATTTTGGCGCCACAAGGCGGAATCACATTGGCGCAGCCCACCATCAACCCAATTCCGAAGAGGAAAAAAGCCAGAAATAGCCTTCTGGGGGCTGGAATAGTGGGGTGCGAATAAGGTGTTTTCTTGGGCATATTTATGTAAGTTATTGTTTTATATCAGAAATTTAATCTAATTTTGCTTCTATTCTAATCTTGTGGGCGCTTAAATAGGTGGAAGAAGTAGGGGTTTTCGTCTAGAATATGAGGTTTTCCGCATCACCGTACATTTGTTGGTGAGCTGAAGCCCAAGATTTTTGAATAAATTTCATTGGGTTGTAATCAACCAGTTTTCATTATTAGATTTTAAGGAATAAGTATGGTCGTCATTCGACTGGCACGTGGTGGCTCTAAGAAGCGCCCTTTTTACAGCATCGTTGCTACTGATAAGCGCAACCGTCGTGACTCGAACTTTATCGAGCGTATTGGTTATTTCAATCCAAACGCTGCAGAATCTGAGCAAGCAATGCGCATCGCTCAAGATCGTTTGACTTACTGGACTGGCGTTGGTGCACAAGTTTCTCCAACAGTAGTTCGTTTAATCAAAAACAATCCTGCTGCTTAATATTTCTTTACTAAAAACTTCATCATCCTGGTGAAGTTTTTAGTGATGCATTGGATTCGTAGTTTTATTTTAGGAACGCAGGTGGCTTTCAAATGAGTACACCTTCCCTAAATGATTTAATAGAACTTGGCGCTATCTCTGAGGCGCAAGGTTTACGAGGGCAAGTGAAGGTTAGACCTCACTCAGCAGATCCCGTAGCTCTCCTTTCTTCAAAAACTGTTTGGCTCTCATTGATCTCGCATAGCGATTCTGGGGTTAATGCCACCTTAACCGAATACAAAGTAAATGTTGCCAAGATGCATAGCGGCAATGTGGTGATGGCATTAGATGGGGTGAATGATCGTGATCAGGCTTTAGCTTTAAAAGGCGCGCGTATTTTGCTTGCACGTGATGCATTTCCAAAAACAGAAAAAGATGATTACTACTGGGTTGACCTCATTGGCTGTCATGCAATGAATTTGCAAAAAGAATCTCTTGGTGATGTACTTGATGTGACTGAAAATGGCGCCCATGGTGTTATCGCCATTGGTGATCTTGCTAAGAAAGAAGTTCGGTATCTCGTGCCTTTTGTAAAAGAGGTAGTGCAAAGCGTAGACTTACCTAACAAGGTAATCACGCTTGATTGGCAGTTAGATTGGCAATAACTCTGCAGAACTCAATATGCGCTTTGATGTAGTGACCCTCTTTCCAGAAATGTTCTCCGCACTAACGCAGTGGGGGGTTACTGGGCGCGCATGTGAACAATCTTTGGCAAGCGTGCATTTATGGAATCCAAGGGATTTTTGTTCGGATACTCGTAAGACTGTGGATGATCGCGCTTATGGTGGTGGTCCAGGCATGGTCATGATGGTCAAACCCTTGGAAGATACGGTTGCTGGAATTCGGGCGGCTCATGCTGCTGAAGGTGTAAAAAGTGGCCCAATTTGTCTTTTGGCACCCCAGGGTGAGAGGTTTTCTCAGAAGATAGCGACAGATATCCTCAATTACGGCAATTTAAGCTTTATTTGTGGTCGATATGAGGCTGTAGACCAGCGATTTATCGACCGAAATGTGGATTTACAGCTCTCAATAGGCGATTTTGTGCTTTCTGGGGGTGAAATTCCAGCAATGGCCATCATGGATGCTGTCATCCGCCTAATCCCTGGCGCCCTTGGGGATGGCGAATCAGCGGTCCAGGATAGCTTTATGAACGGCCTTTTGGACTATCCGCACTACACCAGACCCGAGATTTATGAAAATTTATCGGTACCAGACGTGCTTTTAGGCGGACATCACGCTAAAATAGCGGATTGGCGTCGGCAGAAGTCTTTAGAGCTGACGTTAAGGCTAAGGCCAGATTTAATTGAATCTGCCAGAGCCAATGGGTTGCTAACCCGAGAAGATGAACAATTTCTTCGCACTTTGTGAATAAGTAGTTTTGTTTTTGGTTTAGTGAAATAGTTTTAACTGCATCCTCTGTTAAGTCCGTCAATTTCGATTGCGGGAAAAAACGTTAACAAGATGTTTAAGGATTAATAATGAATTTGATCGCAAAAATTGAGCAAGAAGAAATTGCTCGCTTAAGTGCTAATAAAACTCTGCCAAGCTTTGCGCCTGGCGATACAGTAGTTGTTAGCGTAAACGTTGTTGAAGGTACACGTAAGCGTACCCAGGCCTTTGAAGGCGTTGTGATTGCAAAGCGTAATCGCGGACTCAATTCAAGCTTTATCGTGCGTAAGATTTCTTCTGGTGAAGGCGTTGAGCGTACATTCCAAACATACTCACCATTGATCGCTAGCGTTGAAGTAAAACGTCGCGGTGATGTGCGTCGTGCGAAGTTGTACTACTTGCGCGATCGCTCTGGTAAGTCTGCACGTATTAAAGAGAAGCTCCAAGCTCGTAACAAGCCAGAGGCTGCTCCAGCCGCTGAGTAATTGCTGCTTCGAAGCTCATAAAAGGCGGCCTCGGTCGCCTTTTTTGTTGCCTTAGAATAGAGTCATGTCAAAAACATCCACTCCTGAAGTAGACGCAATCAATGTTGCTGCGCCTCCAGGTTTTGATGCGCAGGCGATTCCGATTCATCAGGTTTGTGCCGATCAAATGAAAGTTGCGCCAGCACTTTTGGAGCCGCATGCTTTAAAAGCAAGATTACAGTCGCCCCCACAGTGGGAACCTGAAATTACCGATGAGAATCGCCATGTCATTGCTGCCGATATCATTGCACGTCGTCAGGCTGCTGGTAAGGTGACTCGTGCAGCAGTATTAATTCCTTTGTTATTGAAAGAGGACGGCTTATCTGTTTTGTTGACGCAAAGAACAAATCACTTGCGTGATCATGCTGGGCAAATTAGTTTTCCTGGCGGTCGTATGGACCCGGAAGATCAAAGTCCGAATGACACCGCTTTAAGAGAGAGTCATGAGGAGATTGGATTAGATCCTAGGCGCGTTGAGATTATTGGCCAATTACCAGAGTATTTGACGGTATCTGGCTATAGCGTTACACCAGTAGTCGGATTGGTGCAGCCTCAGGCAGAATACGTCTTAGATGCGTTTGAAGTGGCGGATGTATTTGAAGTTCCGCTACGGTTTTTGTTGGATCCTGCCAACCATCAAGTTAGACTATGGGAAAGCGAGCAGGGTGGACGCCGTTTTTATTCAATGCCTTATGAGAACCGCTTTATTTGGGGTGCTACTGCGGGAATGTTACGTAACCTATATCATTTATTAAAAGTATGACTTTCTTTTCTATTCTCTTCGCCCTGATTGCTGAGCAATATCGCCCAGTGACTTCTCAGCACTGGATTGTGCGTATGAGCACACGCTGGTTGGATTGGGTAGCGAAAGAATTCGGTGGCAAAACTGAAGAAGGTGCTAGTCCAGTTGGCGCGCGCATGGCATGTTTAGTTGCTTTCATACTGCCCACCTTTTTAGTATTCATTGTGTATGTCGTTTGTATGGTGACATATCCAATCCTTGGGTTTTTGTGGAACGTTGCGATCGCCTATTTATTTTTTGGCTTTCGTCAATTTAGCCATTCCTTTACCTTGGTGCATGAGGCGATTGAAGCACATGACTTACCAGCAGCGCGCGCTGCTTTAGGTGAATGGTATGGTCCCGAACTCGACACTTCTGATCTCACTGAAACTGAAGTGATTTCATTAGCGCTTGAGCGCGCCATCATTGGTTCCCATCATCATGTGTTTGGTGTGTTGTTCTGGTTCATGATGCCAATGGGTCCAGCAGGCGTTGTGTTATATCGCTTGGCCGACATTGCCGCACAGCGCTGGTCTGAGCGTGGTGATTACAACCTCAGCGAATCTGCGCGCCATTTCTTCTATGTCATTGATTGGATTCCATCGCGTATTACTGCAATGGGTTTTGCTATCGTGGGCAATTTCGAGGGCGCTGTGTATGCATGGCGCTATCTCACACAGAAGTGGTCTGATTCTTTATCAGCAGTAATCTTAGCCGCAGGTAGTGGTGCACTTGGAGTGCGTTTAGGTGAGCCATTGAGTGAGCCAGATAGTGATGAAGCTTTGCGTATGGCTGAGGCTGGTGAGCCTTTGGTGTATGAAGTAGGTCTAGAGCCTACGGAAAGAACGATGCGCTCAGCAGTGGGATTAGTGTGGCGCCTAGTTATCGCTTGGATGGCTTTGTTGCTAATGCTGACCATCGCTCTTTGGCTTGGCTAATTCCCTGAATTTGTATATCGGCAGTCTTTGAGTCCGATCGTAGTTGTCTAAATAGCGCCAGTCTTTCTGGCGCTATTTCATTTCGGTCTACTGCATCACGTACGGCGCAGTCAGGCTCTGATTGATGAGCGCAATTATGAAAGCGGCATTTACCCAGCAGGTCTTTAAATTCCCTAAAAGCATGCTGCAACTCGCTCACTGACATATGAGCCAGACCAAATTCCTGAAATCCTGGTGAGTCGATAAGAGCGCCTAATTTACCGTTGGCGCCTCTTCCCCAGGATTCTGGTAATTCAAAATAGCGACAAGCAGTGGTAGTGTGTTTTCCAGTATCTAGGCGAACTGAATATTCTTGTGTCAACGCGGCCGCGTTAGGTACCCAAGCATTGAGAAGGCTGGATTTCCCCATGCCAGATTGCCCAACAAACACGGATACTTTTCCTTGTAATATCGGACGGAGAGCGTCAATCGAAGCGGGATCAAATTTTGCGGATACTTCGCTGACTGGGTAGCCCATACGTGCATAAGGTGCAATGATCTTGCGGGCATTTTCTAATTGATCTTTAAGGTCGCACTTATTGAGCAGAATATGGAGGTCAATCTGATTGGCTTCAGCTGCGACAACTGCTCTACCCAATAGGTCGGGAGAGAAAGCAGGTTGGGTTGCCAGCACCACTAAGATTTGATCAACATTGGAAGCGATGATTTTGCTTTTGAAGGCATCTGAGCGATACAAAATATTTTGGCGTGGCTCGATTTCAATAATCCGTGCTTGATCTGCAGAGGTCATTTCAAGCAACATTCGATCCCCTACCGCGCCGATATGTTGCTTTGCGGGTGTGCTGACCTGAATCAGTGGACCACTTGGAGATTCATTGCCTGTGGCATCACTCACCAAGCGCTGCGCTAAATAATGTCTCCCATAGGAGGCAGTAAGTAGCGCGTGAAATTGATCCATGTGTAAATAATAATTAAGACTTACTAAGATTGGCTAAAGCGCTGCAAATTCGCAATGCGCAATGGTGCTGGCGGATGCGAGCTATAAAAAGCGGTATAGATCGGATCGGGTGTCAGGGTAGAAGCGTTGTCTTGATAAAGCTTAACTAGGGCAGAGACTAAGTCATTTGCAGATGATTTTTCTGCTGCGAAGTCATCTGCTTCATACTCGTGCTTGCGTGAGGCTAAGCTACCTAAAGGTGTAAAGAAGAAGCTGAACACAGGCGATACCAACATAAATAGGGCTAAAGCTAAGCCACCGTTATAACCATTCAAATTCGGCATCACGCCAAGATCGGTATAGAACCAAACCTGAGTACTAATCCAGCCCAACAGGGCAAACATCGCGAAACTGAGTGCAAAGGAAATGAGTAAGCGTTTGCGAATATGCTTGCGTTTGAAGTGACCTAATTCGTGAGCGAGAACTGCTTCTACTTCTCCAGGATTGAGTTTCTCAATCAGGGTATCGAAAAATACAATACGCTTAGCTTTGCCCATGCCCGCAAAAAATGCGTTGCCATGCGCACTACGCTTACTGCCATCCATCACAAATAAGCCTTGGCTAGCAAAGTCGCAGCGAGCGAGAAGAGCCTCAATTTGCGTTTTGAGTGGGCCGTCTTCTAAAGCCTGAAATTTATTAAATAGTGGTGCGATAAAGCTTGGAAAGATCCACTGCATGAGAAGGCTAAATGCAGTCAATACACCCCAAGCCCATAACCACCAGAGATCACCTGCTTTCGCCATCAGCGAGAGAATGATCCAAAGTAAAGGCAGTCCGATAGCTGCACCAACAGCGAGGCCTTTTATCAAATCAACAAAAAATAATTTTTTGCTCATGCGATTAAAGCCAAAGCGTTCTTCTAAATAAAATTGTTTGTACCAAGAAAATGGCAAGTCGATGAGGCCTGAGATCACTGCGATTGAGGCTAATAAAGCAATTTGCTGGGTAATTCCTGCTCCGAGGTAGCTCAATAAAGCCACATTCAAAATCTCAAGGCCGCCCAAGAGGGTGAAGGCAATTAAAATGATGGCGCTAACTCCGTTTTCTAAAATACCGAGGCGTAATTTAGCGATCGTGTAGTCAGCGGCTTTTTGGTGATCGGCTAGGCTAATTTTTTCAGCGAAATCTGCTGGCACTGCATCCCGATGCTGTGCCACATGGCGAATTTGGCGTTGAGATAGCCAGTGGCGTAAGCCAAAGCTAGCAATGAAAGCGATTAAGAAAGCAATAGTAAATGTCATGAGATCATTATAGATATGAGCGAACAAACCAACACAGCAGCCAATAGCACTCCTAAGCCCGCGCCAGCCAGTGAGCACTTGATTTGGGTGGACATGGAGATGTCAGGTTTAAACCCAGAAACTGAGCGTATTTTAGAGATCGCCATCATCGTGACGGATGCGCACCTGAATACCATCGCCACCGCACCAGTTTGGGTGGTGCATCAAGAGGACGCCGTATTGGATGCCATGGATGCTTGGAATAAAGGCACCCACGGCCGCTCAGGGTTGATTGATAAAGTAAAAGCTTCTACGCAGGATGAGGCCGCAGTTGAGGCAGAGTGCATTGCCTTCTTAAAGAAATATATTAAATCGGGAATTGCGCCGATGTGTGGCAACACGATTGGTCAAGATCGTCGCTTTATGGCCAAGTACATGCCAAAGCTGGAAGCGTACTTTCACTATCGTAATGTCGACGTATCGACATTAAAAGAATTATGTAAGCGCTGGCATCCGGAGTTAGTGAAGGGCTTCACTAAAAAGCAGGCTCATACTGCATTGGCAGATATTGAAGAATCGATCGAAGAGCTGAAATACTATCGCGATAAATTTATTGTGCCGCTACCACCACAATAAGGTAAGAAGCAAACCCCAGAGCACTTATTTTTTAATCGCGCTCTTGGGTCTAAAGGCTTTGATGATGGCCTCGTTAGTTTCAATATAGGGCCCACCAATCAGGTCGATGCAGTAAGGAACTGCAGCAAAAATTCCTGGCACGATTGATTTGCCGTTTTCATCCTTAAGACCTTCCAAGGTTTCTGCAATCGCTTTAGGCTGACCGGGTAAGTTAATGACGAGAGCGGCATGTCCTTCGATCTCACGCAGCACTGCGGTCTGGCGAGACAGGATGGCAGTCGGAACAAATTTGAGGCTAATTTGGCGCATTTGCTCACCAAAGCCAGGCATTTCACGGGTGCCTGCTTCAAGTGTTGCCTCAGGGGTCACATCGCGCCTTGAGGGGCCAGTGCCGCCGGTAGTTAAGACCAGATCGCACCCAAAGTCATCAACAAGCTCAACAATGGCTTCCGTGATCACTTCAGACTCGTCGGCAATAAGACGTTCGTGGAAGGTGCAGGGATTGCTTACCGCCTTCATTAGCCAAGTCTGCAGGGCCGGAATACCCTCGTCTTGGTAAACGCCTTTACTTGCTCGATCCGAAATGGAGATCAGGCCAATTTTGACCTCGTTTGGTGACTTGCGTTTGAGGGCTTCGGTATGCTTCATGTTTCTATTCTAGCTATTATTGAGGCATGTTTACATATTCATCGCACCAGTTTCAGGAAATTGTCGATTTCATGCTCAAAGAGGCCAAAAGAAAGGGCGCCTCTGATGCCGTCGCTGAAGTTTCTGAGGGTCAAGGCCTTTCAGTAACTGTGCGCAAGGGCGAAGTTGAGACCATAGAACAAAGTCTCGATAAGCAAGTGGGGGTCACAGTATTTTTGGGGCATCGCCGAGGAAACGCCAGCACGAGTGATTTTTCTAAAGCCTCCTTAAAGGCAACTGTAGAAGCTGCGTATCACATTGCTCAGCATACAGCCGAAGATGATTGTGCAGGCCCAGCCGAAACAAAGTTGCTTGAAAAAAAGCCCCTGGATTTAGATTTGTTTCACCCTTGGAATATCGATGCTGCTCATGCAGTAGAAATTGCACGATCTGCAGAGGGTGCTGCTTTTGCGGTGAGTAAGCAAATTCAAAATAGTGATGGTGCTTCGGTGTCAGCTCATCATGCGCATTTCATGATGGCGACCTCTCAAGGATTTATGGGCGGCTATCCATTCTCGCGCCACTACATTTCTTGTGCGCCGATTGCGAGTGTAGGCGGGAAAAAATCTCAGATGCAAAGAGATGATTGGTATTCCAGCTCCCGTATACCCAGTGAATTAGCAGATCCAGCATCTATTGGGCGTTACGCGGCACAAAGAGCGCTATCGCGCTTGAAGGCCAGATCATTAACTACGCGCCGTTGCCCGGTAATCTTTGAGGCACCTTTGGCTGCGGGCTTATTGGGCGGCTTGGTTCAAGCAGTTTCGGGTGGCGCTTTATATCGTCGCTCTAGTTTCTTACTTGATAGCTTAGGTAAACAAGTATTGCCAAAACATATCAGCCTTTTTGAAGACCCCCATTTAAAGTCTATGATAGGTAGCGCTCCTTTTGATGAAGAGGGCGTCAAAACGACTGCACGTACCGTTGTAGACAAAGGTGTTTTGCAAGGCTATTTCTTATCTACTTACTCGGCGCGTAAGTTGGGTATGAAAACAACTGGTAATGCAGGCGGCTCACATCACTTACGCTTGCAAAGTAAAAAAACACCGAAGGGTGGATTGCCTGCGCTATTAAAAGAAATGGGTACTGGCTTATTGGTAACCGAGCTAATGGGCCAGGGCGTGAACTATGTGACTGGAGATTATTCGCGTGGCGCGTTTGGGTATTGGGTTGAGAATGGCGAGATACAGTATCCAGTCGAAGAGGTAACGATTGCTGGCAATTTGCGCGATATGCTGATGGATATTGTGTCCATTGGCAGTGACTCGCTGATTCGGGGAACCAAGGAGACGGGCTCAATTCTGATCGGCTCCATGACGGTTGGCGGGAAATAAGCAAAGTTATAGAATCAAGAACAATTAACAATAATCAATAAAACTCAATTACTCCAATACATGGAAGGGAGATGAAGATGCAAAGACGTTCATTTTTAAAGAAGGCAACTGTAGGCGCTGGTGTTGCGGCCGGTGTAACTGCCTTAGGAGCCCCAGCAATTGCGCAGAGTCTGCCAACCTTGAACTGGCGTTTGGTTTCTAGTTTTCCAAAGTCACTCGACACTTTATATGGAACGCCTGAGGTATTTGCTAACGCTTTGCGTAAGGCTACTGACGGTAAGTTCAATGTCAAAGTATTCGCTGCAGGAGAAGTGGTTCCTGCGCTACAGGTACTTGATGCCGTACAAAACGGTACCGTTGAATGTGGACATACAGCGAGTTACTACTATCTTGGAAAGAACAGTGCATTTATTTTTGATACTGCTGCGCCGTTTGGATTAACTGCACGCCAACAATCCGCTTGGATGTTGCACGGCAATGGCATGAAGCTGATGCGTGAGTTATACGCCAGCTACAACATCGTGAATTTCCTCGGTGGCCAAACCGGTACGCAGATGGGTGGCTGGTTCCGTAAGGAAATTAAGTCACCAGAGGATTTAAAGGGTTTGAAATTCCGTATTGCTGGCTTTGCTGGTCAAGTGCTATCAAAGTTGGGTGTTGTGCCACAACAGTTGCCTGCAGGCGAAATTTATTCTGCTCTTGAAAAGGGCGCCATTGATGCTGCTGAGTTTGTAGGCCCATACGATGATGAGAAATTGGGCTTAGCAAAGGTCGCTAAAAATTACTATTACCCAGCTTTCTGGGAGGGTGCTGCAGGACTTTCGTTCTTGGTGAATAAGAAGCAGTGGGATTCATTGCCGCCGTCTTATCAAGCAGCGTGGGAAGCAGCTTGCTATGAGGCACATACCGATATGTGCGCCAAATACGATGCGCTGAATCCACCAGCTTTACAGCGTCTTTTGCAGAATGGGGCCGTGTTACGTAAGTTCAACACTTCGATCATGGAAGCGTGCTTCAAGGCAAGCCAAGAAACATACGCTGAAGAGTCTGCAAAAAATCCACAATTCAAAAAGATTTTTGATGACTATCGCGCATTCAGAAATATGGAAGCGCAGTGGTTTAATGTTGCAGAGCAGGCATTTGCGCAATTTAGCTTTAATAAAAAGCTATAAGCTGACCACAGCCGCATAATCAGGCGGATGCTTCAATTAAAAGGGCTCATCGAGCCCTTTATTTTTTGATTAATCAGTTGGAGGGTTTAGTTAATACTTGTTGTAAGAAACGAGAAATATCCATCAATTCTTCACGATTGACTGAGTGCTCCATCGGGTATTCGTTCCAGTCGACTTGATAGCCTAATTTTTCCAGAATGGCACAAGATGCTTGAGCGCGTTCAGGAATGACTACCTGATCATATTCACCATGGGCCATAAAGATGGGCGTTTTAGAGTTGGCAGCATGCTTTTCAAGATGTAGCGTCATTGCCAGCGGTAAATAACCTGATAAAGCAATAATGCCTGCCAGCTTGTGTGGGAAGCGCAAGCCAATATGTAGCGCCATCGCACAGCCTTGAGAAAAGCCTGCCAAGACAATATTGTCATAGGCGATGCCTCTGCTGTGCTCGCGTTTAATCAGTTCTGTAATGGCGGCTGCTGATCGCAAAATGCCATCCGCATCTTCGCGATCCATGAGATTTCTGCCGATGATGTCGTACCAGGCTGGCATAACATAACCGCCGTTGACGGTGACCGGCATGCTTGGCGCGCTCGGAAAAACAAAGCGAATTCCTGGACAGCCTGTTAGTTGTAGTTCCGGAATGATGGGCACAAAATCATTGCCATCAGCGCCAAGGCCGTGTAGCCAAATGACGGCGGCACTCGGGTTGGGGGCGGTTTCAATTTCGATACAAGGGAGCATGGTCTTAATAGGTGATTAACGATTCATATAGGCTGATTCATTGTAGGTCGATACCCAATTCGGTCTATAGATCAAGAAAATTGCCAATAGCATTCCGGATAAAGAGCCTTCCATGAAGGCAATAATAATCAGACCCAGTATCCATCCTTCAAGATCGATGTGCGTTCCAGCATCAGTAAATAGCATTTTGAGAATCAGCAGGACGGTTCCCGATAGGATGACGCTCATGAAAGCAGCAACATATCCATTTCCTAAGATCAGAACAAATAAATGTTTGGGGATGTATTTTTGAATAGCCTGAATCATTAGGTAGGCAAAAAAGGTGGGGAGCACGCAAACCAGTAGGTAGTGTTGCGCAGCTTCAATGAGCCCTCCCTGGAATACAAATATGCCCAAAAAGGCAACGGGAAACAGAATGGTGAGTGCGATAGCTGGACCAAACATCGCTGTTAATAGCGATGCTCCATAAAAGTGGAAGATCAATCCATAGAATTTGCCGGGAGCCTGGCCAGGTAAGGTGGGTGAAACATTCCAGGCTATGGCCAAAAAGAGAATGGTTGCCAGCGCAAGAAGCGAGAGCGGCGGCTTAGAAAAGATCAATGGCGGGCTCTTCAAGAGTGCCCCGAGAAAAATAATTACTGCCAAGCCTACCCAGATCATATTTGGTCTTATATATAAAGGGATAAAGAGATCGAGTCAGTCTAATCAAATGGGGGATAAATCCCATCCGCACTTTCACTAGGCGTGGGCTGGTTTATAGCCAAGATAGGGGTGTAATATGCTCTGAAGCGACCCATTATGTTGGAGGTTTGGAATGAAGCCTTTCTATATTGATTACCCGCAGGAAAAAATCGAGGAGCATCAGCACGCTTATCGATGTGCACATTGCAAGATTCCGACAACAATCATTTTTGGTTTGCTCGAAAATCACGCGGAAGATTGTGCTTACCGAACCCAACAAAGTAAATGGACGCAGTTGGCCGCTAAATTAAAGCCTCATAAAGAACATTTCGATGAACCCCACGCTGACGAGGTCGACTGAATGAAAACCTATCCTATCGCGATTGAATTAACTGTTTGGTTTGATCTCGGATTAAATCAATACGAGATTACTATTGATGGAGCATCTAAGCTATCTGTGAAGCGCACGGATGATGTATTGCATAGCAGGGAGTTAACGGATTCTGAGACAGGACGCTTGATCGAGGCAATTGAATCTATCACGGTACCCGTGAGCGAGGAGATGTCAGCTGACCCTAGCAATAAAGCTTCATCTAGTTATGAATTGATTATTGAATCAGCTCATTTTTCCCTAGAATTTAATTGGGAAAATCTCGATGTGGAGAATAGCTGTACGCACGCATTCGAGCCCCTGGTAAAGCTTGCAAGCTTGATACAGAGTCTCGATCTAGATCATTGATGAGATGTAAATGACTCGATGGCTTTGGCTAAAGCCAGGATGCGTTTAGCATCCTGAATGTGCAGCTCTTCAATTAACTTTCCGTTGAGTACTGCAATGCCAGCACCAGTCTGGATGGCGGCATCGTAAGTAGCAATACGTTCTTTTGCTTCCGCAATCTCTTGACTGGATGGGCCAAAAAAAGCGTTTGCAAGTTCTATTTGTTTTGGGTGGATTAAGGTTTTGCCATCAAAGCCCATATCTCTACCTTGTATGCAAGATAGTCGTAAACCTTCTTCATCATCTAAAGAGAGATGAACGCCATCCAATACACACAGGCCATGTGCTCTAGCTGCCAATACAGAAAGAGAGAGGGCGGTTTGTGTCTCTACTCGGGAGGGAGTATGCCTTGCATGTAAATCTTTTACGAGATCAGAGGTACCTAAAACAAGGGCTTCTAGTTTAGGGTGTGCACTCGCAATTTCTGATAGCTTAAATATCGCCATTGGCGTTTCTATCATGGCCCAAATCGTTAGGTCAGGTCTGGCACCAGCTTTTTCTAATAACGCCGCCACCTCTTGGATTTGAGTTGCTGACTCCACTTTGGGCAAAACAATCGCATCTGCTTTTGAGTTGGCAAATGCCTTGAGATCTTCCATTCCCCACGGCGTACTCAGACCATTGATCCTGACAACCGCTTCACGATAACCAAAGCCTGTTTCAAGTGCGGCAAGAATGTTGGCTCTTGTAGCAACTTTGGCGTCTGGAGCAACGGCGTCTTCTAGGTCGAGAATGAGGGAGTCTGCAGCCAATGTTTTGGCTTTTTCTAGGGCTCGGATGTTTGCCCCTGGCATGTATAGGACTGAGCGGCGGGGTCTATGAACATTAATCATGTTAAAAATAGGGAATGACGTATTGGTAAAGAATCAAAATACCATATCCGAATCGCTGCTTTCAAAAAAGAGAGGAAAAAATGAATTCTGTAGCCGAGGCAATCGATCAGCGCATGTCAGTGCGAGCATTTACGCAGCAGCCAGTCTCACATGAGCAAATTTTGAAATTGCTCAACCTTTCAGCTCGTGCACCATCGGGTACCAATACTCAGCCATGGAAGGCATATGTGCTGGAAGGGCAAAAACTAAAAGCTCTATGTGATCAAGTTTGCAAAGCTTATGACGATATCGCCATCAACCCAGAGCTAGCGAAAGAGTTTCAAGAGGCTTATGACTACTACCCCAGCAAATGGTTTAGCCCATACATCGACCGCCGTCGTGAAAACGGTTGGGGTTTGTATGGTCTTCTTGATATTACTAAGGGCGATAAAGACAAGATGCATGCGCAGCACCGTAAAAACTTTCAGTTCTTTGGCGCGCCAGTAGGCATCTTCTTTACGATTGATAAAGAGCTCGGTAGAGGTTCAATGCTCGACTACGGAATGTTCTTACAGAACTTCATGATTGCGGCAAAAGGAGAAGGCCTAGATACATGTCCTCAAGCCGCTTGGAATACCTACGCCAAAATTATTCTGCCAATGATTGGTGCTAAAGAAAACGAGATGTTAGTTTGCGGAATGGCGCTTGGATATGCAGATAAGTCCGATATTGTGAATACCTTCCGCACCCCACGCGTTGCCGCAGAAGAATTTACTACCTGGGTCTAGTTTATTTTCAGCGTACCAGATTCATTCCGCTGTTTTTAATCGGTTCTGCGGCATTCTTGGAGCTTAAGTAATCAATTAATTTCTTGGCCTCTGATTCATGTCGAGATCCGGCAACGATCGCCGCTGTGAAAGTTTGTATTAGTTGCAGGCTTTCTGGGATGGGGCCAACATAATCTACTCCAGGGATATTGACTAACTCGCTACTAGGTTGAACTGCAACATTCGCATTTTTAGCCGCCAGCATTGCAGTGGCCTCAGACCCACGCTCCGTTACCTGAACGGAGATCTTGTTCACAATACCAAGGCGAGGGAATACATCTTGAACTAAATAAATTCCGCTAGTGCTTCCTGGTACAACAATCTTCTTTGCTTGTATTAAGGTGTTCGTAAAGCTTTTGACTGTAGAGATATCGGGTCTTAGATTTCCGGAGGGGATAGCAAGACCGAGTGGGGCTTGCGCTAAGTCCACATCAGAACCAGGAAGAATTCTTTTTTGCTCTACTAGTTCGGTAAGTCCTTCACGCGACAGAATAACGATGTCTGCAGTAACGCCTGCCGCCAATTGGGCTTTAATGGTTTTTGGTCCAGATCCTTGGGGCGCGCCTGATTTGGTAACTACTTTGATGCCAGTAGTTTTCTCAAATTCGGGAAGCATTTGCTTATAGGGGCCTTGAAAGCCCCCTGAAATGATGACTTCAAGTTGTGCCATAACAGGTGTTGACAAAAGAAGGGCAAGAAAAAATGTAAATAGATGTTTCATTATGTCTCCTATTTAACGCTTTAGTGCGCTACTAACAAAATCAATTAAAGCATTCACTCTGGCGGAGGTTTTATGTCTTTGGGCGAAAACGGCATAGATATCTGCATCGGGGGTGTGATAACTTGTCAGGATATGTACGAGGCGACCACTTTTAAGGTACCTGGCTACATCCCACTCAGCTCTTAAGAGGATGCCTTGATGATCTAGGGCCCAGTTCACTGCGATCTCACCATCGTTAGTAGTGAGATTTCCTCTGATTTTGATATCTTCAGTGGATTCATTTTTGGTGCGCGTTTTATTGTTCGCAAAGCGCCACAAACCATAGGCTTCATCGCCTTGCCGAATACCAATGCAATTGTGTTTTATTAAATCATTCGGCGTCTTTGGCTCGCCAAATTGCTTAAGGTAGTTGGGTGAGGCAACCAATATTCTGCGATTGGGTGCAATCAATTTTGCAATGATGCGTGAGTCTGGTGGATGACCAAAACGAAAGCACACATCATATAAGTCATCAGTGATAGGGGGTGGGCTCACCGATAGCTGCAGTTGAATATCTACCTGCGGATATTTCTTAACAAACTCAGAAATGAGTGGCGCAATTTGCGTTCTGCCAAAACCAAGGGTGGCATTGACTCTTAATAATCCCTTGGGTGTTTCTGTTGAACCCCAGAGAACGGATTCCATGGCATCAATTTCACCTAGGATCTTGCGTGCATGCTCTAAATACACTTCACCCTCTGGCGTTAGGCTCATGCGTCGGGTGGTTCTATTAACCAAGCTAAGACCTAAGCGCTCCTCGATTAGGGCAAGGCGCTTGCTAACGGCCGCAGTCGTAATGCCAAGCTCTCTAGCGGCTGCCCCTAGGCTGCCAGAGGAGGCTAATGCAGAGAAGAAGCCTAAATCTGCAGGATTAATGCCTTTAGCGGTGCTTAAGCCCATGGTGAGGTCATTAGATTATTAAATATAAGTTAACGATACTTTAACTTTATACATGATATTTGAGTAGATCTCAATTCTATAGTTAGTCCACTCGCAGGATAAATAAAAACTGGAAACCACCAGCGGAGGAGGCAAAGTGTTTAAAAAGGCAATTCAAAACGGTCTGTTAGGTCTCATATTTTGTGGCTTACTCGGATCTGCTGTAGCGCAGTCTTATCCAAACAAAACAATCACTATTGTTGTGCCATTTCCTCCAGGGGGAACCACTGATGTTTTAGCAAGAGCAGTTGCTAATAAATTGGGGCCAGCATTAGGGCAATCAGTCATCGTTGATAACAAGCCGGGTGCAGGTGCAACCCTTGGTGCTGGTTTAGTAGCTAAGGCATCGCCCGATGGCTATACCTTGTTTATGGGTGCGGTACATCACACGATTGCACCGGCGGTTTATAAGACCTTGCCTTATAGTTTTGAAAAGGATTTTGCGCCCATCACCACTGTAGCCTTAGTGCCAAATGTGATGGTTGTAGCAGAAACCTCCCCCTATAAAACAGTTAAAGATGTGATTGCTGCAGCCAAAGCAAAACCAGATTCTTTATCGTATGGTTCAAACGGTAACGGCACAGCACAGCATATGATTGGTACGCAGTTTCAGATGTTGACCGATACCCAAATCTTGCATGTACCTTATAAGGGATCGGCCCCATTAGCCACGGATTTATTGGGCGGCCAGGTAACAATGTCATTTGACACCATTACCCCTGTATTGCCATTCATTCGTGAAAAGAAATTGCGACCATTGGCAGTGACTACTGCAAAACGTTCATCAACTTTGCCATCTGTGCCAACCATGAAAGAATCTGGCGTGAATATGGATATCGGCACTTGGTTTGGTTTGCTGGCTCCGGCGGCAACACCAAAAGATATCACTGCTAGACTCAATACTGAAATCGTCAAGATTATTAAGTCTGCGGAATTTCAGAAACAGATGTTTGATATCGGTGCTGAGCCGGTGGGCAACACCCAAGCACAAATGGCGAAACAGATTGCAGATGAAACAGTCAAGTTCAATGGTTTAGCAAAAGCTGCGAAACTCAGTATTGAGTAGTGTGTACGGTATTTGGAAAAAAGGAGTAACACGTGAATAAACAAACTTCAGTGGTTGATAAAGAAGCGGCAGTAGCTGATATTACTCAGGTACTGTCCAAGTTCACATCCTATATTGGTAAGCGATTGCCAACGGATGTAACTACAAAATTAGGGGATTTACGCAGCAAGGAAGTCAATTTCTTGGCTAAAGAGGTATTTGAATCTATGCGCGAGAACCAAGAGCTAGCAGATAAGCTTGATCGCCCTAGCTGCCAAGATACTGGTGTGATTCAGTACTTCTTACAAGCAGGCTCAAACTTTCCACTCTTGGGTGAGTTAGAAGATATATTGCTTAACGCCACCAAGGGCGCCACTAAAGAGGGTCCATTGCGCCATAACGCCGTAGAGACCTTTGATGAAAAGAATACCGGCACTAATACTGGTTCAAAAATTCCTTGGCTCGATTGGGAAATTATTCCTGGCGCAGATTACTGCATCGTGGACGTATACATGGCTGGTGGTGGTTGCACATTGCCTGGTGCCGCAAAAGTATTAATGCCAGGTCAGGGCTATGAAGGTGTTGCTGAGTTCGTATTTGATGTGATTACTTCGCGCGGCGTAAATGCTTGCCCTCCATTATTGGTGGGTGTAGGTGTTTCTACTTCAGCTGAAACTGCGGCACGTCTTTCAAAGAAAGCAATCCTACGTCCAGTAACTTCAAGTCATCCCAATGAGAATGCCGCCATGATGGAAGAGCTCCTCACTGAAGGCTTGAATGAATTGGGTCTTGGGCCGCAAGGTTTGACTGGTGCGAACAGCGTGATGGGTGTGAATATTGAATCTTCTGCTCGCCATCCATCAACCATTGGTGTAGCGGTATCTACTGGTTGCTGGGCACATCGCCGCGGCAAGATCAAGATTAATGCCGATATGTCTTATGAAGTCATTTCTCATGAAGGATTCAAACTGTGAAGAAAATTCTACAAACGCCTATTAAGGACGAAGATTTAGAGGCTCTCAATATTGGTGATGTGGTCTATCTCACAGGCACATTAGTGACATGCCGTGATGTTGCGCACCGTCGCCTCATTGAATTGGGTCGTGAGCTGCCCGTGGATCTCAAGGGTGGAGCTATTTTTCATGCGGGGCCGATCGTGCGTCAAAAAGAAGATGGCGAATACGAGATGGTTTCTATTGGACCAACCACTTCCATGCGTATGGAAAAGTTTGAAAAAGAATTTATCAAGCAAACTGGTGTGAAGCTGATCGTCGGTAAAGGTGGTATGGGTATCGAGACTCAAGAAGGCTGCGCAGAGAACAAAGCTGTGCACGCGATTTTCCCAGGGGGTTGTGCCGTACTTGCTGCTACTAAAGTGGAAAAGATCGAGGATGCTCAGTGGAAAGACTTAGGTATGCCTGAAACATTATGGGTAAACCGAGTCAAAGAGTTTGGTCCTTTGATTATTTCAATTGATACCAAAGGCAAGAACTTGATTGAAGAAAACAAAAAAGTCTTCAATGCTAAAAAAGGTCCGATTCTCAGCAAGATTAATGAAAAGATTCGTTTCATTAAATAAGCTCAGACCAAAAGTATTACTCCAGAAACAAAAAAGCCAACCATTAAAGGTTGGCTTTTTAATGCTATTAACTAGTAGAAACTATAAGCAAACTAAGAGCAAACTAGGCTTGCTTAGTTGCCGTTAGAGCTCTTGCCGGCCTTGTAGCCAGCGTTGTATTCAGAAGCCTGATTCTTTTTGTAGGCGTCATAAGCATAGCCAGAAGCTGCGCCAACTGCAGCACCACCAACAGCACCCCAAATTGGATTGCCGTGGAAAATTGCTGCGCCAACACCACCTGCAACTGCGCCAATGGAGGCGCCTGAGAGTGTGCGTTGTTCTGTATTGCTCATGTTAGAACAGCCGGCAATTGCGATGGTAGCGGCTGTGATTGCAATAATTTTTTTCATAATCGTAGTCCGTGAAAATATTTAGTGGTCTGAATTACTTCTTGGCGCAAGGGAAGCGCATAGACAAGAAGCTGATGAATGTGCCGGCAGCAGGATCATTAGCCAACATTGGAGCTGTTTGTGAAATGAACTGAACATAGTCAGCAATCACTTCATCACGCTTAGGTGCTGGTTGCTTTACACAAATCGTATTCTTTGCACGCTGTGGATGACGGGTGGCTAAGTAAGTGTCATAAATTGCAGTTGTATAGCCAATGCAGTAGCTACGGGAATCTGGGCTAGCCGGCAATTTGCAATAGTTCACTAGTTCCTGGGCGCTTAATACGGGGATCTTTTGATCGGCGTTTGCATTGAAAGTGAATAAAGTAGCAGAAACGGCTGAAATTGCTGCTAGGGTAAGTGAGCGTTTTTTCATGAAATTTCCTCAGTAAAGTGTGGTTAAAATCTTATCACGAGTAGGGTTAATTCACGCATCAAAGCCTGTACTTTATTTATTGCCTGTCATTCCATCTATTAGGGATAGTATGAAACTACCAAGAAAACAGTTCGCCCCGCGTTTGTTAGCCTCATTGCTTTCGATTGCGGTAATGGCGCCAATGTCGCCCACTTATGTGTTTGCGCAACCTGCTAGCAGTCAGAGTAACGCACCACTTTCTCAGCAGCAACTCAGCGCTTTAGTGGCGCCAATTGCTTTGTATCCAGACTCTTTGGTCTCGCAAATATTGATGGCTTCAACTTATCCTCTAGAGGTTGGTGAGGCGGCTACATGGCAAAAGCAAAATTCTCGATTAACGGGACCCGCCTTAGATAACGCATTGCAATCACAATCATGGGATCCGAGTGTCAAGTCATTAGTGAGTTTTCCACAGGCCTTGCAAATGATGGGTGCGGATCTGAATTGGACTCAAAAGTTGGGTGATGCTGTTCTAGCGCAGCAGTCTGATGTGATGACCGCTATTCAAGCAATGCGAGCCAAGGCAAAGCAAGCAGGTAATCTGAGCTCCACACCACAACAAACGGTAAGCACTTCAGGTTCAACCATTGTGATTCAACCGGCCAACCCTCAAGTGGTTTATGTGCCAACTTATAACCCCTCTGTAGTGTATGGACCTTGGCCATATCCTGCTTATCCACCACCACCACCTTACTACCCGCCTGGCTATGTTGCAGGTACAGCATTGTTATCGTTTGGCGTGGGCATGTTGGCGGGTGCAGCGCTGTTCGGTGGTATGCATTGGGGTGGCGGATGGGGCGGCAGTGGTTCCATCACCGTGAACAACAACACATTTAATAACTTCAATCGCACTACTGCTAATTCAAATTTCCGTTCAGGTTCATTTGCCTCTGGCGATAAGTGGCAATTTAATCCACAGCATCGTGGCAATGTGCCTTACTCTAATTCTGCTTTGCAGAATAAGTATGGCAAGTTAAGCGGTCAAGGATCGAACCAGGCCCGTGATCAAGAGCGCGAACAATTACGCCAGAATCTCAACAAAAATGGTTTAAGTGGCGAGTCTGGTCGTGGTGGAGAAAATCGTTCGCCAAGCAGAGAGTCTGAGCGATCTGGTAGTAATCGCAATGAAAGGGAGGCGCCTCGTGAAAATACGCGTGAGCCGGAGCGCTCATCTGAGCGTGCGCCAGAAAGAATGGGCGAGGAACGCATGGGTGGTGAGCGTATGGGTGGCTTTAGAAGATAAAGCAACCCAAATACCTAAGCTGCTATTGAAAACCTTCACCCGAAACGGTGGAGGTTTTTTTATTGCTTTAATTGCGTGGCAATACGCCTGGTCAACTTAGGTGGACTGGTATCAATATGAAAGCGATGGCGCTCTTCCTGCATGGCTAGGTCATCTGCCGTAAATCGATCAAATCGTCTTAAGTAATCCGCCCAAGTTTCAAAGACAAAATATTCCAGAAATTTTCCAGCGTGCTCAGCATCTTCAAATAAGCTCCATGAAAGGGCCCCTTGCTTTAATCGTGAACGCCGGGTCTTTGCCATGAGTTTTCTAAAGAGTTCAGCCTGCTCTGGATGAATGTGATATTCGACTGAGATCATGACGGGACCTTCGTCGAGATCAATATCTCTTGAAGGGTGAGGGCGTTCAATAGGGCATACCGGACTGAGGTCTTCGGCCTCATGACCATGAATGCGATGCTGGCGTATTAATAGCAAGGCAATGATTCCAAAAACAGCACTGGCAATCACGCCTGTAGTCACATCGGTGGAGTTAGTGATCTTTCCCCATACGAATGCCCCTAACGCACTGCCTCCCATTAGACTCATTTGGTAGAAAGACATGCCCCGTGCCCGAATCCAGTTTGGCAAAGAGAGTTGTGATGAGGTGCTGAGCGTATTGCCAACACTAAACCATGACATGCCACTCAAAATCATGATGGGCGCTGCATACCAAAGGTTGGGCGCTAATACTACGCCTGCAGAACTGATCGACAGAAAAATAATTCCATAGCTCGCCATTTGTTGCGGCGTGAATTTTTCTCTTAAGTAATGCAATTGTGAGCCAATCACGATTGCTCCAAAACCAAGGCAGGAGAGCAACAAGGTAAAGGTATTGGCATCGCCATTGAAATGCGACTTTGCAATCACCGGTAAAAGCGCCAATAAGCTGGAAGATTGCATATAAAACAAAAATGAACGAATCAAAATCGAACGCATTGGTTTTGATTGGCGAATATATTGTGCGCCAACGCGCATGGCACCAAAGAATCGCTCTCCAGGTAAGGTTGAGATGTAACTCTCATTTTTCCAGCGCAAGACAATCGCGCTCATGGCCAAAGATAAAACCATATTGAGGGCAAAAACATATTCTGTGCCGATGCCGGCAATAATGAGACCAGCAATTAATGGCCCCAAAATGCGCGAGGCATTCATGGCAATGGAATTTAGACCTAATGCCAGGTGAAGCGTGTCACGAGGAACCAGATCCGGAACAATTGCTGCATAAACTGGCCAGCGCATTGCTAGACCAACTCCATTAATAAATGTCAGTAGCAGTAAAAAGATAGGATCTAGGAGATTAAATACGGATGACAAAAACAAAAGAGTGGCGTTGATAGCAAGCCACGCTTGGGTAAAGACTAAAAAATGCTTGCGGTTCAGAATGTCTGCCAGCGCACCGCTGGGTAGACCAAATAAGAGCACGGGTAAGTTAGCGGCAGTCTGAACTAAGGCAATTAATGTGGCCGAGTTCGTGAGCGAGGTCATCATCCATGCCGCAGCCACATCGTTGGTGTACATGCATACATTGGCAACTAGCCATGTGGTCCAAAGGGCGCGGAAAACGGGGATTCTGAGGGGCGCCAACCAGACCGGTAATTTGGATGGCGGAAGGGAATGCATGCTCATTCCTTCATTATTACTCAGAGTGTTATTTGTTGCCTAAGAAGTTGAGGCTGGAGTTGATGTTCGAATCGATCTCGAAATTGCATGGAAGGCAAAGATTGCAAAGAAGATTAATCCCAGAACCCAGTGAATCATTTCGCTGCCTTCATGAAGCTCTTCGGGCCCGTAGTACAGGAGCATTGCTGTGACAAGCAAAATTGCCAAGAAGACTAGCTGTGATATTCCGCTAATGAGATTTTTCTCGGCCTTCAGTCCAGCTTTGATATGAAAAGGTAACACCGTACCAAAGGCAATTAAAGCAATTGCTGCAGAAACACCATGCATGATGAGTACAGTTCTATTACCTAGCAATGTCCTAGAGATATGAAACTCATGTCCTAGTAAAAAAGCGATGCCCGATAGAGAGCATATACACAGAACGGCGATCGTGAACCACCGTTGCCAGTTTGGCATCTTGCCTAATCCATGTTTCTTCACAGGGTAATCTCGATAGCTTTCGCTGAATATTTCTTAAAACAGGGAAGTGAGTCATCTTTGCTGATAGCTAAGACCTTAGTGAGAGCGTCTGCATAAATACACTCAGGCGCAATTACTGAGTAAGACTCTGTAAACTCAATTTGCTCCATCGTTTTGGGATTCACAATATGCCCTTGATTTGGTTTAAATCGATCACAGTAATAGAGTCCGCTACTAGCGATGGCGCCATTCTCGAGAGATCCCAATGTAATGAGCTCAAGCGGATTAGCAGGGTTACGCACCTGAATTTCCTGGGCAATATTTCCAAAAACACGTAAATCACCGCCAGCATTTACATAGCCAGATGTGACGCCGCATTGTTGTAGCGCTTGAATTGCTTTATCGACAGCAAATCCTTTTGCAATACCGCCCAGATCTAGGGTGATCGGGGCTTTTGAAGAAACCATATTGGGCTCTGAAAGCATGAGATCCATGATGCTACCGCAAGGTTGATGCAATCTATCGGAGTGATTTGGTAGTAAGCCAGTCTCAACTAATTTTCCACCGACTGCGCAATCAAACGCTCCATTTGCGCTAACGCATATTTCTTTAGCGATGCTAAGAACTTGGAAGGTCCATTCATGTATCTGAATAGTTTCTATGTGAGCACGTGCATTGATTTGAGACAGTTCACTATTGGGCTTATGAAAGCCCATTAAGTCTTGAACTAATTGAATAGCATCAAAGGCTTGGTCGATAGCACAGTCGCTGTCAGCAGAAATCTCGACATAGGTTCCCAGGAGAGGCTTACAGCGGATCATTTGGCTTTGGGTTTGAGTGCTAAGTCGTACATCACCATGAGCCTCTTAACTCCATCCGTGAGATGCTTGCAAGAGAGCGTGGCCCCAGAAATATTCTGAATATCATTCTTTAGCTTCAAAGGATCTTCCGCAGTTTTGCCAATAAATTGCTTGCGCCAGCTTTCTTCGGCAACTTCGTAGCCATAGGACTCAACGTATTCCATGATTTCAATGCCTTGAACTGTCCCGTTTGGCGCAATGCCGATGGCATAGGTAATCATTTCATGTTTGCCAACCACTTCATCCACAATAAAGTAGCTACCATCAGCGGCTTTCCAAGTTCTATCGCCTTTAAATGGCTGCCTGACACTAGAGGCAGATTGCATCTTGTCTTGAATATCCTCCGTAAGTACAACTGGGTATTTAGTTAATTGCTTATTGGGAAAGATGAGCTTCTGCGCCTGTTCGACAGAGACATAAATTTTTGCATGCGCATAGATGGGTGCGCCCGCTAAGGCTATGCCAGTAATCGCTACTAGCGGACTAGGATTCCATTTCATTCAATTGATCTCTATATCTATTAGTGGGTCAAAAATTCATTTGCTTCATAACAAAGCATTTGTATTTCTTTGTTACTTAAATTTGCATTCGATAAAGCTTCAAATGTCATTAATGCCCTTTCTCTTGCCGTGGGGCATTGAGTCATTTGAAACTTCAACATATAAGTCATTGCTCCAATCAATAGATTCTGAATTTCCATAACACTTCTCCTGAAATAAATTGAATGAACCTTAATTCAGCGGGAATCCCACTTTGACAATGAATTCATTTTTGGTGTGACCATCCCAGACGCGATTGCCCCAACAGTCACCTGCGCCAGTGTTGTGACAAGTGCCGCCTGGTAGTTGATAGCGCCAAGCTGCAGTTACCCACCAATCCTTTTCTGCGTAGTGGACATTGGGGCCTACAAAGATGGCATTTTGCGTTGGGCTTTGCCACATATAGCCATAAAAGTCGTTATGAAAACGTGCTTCTAGGCCTGCTGAGAGCTTGGGAATAAAGCGATAACTTGCGCCTACAAGGAGATCTACTTGAGATTCTTGTAATAGGAAACCATTGGATTTGAGCTGTTCTTGTTCTGCAACGATATTTGCTGCCAGGATTAAACGATCATCAATAAAGTTTGACTGCAAGAGCAGTCGGTACTCAAGCGCATTTGCATTGCGGCCTACGGTAGGTTCAAAGTACACGCCAACGCCAACCGGAGAAGTGATTGGGTCGGTAATGCGGTAGATGGCTTCAAGCGATCCTCCATCAAGACCGGTTTGGCTGTAGCTAGATGCGCCAGAAGAAGTAACCCATTGTGGAACTCCTGCACCAGCAGTGCAGGGGGTTGTGCCACAGACATCTGGGTTGAGGTAATTATTTTTGGCGGTAACTTTATAGGCATTCAAGTAGCCGGCAAGTTGAAAGTCATTAGTGACGCCGTATTCAATTTCGGTTCTGGAATACCAAGACTGATACGTGCCGGTTGCTTGTCCCTGATTTAACTGTAGACGTTGCTCAAATTCTGCTTTTCCCTTAGGCTGAAGATCAAGCGTATAGATCCAGCCGAAATTGCCTTCACCCGCTTGAGCCATTGAGAAATGGAATAGGGCTGCAAGGAGTAGGGCAAAGAAAAATAGGCTTTTAGGGCCTAGTTTTGGGGTTTTCATGGGCTGGCACTTATTAATAATGAGAATCGTTATCAATAATATACCATAAATGAGAATTATTCCTATTTACTTATAGGAGTTAGGAAGAGATTTAGCCCCCCTTTATTTGTAAAAGGATTATTTGCGTAGAAGCTGTAGAGAATCAGGGTGCCGAACCAAGAGGCCTTCTTTCTCTAGAGTGGCAATAGCGCGATATAGCGCTTCATGTGTCACACCAATCTCTGATGCCATGGATTTCAAATCCGACTGAAGGTGAAGGGCGCCTGATTTGCCATCCGTTTCAATCAGGTGAATGAGTTTGCTTTTAATGTCTTTTAATCCTAAGCGCTCTGATTGAGTTCTCAGGCGCATGATCTCTTTACTCAACAATTGAACCCATTTCAATGAAAAATCGCTATTCATCAGGGCATCTCTTAATGACTGGATGGGTAGGGTAATGGCCAATCCGGAATGTGTCGCAATGGCATCACAGTGATAGACATCCGTCAATAGGCTTGCTTCACTGACAAACCCACCTTTACATCTTTGTAGGGTGATGGGTTCACCGTGCTGATTTGCTCGAGTCAAAATAACTTCACCTGAAACAATGAAATACATGTACTCAGGCTTTTTCCCTTGATGAAAGAGGTGGTCGCCTCGATTGAAGGGGCGGCTGTGGCATTCACTCAGCAGCCCCTTGGGGAGAAGATTCTTCAGGAGTTCGGGTATATAAAAGTCCATATGATTTGGATCATACGCTTTTTGGCATTTTTGGCCAATAATATGAACATGAATATCAATAGGGGGTTTATATGAAATGCAATGTTGGCGGTATCGATCGTGTTTTACGTATTGCAGTTGGCTTGGTATTGATTGCTTTAGCTGCGAGCAATGTCATCGGCATATGGGGTTGGATTGGCGTTGTCCCACTAGTAACCGGTTTATTTAGATTCTGTCCTTTATATCCAATCTTTGGGATTAATTCCTGCGGCACCGGTACTGGCTGCGGTGGTGGCGGTTGCTGTAAATAATCATTGTGCGGAGCGCCTATATGCCAAAAGACTATAAACAAATTACGCGTGACATTTCTGGCTCCTTAGCTAAGCTAAGAGCCGAAGCACCAGATGTGATGAAGGGATTTAATGATCTTGCCACCGCTGCTACTAAAGATGGTGTCTTAGATAAAAAGACCAAAGAGTTGATTGCATTGGCATTGGGCGTAGCTGCAAGATGTGATGGTTGCTTGGGTTTTCATACTCAAGCGCTTGCAAAGCTGGGAGCCAGCAAGCAGGAAGTGGTTGAGACATTAAGTATGGCTACTTATATGGGTGGTGGCCCATCACTCATGTATGCGGCTGATGCGATAAGCGCTTTTGAGCAAGCACAAGGAGCCTCTCAATGAATATGACGCATTACATGGAGTTGCTGGCCGTTAATCAGCCATGGAACTTAATTATTTTCATGGCAATACCCGTTGTGCTGGCTGAGACTTTAGCGATTACTGAACTGTACTTATTGTTTACCCGAAAGTTCGATGGTGCAATTTACTATCTCAATCGCTTTGCAGGCATAGCGGTAGGTTTGTATTTCATTGGCATTATTTATTACGTGATTAGCAATGCGATCATTCCAATCACCAAGGCAGGCGAATGGAGAACGGTGATTGACGTGCTTGCGGTCGGTAGTTATGTAGTCGCTGGTTTGCCTTTAGTGTGGATTGCCTTGCAAGAGCTTGGTCTAGTGAATAAGGCCTTAGATCAAATGAGTAAGCTCAAGATTCATGCTATTTGCGTGGCCCTATTCTTAGTATTTGGTCATATCGCGATGATTGCTGGAATGCTCGATCCTGGTTTGCTGGGATATCAAAACCCTCATCAGATGATGGGTAATAGTCAAGAAGTGCCTGCGAAGGAAATGCCAATGGGTAACTCAGCGCATATACACTAATGAATATGCCGCAGGCATTGAGTAAGAAAAAACGACAAAAATAGTAAAACATTAGAGATTGGGTTTAGAATTCGCCTCATGTTGTTGCGTCGTAAAACATTCCCTCTATTGCTATGCCTTTGTCTGATCGCATTTAAGGTAGCGGCTTCCAGTATTTTTGTGCAGGCAGCTATTGAGCGTGCAGAGTTAGCGGGTGATTACGGAAGTATCGTCGCCATGCAGTTAAACCCAGATACGGCAGAGACTGGGGACGACAATGGCAAAGTACACACCATGTACTTAATGAGTCATGTCACAGCTAACATCTCTACTGCTGAAATCCCCATCTACCCACCACAGATCAGATCTATTGAGTATTTTGTGGCGGACAAGGTTTTACTCACCCAAAATTTCCCCGAGGCGGTATTTAAACCGCCCAAAGCATCTACCTAAATTCAATTAGGTTGGTGAACTTCAGTACGATGTTCACTTTGATGTTGTCTGGCCGCTAGCTTGTGGCCATGTTTGGGAAGTATATCCATGTTTAAATTTGTAAAAGTATTGCCATCGGCATTACTAGTTTTATTTGTATCTGCCTGTAGTAGTGTCAAACTAGATGATACGAACTCAGTTGCCACTGTTAATGCGGGCGGTTCTTCCGGTTACGATCCAATTAGTGATCCAAAGTCCAGTGTTTATGGAAAGCGATCGATCTATTTTGAGTTTGATAGCTACACCATTGATCCTCAATATGCCTCAGTGATCTCTGCGCATGCGGGATATCTCAAGGCTTTCCAGAAGCAAAAAGCCTCGGTCATTATTCAGGGTAATACAGACGATAGAGGTACTGCAGAGTACAACTTGGCATTGGGTCAGCGTCGCTCAGAGGCTGTAAAAAATGCTCTCATCAAGCAGGGTGTTAGTGAGTCTCAGCTTGAGGCAGTGAGCTTTGGTAAAGAAAAGCCTGCGAATCCAGCGCAAACAGAAGCGGCGTTTAAAGAAAATCGGCATGCCGATTTCGTCTATCAATAAGAACGGAGCCTACAAATGAAAAAGTTATACATACTTAGTTGTGTAGGAGTGATGTTGCTTGGTGCTTGCGCAAGTAACCCATCATCGAATAATCCAGTTCAAGTCGCCAAAGCGCCAACACCCATTCATTCTGAATCGGTTTCTAAGCGACTTAATGCCTGCATTGTCCGTAGCAATCAAAGTGCAGATGCTTTATTGGTGGATAGTCAGATTATTGCCGTCACTAGAAACAATCCTCATGCAAAAAGCCTATTTAGCTCACCCGATAAGTTGACGGATGAGCAGGCTAAGGCATTAACAGGCTATTTAGCCGAAGCAAATACTTGCCGCCCGATCGCGCTTGAAGGTGTTAGTCCAGAGATGACAGCCGTCTATCAAGATTTCTTCAAGCGGATTGATGGTTTGTATGTGGATCTGATTGCCAAAAAAATCACCATTGGGGTTGCTAATCAAGAACGACAGCTCTTGATACAAGATGCGCATCTCAAGCGTATGGCGATTCAGGCAAAGAATAAATAAGGGGGAAGCGAGTAATGCCGAGGTATAAGTTCGCTTGCCGCTCTTGTAAGTTTGAGTGTGTGAGTAGTATAGGAAGGGAAGTAGGGCCGTACTCTTCAAAGGTGGTCATGGTTTGCAAAAACTGCTCCACCATTGATGACTACACTGTTGCCCATCCTGGAAGCATTAATACCGAAATCAGCAAATTGCCTGTGTGTAAACATTGCTCGTCAAGCGCCCATTTAATCGAATGGGATGGCTTGACGTGCCCGCATTGCAATAAGAGTATGAGGGCTTTGGGTAGCGATATGAATGCAGAGCGACCATTTAAGTATTGGTAGGGGTATGATTCATTTATGACTAATGCCCAATCTCAAAACATGCCCACGCAAAGCGAAGAGAAGACAGAAGATCAGACAGGGGAAGCATCTGACGAGGCATCTGCTGTGCAAGAGCAGGGGTCTAGTGAAGTCAATAAACCCAAGAGAGCCCTCAGCAAGCGGGAGATCATGGAGCAATTATCCCGCGAGCGCTTTCCTTGGGATGAATGAACGCTCTGCAGAATAAGTCTTAAATAAAGCGGTGGACTTGTAATGCGGTAAGCATAGAATAAAAGGATGAGAGACCGCATCCTTCATTCATCAGCAGATATTGAGCAATTCGCCCTGACGGATTTGCAATCGCTGTATGAGCGTTTTCAATCTTCAGAGCATGGCCTCAGCCAAGAGCAATGGCAGCGCAATTTTCAGAAATATGGTGAGAACAAACTCCATATTGAAAAAGGGGAGTGGGTAGTAATGCGCTTTCTACGTAGCTTTTTCTCACCACTCTCGCTACTCTTGATCACGCTCTCATTGCTTTCTTATTGGACGGGTGAGCACAGTGGCGCATACATGATTGCCATCATGGTTTTTCTGTCTACGGTGTTGACCTTTACTCAGGAGTACAAATCCAATAATGCCGCTAAGCGATTAATTGCACTGGTGAGTGCCAAGGCATTAGTGGTGCGTGCCGATATTGAGCAAGAGGTGGATCTAAAGCATTTAGTTCCGGGTGATGTGATTCGCTTATCGGTTGGCGATATGATTCCTGCAGATGTGAGGGTGATCAATAGTAAAGATCTATTTATCAATCAAGCCTCTCTTACAGGCGAGTCCTTGCCAACCGAAAAATCGTCCACCTGTCTAAATGAGCATGTCAGCTCTCCATATGACTGGAGTAATTTGGCTTATATGGGAAGTTACGTAGTATCTGGGATGGGCAGCGCGATCGTAATCCGAACCGGCGAAGGAAGTTTTTTCGGGCAATTAGCACAAGAGACAACACAACAAGTCAAACAATCCACATTTGATAAAGGCATCAATCAATTTACTTGGCTCATGATTCGCATTATGTTGTTTATGACCCCAGCAGTCTTCTTGATCAATGGATTGGTTAAAGGCGATTGGCTTGAGGCAGGTCTCTTTGCGATTGCGGTTGGTGTCGGGCTCGCTCCCGAGATGTTGCCCATGTTGGTGACAGTAAATTTAGCAAAGGGCGCGATTGCTTTATCAAAGAAAAAAGTCATCATCAAACGTTTAAATGCAGTGCAAAACTTGGGTGCAATGAATATTCTCTGCACGGATAAAACGGGAACATTGACGCAAAACGAGATTATTTTAGAGAAGCACATTGATGTAGATGGTCAAGATAGTGTTCAGGTACTCGACTACGCCTATTTAAATAGCCACTATCAAACTGGTCTCAAAAATTTAATGGACGTTGCTATCCTAAAGCACGTCGATGTCCATGAAAAATTGCATGATGACAATACTTATCAAAAAATTGACGAGATTCCATTTGATTTTCAGCGACGTCGACTGTCGGTAGTGGTTCGCAAGAATAATGAACGTGACATTTTGATCTGCAAGGGAGCAGTTGAGGAGACATTCTCTTGCTGCCGCTTTACGCAAAGCCAGGGTCAGTTAATTTCCTTAACTCCAGACCATTTCGCTAAGCTGAAAATAGTCGTTTCCGATCTTAATCAAGATGGCTTTCGAGTGATTGCCATTGCAACGCGAGAAGAGGCAGCCTCACAAAAATCTTATGATGTAGCCGATGAGTGTGATTTGGTTTTATTGGGCTATGTCGCATTTCTAGATCCCCCTAAGGAGTCTGCTAAAGCCGCTATTGAAGCCTTGCAGGCAGGTGGCGTACAGATCAAAATTTTGACAGGGGATAACGAGATTATTACCCGCAAGGTCTGCCATGAGGTTGGGCTGCCAATTCATCAAATGATGTCGGGTTCGGATATAGATGCCCTAAATGATGAACAGCTCGCAGTCAAAGCAATGGATGTGCAAATCTTTTCCAAGATGACTCCGCAGCAAAAGGCCAGAATTATTCGTCTTTTGCGAGGTGAGGGTCGAGTGGTTGGTTATATGGGCGATGGCATTAATGATGGCCCCGCCTTGAAAACAGCTGACGTTAGTATCTCAGTAGATTCAGCTGTAGATATTGCAAAAGAATCGGCTGACATTATTTTGTTAGAAAAAAGCCTACTCGTTCTGCACCAAGGGGTGCTGGAAGGGCGACGTGTATTTGGCAATCTGATGAAGTATTTGAAGATGTCTGCCAGTTCTAATTTTGGCAATATGTTCAGCATGTTGGGCGCGAGCGCTTTATTGCCTTTTTTGCCTATGGCGCCAGTACAAATTCTTTTAAACAACTTGCTCTACGATTTTTCGCAAACGTCAGTCCCGACGGATGCCGTTGATCCTGAATACCTCTCTCAACCACGTGAGTGGAATATTCGGGGGTTGGCCCGTTTTATCTTTTGCATTGGTCCAATTAGCTCTATCTTTGACTACCTCACATTTGGCTTATTGTGGTTTTATGTGAAAGCGAACACCATAGAGCTGTCCTCCATATTTCAAACGGGCTGGTTTATAGAGTCACTTTTGTCACAAACGCTGATTGTTTATGTGATTCGTACTGGCAAGATTCCTTTTGTGGAGAGCAAGCCTAGTCTGCCATTGATGCTCACGACACTATCAGTCTGCGCCCTTGGTGTTTCCCTTCCCTATCTTGCTATTGGGCGTTATCTGCAGATGGTGCCGCTGCCGGAGGTATATTGGATGGGACTTTTGGCATTAATTCCTTCTTACTTGCTACTTACTCAGCTTGTGAAGACTTGGATTATCAGAAAATCAGGGGCTTTATAAGAGATTGTTCTCGATACCTTTTTCTTCTTAGCATCTAGCTTTATGTGGCTTAAATTGAATTGAGGAAAGGCCGTCCGCAAATTTTCAAGTGGATTTATGTGGAATTGCCCTATACGCGATAGCCAGCTTGAGTTGATAAATTAGGGTTTTAATCCAGCATTGTGGGCTGCCAGTCAAACAGCTTTATTCAGATCTTAAAGTCGAACTTCCAAAAATATGGCTGATTTAGCGCTGGTATTGGCCAAAATTACCCAAAAAGTTAGTTGGCACTAATTTTCTACTTGTCACGCTTTTTGTCGGAGGAAAATAAGGCTAGAATGAAGACCCTTGGCTACGTCTAGGCCACGCGCAAGGATTGAAGAATCATCTCAAAAGAGACTGAAGGTTATCAAAGTATGCTTTTCAAAAAATCTCAAACAATTAAATTTTTGCAACCCACCATGGAGTCTTTTGAGACTATTGTTGGGCCAGCTACTGAAGTGCACGGAAGATTGGTTGCCAATGAGAGCCTACGTATTGATGGTAGTGTCATCGGCAATATTGAGGCGCGTCAGGGCAAAAACGTCAGCATTGCTTTAGGTCGCACAGGTGTAGTGCAAGGTGATATATATGCCTTTAGGGTGCTGGTTGCAGGTCGCGTCGAAGGCAATATTTATGCCGTTGAAAGGGTGGAGCTTCATGAGGGCGCAGAGGTTCGGGGTGATATCACCTATGGTCAATTAGGAATTGAGCATGGCGCCAAGTTGAACGGATTAATGATTTCTAGGAATGGTGAAGAGCCGGAAGGCTTGGTTGATTCATCCGCAGTGTTTCAAGCAAATTGGGCTAAGATCAAAAGTCGCTAAGACACTCGTACTGAGTTAATCCTTTTTAACTTGCAAACAAAAATATATGGCTTTATTTAATTTAGGATCATCTGCCCCTCAATATATGGAGCAAGCATCATTTGATGAGGCGGTTTATCGGTTCTATCGCTTGCGTCATCAATATGAGGATTTCCAAAGTTTTTGGCATGCAAAAACAAATGGCTCTAACGGCGAGGTTCGATTAGTTGATAGCCTATTGGTTAATGCAAGTAAATATCCCAAGGATGAAACATTAAGATCCCAGCTCTCTGAAGCATGCTTGGAAATCGAGAAATATTGGAACAAAAAATTTGGCAGCAGCCCTGAGTCGCTTTCAATTTTCGGAGTCATTTATTCGCAATCTGAAGAAGCTATGTTGAAGCTTCAGACTCAAGCTGTCGATATCAAGCAGGCTGAAGCTCATGTCAACTTAGCTACAAGGGTTGAGGCGTGCATGAGGAATCTTTACAGATATGAGATGCAAATTCAACATAAAAAGCCGATACGTTTTGACGATCAAATAAAAATTCATTTCTATCTAGATGGCCTTAACGAAACGCTCAGCTCTAGCTACAAATATAGCGGTAGCGTGCTGAAGGTCTTAGAGCAAGATTCTTATATTCAGAGTGAGGATGTTACTTGGGGGAGGTGGACTCTATTCCGAGACTCTACGGGCTTCTCAGATGTTTGGATTGTTAAAATTCAGAATGGTAAGGCGGATGTATTTAGCGCGGTAGAAAAATTGAATCAAGATACTTTTGAACTAGATGAGTCAATTAGGGGCATTCATTTTGATTCAGAGATTTTTAAAGCAATCGATAAAACCCAGGTGACTGCATTTGATAATTCTGAATTTAATTTAAGCCCCCCTGCTTACTTTCAGATGCTTGCAATGCTGAATGCAACAGGAGAAAAGGTCTTTGATGGGCGTTAAACAAGCGCGACCATCAAAGACTTTGCGTTAGTGCATTTTCTTCCAGGTGATGTTTGTCAAATGCTCACATCATTCGTTGTTTGAGAAATCGGTATTCGATCCGTACGATGGAGTTGAGGTGTATGAGGAGGAGTGGCTGGGCTCTATAACTCGTAATTCGCCGCTCAATTTTGCACCTTTCTCAACACTCATTTCTGCGTATTGAGTCAGTCCAGTAATTTTTGCGCTAGATTTAATATTGAGGTGGTTAGTAACATGTAAGCCTTGGGTAACCTCGCCACGAATCTCGACAACTTCTGCGTTAATTCTTCCGTTCACAATGCCGGTAGCATCGACTAATACTTCTTTGGTATTCAGCTCTCCCTCAACCAGACCCGCAACTACTGCCATTTCTGGAACTTCGAATGTGCCTTTAACAACGACACCTTCACCTACAAATAGTGAGCCTTTTGGATTGTTGTCCATGTAAATTTCCTAGTTAGTTGGTTTTGATCAGATCATATCGCATTAAGTTGCGAATCTATTTTTATTTCTGAGAGAATTAATGCACTATATTTGTGCATTAATTCTCTGTACTCGGTGGTTTTGATTTAATCGGTGTTGGGGTCGCTAGCTCGGAAAATTGATCTTTTAGTTTGCTCAAGGTATTGATTTTGGCCTCTATTGCCGGCAATTGACGCTGCAGTATTTGTAGTTTCTCTCGATAAGCGGCCTCAATTTCATCCAATTCTTTTCGGGTAATGACGCCACCCATTTCCTTGGTCATCTCGGGGCTGAAGCGAATGGCTACCCTGAACCCAAGAAAATGAATCCCAATCCCGATAAGAATAAAGACGCTAAACGACAAAATAGCTAGCTTAATCATGGTTCTACCCGTGATTTTGATTTGTTTCATCGTTGAGGTTGATCCTGAGATCCAGATCAGCTGCATCTGATTTTTCCTTGTTTATAGCTTGGATTACTGTAGGCGCAATTTTGGACATCATTGCCGTAAAAGTAAAGATTCGCCCCGCATTTTCAGATTATCGGTCGATATTTGATGCTAATATTGCCAAAATTAGCAAAATAATCTGCAAACGAGACAAATTCATCCTTATTAATTCTTGCCGCCCTATTTTTTAACTATTTACTTTGTTTATGAAGCAAACCCGTTTACCTGAAATTATTGGTTCTGCATTAAAGGCCGCCAGGGAAAAGAGAGGTTTGGAACGTGGCGAGTTGGCGACCCAATGTTGTCTATCTAGCAAAATGATTTTGGAATTAGAGGAGGGCGGTATGACCTCTTTCTATAATTTTCAACTCAAATTATCATCAGCAAAACGGGTTGGAGCATTTTTAGGTTTATCACTTTCGGATTATCTTGACCAGCCTGTTGAGCTAATAGAGCCTCTAACGATTTCTGCAGAGGCTGACAGTTTAACCGATGCAGAAGAGGTTGATTTATCTCAAGAAAATATTAACGATAAAGAGGATGTAAAGTCGGCTGATGTTAGCCCACCCAAGCCAGTGGTGGATGAGGGTGAGCAGTTAGATGATTTGATTTATGAAAGCACGCACTCAGGCACATCAATGCCTTACGTCGCAGCGCCTTCGACACCTTTCAAAAAGTTTGGACTTGCGCTAAGTTTGGCCATAGTTATAGGCGGACTCTATGGTGTTGAAAGTAAATTTCAGATATCCAACTCAGCTTTAGCGCTTGTAGAAAACTTTGGCGCTAAAAAAATAGAGCCACAAGACCCTCCAAGTGAGATTGCATTACAAGAGCCACGTCAAATAGCCTTTGAAGAAGCGGTCACCGAAAAAACCCAAGCGAAACCAGAGTCAGTCATTGCTGTGGCTCCTGCGCAAAGTCAATGCCCACCAGCGCGCGATGAAGTTTCAATCTATAAGTCCCCCAATCCATCCAAATTGGGGGATTCTGTGAATATTAAAACCTTGGTGAAGCAATCTATTTGTGTTGCTGATGGTCAAGGAAGGCAATCATTGGTTGATCTAGAGCCGAACACAGCCCATTCTTTTAGAGGGGTATCACCTTTTATTATTTCGGCACAAGATTTGGATAATGTAGAAATGTATTTTCAAGGCTGGAGGGTAAGGCCCCCCAATTCCGGCATGAAGCAAATGAAATTAGTTGAAGTTGCAACGCAGTAATGTGATTTTTCTAACGATATTTCGGAGGTGGCGAGATGTTTGAATTCTCAAAAAAAGGCCCAATGGCCGATACGCAGTTAACTTATCAAACCACCGTTGGTACGGGGTCTTCTGTTATTGGAAACTTTACGCATCGTGGCAATATGTTGTTATCTGGGCATCTTGTTGGTGATATTCACCAAGATGACACTGCCCCTGACGCCGCAAATGGTTTTACTGCGGTTATAGGTAAAACAGGATTTTTAGAGGGCGATATTCACAGCGCCCATGCAATCATCATTGGTCGTATTAATGGTTCTGTACTTGCGAAAGGCAGAGTTGAGGTTTATCCGGGCGCAGTCGTGTGTGGCGACATCACCTATTCACAAATTAATGTTCATCCCGATGCTAAGGTAAATGGCAATCTCAAGTGCTTGCTGCCGGATACCTTGAATGCCTCATCAATAGCAACCGAAACCGATGGTTTGGTGAGCAACGTTGTATTGATGGCAAAAGCTGAAGGCGCATAATATTCGGAAGTGTTGAGATGACCCAGATCCCCGAAAGCCAAATTCACCATCTCAAAGAATCGCAAGAGGAAGATTCTTTTACGAAGAAAGTTCCTTGGTTTCTTTTGCTGGGGTTTCTAATATTCGTGATCTCTTGCGCATTGGTTTATGTTTATCAATATCGAGATCTTCCCAAATGCCAAGATGAGGCAGTTCAAATACTGCTTAATCAAAATATTAGAAGTAATGAAGCGCTTATTCAAAATTCAAGAACTCTGGCTTTTGAGGGTATTAATGAAGTTTCGCACAACAACACTCAGCGGTCTTGTAGGGCAAGCCTGATTACTAGCCAGGGAAATTATCTTGTTACTTATCTGGTGCAGAACGAGGTGATTGAGAAAAATTGGATAGGCAAACTCTTGGGCAAGGTTGAATATTCTATTGTGGTAGAAAAAATAGAATCTGTTCAATAGGTTTAGCCTAATGATGTAAACAAGTAATCCTGGGGGCTAAAGTAAAAATTTGCCAATGATATAGAACATCATGGCGGATACCAATACGTATATTGCTGCCTTGCCTAATGCTCTTTCAACACCCTTTTGAATAATCTTGTTCTGAATATTTTCATCGGCGACAATATTCTTAATATTCCAAAGATCTTTTCTGATGGTGTTAAGGCTCTCTTCAGATTTTCGCTCTCTAGCTTGGATAGAGTCGCTAATTTCAGCTAAGCGAGAGTTAATCGTTTTTAGCTCTGCAATTGCGTCGTCTAGATTGCCCATTTGCACTCCAAGTTGGGGGTGAGGCTATATATTGTCATTGGTGCCATTCATAAATTTGGTAAGCTTCGGGAATTATGGCAAATTTCAGACTTCTACCCTAGTTTTTTATTCGTTTTAGAAAAAATACCGAGCATTCTACTTTTGGCGTGAAATTAGGTGAGATCCAATTAATTTGCTTTATAGTGGTGTTAAACAAAGTAATGCCTATATGCAAGGGCATGTATGCTCGATAAATCTAACTACAGCATGGATATCAAAAGCCGATGATAGTGGCTAAAGTTAAAGCTTTTGCTAAATTCGTTCTAAAGGGTGTTGCCCTGTTTATCATTTTGCTGATTTTGCTCTACGCTGGATTCAAGGCGTGGGAGTATCAAACGGTTGAGAGCAAGAGGGCGGAGAATGTTGCCCATCAAAACCGATTGAAGAATCAGTACGAGGATCTCGCCAGAGATCAGGTCTCATACATTCCCTTGATGGTCGGTAGCCCTTCATTGGATTATGTCCAAAGAGGCAATGGAGAATCTATTTTCGCTTACTTGCTAGGCTCTAATTACAAGCTTTACCAAGAGCTTATGGAGGATAGTGGGCAAATCGTTTATGTGGGCAAACAAATTCTGGGTGCTGGTTGCAAAAAACAAGGGTGTGCGGATGGAGAGGCTGCGTTTGTGGTTGATCCAGAGAGTAGTAGGTATTACGCTGCCATTAACCAGGATGGTAAGGTTGAGTACTACGGCATTGAGGATGGCTCCCCTGCGCCTGTGGCGTTTCAAAAATGGCATGGAAGCCAGACTATAGAAGGGGCTAAGTAATGCTGCACGCAAAGCCTGTATTTCTAAGTAAATATTGCTTAGGTCTGATGTTGGCATGTTTTGTTTCGCATGGAGCGTATGCTTCATCGGATCATCATGACCCAGCTCCAGCAAAGGCAGGCACTCACAAAGGGACTCATAAATTTAGCAACGATAAAGACATCGTGTTAAGGAAGAATGCGCAATCTACGCTATATCTTTTGTCTGGTTGGGGGAAGACTGAGGGGCCTTATGTTTGGTATACGGTTTCAGCCCACTTTAATGCAGACCAGCTATCTCCCGATGGAAAGCCCTTTAATCTTTTTAGTCTGAGCGGCGCCTTGGATTGCAAAGAAAATCATTTTTTCTTCTACAGAACTTCATATATGTATTTTGACTCAAAGACTAAATCCTTAAATGAAGTCTTTTTCAAAAAATCCAAATCCGATGTCATTCAAATTACACCTGAGACTATAGAGTCTAGCGTTAAAGCAATCATCTGTAATGAATGATGGCAGCCTGATTGGCAAACGGTGTTAGATCAGTTTCAGACCCTCTTTGAACAGCTCCAAAAGCTTGTTCAAGATTCGATGCAGGGCGATGGTTTTTCGGCGATCGATGCTAGTGGACCATTAACTCCTCTGCAGCGACATGTTTTACGGGAGTTATTGCAGGGTTATCCGTCGCAACCTTTAAATTTAAGCGATGAATTAACGGGTCTTCTTGTTAGATCAAGTCTAATAGAGCGATTGAGCCAAGCATTGATTGATTCAACAAGTCGTAACTCAATCCTGGCAGTATGTTTTATTGATCTCGATGGATTTAAGGAGATTAATGATCAGCATGGACATGCTGTTGGCGATCAAGCTTTGCGTTTAATTGGTGAACGTATACACAATTCAATTCGCTCGGGTGATTTGCTGGGTCGCTGGGGCGGAGACGAATTCGTACTAGTTTTGCAAAATATTGATCGCCAAGAATCTGTTGCGCACTTGGCTGATCGTCTGCTTGGTGCAATTTCCCACCCATTGAAATTAAGTTCTGATGAGCCGCTCACATTATTTCTGGGGGCTAGCATTGGTGTGGCAATGACTTCGGCTGGTCTTTTGGGTAAGGAATTTGATGCGCTCACATTGATTGAAAAAGCGGATAAGGCGATGTACGAGGCTAAAAGAGCGGGCAAAAACCGAATAGAAATTGCGCTTTAGTTAGTTTATTGCTTGCGCAAATGAACTGGTGGAATACGCAGAATATCTCGATATTTTGCGATAGTTCGTCGCGCAATAATATAGCCCTGATCGCTTAATAGCTGAGCGATTTGAGTATCTGAGATAGGTTTTGCGGCAGATTCTTCCTCAACAATTTTTTTAATTAATGCTTGTATTGCAGTCGATGAAATACCTGTACCTTTTTCTGAACTTACTTGACTACTGAAAAAGTACTTGAACTCAAAAATTCCTAAAGGACATGCTAGGTATTTTTGGGTTGTCACCCTCGAAATAGTCGACTCATGCATTTCTAATTCCTCGGCGATTTCGCGTAGAACTAGGGGCTTCATACCAATGGCGCCCATCGAAAAAAATTGCTGCTGCCTTTCTACTATCGCTTGCGCCACCCGCTGGATTGTTTCTTCTCGCTGGGCGATATTTTTTACAAGCCAACTTGCCTCCAACATTTTTTGTTTGAGGGCGCCGTCAATTTTCTTTTGACCATTTTCTTTCAAAATCCTTGCGTACTCATTATTCAAAGTAAGTCGAGGTTTCGCATTGGGATTCGATTCCACCACCCAACGATTGTGTTTGAGCCTGACAACGACATCCGGCAAAATCCATTGGTCATTTTCACGTTCAAATTGAGAGCCTGGGTTGTGTTGGAGTGTTCGAATAAGCTCGACAGCTTTCAGCACTTCTCCCTCTGATTTGCCACTAGCCTGTTTTATTTTCTGCCAGTCTTTTGACCCCACTTTGGGTAAATGGGATGTAACAATTTCTTTTGCTAGTTCCCAAGCGGCGCGATTGTCTTTAATGCTCTCTAGAGTGCGATCTATTTGAAGGGAAAGACATTCGGCAAGGTCGCGCGCTCCAATGCCTGGTGGGTCTAGTGTTTGGAGTTTAGCGAGCGCTTTCTCTGTGTGGTTAAACGATGTATTTTCGGTTAACTGGGTAGCGATATCCGCATGAATGGCTTGAAGATCCTCGGGTAGGTAGCCGCGCTCATCGAGGCAGCCAGCTATGTAGGCGATCAAGGATCGATCTTCTGGATTAATCTTGAGTAGATGAATCTGCTCCTCAAGGTATTCCAGTAGAGTTTGTTTGTGGGCGATACGCTCATAGCGCTCACCCCAGTCTTCATCATCATCCTGGGAGGCCTGATTGTTGCTCCAGGATTGGGGGTTTACCTCAACTCGCTCATTGGATTGAGAGAGGTTGGATTCGATTTCAGGGTTGGGCTCAAACTCGAGCAAGGGGTTTTCTTCGGCCGCCTTGGCCAATTCTTGTTCTAGCTCAGAGTTTGATAGTTGCAAAAGCTTGATAGATTGCTGCAGTTGCGGGGTAAGACTGACCGTCTGGCTGACTCGGGTATTTAGTGAGATAGCCATGGTCTACTGAACGTTGATGGGAGTATGGGAATTGCAAAAGTTCACAGAGTGAGTGTAATTGCCTAGCCCAAGCGGAAATGCCTTTATCAAACTTGCATCTCTAAATTTAGACATCCTAAGATTTTCTTGTTTTATGAGAAGGACTGAACGCTATCATATAAATAAAATCTATATAAATCAATAATATAGATGATTATTCGTGCAGAAATCATAGAAAGAATGTATAAAATGGGTAATCATTTGCCAATATTTGTCCGTTTACAGTTACCCTGTCATTGAAAAAGAGGAATTTCACATTATGGAATATCCTGTCATTACTGAGCATCGAATTCGAGGCGAGCGCTTCTACACCATCGAAAAAAGCAACAAGATTGCTTTTTACACAACTAATATCGCTGCCGCGCGGTATTGGGTGAAGCATGTGGTTAATGGAGAGAATGTAGCCATTCCTGAAGTTGATTTGCATATTAAGGATGGTCAAACCCCCTAATCCCCATTAAATTTGCATGGCCTAAAAGGCCTGCAAATTGTGTTTTTCACGCTACCTCACCTACGAGCGTGTAGAGTTTTAAATGGCGTTTAAAGGGCTATAAACGCGAGATATCCGTATAATGACCCATTTAATGTGGGTTAGTTGCATGGGTCGCTTCATTTTTCGAAATACCACTTTTATTGCGCTTTTTGCCATTTTTGCTAGTGGTTTCGTATTGGCTCAAGCAAATGAGGATATGGTAACTGTTATCGACGGTCACCAATATAACGTCGCATATTACAAAAGCTCGATTAAATCTTTACCCCCGGATTGGAAAAAGGTTTGGACAATCACGAATCGCAAGCAAGACTCCGGCTCTACACCCGAGCGAGTTCAATCGATCCGACGGAACATTTTGTTTAATTGTGTTCGCAATACCTATTCGACTCTAGCCACCGTAAATTATTCTGAGCCTAATGCAATGGGAAAACCCAATTTGCAGACTGAAACTGGATTTGAATTGAACGACGATCCTGTTCCGGAAGGAACTCCCTTGGCTATTATTTATTCACAAGTTTGCGGTTCTTAAATTATTAATATGAGATTTAACATTTTTCCTCCCGAAGGGCTTAAAAGTATTGAGCCTAAGTTTCATGTTGATCCCCGATTGATTCAAAAAACAATCGAGCGTGAATTGGGCAAAAAACCACTAGCTGGGTTGTATCCAATTGATGGTGCGGGCACCCCAATTCCTGTGAGCCTGCTGGATGTTGCAAAGGGCTTATTGATTATGAAGCCCGAAATAAAACCCGAGGGCGGCTTCACAAGTTTGATTGGTGGGCAACGCATTGTGGTGATGTGCGGTGAAAGTGGCAAGATGCAGTTTTTGGCCACAAACCTGAGATTGAATGAAGAGGGCAACCTAGTGTGCCCATTGCCGGCGGATTTAATTTTGATTCAACGTCGTAAAGAGTTCAGAACCTTAGGCCCAGCGGATGAGGATTTAAATTTTGTGTTGTGTTTAGGCGCTGGTCAAGAATTGCTGACCAAGGTGATCGATATATCCGATCATGGTATTTTGCTTGATATTCGCTTGGGTGCTACAGAGGTGGAGGTCGGTCGTTTTTGGCACTCTGGTTATTTTGAGCGTTTAAGGTCCCGCTCAACCACCATTGATTTAGTCATCAAAAATGTCCGTCCAGGGGCTGATATCGATCGCATCCGTGCTGGTTGTGAGCTCTATGAGCCGAAAAAACAAGTTCTCAAAGAGTTTGAGAGTACGCGTAGCGCGATTGAAAATGCTCGCGTACAAGGCCGCTTGAATCGTTGGTATCTTGGGGCTAGCTGGCATGAGTAAATTATTTGTGCAGAAATTGGCTGGCGGATAAGCTTGAATTAATATGAATTTTTTCGCGTCTTTTACTACTGGAAAATTGATCATGATCGTGAGCTTGCTCATGTTCATTGCGCTGATCTATTTTTTCATTCGCGATTTTTACGGCAAAGTGGTAGATGAAGTTAAAGAGAAGCAGGCCAAGCCGATAGAGCCAGTAGTTGTTGCAAGTCTTCAGAAAACGCATCAGCTTGAAGAGGTGATTAACCAAAAGATAGCCAACATGAAGTTGGATCTCATGGCGGAGCGTTTGCGGATTACCTCGACTGCTGAAGTCTTGAAGAATTTGGCAAATGAAAGACATCTCCCAGAAACCTTGTATCAAATTTATTTTGAGACACGCGCATTTCCAAAAAAGAGCATAGAAGCGCAACAGACAGATCTAGAGTGGCATGCTCAAGCAGGCATTACCGATCTGAAAGTGGAGCCAATGCCTCTTGATGATGGGACTCAGATTTATTTCACATTGCATAACTACCCGTACAAGCTCACAGCAGTTAATCATCGCTTTGCGAGAACATACTTTGTAGAGCTCACCTTGCGCGATGTTGATGATGTCCGTCTATTTGTAGTGAGAATTAAAGCAAGCGAAACAAATGGCCGCGATATTTTAGAGACGGCGATCATTGAAATGAAATCGGGCGAATGGATTGATGACATTGCTAGCTGTCGATTGCTTATGGATAAGCGTAAAACTGAAGTCCAGCTCATGGCTGAGCACCGTGAGGTGGAGTTATTGAAAGAGCGGTTCATATTGAATCAAGGCGCCAATAAGTTCATCGGCAACAAAGCCGATAACGGCCTTAAGAAAAAGTAAGGATACCGTGCTCAAAATTCAGTTCCCTCGTACGCAAAAAGGCATCTACTTCTGGTTTTTAGCCTTCTCGAGTTTTTTGCTATTTGTTTCACTAGCCACCCTTTTGGCTGCTGCGGGTGAGTTATCTAGCTCCTCTTCAGATTTAAAAAATCTGAGGGTGGTAATGCCAAATTTGGAAGAGTACGTTAGCTACCAAGCCATTGATTTTCGGCTAAACAATAGTACCCTCAATACCCGTCGATTAAAGCCGAGTGATATTCCAAAATTGGCGGATGATGCAGTTGTTCCAGTTGGATTGGATGATGCTATTAATCGCGCATTTCAGTATTTTTCTGAGTTTGAGAACAAGCGCTCTGGACCGATTTTGACTGTGACTTTGCCCAATGTTCAATCCGTCGAACCGGGCTCCCCTGCTGATTTGGCGGGTGTCAAGTCAGGAGATCTGATTCTCTATGTGAGCTCTATCAAAATAGAGTCAGTCATGGGCTATTACCAGGCGCTAAATGAAAGATTGTCTCCAGAAATCAGCTTGAAATTGCTTAGAGGTAAGCAAAATACGCTTTCAGTTGCCATGAAAAGTCTTACTCGTACCCCCATTACGGGCGGTAATAGTGGTATTACATTTTCGATTCCGCCAGAAGCGGTTTATCTAACCGAACAAGATGGCAAGCGAATGGCAGACCAATATCGGCGCGAAATGCTTCCTGCGATCTCGGTTGATTGGCGGGTTGAGGCCGCTAATAATTTGATGCAGAGCGCCAAACGTTTGAATTTAATTTCAAAAGGCGTTATTGATCCAGCCGGTTCTTCCTCTGCCAAAATTCAGGCTAAAGATGTGCTTAATTGGCAGCATAAAAAAGTTTTAGAAGCTATTGACACTTACTTTTCTCAGCGAAGAAAGATTGAGAATAAAAATGCATTCTATTTAACTGGAATGGGTGATGCGGTAGTCGGCTTTGTTTGTAGTCTGGTTATTTTCGTGATTGCCGGGGCGCTGTATTGGTACCAACGTCGCATTGCAGGTAAAAAATCATGAACTCGCTTGAGAATCAAGAATACTGGCTTGGTTTGCGTATTCATGGCGAGCGCTATGCCTTGCCCGCATCTCATGTCTATTCAGTATTTCTTTGCCCAGAGGCAGAGCAGTCGATTAAAGACTTAAAAATCAGTGGCGTTGTCGTGCACGAGGGTGAGCCGGTTTATCTGCGCAACCACTTTCAATTGTTAAAGACGGCACTTGGTACTGGCGGTGGAGCAGCTTGGCAACAGGCGCCGAAAAGAGATCAAGCGCCATGGATAGTAGTGCTAAAAGATGGCGCTGATAAAGGCTTGGGTTTTCGGGTGAACAACATAGTGGGGCCGTTTCATTGTTCGACCTTTCCTGAAGCGGCATTCTTGCATTACAACGGATCGGATTTTCATTTGGTAGAGGTTTTATGAAGTTGCTGGGCATGTCACGAAACCTTATAGTTAGATAATAAATATGCGCAAAATCTATAACAATCACGTATTTCAACGTTCGACGAAGCCTTGGCAGTGGCTAGCTGCCATCTCTTTTTCTGTTGCGCTATTAACTAGTATTGGCGCTTATTTAACCGCACGTTCTTGGTTGTCTGATGGTCGATATTTGCAGTCCATCGATTTAGAGCAAATTGAGGTATTGCGTCTTATACCTGCGCTGAAAGACCTACAGCAGCAGGTAACTGGCACTCATATCCTAGATTCCGAGTTTTTTAATGGCTTGAAAAAAGCAGATCGACTTCTGAGGTCAATGACCGACGATGTCAAGATGCCCGATAGTTCTAATGTATCAAGCCCAGTAAATCCTGCGACGCCTCAAAAAGTAAATACCGCCCCTAACTCCAGCAAGGGTTCCGAAGGAATCAAGAGCGCCAAAGATGAAGCAGTGGCAGTCCTTTCGGATAATCCGGCATTGGCTTTTTTCCAAAAGCTCGATGCAAAAATCATGAAGCTATTATTTGGAAAGCCAGATAAATATGCTGAAGCAGCTAAGGAGGATGATATTGCTCCTAGTTCAGTGGCAGCCGAACAAAAGTCGATTAATGCGACAGACATACAGGGTGTATTAGTTGGTGCGAAAACCGCTGAGCAATCAATTGTTCTGCTGCTTGCTCAGGAGAAGGGTTTGGCTGGCTTGGATATTTTGGCTAAGTCTGCCGAGACCCTCATTTCATCAAAGGGCCCCTTAGAGTTAGATAAGATTGCAGCTGATTCCCCAGCGAGGAAGTATGCAGAAAGCTTGGCTGAGTACATCAAAGCAAATGCGGCTTGGCAAAAAAATATTACTAGCGCTTCTGCATCGGCGGATTTGCAAAAGGCTTTGGGTACCGTAATTGATCAAAAGGTCTTAATTGAAATCGAGGCGGGCAAAAAGACTTCTGGCAAATCAACCTTGAATCTCACACAAGCAATGCCTAAGGTACATCAAAGTCCTTGGCATACCAAATTGCCGCAAGAGAGCGCTTCAGCGCTTAAGGTCTACATAAACAATATTCAGGTGGTGCGTGAATTTGCTTCAGATCATGAGGCCTTGAAGGTGGTTGCTCAGAAAAATTCAAATGGTATTCACCTCTTTGATTTTGCAGCTGCTGGTGGATTTTTGGGTTTCACATTAGTAAGCATCATCAGCTTAATCTGCGCTGGATTGGGCGCAGCGATGTTAATTAAAAATACTCGTGTTGCCGAGCCTGAAAACAAGCGCGTCACCAAGCTTGCAGCCGCCGCCGATGAGCTTTTAGGATCAATTGATTTGGCATTAAATAAATCAGGCGACTCTAATTCCCAGGATGCAAAATCAGTACCTGAGTCTAAATCTAAATCCCCCGACTCCCTCAAAGCGGATATGGAGCGAAGGGACTTGGCTGACACAAGCAAGGCAGAGCTAAAGACAGTTGTAAATGCGATTACTGAGCTCAGCGGCGATCTGAAAGATAAGGTGATTGGTATTGAGTCTCGCATGAAGGCGCTCAGCCAAATGGGCAATAAATTGCGTCACTCAGTCAACACCCTACAGGATAAAAGTGCTCAGATGCGGTCTAGCGCCAGCGATCAATCTGATAACGCTTATGGTTCTACCTCGAATCAAAATCGCGGAGGACCTTTAGAACAATTACAAGATGCATTCTTTGCTCTTAAGCAGCAGGGTGTTCGTTTGTATTTAGCCATACTAGATAATCACTCGAGCAAGCAATTAGCGGTGGAAACGGAGCAGTTGAATTTATTGGTTGAGAGGGTGGAGTCAACCGTTTCCAAAATGCGTACTTCGTTAGCGCAAGCCTTAGACCAAGCTGTTGATGCTCAAGCTACCATTCCGCAGGTTTCGCCAGAGGTTATTGAGCTCATTAGTATGGATGCAAAGCAGGTGATGCGCGATCTTGATTTGTGGCAAGAGGAATTTGACGGCTTGAATCGCGCCTTTGGCGATCTCAAACGTGAAATCAAAGTGTGATTCATTTAAAGATCCATTAAACACTGCAAACCATGGCTGAAGAAAAACCACTATTTTTAATAGATGTTGATCGGGCGATCGAGGGATTGCTATCAGCCACGCCTAAAAATACAGCTGGACCAATTCAGGTTGAGCCTATCGTGATGCATTGCGTTGATTTAGCGAATGCGCTTGATGGCGCTGGGCTGGAAGACATTTCTGAATTCGCCCAAGAATTGGCTGTGCAATTTAAGGAAAATCAAGCGCAGTCACTTTTACTTGTGAATGATTTTATTTTATTGACGAATGCTGGAGTAACTCAGGTTCACCCGAGTGAAGCGACCAAGCAAGTTGTAAGCGATGAAGTATTAAAAGCGGCTAAAGCGAGCTTTGCTAATAAACTTGCGCAGTTAAAGGCGGGCGCACCAATTTCCGCTGAACCGATACAGATTGGCGAGCAGAGCCCGCAAGCTGAGCAAAATCCAATTTCCGTAATAAATGAGGCAAAACCCGCTGAAGAGGTGGTTGAAGATGCTTTCCCTAATCAAGAATTTTCTCCCGAACTGTTTCGTGCTTTACAAGTAAAAAAAGTGGAGACTGAAGATCAGGCTCCCGTGCAAACTGTCGAGCCTGCCTCGCCAGAGCCCGTCTCGCGTGAGCAGGCTTTAGAGCAAGCCTTAGATCGCGCTGTAAATGAACTAAATCATTTGTTTGCGGCAAGAAAAGAGTCGCCACCCGTCTTATTTACTCCGCCACAGCCAAAACCATTCTCATTGCCGGAGAATTTGACCAAACCAATTGATCGCGAGAGTGCATTTGAATATTCAGGTAGGGCGCGTTATCTAGATAAACATTACACATTGGATCGATCCAGCAATTTAAATCGCATGCAAAAAGCGCGTAGTTTGGTTGGCAAAGGCGATAACTGGAGTGGTGTAGAGGTAGACTTTTTGCTGGGTCGTGAGCAAGATGAATTGGTGCGATCAGGTCAGCAATCACTACGCCATATTTTTGAAAACCTCACAGACGAATTATTGATTGATGAGGTGTATGCAGATCCAGATATCGCACAGCAGCTTTTAACCATACTCAGTATTTTGCCGCCTTGCCCTAGTATTTTTGCGGTTCAACAAGAGTTGATGATTTTTGTCGACTTAGATCATGTGACCCTGTCAAATGAGCACTTAGTAGCTGTCAGCAATATGATGGCGGAAATCGGCGGCTCTCTGGAGATCCATCATGATGGCGTGCGGTTGTCCTGCCCATCAAGTTTGCTGCGTATGCCAATGGCTTTCTTTACTCGACATGGGGAAAACTATGCAGTTTCTGCGATCCAGTATCTTGGTGAAGAGCCTATGGGTAAAGTGGTTGACTCTAAAGTTGATTTTTTGGGGGAGATCATTCATCCAGCTCGCAATATCTATGTTCGGGCGGGTAACCATGATTACGTGATTCATGCCCATGAATTCTTGGGCGTTCAAAATATGAATGTGCATCAAAATTTCCCCAGTTCCTTGGAGCGGCCCTACTGGATGGCTGGCGTTGCTTTAGATGGTGCCAATAATGTTTATTCCTGGGTTGCATTGGATCGGTACACGAGATAATGCGTTTTTTTGGGTTCTTCATAGTTGCCTATTTATTAGGCACAAGCGCTCAAGCAGCTTTAGCGCCTGATCTTGATAAAGAAATCACGCGTTTTATTCAATCTAGCCCCACTGTTAATGGTTTGCGATTCCAGGCGGAGTTGGTTGACCCTAATATTGTTGTTCCCGTCTGTATGGGTGGCGCTATTGAAATTGGTACTCAGCCTGGGGCGCGAATTTGGGGTAGAACAACCCTTCAGTTACGTTGCGCCAAGGCGGGTTGGATGGTCAATATTCCCTTCAATATTCGGGTGTTTGGCAATTATGTGGTTGCCAGCCAGTATCTTCCAGCCGGCCAAAAGATTGAGCCAAGCGATATTCGGGTGATTGACGGGGAGTTAAGCGCGTTGCCAGACGATGTTTTGAGGTCTCCCAAAGGGGCATATGACCGTATTTTGAGCCGTTCTCTACAAATGGGTTCTCCAGTCGGGCTAAACGATTTAAAGGAATCATCCGTAATAAAAGCAGGAGATCCCGTAAGGCTTGTCCTTAAAGGCAAGGATTTTGAGGTTTCTGGTGAGGGTATAGCCCAAACCGCAGGCATGATCGGCGATATGGTGCGAGTTCGTATTGCGGATGGTCAGGTCTTGCAAGGAAAGGTTTTAAGGCCGTCAGTCGTCGTAGTGACGGTGGAATAATGGATGTAAAAACCCAGTATTTGGGTTACAGTGGTGAGAATGGGCAGCAATCCTCGGATTGGTGCCAAGGGTAGTAAAATGCTCTTAGTGCAGAGGAGAAAGCGATGAAGGTAAACGAGAATGGGGCGTTAATTCCGCCAAATACAGGGGTTGGTAAACCGAACTCTGGCTCGAACTCGACTGCTTTAAACCCAAGCGCAAATAAGTTAGCCACTGATACAGTTGCTGGCCCAGCAGTCAATTTAGATATCAGCTTGACGGCTAAGTTGGCTGAAGTGCAAAGTGATTCCAAGGCAAATAAAGTCACTGATGAGGCTTTGATTGAGAAGCTCCGCAATCAAGTGGCCAATGGCGAATTTAAGATCGATTACAAAAAGATATCTCAGGCAATGCTCAAAGATGTTGTTGCCGCAATTGGTCAAAAACCAAAACAAGCCTAAGTCAAGCTTAGGCTTGCATCACCCCCCAAATCTAATAGTTATGTCAGAACAATCCCCATCAATGTCATTTGATGGGATGCAATCTTTCTTGCAAAAGATTGCCGGCGCTGTTTTAGATCTGCGTAGTGCACTTGAGGTAAATGACATGGATCGGCTGCCAGCTGCGTTGGATCTTACCAATGTTGCTTTAGATGCCATCAATCAGTACCCAGGCGGTGCTGAACAACTCAAAGTCGATATTGGACAGTTTCCAGATGAGCAAAAGCGCAGTCTCATGAGTTTGTTAGATGAGGCTTCCGTCAACCATCAAATTAACGGCGATCTCATTCGTTTGGCAATGCAACGTAGCGCTGCTATGCAATCCTTTATCGCACAACAAGCTCCTAGCGCGACCTACGATAGCGAGGGTGGAGTGCCTGGATCAGTCGGCGGCGTCCTATCACGCAAGGTCTAGCGCTCACAAGCATGTCACGTACAAGAATTTTTTAGTATTTTTGTCCATAATAGTGATGTGCACCCAGAGGCAAGTAGCTTCTCCAAGAGTGATTAGTACGGTTAAATATTTATATCCATTCCGGAAGTTATGCAATTTTTTGATAATGCTCGTCTAGATATTGCTAGGCAAAACTTAAACCGTGGCCGCTATCAAGCAGCGTTTGAGATCTTTTATGAATTGGCCGTCCATGATGTGGATGAGGAGGCGCAATTTGCGCTCACCAAAATGTGCTTTGATGGGCATTTGGATGCGGAGCAAATTGCCAAGCTCTTTGAGTGGGTAAATTCTAATAGCAGCCTTGGCAATGGTTATGCCCATTTTAATGTGGCCCTCATGTATGAGCGGGGTATGGGTGAGATTAAGCAGAACTACAAAACCGCTATTGAATATTATGAAAAGGCGATCAAAGAAGATGTTGTAGATGCCTACTGTAATCTAGGCAATATCTATGCGTTAGGCCTGGGTGAGGAGCAAGGCATTCCTCGTAATATGAATAAGGGAATTGAGTATCTTGCTAAAGGCGCGCAAGAGGGTAGTCGACAAGCGGCCTATACGCTGGGATGTCTTTATGAAAAAGGGGAATTTATTCCCCAGGACCACAGTAAGGCTTGCTACTACTTGGTGCTAGCAACCCTAGCAGGACATGAGCAGGCGCATCGGGTATTGATTATTTTTCAGCACACCAATAAAGGTGATTTCAACAAAGAGTTTGATGAAGCTGAATTGCAGTATGGAAAAATCAAAAATATGCGTAGGCTCTATAAGAGTCTGTAAGCTGGGCGCAACTATTAAATTTTGAGTTTGGCCCGAATGCGAATCATGCCCTGAGTATGAATTTGGCTAATGCGTCCTGGCGTGATATTCATGACTTGGGCGATTTCTCTATAAGAGAGGTCTTCTTGATAGTGAAGTGCAAACACTAATTGCTCGTTTTCAGGAAGGCCCTCTAGGATGGTAGCAATACGTTCAGCCAATTGGGCCATTGCCACAGCTCTCATGGGATCTGATGAGTCGGTATCAGACGGCAAAAGATCATCTGATAAATCATCGAGTGGCATGAGGTGAACCATATTGGCCATGATGGCATGGTATGCCTCAATCGTCATTTCAGCGCTGGCAGCAATTTCTCTTTCAGAGGGGTGGCGACCTAAATTTTGTTCTAGTTTGCGGGTAACTTTTTCTAAACCCTCTAGCTCATCACGTTGATTGCGCGGCAAAATATCATTTTTGCGGCAAGCATCGTAGATGGCGCCACGAATGCGGGTACGGGCGTATACCTCAAAGTTCAAATTGGCTTGAGGCTCATATCGGGTTAAGGCATCCAATAAACCCGTTAAACCCTCTTGAATTAAATCATCTACTTCAACATTGGGCGGCAGGCGCGAGCAAATTTGATGGGCAATGCGCTTTACAAGTGGCAGATGTTCTTTGATGGCGAGATCAATATCAACTGACTGGGTATAACTAGAAGGTTTCAATCACAGCTCGCACAAAAGGACATCAATAGGATTCTCTAAATTGTATCAAGCGGTAATTTTGGCAGAAATTGCTTTAAAAAATTGATGAGGCAGAACAAATTCATGGGGGGTACCATGGGTAACGGGGTTAAAACTCATGTCATCCAGATCAATCTCGACCCTTTGAGCGGTAAAGGCTTGAACCCAGCCTAAGGACTCGATATTTTGCTCAAGGGCTCTTTGAGCCGCATCTTGCAACTTTTCAAAAGCAGCGGTACCTGCCGCCTCATCATGTCCACCAACAATCAGTACCGAAAGTGGCTCATCCGGTTGCAATTCAGCCATTTGGCGAATCATGACCATCGCTTTTTTTAAGCAGGCTTCCTCAGTAGAGGCAATCAAGATACGTTTGATATTGCTGCCATAGTAAGCGACGATATTTGCCTGTGGGTCAACCGTCGGAAACACAACATAATCGATGTCAATTTCATGTTTTACTAAGCGTTCATCGAGTTTGGGATATTTTGCATATCGACTGGTGATCTCTGGGCGTAACTTGGCGCTAGTGGCGTACCAAAAGTTATCGTCTATCTGTTTAATCGTTCTTAATAAGTCAATCGAGTTGGAAAAAACCTGCCCCAAGTCATACCGCACTGGGTATAAAAAACCAGACATGGTTTTGCGATCGGCCAAAGGAACCTCATCAACCAGCAATACACGGTGACCAAGTTGTCTGATGTTATGAGCAGCGCCATGACCAAGATGAATTGTGGAGTCTGGATCTAATGTGCTCGCAATGCAAATGACGCGGCACAGTTCTGAGCCAAAAATATCACGTAAACCTGCGGCCTGATCGGTGCCGCTAACAGTGCTTGCCGTATTCATTGGTTGACTTTACGAATCCAGTCGCCCAAATGATCAGAGAGTAATGCTGGTACTTGCTCATCAGTCAATGAGAAAGTTTCGGCAAAGGCGCGTATTGCCATCGCGCGGTGACTTAAATAGTTCACATCAGGTTGACTTAAGTCCTCTGGAACCCGTTGGCCATTGGAAACAAACAGAATAGAAAGATCATGGCGAATCACGCTGTCTATCACTGGAGCTAAATGCGCAGCTTCATCAATTTTGGTGATGATGACAGAGTCCAGTTTTTCCCCATTGGTGTTTTGCATAGCTTGATTATGCAAATTAATCACTTCTTCTTGCGTGCGTAAATCCGTGGTTGAGCTCATTACTAAAATACGGCGCGCTTTGCTTGAGCCGTGTTCCAGCAGGTGTGATTGCTCTACCATCAATGTATCTCGCTGACTCACTCCAGCGGTATCTAGCAAAATGATCTTGCGATTAGAAAAGTCTTTAATTTTGGCTGCTAAATCTTCGCTGTCCCTAACGGCGGTAACGGATAAGCCCAAGATTTTGGCAAAGGTCTTTAATTGTTCTTGGGCGCCAATACGATAGGTGTCGGTAGTTAGCAAGGCAACCTGATTGCGGCCATAGCGCAATACACACCTCGCCGCAATCTTTGCAACAGTAGTGGTCTTGCCGACCCCAGTTGGGCCAATAAAAGCAAAGACACCACCGCGATCAAAAATATCAAATGCGCGAGAGGTCTTAAGCATGCATTTGACTTGCTCTCGGGCATTTTTGAGTAAATGCAGTACGCTTAAATTCTCGGGTAGATTTTGCGCAATCTCTGCAACCAATTTTGGCGAGAACCCGCTATTCAGAAGATGCTTTACCACCTCTGTGATTTGCGCATTCCCTTGCTGAATATTTCCCCAAAAGCTGCCAGCAACATGAGATTGCAAGAGGTTTTTTACTTCACTGATTTCAGAGAGTAGTTTTTCTACCTTTGGCGAGCTTTCTGCATGCGCAGCAATGCTGGGTGATGTGTTGCTTGTTGCGTAGTTTGATGGATTATTTACTGGCTCAGCTTGAGCGCTAGGCGTGCGTACTTTTTGCGCAGCGCTTTGAGCGGCGGCTTTTAAAGCATTTAAGGCAGCAGTTTCCTGCGCAGCTTTGGTGTTGGCAGCAAGGCTAGCGCTAAAGATGGCATCGTTATTAGATGGATTGATGACATTGGCTGACCCTCTGGGTATGCGCTCAGCATCATTAAATGAGGTGGGTAAAAAGGCCTCAGCGCCAGGGGCGCGAATGGGGCGCTCCACTCTAGCTGGATTGCGACGCAAAATGCCATTTGGCACATCAGGGTGCACTCTAGGTCTAGATGACTCAATTGAAGATGGAGTGGAGGCGGAGGGTGGCGCGCGCCTTGCAATGGCATTGGCAAACTTGTCGGTAAGGCCGGACTGCTTTAGTGAGCGTTCTGAAAATGCACTCGGCTCGCCAAATTGTGGATCTAACGCTTCTGAGCGGGCAGAAAGATTGGCTAAATCACCAGATGTGATTGCCATGACTTCTACGCCTTGATCCGTATCTTTGGTTGAGAGCACCATGGCATCCGGACCCATCTCTGCACGTATGAGCTTTAAGGCGTCAGCGGTATTGGCTGCAATAAATTTTTGGGGGCCCATGCGTTAACTCCGAATCATTCTTTCTAGTAGTGATTTTAGGGGTTTTTGCCCGTCTGGGAGCAAAGAACCTTGTAAAAAGCCAGATTTGCAGTGGGCGGGAGCTCGCTAAGAGCCAAAATGATCGCTTGCGGGCAAACGCGGCGGGCAATCCTTGAGATTGTGGCCCTAGTGCGGGTGCCGCTCACAATGACTGGGGGTAGGTTCTCGTTTTCCATTTCCTGAACCCCTTGGATAACTTCTTCGCCAAACATGCGGGCCAAAGAGGGTTCAATTAAGCCGTCGGGGGCAATTGCACCAGCACCAATGGATTGCTCAATCAAGCGCTCAAACTCTGGTTGGATGCCAAGAACTTTAAAGTTATTGCCATCACCTAATGAGTCTTGCACGATAGTGCGACGCAAGGCATAACGAATATGCGGCAGAATTTCCAGTGGGTCATTGAGTTTGCCCGCGTATTCACTCGAGACTTCTAAGATGGTGCGCAAGTCTTTGATCGGAACATTTTCTTCTAAGAGTAATTGCAAGATGCGCTGTAATTGCGCAACCGTCACAATTTTAGGGATGACGTCTTCAACGAGCTTTGGATAACTCATCTTGAAGTGATCGAGTAAGTCTTGGGTTTCTTGACGACCCAAAAGCTCTGCAGCATGTTGGTGAATCAGGTGATCTAAGTGCGTAGTGATCACAACTGCTGGCTCAACCACGGTATAACCTTTGGCAATTGCTTCATCGCGTTGACGACGTTCAATCCAAACAGCAGGCATACCAAAGGTAGGATCTTTGACTTCAATGCCGGGAATTTTTTCAGTGCCACTTTGTTGAATGGCAAGCAAGCGATCGGGCAAGCATTGGCCACGACCAATCTCTGCGCCGTAGAGCAACACACGATAGCTTTCAGCAGAAAGTTGCAAGTTATCGCGAATATGCACCGATGGAATTAAAAAACCTACTTGCGTTACAAACTTACGCCGAATCGCTTTGATGCGCTTGATTAAATCACTCTCGTCGCCTTTATCTACCAAGGGAATAAGTCGATAGGCTAGCTCTAAGCAGAGTGGCTCAACAATAGGCACATCCTTCCACTCAAGCTCTTCATTGGTGACAGGTTGCGCTGCTGCAATCTTCGCTTGAGCAGCTTCTTTCTTAATCCGTTGGTGCGTCAGGTAAGCAAGTCCACCAAACATGGCAGCAAAGGCCAAAAAGATAAAGTGGGGCATGCCAGGTAACACACCAAGAATGCCCAGCACGGCAGCGACAACACCGAGTGCATTGCTATTGGCTTCAAACTGCTTGGAAACCTGACCAGAAAAGTCATCTTCAGTGGCAACGCGGGTAACCAAAATACCGGCTGCAGTAGAAATCACCAGAGCCGGAATTTGTGCAACCAGGCCATCACCAATAGTTAAGGATGCAAAGGTAGAAAGTGCTCTGCCAAAGTCCATGCCGTGCTGCAAAACGCCGATCATCAAACCACCAATGAGGTTGATGACCAAAATCATGATGCCGGCCATTGCATCGCCGCGCACAAACTTGGAGGCACCATCCATGGAGCCGAAGAAGTCTGCTTCTTGTGCTACATCAGCGCGGCGCGCTTTAGCTTCATCTTGTTGAATGAGGCCCGCGTTCAAATCAGCGTCAATCGCCATTTGTTTACCGGGCATAGAGTCCAAGGCAAATCTAGCTGAAACTTCAGCTACGCGGCCAGAGCCCTTGGTGATCACCACAAAGTTGATGATGGTGATCACAATAAAGATCACAATACCGACCGCAAAGTTGCCGCCAATTAAGAAAACACCGAAGGCCTCAATCACCTTGCCCGCAGCATCAGTTCCTTTGTAACCATCCAATAAAACAATACGGGTTGAGGCGACGTTCAGTGATAGTCGAAGCAGGGTGGTAAGGAGTAGAACCGTTGGAAAGGCAACAAAGTCTTTAAAGCTTTTGATATTGATCGCCGTAAACAAGACGATGATCGATAGCGCGATATTGAAGGTAAAGAGAACATCTAAAATGACAGCTGGCAGGGGTACCAGCATCATGATTAGAACTAAAAGAACCAGAATCGGGATGGCGCCTTGTGCCGATGGACTCGGCAGCTTGGAGGTGTCAAAACCCAGGATTTTCATGCGTATAGGTCTTTTGCCCGAAAAATGTTTAAAAAGGCTCAAAATACGGATAAGTCACCATATTTAGTGGCCACTCCCTCCAGCAACCCTAAATATACCGGATTTCAGGTCAAAAAACACCAGAAATGGCAAAAATTGCCGATTTTCTAGGCAGTTTTTTCCATAAAGAGGCGGGCTTGTCATTCCTATTTCGGGGAATTTGGGTGGATCCCCACATTTAGATTGCTGTAAGTCTAACCTTGCGCAGCTTGGCTATAGGGCTTTAGTTGAGGATGGATGCTTCTAAGAATTGAATACGGCAAAAAATAATTTAATTTTACAGATCCAAATTTAAGTATTTAGAAAAATATTCAATTAAATCAATTACTTAAATTTTCATTGATGGGTATCTAAGGTGAATATTTGTAGAAATATCTAAACACTTGGCATTTCTGCTCCGTTAAAGAACATACAGGGAGTTGCAATTTAAAAAACCCTAACCTATTAACGAGAAGTAGAAGTATCTGAAGTAATTTTAAGGAGAATCAAATGCCTACCGTAATTAATACCAACCTTGCATCCTTGTTCGCTCAGAACAACCTGTCAAGCGCTCAAAATAACTTGGCAAATTCTGTTCAACGCCTATCTTCTGGTCTGCGTATCAACAGTGCAAAGGATGATGCGGCAGGATTGGCTATTTCCCAAAATATGCAAAGCCAAATTAACGGCACAAATCAGTCTATTCAAAATTTGAGTGATGCTACTAACTTGTTGCAAACAGCTGATAGTTCTTTGGCAACCATTCAGGACATGTTGTTACGCCTCAAGCAATTGGCAACTCAAGGTTATGACGGTTCACTTAACGCAACTCAACGTGCGAATATCGTTCAACAAATGAATGATCTGAATACTGAGATTAACCAAACTTCTGCTCGTACACAATTTAATGGTGTGAGTTTGCTTGGAAATACTACTCAAATCGATAAGGTAAACGCCGGCGTTTATGCTGGACAGTATTTGACTGAGACTGCTGCTGTATTTACTGGTACAACAGTAACTACCACCGCAGTAAGCGCTGTGACAAATGATACGATTGCATCAACATGGTCATTGACTAATGATGATTCAGTTCGCGTAAATCCCGGTAACTACACCTTGACTGCTGTCGGCAATCAATTAACATTGCAGACTACAAGTAATGGTGTGCCTTTGTCTCAAACATTGACTGTTAATGATGCTTATGGCGATACAGGTAAGACAAAAGTAAATTTACAATCACTTAATTTTGATAAGATGGGCGTTACCTTAAACGTCTCTAATACAGTGGCTGCGGGTACGGCTCTAGTATTGGGATCAGCTATTGCCGCTGGTTACAACACTGGTACTTTTGCAATTAGCGGTAATGCTGCAAAAATCACCAATATCACCACAAACGGCACTGCTCCTGGATCGTATACGTTCACCAACGCGAACGTCACAGATACTGTGCTAAAAATGTCTTGGACTGATGCTAATAGCGTTGCTCATACAGACTCTGTTGACTTGGCTGGTTTAAATTTCAATGCCAATACTGATACAACCCTAACTTTTGCTAGCGCGGGTGTGTCGTTCAACATTCACAACTATCAAACTGTTGCCAATAAGTACGATATTGCTAATGAAATCAAGGCGCTCACTGGCCAATCTGGTGCCGGCGCTGGTGTCTTAAAGCTGGTTAATGCTGGAAATTCACAGCTTCAGTTCCAATCCGGTCCAACCAGCAATGCTTATATTTCTATTAATACCTTAAATATGATGACCGGTACATCGGGTCAGTATGCGGGTGCTGCACAAGAAATGCAAACTGTTGGTAACGTAATCTCTGGTACAAACGGTTTAACAACTCTGAACGGAACTACGACTAGTGCAACTTGGCAGTCTACTTTCCAATCTGCCGCAAATGCAATTGATGCAGCGATTGATTATGTTTCCACTCAGAGATCAACCTACGGTTCACAGATGAACAGATTGAGTTTTATTTCTCAGAATTTGTCTTCACAATCGACCAACTTGCAACAGTCTAAGTCTGCTATTACTGATACTGACTTTGCAAAAGAGACGGCGCTATTAACAAAGGGTCAGATTATGCAACAGGCGGCAACAGCAATGTTGGCTCAAGCAAATCAAATGCCAAACGTGATCTTGTCATTATTGAAGTAATATATGGTTGAGTTCATCTAGCCTTGTATCAAGGCTAGATGTTTCTGTTTAAGGAGTAAAAAATGAATTTAGGACCATTGAATGCAAATGTAGTAGCTCCACAGAATGCTGGAGCTACACCTGTTACTGCGAATAGCTCAGCTCCAGCACAATCAAGCCAACTGAGTGATGCCGAGGTAATTTCAAAGGTGGTTTCAACTGAAATAAAACCTTCTAACGTTAATCAGGCCGCCCAACCAACGCAAGAGACCATCCAAAAGACAGCACAGCAATTGGAATCGTTTGTACAGTCTATGGGCCGTGATTTGAGTTTCTCGGTTGATAGCAATACTGGTTACCATGTCGTAAGGGTAACCAACCCGCAAACTGGAGAGGTTGTTCGTCAGTTGCCGTCCAAGGAGCTCTTGGAAATTGCTGAAAGTTTGGGTCATACGGCTAGCGGTCTTGTGAGTCAAAAGGCTTAATACTGAATATGCCAGTAGTTACTGGCATATATTTTGCATGGCTTTGAACTAAATTGATTTTCTAATAGAAGACTATTAATGGCTGTTTCAAGCACAACTAGTACCCAAAACTCTGCGGTGGTTGCTTCTAAAGCACCATCAACCGCTTCTGGTTCAGCGGCTGCTGGGGCAGTTTCGACAAGTAGCATAGACGTAGCGAGTATTGTCGCGCAATTTATGGCGGTCGAAAATCGCCCAATGGACGCTTTAACAGCAAAGATTGCAGCGGTTCAAACTAAGATTAGTGATTTGGGCACCATGAAAAGCAAGGTCGCCGCATTACAAAACGCCCTAACAACTTTTGAAGACCCTAGTACATACAATAATCCAAGCGCGAATACTAGTGATTCAACTGTTGTAACTGCAACGGCTAACTCTAGCGCTTTAATTGGATCCGTGGATGTTTCTGTCACTCAACTAGCATCACAGACTGAGTTGGTAATTACTAAATCTAATTTAGCTAATTTTAGCTCGCCCTCTGATGAGGTTCTAATTGATCCTGTTAACGGCCTATCAGTAACATTGGGTGGAAAAACGTATAACACAAATGACACTACAAACCCCTTAGTTTCTACTGGGGCCAGTGGGGGAACCACTTTAAGTGATGTGAAAAATTGGTTGAATGGGCTTGGTACAAATATCCGAGCTGATGTGCTCCAAACGATTAGCGCTAATGATTTCGTCTTAAAAATTACAGGCACACAAACGGGGTTATCAAATGCTGTCACCGTAGATGTTGGTGCAGCTGGCCAAGGTCTTGTAACAACCGTTGCTTCAGCACAGGATGCTATTGCAACTATAGGTGGCGTAACGGTGCATAGGGCTTCCAATGCGATCAATGATGTAGTAAACGGGGTTACGTTCAATTTGGTTGGGGAGTCGGCAGGAACCTCACATACGATAATCACTATCCAGCCTGGAGCAGATAATTCAAGCGCGATGATTAATACATTGATAACAGCTTATAACGGCGTTATTAGTGAGTACAATAATCTTACTGCGAATGCGCACTCATTAACTGGATCGACAACTACAGACGGTGACTTCGTTAATGACCCGGCAATGCTATCTTTTGTAAATGACATTAAGTCTATGTTTGCATATGGAGCAACTGATACTACAAGCGTTACCATCTCAGGCTATTCAGCCACTTCGAATGATGCAAATATTGATGTCGCAAATGGTTACCTTCAAGTAAATTCCGTTAAATATAACTTTTCAAGCATAAGTCAAGAAAATCCAACGGTAGCTCAGTATATTAGCTGGATTAATGGTTTGGGCGCAGGGGTTTTGGCCAGCTTTGATGGTTCAAAAATTCAAATAATCAATTCACAGTCTGGCGGCACAAACTCAATAGATATATCGGGAGCAAATAATCCGATCAGTAGAAGTAAAGTTAGTTTAGCCGGCATGGGGATGGATATACAGTTAGATGGCACTATTCAATTTAACGTAGCTTCATTTCAAAGTGCTGCATCTAGTAACTTAATGGGCAAATTGTCAAAAGGTCTAAAGGTTGGATTTGCGGGGGGAGGAAGTAGTTTAGATTCGTTTCTGAAGGCCGAAATTGACCCAACATCCGGATGGCTAGTAAAAACGATAGCAAGTCAGCAATCCTCCATAGCTGATATGCAAAAGAAGCAGGCGGATTTGCAAGAGCAATTAAATCGTAAACAAACAAATTATGTGAATCAATACGCTGCATTGAATGCGCTTTTATTTCAATTAAATTCTACAAGCACGTCCTTAGCTAGTGCTTTAGCGGCTGTAACAAACATTAATGCCGGAAAATAAAAAATACTTTTAGGGAAATTATTATGAGTGCGAGAGCAGCAAAAGCGTATGCCAATAATGATGCTCACGGCGGGGTGTTGGATCAAAATCCAGTTGAAATTATCGTCTTAATATTTGAGCGTCTTTTTGATCATCTTAAGCTAGGTAAAATCGCGCTTGAAAAAAAGGACTACGGGATTGATCATTTTACCAAAGCAAATGATTTAATTCAAAAGGGATTGCTTGCATGCTTAGACTACGAGCAAGGTGGCGAAATTGCAAATAATCATGCAGCAATTTATGAATGGTCGCTTAGGGAAATCATTCGAGCAAGAATTGATAATGACCCAACGGTTATTGAAAATGTGATTAACATCCTAGGAACCGTTTGCGAGGGATGGCTTTCATTAACTCAAAAAGAGCCTGTAGGTTATAGCAAAAAATATCAAGCAGGATTATCGGCTAATGTTGCCTAGGTGAATATGCCTCTGAGCAGAGGTATTTCTAGAGTTAGTAAATAGGTCGAGGGGTGAATGGCTATACCAATACCGTCAAACTTACCTCAAATTGCTGGTGTTGACTTTCGTCAAAATGAGTTAGTGACACCACCTAGCGCCCCAAACCTGATTGAAAATATAAATGCGATTGATCCGCGTGTTGCATTAAAGGTGGCGCTACCAGTTGGTGATTTGTCGACGAATTCCTCCTTAATGGATTCAACTCAGAGCTTGAGCGATCCTATGGTAGAAAAGGCAGTTATTTTAGATATCGCAGCCCTAGACCCAAATCAGAATAGTGATTCAATTAGAAATACAGATAACAGTACAGTTTCACAAAGTCTATCAAATATGGACTCACTTGGAAGCGTAGCATTGGGACAATTGCTTTCAGATTTGGTGATAAAAGATGAAGTGGAATCTAAAGCGCCTCAAGTTGATTCGAAAAGTGAAAATCAATTAAAAAATGAAAATATAACGGTAAATTGGCCTGGATCAGCATCCATTGAATCATCGTTACAAATTGGCGATCTTAGAACAAGCTTACAAAGCTTGTACATAAATCTACAAAACTCAGGAATTTTTGCTGCCGAGCAATTAAAAAAATTAGTATTGCCTGCCAATGAGCAGGCTGAGACTCTAAATTCTGACTCAAAAACAACCTCGGACAGGGTGCAATCATTGATGGCCGAATTAAGTGGTGAAAATTCTTCGGTGAAGGATGCAATAAAGCTCCTTTTACGCGGGGAGTTAGTTTGGCAAGGCCAATTATTACCAAATATTTATGCAAAGATACATCGAAGCGACGCATGGGATTCGAATCAAAAGGAGGCGGCTAATTTAGTGAAGGGGAGCAAATTATCATTAGAGCTTAGCTTCCCAAATCTAGGTGCAGTCGAAATTATCGGCACACAATTTGACGAAATTATTGCGATACAAATTAAGTCTCAGGGATCGAGTGAGGGTGTCCTAGCGGAAAATTTCAGTGATTTGCAAAAAAAAATTCACGATGAAATTAGTATTAGCTTATCAAAAAGCACAAGCTAAACGATGTAAAAATGAGTAAACCTGAAAAACAAAAAATATTAAAAGCGGTAGCGCTTAAATATGAGAAAAATAGTATTGCACCCAGAGTTACAGGACAGGGAGAGGGTTTTGTTGCAGAGGCAATTTTGGCTAAGGCGGAAGAGATGGGGATACCAACTCGAGTTGAGCCAGAGTTGGTTGAATTTTTGATGCAGTTAAAGCTAAATGAGATTGTCCCTCCAAGACTATATGCTGCTGTCGCTGAAGTTCTCGCATGGGCCTTTGAGGTTGATAGAAAAATAAATAAATAGTTTTGAGGGTGAGGTAATCAACTTTTTATTTAATGGTTATGCAGGCATGTTGCGTAGATTTTATATAGCCAAATACCTTTAATGTTGTTTATATTTGCATAAAACGGCTATGATTGCATTATATGGAATATGCAAAATCAGGAACTGAGATTTTATATAGCGCTTTGAGGAATAAGCTAAATTCTAGTTATTTCTCGGGCATAAATTTATTTTTAAGCACGCTAGACCCGTCAATATTCAAAGATGACGCTATAAACGTCCTCTGGAATCATCACAATACAGACCAGCCCGCTATTAGTGCATATTCAGAAAAATCAATACTAGAGCAAGTCCAGTTTTTTGTGTATGTATCTAATTGGCAGTATGAAAAATATCGATATAAGTACGATATTCCAGAGGGTAGGTCCATAGTAATAAGAAATGCCGTTGATCTAATTCAGCATAGACCCCGAAATACAAAAAAAATTAAAATAATTTATACATCCACTCCTTGGCGTGGTCTGGATGTCCTTTTAGAGGCATTCTCTTATTTGAATCGAGATGATGTTGAGCTGGATATATATTCATCGACAAAAATTTATGGCTCCGAATTTCATTTGGCAAATGAGGATAAATTCAAACCCCTCTTTGAGCGAGCCAAACAAATGCGAAATGTAAATTATTACGGCTATAAATCAAATGATTTAGTTAGGACCGCATTGCAGGAGGGCCACATATTTGCTTACCCATCAACCTGGGAGGAGACATCGTGCCTAAGTGTTATTGAAGCTGGCATGTCGGGAATGTCTTTGGTTGTTACAAATTTAGGCGCTCTGTATGAAACGGTTGGCTCTTGGGGGAGATATGTTTGCTATGAATCCAACAAAAGAAATTTAGCAATCAAGTTTGCAATAGAATTAAATAATGCCATAAACGAATATTGGTCAAATAAAACGCAAGCAAAACTTGAGCAGCAGCATCAGTATTTCAAAGAATTTTATTCTTGGGATTCGCGATTAGAGGAGTGGAAAAGCTTTCTCTCTTTGGTGAAGGGGAGCGTGCGTTAGTCGCCCTTAAATTTGACCCAACCTTTTATCTCAATGTCTAAATCCCTAAACCAAAAAAAGAAAGTCAAATCAATTGGAAGCTTGGCGAATAAAGCCTATTCTGCTGAGCCAGAGCAACAGGCATTTAATGAGGCGCTTCATTATTTTCATCAAGCTCAATATGCCGGCGCTATTCATTTATTCAAAAGAATTACCGATCAAAATCCAATAAATATCGATGCGCTATATTTGTTAGCGATTTCATTGATGAAGTCAGGAGACAGTCAGGCTGCAATCGGATATTTTATAAGGGCAATTCAATTAAACCCCAATAACTCCCAAATGCTAAATAACTGCGGTGTTTGTTACAAGTTGTGTGGGAAATTAGATGATGCCATTGCTAGTTATAACAAAGCATTGTCAATTGACCCCAGTTATGCGGAGGCTTATAACAATCGAGGAAATGCACTGCAGCAGATTAAAAAATTTGACGAAGCGATTGCTAGTTATAACAAAGCATTGTCAATTGACCCCAGTTATGCGGAGGCTTATAACAATCGAGGAAATGCACTGCAGCAGATTAAAAAATTTGACGAAGCGATTGAAAGTTATGGCAACGCGCTTAAGTTAAATCCTGGCTATGTTAGGGCGCTCAATAATCGAGGTATTGCTTTCAAAGAATTGGGCCTTTTTAATTTGGCGATAGAAAGTTATGAGCAAGCATTGAAATTGGAGCCAAATTATGCAGAGGCTCATAATAATCTTGGGATTGCTTTAAAAGGGCGTGGGTTATTTGATGCTGCGTTATTAAGTTTGAATAAAGCTGTTGAGCTTAACCCTCGCTATGTTGATGCTTTCATCAATAGAGGCATTGTACTTAAGGAGTTGGGTCATTTTGGCATGGCACTAGAGAATCTCAATAGGGCGATAGAGTTAAACCCCAATCAGCCAGAATCATATAACAATAAGGGCAATATTCTCTTGCTTCTTGGGAACTTCGTTGAAGCATCGCAGGTCTATGAAAAGGCGATTCAGATAGACCCTGCCTACATAGATGCGCATATTAATTATGCAATTTCAATGAAGGAGTTAAAAAAGTATGATGTGGCGATAGAGAGCTTTCAAAGAGCGTTTGATTTAAATCCAAGCTACGACTTCATCTTAGGCAGTATTCACCACCTAAAAATGTTAATGTCTAGCTGGGGTGACTATGAAAAATTAACAACCATGCTATTGAAGGGTATTGAGGAAGGGAGGGCAGTAACCTACCCTTTTTCGTTGTTATCTATCTCAGACTCTTTAGATTTGCATAAAAAGGTTTCTGAGATTTACTTTGAAAGAGTATCCCCGAGGATTTACAGATTGGGGCCAATCGCTCCAAGAGAGAGGGGGGGGAAGATAAGGGTCGGATATTTCTCTGCCGATTTTTATTTGCATGCCACTGCATTTTTAATGGCCGAATATTTTGAGTCTTGCAATAAGGACAAATTTGAGATTATTGCCTTTTCCCTGGGGCCTAAACGCGTGGACGCGATGCGTACCAGATTAATGAACTCTTTTGATCAGTTCATTGATGTGAATAATTATTCCGATGAGAAGGTGGCTCAATTAAGTCGAGATATGGGGATTGATATTGCGGTAGATTTAAAGGGATACACAAAAGAGTCTCGGGTGGGTATATTTGCTCATCGCGCAGCGCCAATCCAGATAAGTTATATTGGCTACCCAGGCACTATGGGGACAAAATGCATTGACTATATGGTTGCCGACCCTATTACCGTGCCACCAATCAGCCAAAGCTTTTATTCCGAAAAAATTATTTATTTACCAAGCTCCTATCAGGTTAATGACTCTAAAAGATTGATTTCCGACAGACGGTTTACTCGTGAGGAGTTAGGATTGCCAGTGTCGGGTTTTGTGTATGCATGCTTCAATAATAGTTACAAAATATTGCCTGCTACTTTTAGGGTGTGGATGTCAATTTTAGGAGCTGTTGAAGAGAGCGTCTTATGGCTTCTTGATGACAATCAATGGGCAGTCGAGAATCTAAGGCGCGAAGCTAAACTTCTTGGGATAGACCCTTCTCGTTTAATATTCGCCCCTCGAATGTCGCTTGAAGACCATTTGGCTAGACACATCCATGCAAATTTATTTTTAGACACTTGGCCATACAATGCCCATACGACAGCAAGTGATGCATTGTGGGCTTGCCTCCCAGTACTCACTTATGCGGGCGAGTCATTTCCCAGTAGGGTTGGGGCGAGCCTATTGAATTCTCTGGGATTGAATCGGTTAATAACAACCTCAGTTGATGCTTACAAGGCGCTAGCAATAGATTTGGCTAAAAATCCGATTGAGTTAAATGAAATCCGAAAAGAACTCGAGCGAAGTCGCTCTTCTAGCCCTCTTTTTGATGGCCGACTTTTTTGCCGGCATTTGGAGAGTGGATTTATGCAGGCTATGGATAGATACTATCTCGGTTTGGATCCAGATCACATATTTATTAATGACTCATTGCATTAGAGGAATGGCCTTATCGCAGTATTTGCACCAAAGTATTGATATTTAACATCCTCTCTCGCGAATATAATATCAACCTGAAGTAATGTATTTTCCATGCGGTGTACTTCAAGAATATCAACCGGTATAAACCTATTTTTTTTAAAAAAATCTAGATACTGGTCTATGCCTGGCGCACCAAGATTGTATGTCACTATTGGGCACTCAATTAAAACGAGGTCAACCTGATTTAAGTAGCTGAATCCATGCAGAATATCTAACTCAGATCCTTGGGTATCTAGTTTTATAAAATTGGGTATTGGGATTGAATGAGAAGATATTAGTTCATCTAGCGTGAAGCAGGGCAATTCAATTGCACCTTGCGCATCATAAAATTTAGTCGTCTCTTTATAGTAACTATCGCCAGTATTTGTACCGTTGTAAAAACTTATTTTGTTTCTTCCTGGATTGCTGAGTGCTACATTAAAATTTTTATAGCCTGTCTCAATTAATGCCTTGGAATAGGCTGGATTTGCCTCGAATAATACTAGCTCTGTACCTCTAAAATTTTTGGCAATTTCTCTACTCCAGTTGCCAGTGCAAGCCCCAACATCGTAGACCGTATTTAGTCTAAATCCGAGCCCCACCATGTGTCTCAAAAAATTCAGTAGGGGTTGCATATTTTTCCTAATATTAGAATGATTTTTTATTCAAATTACTTCTTTATTTTAATACTTGGTCAGATGTTATTATCGAGTTGATAGCTATAAATTTGTGCTTAAATAAGAGATTCAACTCTGCACTAATATGGTTTTTGGTAAATATCTTATATGTCTAAACCCTACTCGAATTCATTGTTTTGCCAGGGTATTAAATTGGCGACCAAAGTTTAAGATGGATAATTTAAAAATAGCAGAAGCAAGTGAGTTAAACCGTAAGGCAACAATTGCCTTGCAAAATGGAAGTATTGAGGAGGCTATTAAGGGCTTTGAGATGGCAATCGAGCTCGACCCTAATTTTTCTCAACCGTATTCAAATTTATGCATTGCATTTAGACAAAGTGGTGAGTTCGAGAAAGCACTGAAGTGTATAACTCAAGCAATCAGCATGGATCCAGCGAATGAGGTGGCGCATTCAAATATGGGGGTTATTCTTGCTGATTTGGGGAGGATTGAGGAGGCTGTTGCATCTCAATCAAGAGCTATAGATTTACAGCCAAACTTTCTAGAGCCTTACTTTAACAGGGCAAATTTACGTGTGCTTCAGCAGAGGCTAAATGAGGCAATCGCCGATTTTGATTCGGCGCTTTTACTTAAGCCCAGCTATTATCAGGCAAAGTGGAATCGTGCGCTTGCCCTATTATTGACTGGCGATTTGCAAAATGGATTCGAGGCGTTTGAATCGCGCTGGGAGATCCCTGCTTTTTGTAGTGAAGAAAAGTTTGCGCAACCCATGTGGCTTGGCAAGGAGCCCATCTTTGGGAAAGTAATATTTCTTCATAGCGAACAAGGCCTTGGAGATACTTTGCAGTTTTGTCGTTATGCCAGCATGATCAAGTTCATGGGCGCGAAAAAGGTAATATTAGGGGTTGAAAAGCCACTCAAGAAATTAATGCAGTCTTTGGATGGTGTGGATCAGGTTATTACGCGTGGAGACCCATTGCCAAGTTTCGATTTTCATACGCCTATGATGAGTTTGCCGCTGGCTTTTGGCACTAGTTTGGATACCGTTCCAGCAAAATTATCCTATTTAACTGCTGATCCCGAGAAGGTTAAATATTGGTCAGACAAATTGGGTGCGCAAAAAATGCTTCGGGTCGGATTGGTATGGTCTGGCGGTTTTAGGCCTGGCCAACCAGAGCTGTGGGAGATTAATCGACGTCGTAATGTCCCGCTTGAATATCTTGCCCCACTAAAAATAGAGGGTATTGAGTTTGTGAGCCTGCAAAAAGGTGCTGATCCAGAGGCAGATCTTGAAGAGTTAATTCAGCAGAGGTGGAATGGTCCTGAGATGAAGAATTATGTCGGTGAGTTTGAAGATTTTTCAGACACCGCCGCTTTGATTGCCAATCTTGATTTGGTGATTTCCGTTGATACTTCGACGGCGCATTTGGCTGCTGCATTAGGTAAGCCTGTATGGCTGCTCAATCGCTATGATAGTTGTTGGCGCTGGCTTTTGGATAGAAGTGATTCACCATGGTATCCAACATTAAAGCTATACCGTCAACCCAAAATGGGTGATTGGGATTCAGTCGTCGAGAGCGTAAGACAGGATCTTCTTGAGGTAACTGCTCCGCTAAGAATTTAAGTTTGTTGCTAAGATTATGAGCCTAGGGATTCGCCAGGCTTGAGGTCAATGAAAATAATAAGATCTAATCTTAGTCACTTTATTGATAAGTTGCTGAACAGTCCATAGCTTAAATTAATGAGCAGTGACCAGCTTACTTAAACCTGCAGATTGGTTACTTCCTTATAAGCATCAACCAATCGATTGCGTACTGCAATCATGCCTTGTAAAGAAAGATTGGCTTTTTGTAGCGAGACAATCACATCTTCCAGGGAGGTATCAGAAGCGCCAGTAGAAAACGATTGCGCTTTCGCCTGAGCGCTGTTTTGAGCAATATTTACATTCTCAATGGCGTTTTTCAGAACAGCAGAAAAGTCAACGCCATTAGCAGCTTGGTTATCGCTAGCTACAGGCTTACCGCTGGCTGCAGCGGCTAGAGCCTGCATCCGGGTAATCATGGAATCAACGTTACTTGTACTCATGGGTGTAATTATCTATCAAAAACAGTCAAATCACTTATTCATTTAAAAAACCAGCATCTTTATAGGATTTGAGCTTATAGCGCAGGGCTCTTGCTGAAATGCCTAATATCTCTACGGCTTTTGTTCTGTTTCCATTTACTTCGGCCAAAATCTTGAGAATATGCTCGCGCTCTATGGACTCAATATCCTGGCTTTCACTCTTATTTAATGCAATTTCTGTGCCATTTTTCCCATTTTTGGGGCTCAAATTCGGGTTTTCTGTTGCCTCAGGGGGAATGGCAGCCTGATCTTGTGAGTGGCTAGGTTGATAGGCTTGGGAGCTGTCTAGCTCAAGGTCTTGTGCGGAGATCTGGTCTCCATCGGCAAGCAATACTGCGCGCTGAATAATATTTTCTAGCTCTCGTACATTGCCTGGCCAGGAGTATTGTTGCAACAACGCTTTGGCTGGACCGCTTAAAGTTAAAGAATCTCTCCCGATATTTACGCTGTAGCGCTTGAGAAAGAATTCGGCCAAAGGAATGATGTCCAGAGGGCGCTTACGAAGTTCCGGGACATGGATCGGGAAAACATTTAAACGAAAGTACAAATCCTCCCTAAATTTTCCAGCTTTAACTTGATCTTGTAGGTTGAGGTTAGTTGCCGCAATAATGCGTACATCCGCTTGAATCGAATCTGTTGAGCCAATGCGCTCAACCTTCTTGTCTTGCAAAACTCTAAGCAATTTAGTTTGTAGGGCTGCGGGCATCTCACCAATTTCATCTAAAAATAATGTGCCCTTGTTGGCTTGCTCAAATTTGCCTGCTTGTGCTTTAGTTGCGCCAGTAAATGATCCTTTTTCATGACCAAATAAAATCGATTCGAGAAGGGTATCCGGAATCGCCGCACAATTAATGGCAATGTAGGGGCCATTTGCTCGCTTCGATGTCTTGTGAATATGGTTTGCCACAACTTCTTTACCAGCGCCCGATTCGCCTGTGACCAAAACACTAGTATCGGTTGCTGCGACTCTTTCGCAGCGAGAAAAAATGGCCACGGTTTGTGGATCAACAGCGATGACGTTGTGGTCGGCAGATCGAATTTCAGAACCGATAACTTCAGTCCTTTTGGTTTCTGTTGTATTGGTATTTGCTGTGCCATCTGAATTGCTGGCGTCGATTGAATTGTTGGCGGTGCCATCATCAACACCATTAGGTGCGCGATAGCGGGAAATAATTTCAATCAATTGCTGGGGCACAAAAGGTTTGATCAAGAAGTCACGTGCACCTGCTTTGAGGGCTTCAACAGCAAGCTTGGCATCAGCAAATGCAGTCATGATCACTACTGGTAAGTCTGGACATTCTTTCTGTGCAATCTTGAGTAGATCAATGCCTGTCATGCCTGGCAGCTTGTAGTCAGTTACCAATACAGTTTTGAGATCAGGGCGGAGTAGTGGCACCACAGTCTCGGCGCGCTGATGCGTGACAAAGTCAATACCCTTCATGCGAAGTGTTACTGCAATGGCTTCTCTAAGGTCTTCATCATCCTCAACGAGAATGACGGGGAAGCGTTCATTTAAAAGCTCAGTCATAATTTATTCAGCTGTAATTGGTAGGGTAATTTTAAAAATGGCGCCATGAGAAGAGTTCTCGACGCTGATCGATCCACGGTGCGCCTCGATCGTATTTTTGGCAATCGATAAACCAAGACCAGTGCCGTTCGCACTAGTTGTAGAAAAAGGCTCAAATAAAGAGTCAATAATGGTTGATGCAATACCGGGGCCCTGATCTTCGATTGTGATCATCAATTTTTTTGTATCAACTCGTGCCTGTAATGTCACTTTGTCTTTTGGTTTGGAGACGCTTAATGCATTTTCTAGAATGGCCACTAAAGCATTGGGTATCGATTTAGGCTCAACCAATAGCATGTTTGATGCGGGAATATTGCTTTGCACGATTAATTCAACATCATTGCTTTCAAATAAAGCTTGAATACTGGCTTGTGCCTCATCAATAATTTGTTGTGCTTTGACCAGAATGGTTTTAGTGGGGCGATTCGAGATAAAGCGCAGCATGTCTTGCGAGAGTTTTTCAAGATCGAGCAATTGCTTGCGAAGACGATTGGCAAATTCTTTGGACATATCTGGCGTAAGGCTGTCATCGCATAGGTGAGACGAGTACAGTAGGGCCGTTGCTAAAGGCGTACGAAATTGATGCGCAATACCTGCCGCCATTTTTCCCATGGCTGTAAGACGATTTTCTCTTTGGGTTTCTTGATGTAAAGCAATATTTGCGGTGATATCTTGAATTTGAATAAAGCTGCGGCTACCTTCATCAATGCGAATCACTTGCACCGTTTTTTGGGGTTTCGAGTTGGCTGAATCCTGGGTGCTGATTAGGTATTCCCCGGGAGCAATCGATGCTTGCCAGTCTCTCGGTATTTCAAAGGACTGACCTGCGCTAAGGCCGGGCAAGAAGTGCAGTACTGCTGGGTTGTGCAATAGGACAATATTGTTTTCGAGCAGGATTACGCCAGCGGGGATGGCATTCATCAGAATGCCTAGGCGCTGATTGGACTTTTGTAGCTCATCGCTCAGCTGATCAATCTTGCCCTGCAAGGCGATTTGTTGAGTCTCTAGTTTTTGGGATTCAGCATAGAAAATTGCAAATGCCTCTTCCAGGCCCTTTGCATCTAGGCTAGGGCTTGAGCTTTGCGAGCTTGAGGGTATGGTGGTTTCAGGCTTGGTCAATGAGTGAGGGGTGTTTTATGCTTGACTAGGGGGTGGCAAATTTTGCCTCTTTTTTCATAATATGGGCATAGGATATCAATATTTAGAGAAAATAGGCAAAAAGGTTCTATATTTAGTGCTATTATCTTTTTTAGAATTTTTGCCTGATTTGACGGAAATGAGCGATTGAGCGAAGAAGCACAGCCCGGAATACAGGAAAGCGAAAAGGATGCGGCAGTAGTCAATATTGGCTCTAAGCCTGCAGCCTCTGCTGTTCCAGCATCAGCCCCACGTGCGGGCAAGGTAAAACTCCCCTCAAAATTAGGTGAACTCCAAATGCGCTTTGAAGCGCTGGGAATGCAGCAGCGCCTGATTGTTACAGCCGCTTTATTTTTATTTATTTCTGCCCTTGTTTTTGTGACGGTTTCAGGCCGTAGCAAGGATGACTATCGCGTGCTCTTTTCCAGTGTCAATGAGCGTGATGGGGCAGCTATCGTCGCGGCTCTGCAACAGATGAACGTGCCATACAAGTTCACCGAAGGGGGCGCAGCGATTTTGGTGCCTGAATCATCGGTTTACGAGACCCGCTTACGTTTGGCCGGACAGGGCTTGCCCAAAGCGGGTAACGTGGGTTTTGAGTTGCTCGAAAACCAGAAGATGGGTACCAGCCAGTTTGTGGAACAGGTCAATTACCAACGTGGTCTTGAAGGCGAGTTGGCGCGTAGCATTAGCTCTTTAGCGCAGGTGAAATCTGCACGAGTCATGTTGGCCATTCCCAAGCAAACCGCATTCATGCGTGAGCAAGAAAAGCCAACTGCGTCAGTGGTTGTCACAATGCACCCAGGCCGCTTCTTGGATTCTCAGCAGGTTGCTGCGATTACTAACCTTGTTGGATCTTCTGTTCCCAACTTAGGCCCCGCTAATGTCACTATTGTGGATGCTGAAGGAAGTCTGCTTGCTCCTAATGCCCAGCGCTTGATGGGTTTGGACAGCAATCAGCTCAAGTATGTTGCAGAGCTTGAGGGCGCACTCTCTAAACGTGTTCAGGCAATTTTGGAGCCGGTGACCGGCAAAGAAAATGTGCGCGCCCAAGTTACTGTAGACATGGATTTTGGCGAGCTTGAGCGTACTGAAGAAACCTTTGGTCGTAATTCCCCGCCCAATCAATCATCGATTCGTAGCCAACAATCGAATGAGGCTGCAACACCAGGCTCATCGGCATCCGGCGTTCCAGGCGCTTTAACAAATCAGCCGCCAGGCGGTGGTCAGGCGCCGATTAATGCTGCAGGTGGTGCTGCTGCAAACGCGGGTCCACAAAATCTCAATGCACCGCCATCTAGTTCAAGTTCAACAGCAAGCAATATAAAAAAAGATCTAACGGTTAACTATGAGTTAGACCGGGCGATTGAACGCATCAAGTCTGAAAAAGGCAAAGTAAGAAGAGTTTCTGCTGCTGTAGTGGTGAATTACAAGCAGCCTACTGGTGTTGATAAAGATGGTAAGCCTTTAAAGCCTGTACCATTTAGCGCCAAAGAGCTAGATCAAATTAATAATCTGGCTCGTGATGCCGTGGGTTACACAGAGAAGCGTGGCGATAGCGTGAGTGTTGCTAATATTCCATTCAAGTTAGAAGTGCCTGAAGAGCCAGCATTCTACAAGCAACCTGGGGTGATTGAGCTCAGTAAAGAATTCTTCAAATTTGCCATCATCTTAGGATCGCTTGGCATTATGTTCTTCGGTGTAGTGAAGCCATTGCTCTTTCCGAAGAAAATCGACGATGCTTTGGAAGAGCAGCGTATTGAAGAGGAGTTCGATGAGAAGATCAAGGCTGAGATGGCGCAGATGGATCCAAAACTACGCGAGAAGCGGCGTATGGAAATGGAGCTATTGAAAGAGCGTCAGCGTATTGCTGAAGAAGAAGAGCGTCAGCGTATCGAAGAAGAGAAAAAGAGAATGGATGAAGAGCGTCTTCGCCTCGAAGAAGAGAAAAAGAATGAGTACGATTCGCTTCTCAAATATGCAACAGATTTTGTCGCTGAAAATCCAAAAGTTGTATCTGGCATCTTTAAGGAGTGGTTGGCTGCAGATGCTGAGAAAACGAATACCGCAAATGCTGCAGCTGCAGCTGCAGGTTGAGATAGAGAGTAGATACTATGGCTGATGAAGAAGTCGCGGCGCCGAAGAGTCTCTCGATAGCAGAGGCACTTAAAGAAGGCGTTAAGGGTGCGACCCAAACGGGAGCTTTAACCTTTGAAGAGCTTGATGGAGCCTCACGTGCTGCAGTGATTCTGCTTGCTGTTGGCGCTGAATCAGCTGCAAACGTTTTGCGTACTATGACTCCCTTTGAGGTGCAAAGACTGTCAGGGAAGATGGCGGTGGTGCGCTCTCTCAGTCGCGATTTAGTATTGCAAGTATTGCGACAGTTCAAAGATGTCACGGAGAATAATTCTCAAGTGGCGTTTGATACCGATGACTTCATGCAGAACATGCTGACTAAAGCGATGGGTGCAGAAGGTGCGTCTGATCTGCTTGGTCGTCTAGAGTCAACGCTAGATATGTCCGGTATCGAGACGCTCAAGCGGATGGAGCCTGACGTACTCTATGAGATGATCAAAGGTGAGCATCCACAGATTGTTGCAACCGTGATGGTGTTCTTGGAGCCTAGTCAAGCAGCCTCTGTTTTGAAGCTCTTCCCTGATGATTTACGTAACGAACTGATTTTGCGTATCGCCTTGTTAGAAAAAGTCCAACCTGCCGCTCTGAAGGAATTGAACGAAGTCATGTCGCGTTCTGCTGGTCCAGACGCGGACTTCCGCAGAAGCACTGTTGGCGGCGTAGTGCCTACTGCCGAAATTCTTAATATGCTTTCCGGTGGTCTTGATAAGCAGGCTCTCAAAACGATTCACGACTTCAATGCTGAATTGGCTGATGCCATTCAGGAGAAGATGTTTGTGTTCGAAGATTTCAACGATATCGAAGACCGTTCTTTGCAAACTTTGCTTTTGGAAGTTCCGCAAGAAACTTTGGTTATGGCGCTCAAGGGCGCAAGTCCAAAGTTGCGCGAGAAGTTATTCAAGAATATGGCCAAGCGCGCTGCCGATGGTGTACGCGAAGATCTAGAAACACGCCCACCAGTCAAGGTACAAGAAGTCGAAGAGATGCAAAAAGAAGTTATTCGCATTGCTCGTAACTTAGCAGAAGAAGGTCGCATGATTATGGAAAGGGGCAAGTCAGCTGATGCCTTCCTCTGATGAGGACTCTTTGCTGACGAGGTGGGAGCCGCCCTCCTTTGACCCTCCTAAGCCCCCCAAGCCTCCTAAGGTTCCGCCTGTGCTTTACCCTACGGTTGAAGAGGTGGAGGCTATTCGCGACAACGCCTATAAAGAAGCTTATGAATTAGGTAATAGCCAAGGCTTTGTTGAAGGTCGTGATGCGGGATATAAAGAAGGCAAAGAATCTGGCTACCGCGAAGGGTATGAACGAGGTTACGCCGATGCGGATCAAGAAACAAAACATCTGCAAGATGCACTTGGAAAGTTGTTAGAGGCATTGAGGGGAATGCCTGAAGCGATTGCACAACCCCTGATCGAGTTTACCTACGAAACCGCATCGCGCTTAACAGCGAATGTCTCTATGGAGCGAGCGCCATTTGTTGCAGCGGTTCAAGAAGCGCTCATGCGCTTGCCTCGTCCAGGCGAAAATCTTTATCTGCGTTTAAATGCAGAAGAGGTAGAGACCTGGAAAAAAATTGTGGATGATCCAGGTCTGCCATTTAACTGCACCATATTAGTTGATGCAGATGTTAATCCAGGTCACGCTTACGTTGAAGTGAGCGGGGCTCGCATTGATGTGGGTGAGCAAGCGCGGATTGCATTAGTCAGAGCTGCGCTTGGATTAGACCGAGATGCCAATGAGCAAGATTCAAGTGAGCAAGAAAATACAACATCTCTTGGTTATCAAGAAATTGAAGACGTCCATCCAGATAATTCTGCTGCAGATGACGAGGTAAAACCAGAGTGAGTCATTTGCAACCGGCTGAACTGGCAAATCAGTTAGAGATGCGTAAGCAGCACTTACTTGAAACGCCGCTATCGATTCGTGAAGGTAAATTAAAGCGCGTCTCGGGCATCGTGCTTGAGGTGGAAGGTTTACCGATGAGTATTGGTGCGGGCGCCACGATACTATCGGAGTTGGGTGGTAAAACTTATGATGCTGAGTGCATCGGCTTTAATGGCGCAATTACTTATCTGATGCCGATCGATGCGATGGAGGGAATTTCTCCAGGCGCGCTCGTTTACCCAACCAATACCCCGTTTAACTCAGGAAGTGGCTATACCTCAAATAGTATTGGTGACCCACTGCCTATTGGTGAGGATTTATTGGGAAGGGTTGTTGATGGCCTGGGACGTCCGATTGATGGCAAAGGTTATGGCGAGAAACAACTTACGCCATTTATTCAAAGGACATTAAATCCGCTTGATAGAACTCCGATTCATGAGCCTCTAGATGTTGGGATTCAAGCAGTCAATGGTTTGTTGACGGTTGGTCGTGGTCAACGTGTAGGAATATTTGCCGGCTCAGGCGTTGGTAAAAGTGTTTTGTTAGGAATGCTGGCGCGTAATTGTGTTGCTGATGTGATTGTGATTGGACTTGTTGGCGAGCGCGGTCGAGAAGTGAGAGAATTTTGCGAGGATACTTTGGGTCCTGAGTCTTTTAAACGCTCCGTTGTAGTCGCAGCTCCAGCAGATGCTTCACCGCTTGCTAGATCCAAGGGTGCATCGTATGCAACCGATGTCGCAATTTGGTTTCGGGATCAAGGTAAGCATGTGGTGTTGATTGTGGATTCATTAACGCGCTATGCCATGTCTTTGCGAGAAATTGGTCTGAGCTTAGGCGAGGCACCAGTTGCACGCGGCTATCCGCCAAGTGTATTTGCCAGAATGCCTGAGTTAGTAGAGCGTGTTGGTAACGGTGCGAACCCCGATGGATCAATCACCGCCTTTTATACCGTTCTTTTAGAGGGAGATGACACGAATGATCCGGTGGCAGATACAGCTCGTGGAATTTTGGATGGCCACTTTTTCCTCTCCAGAGAGCTGGCTGATAGCGGTCACTACCCAGCGATTGATGTAGAAAAGTCCATTTCCCGTGTTATGCCCAAGGTGGTTTCAAAAGAACATTTATTGTCGGCGCGCCGCTTAAAGCAGTTATATAGTCGCTATATGCGAGGTAGGGATTTGGTTTCTATGGGTGCATACATTGCTGGGACGGACCCAGACTTAGATGCTGCGCTCGCTGCTTGGCCAAAAATTCAGGCTTTTTTACAGCAAGAAGCTGAAGTGACGATTCCGATTGATCAGACCGAGAGGCTGTTGTTTGAGATCGCCCCACCCACAGCCCAATAATTTGATTTCTCAATAAATGTCTGCCATCGAGCTTCTACTCCGTCTAGCCAAAATTCGCGAGGATCAAGCCATGGCTAGGGCCAAAAGGGCGGCCGGCCAGGTAAACCAAACAAAAGCCTTTAAAAATCAAGTGCTTGAGTATGCAAAAGAATATGAGGTTCAAATGTTGGCTGCTTCGAATAAGAGCGTGCCCATCTCCTTTATTCAAGATGCCAATGCCTTTAGGGAGAAGCTGATTCAAAGCTCTGTTGAGATGGATGGGCAGATTCAGGGGCTTTCTAGAGCCTCTGAAGAGACCCTCATGACCGCTACCCAGGCCAGAATGCGGACCCGGGGCTTAACTAAATTAGTTGAAAAAAAACGCCATGAGGCCAGACAGAAGAAGGCTAAGGCGGAGATGAATCAGTTTGAAGATAACTACGCCGCAAGACTGAATGTGAATTCTGGCACGAAAGATGCATAGTAAGAAGTGTTCCTTTTGGAGAGGCTATGCCAACAGTAAGTCAAATTCGGATGCAAGCATCAGCTAATAGCGTAAATAACGCTACGGCGAAGCCTGGCTCTACGCCTGGCAGCTCTGCTACGCCCGGTGGCTTTGAGGCTTTCTTGGCCGCGCTTGACCAAAGTCAGATGGCTCGTTTAGGCGCTAGAAGCGATTCTGATCGATTAAGCAACCAAAATGCCTCAGCATTGGGATCAAAAGGGCAAAATTTGCCTCTTTCAGCTCAGAATGCTTCTGATACTGCAAAAAATTCCGACCCATTGCAGCTTTTGATGGCTCAACTAGCAGCGCAAACCTTAGCGGCTCAAAACGCGGCAGTGCAAGCATCTAGTTCGACAAACCTAACTTCGCTAGGTGCTACGTCAAATCAGTCGATGAGTGTTGAGGCGTTGATGGCTAGTCTGAATACGCAGTCCAATGGTTCAAACCAGGATTTAATGGCGCTAATGGGTCAGCAAATTGATTCTAAACAGGCAGCTCTCATCAGCCAGGCGTTAACAAAGGCAATGAAAGCTAGCGGTCAATCTCCAGATGCCATGATGCAAAGCCAGGTCGCTGCTTTGTTACAGTCTTTGCAAAGTGGTGGTCCGCAAACTCAGGCGAACAGTCAAACTCCTGCGCAGATCGCAAGTGCGATCCAGGCTTTTGCTCAGAAAAATGGCATCAGTCTTCCACCTGAGCTCCAGACGCAATTAACAAACCTGATCAACCAGGGTAATGATCAGTCCTCAGGTATTAAATTACTTGGCGTACAAACGGACGCCACCCTTCAGGCTGGAGCAGTTGATCCTACCAAGGCAACAACAATCCAGAATCTAACTGAGGGTAAGCAAGCTCAGGTAATGACTAGTGCCACAGATAAGTTGCCAAAAGGCAAAACTGTTGACGGCCCACTTTCATTTAATGCAGTTGGCGACAAGAATCACGGATCCAAGGCCGGCTCTTTAATTGATGACGCTGTATCGGCCTTATCTAAAGATGAAGGCGAAAACGCTAAGTCTGGCCAAGTTGATCAATTGACTACTCAAAATCCCAAGGATCAGTCAGATTTAAACGCTTTAAATGCCACAAATAACGGTGGCCTTGCAAGGTTGGACGGTCATTCAGTTGCAGCTCAGAAAATGGAGCTAAAAGCCTCCGAAGTCTCTTTGGCAGCAGGTCCATTGCATTCTGAAGTATTGAGCGCTGCTAAATCAGGCGGCGGCAGAATCATGCTGGAGTTGACCCCTCCTGAGCAGGGCACTATTCGCATTGATTTGAGGATTAATTCTGCTGGACAGGCTCACTTAATTGTTGAGGGCGCTAGTGATGCAACCAAGTCTCGCCTGGATCAAGGTGGTCAAAACCTCAAGAATGAATTTGCTCAAATGGGACTCAATTTGTCCTTGGATTTAAGGCAGGGCGGACAATCGCAGCAAATGCGTGATCAAGCCTCTTTTGGTGGACGCCAGCCTGGCCATAACAACATTTCTTCTAATAACCAAGGTTTGAGCCCTTCAACCTCACTCAATTCTATCGGTTCAGGTGATAATAGGGGTAATAGCAGTGCAGTTCACCTGTATGCTTGATATTATTGAGTAAAGAGGATTAGTAATGGCTGATGAAGAGCGCGTTGAACCGACCTTAGATCCAAACGCAGCTGCCCCACAGGCAGCTGTTGCTGTTCCTGCAGGCGGTCATGATTCTGAAGAAGAGGCGCCAAAGCCAAAAGGCAAAGGAAAGCTGCTCCTGATTATCGCTTTAGTGGTTGTGATTGCTGGTGGTGTTGGTGGCTACATGTACATGCAGCACTCTGCGGCGGAAAAGCATCGTCTAGAAGAAGAAGCTAAGCGCCCGGAAAATATTCTCAAAAAACAATTGATGGAGCGCAAAGAAAATGCGCCTCCGATTTATATTCCGTTAGAAGAGATGGTGGTGAATTTGCCTGGCCGTGGTGGCGAGCACTATTTGCAAACCAAAATTGTTTTGCGCACAAACGATTCTTCAACTGAAGGCAAGATTAAGAATTTCATGCCGGTTATTCGCGACAAGATCATTACTGTTTTATCCTCTCGCCAAATGCAAGAATTGGCCACAGTGGAAGGCAAGGTCATGATGGCTCGTGAAATTGCTTTGGTAATTAATTCGATCATCGCGCCACAGCTCACCGCAATTTACGTATTGCAGCAACAGCCTGGTACTGCCGATATGCAAAATTTAGAGCGTATTGGTGCTGTGCCTAAAGAGACCTCATCGGGCCAAAAGATTACCGGTGAAGCAGCTAGGGCAGCCGCAGAGTTCTGGAATGTAACTGAAATGGATTTGCCGGTACAGGCAGTGTTATTTAGTTCTTTTGTGATGCAGTAATCAACCACTTTAGAAAGTCCATTTAGGAAATCATGGCGGCAGAGGAAATAAATGTCGAGATGAATATTGACGCTGAAGATCAGCGTGCAATGTTTGACAAATCGAAGATTATTGCTCGGCGCCGCATGCCGACTTTGGAGCTTATTCATGAGCGCTTTAGCCGTGCGGTTCGCTTAACACTTTTTAATATGATTCGCGCGCCCATCGAGGTGCAAATGCATCTTCCAATTGTGAAGAGCTATCAAAAGTTTGTGGATGAATTCCCTGAGCGTACCAACATTAATATTGTTGGTATTCGTCCATTACGGGGTGTGGGTTGCTGGATTGTTGACCCTGGCGTTGTTTACATTGCAATTGATAATATGTTTGGCGGGGAAGGGCGTTTGGCCCCCCGTTTAAATTTGCGTGAATATACCGCTACAGAGCTACGAATCATTCGTCGCTTGGTTGATGCCTTTTTGAATGAGTATGAAAAGGCCTGGAAGTCTGTATATGAAATCAAATTTGACTTCATGCGCCAAGAAACAAACTTTGGTTTTGCAAAAATTACTTCTCCTGGCGAGATGGTTCTGCATTCCAAATTCACTATTGAGATTAATGGTCGCCCTGGTGATATCGATCTTTGTATTCCGTTTTGGGTGCTAGAGCCAGTTAAAAGTATTCTGTATAACAATATGCAAGGTTTTGCGACTGAGCCAGACCAGCATTGGACCGATCTCCTTAATGATCAAGTTCATGAAGCCCCAGTTACCGCCGTGGCTGTTCTTGCTCGCAAACAAATGCTTTTAAGAGAAGTTACTTCTTTGTCAGTTGGCGACATTATTCCGATTGAAATTAATGATCCAGTGACCGTATACGTTGACGGCTTGCCCGTCATCAAAGGGCAATATGGCACAAAAGATGGTCGTTACTCGGTAAAAGTGGGTACTATTCAACATCCCGCGGAGTTCCTAAAGAGCCCGCTTGAGAGCGCTCGTTTGGGCCCTAGCATGATGCGTAGCGCAGAAAAAGGGGAGCTTTACGAGCAATTGCCTGAAGGCGCCCAAAGTCATCCAGAAAATCTAGCGCCTGCGAGCTCTGGAGATACAATTAGCACCATAGCGGATGGCTTGGTGCCAGACGGCCCTAACGCATAAAAAGGCGAAGAACAAAAGGATCACCATGGCTGAAAATGACAACGATTTAGCGAAATCGCTTACCAGCACAGACGTGTCCGGTTCATTACGTAAAGCCACTTTTAATACGTTGGAAGACGGCGCCAAGGCAGGTGCTGATTTCAATGAAATTGATTTGGTTATGGATGTACCGGTTCAGGTGACTGTTGAGTTAGGTCGTGCCAAGATGCAAATCCGTAATCTACTCAATCTCACATACGGCTCTGTTATTGAGCTTGATATCTTGGCAGGCGAGCCTCTAGAAGTTGTTGTGAATGGTTGTTTGGTGGCTCAGGGTGAGGTGGTGATTGTGAATGATCGCTACGGTATTCGTTTGACTGATATCGTCACCCCTGCAGAACGACTTCGCAAAATCAACCGCTAATCGGCATGGGCTCCTCGGTGGGAGGTATGTTGCTCTTTTCATTTATTTGGCTTGCGCTTGCCGCAGCGCTCATTTGGGTTGTGGCTTACTTGGTGAAGCGCGACACAGCAATGCGCGCCAGCAATCCTCATGTGAAGATTTTGGCGCAACAAGCCTTAGGCCCAAGGGAGCGTGTCGTTGTGCTCAATGTATTAAACCGAATTTTGGTGGTTGGCCATACGCCATCGCAAATTTCTCTCATTACTGAATTAGAGCCTGAAGATGTGGCTAACCTAAAACCACAAACTACGAGTGCCGATTTTGCAAATAATCTGCGACAGTTTGTAAAAAGGAAATTAGGTTGAAGCGCAAAATATTCTGGTGGTCACTTGCAATCACAGCCCTTCTTGGGCTGTTTCCTTTATTTGCATGGAGTCAAACCCTGCCTTTGGTCACTGCTAAGCAGGGTGGGGGTGGCACCATCTATGCCGTGCCGGTCGAAACGGTTTTAGCCTTAACCGCATTAAGTTTCTTGCCGGCAGCATTGGTTTTGATGACTAGTTTCACGCGCATTCTGATTGTCTTCTCTTTGCTGCGTCAGGCTCTGGGACTAACGACAATGCCGCCAAATATTGTATTGATTGGACTTTCATTCTTTTTAACCTTGTTCATCATGAACCCGGTATTTGATTCTATTTATAAGAATGCATACCAGCCGTATTCAGCTGGAAAGATGGGTTTTCCTCAGGCGGTAGAAGTGGGCGCTAAACCCTTAAAAGAATTCATGCTCAAGCAAACACGCCGTGATGATTTAAATTTATTTGCCAAGCTTTACGGAAAAGAAATTGAGGCGCGTGAGGATGTGCCTTTCACAGTTCTCATACCTGCTTTCGCTATCTCAGAAATTAAAACGGGATTTTTAATCGGCTTTGTAATTTACTTACCATTTTTGGTAATTGATTTTGCGGTTGCAAGTATTCTCACTTCGCTTGGTATGGTGATGGTCTCTCCGATGATGTTCTCTTTGCCGCTTAAGTTGATTGTTTTTGCTTTGGCTGACGGCTGGGCTCTGCTGTCAACTTCTTTAGTGCAAAGTTATATTAATTAAGCATTATGGAAAGCGGAGTCATCATCGATTTGGTGTATCAGGCTCTACGCATGGCGGCAGTATTAGCGGGTCCGATACTGATGGCACTTTTGGTAGTGGGTTTGATTATCGGTATTTTGCAGGCTGCTACTTCCGTGAATGAGTCCACAGTTGCTTTCGTTCCAAAACTAATTGTTTTTGGCGTTGTCATTTTGCTTATTGGTCCGGTGAGTCTATCGCTATTCACGGACTATATAAAAGAGCTCTTTGCCCGCATCCCGGGTTTGGTAAATTAAATTATGCTGACCATCACGGGTCTGCAAATTGAGCAGTACATGGCAATTTTTATGTTTGCCTCATTGCGGGTGTTTGGTATTTTTTTAACTACCCCCATGTTTGCTTTTAGATCATTGCCAATGCAATTTCGATTATTGATTGCATTGTCATTTGCGTTTTACGTAATGCCTTTGGTTGGCGGCGAGCAAATACCCAGTCCAGGTAGTATCACTTTTTTTGCATCGATAATCGAATTGGCGATTGGTGCGTTTATTGGTTTTGTGATTCGTATTGGTTTTATGGTGGTTGATATCGCCGCCGAGGTATTGTCATTTCAGGCGGGCTTTAGCTTTGCTTCTACTTACTTTCGCGACCCCACTCTCGATTCAGGTTTAGTTGGACAGTTTTTAGGTTTGATTGTGATAGCCCTGGCGTTCGCTTTAAATATTCACCTGATATTGATTGACATTGTTTTGCATAGTTTTAAAACAATCCCTGTGGGAGTGTGGCCAGATGCTTGGTCGTCGAAAGGGGTGGTAGATTTGGTATCGGCTTCATTCCGATTGGGCCTGATTCTATCTATGCCCATTCTTTTGGTTTACATGATGTTTAATTTAACCCAAGCATTTTTGGGAAGGACGAGTCCGCAAATGAATTTGTTCTCCGTGGGCTTTGCTGTTAGCATTCCTTTAGCATTCTTGGTTATTTTTATGATTCTTCCAGATTTACAAATTGTGTTGGAGCGATCCCTTGAAAACCCCATGCAACTTATTCGCCAAGGCGTAGAGACTCCTTATGCAAAATAAATTCTTTTCTCACCTACTTGTTGCAAGCTTTTTTTTAACTGCGGCCTGTATTGGCAATCTGGTGAATGCCCAGGTAAATTCAGAGGTGCCACTCAATGGCTCTGTAGAAGAGGGGCTCACTGTCGCGCAAAAGGATAAGTTGAATCAAAATTCATTGGATCAGGCTCCTACAGGCCCCGTGGACTGTGAAGTGAAGTACCCATTCCCCGCTTCTACCTCCAATAATCCTTATGCTGATAACGGTGGAGACATCTGCAAAAAATTGCAAATTCGTGGAAAAAGAATGATTTGCGAAATCAATTCTTTGGTTGCCGATAAGTCCTCTGGCGGAAGCACTACCGGATCGAAAATTGAGCTTGCTGCTTGGGCTAGATGCAATGCTGCTGTAGCCAATATTTTGGTTGACGGCTATTACATGGCTGCTAGTGAAATTGAGCGTCGTTTGCAAATTTGTAGCTCCAATTTTTATGCCGATCCAGGAAGAATGCCTAAGCAAGGCTGGTACCAGCGTTTTCTGAGATGGGCTACCAGCAATGACTTGACTCCACCTCCCTCAGATGAGGCATTGGAGGTGGCGCTGAAGCAGTCCACCCCGCTGGAGAGTAAGCAGGAAACTGCGGGACTCATGAAATGTGAGTGGATGTTTTCTCGAAGCAGTTCGCCAGTAATTGATGTATTGCCTGGAGGTAGCGCGGCGAATGGTAGTCCGGCACCTGTTTCAACTCCCGTGAAAAAAACTACCCCTAAGAAGCCCGCAAATAAACAGCCCTAAGCGTTGAATTGAAGCAATCGCCTTGAGTCAGCTGAAAAATCGGCTTAAGCATTGATTTATATGGCAATATAAACACTATTTATACAAAAGCCGTTAGCGAACCTATGAAAACAAATAATCTATCCCCACGCGTTATTGTCTCAATTGGCGCCTTATTAAGTATGCTGGTTGCGGTTAATGCCCTCGCGAACGACTCGCATGATGCCCCTGCAGCCGCTTCAGCTGCAACTGCCGCTACGCCGGCAGCCACCAAGGCAAAGGCTGCGGTGCCCGCTGCTTCTGGCGATGACCAGATGAGCAAAGCATTGTTTGACAAGATCAGCAAGGGCTCGGGTGATATCGTTATACGAACTGGTGATTTGCCTGCAGGAGCTGCCCCTAGCGAGTCAAAGGCAGCCGATAAGCCTAAAGTCACTAAAGTGGTTGCAAAGCCTGCCGAAAAAGATGCGCATGATGTGCATTGGTCTTATGTAGATGGTCCTGGTGGCCCTGAAAATTGGGGTAATTTGAGTAAAGCTAATTTGGCATGCTCAACAGGTAAAACGCAGTCCCCAATCAATATCAACGTGGATAGAGCGGTTAAGGCAGAATTGCCTCCATTGGAATTCCTCTACAGACCATCTCCGTTATCCATTGTTGATAACGGCCATACCGTGATGGTGAATTATGGCGAAGGTAGTAATTTATTGGTTGACGGTCGCCAATACCGTCTGGTTCAGTTCCACTTTCACAAGCCCAGCGAAGAGGCGATTAACGGTGAGCGCACCGATATGGTGGTGCACTTAGTGCATCAGCATTACGACGGTAGCTTGGCAGTAGTGGGTGTTTTGATGAACACCAAAAAGCTGGGTTCGAGCAAAAAATCCTGGTTTGGGGATGAAGCGGGCAAGGATAACCCAATGATTCAGACTCTTTGGAACAATGTTCCCTTGGTGAAGGGCAGGACTGAGACCCCCGGGGTGATGATCGATGTGAACCAGTTATTGCCAACCGATAGAAGCTATTTCACATACATGGGATCCCTAACAACCCCTCCATGTAGCGAAAACGTACTTTGGTTCGTGATGAAGAACCCAATCTATGTCAGCGAGGAGCAAGTTAAGAACTTTGATCGGATCTATCCGATGAATGCGCGTCCTTTGCAGCCCAAGGGTGATCGTTTGATCAAGGAAACCAAAGGTAGTTAATAAATAATTTCTAGTGGCGCCATTTTGACAGGGCTTAACCTGTAAAAACGGCAAAATTTGCCACCCTGCCTTCAAAAGCCCTGAGTCCAGGGCTTTTTGACTATTTAAGCCCTGATTTTCACATTTGGGCTACAGAGCGAGCAAACCTTGATGGGTTAGCGTCTACTTATATCTCTAATATTGGCAATTCTGGCACGGTCTTTGCATATTCATACTTGAGGACTTTCCCCTCAGGTTTTTTCGTCCCCGAATAGGGAGGAGATTTGATGAACGCAGTGCCACAGTACGACCCGCTTACTTTTGGTGAAAACGCATTTAAATTGCGTACTTTCCGTCAACAAGTGCTGGGTAACAATTTGGCAAATTCTGATACACCAGGCTTTAAGGCTCGGGATATTCGTTTTGCTGATGTACTGAAAGCTCAGCTAGAAGGCATAGCGCCTTCTAATGCGATTGGTTTGGCTACCACTCATTCAGCCCATATTCCAGGGAAGGTCCCGCAGGAAGATCCCCGTTTGCTTTATCGCATCCCCAATCAACCTTCGATGGATGGTAATACGGTTGATGGTGATGTTGAGCTTAGTGAATTTACCAAGAACTCAGTGTTTACTGAGTCTGCATTAAATATGTTGGGTAGTACGATTCGCGCCCGTATGTCAGCCATTACAGGGCAGGCTTCATGAGTTTATTGGGCGCTTTTGATATTGGTTCTAGTGGCCTAACAGCGCAATCCATGCGCTTGAATACGACCGCTTCGAATATTGCCAACGTTGAGAGCGTATCTGGTCCTGATGGACGCCCATACCGTGCGCGTCAGGTGGAATTTAGTGCTGTTTATAAACCAGGTCAACCAGGCTCTGGCGTTGAAGTTAGCAAGGTAATTGAGAGCAATGCTCCAATGCGTATTGAATACAGACCGGGTCACCCAAAGGCAAATGCTGCTGGTTATGTAGAGATGCCAAACGTTAACCCAGTGGAAGAGATGGTGAATATGATTTCAGCTTCACGCTCCTATCAGATGAATGTTGAAGCTATGAATGTATCGCGTCAGTTGATGTTAAAGACTTTGGATTTAGGTAAGTAAACAGTAGCGCTTAAAAAGTAAGAGATAAGAGGAAATCATGGCAACCAATCCACTCAGCGGAATTCGAGTTTATGACCCGGCTACGGCTAATAAGCCGGCTGACGCCACAACGAACTCAACCACAGGCGGTACTGCAGCTGAACAAACACAAAACTTTTTAAAGTTATTGATTGCGCAGATCCAGAATCAAGATCCAATGGCCCCAATGGATGCATCGACTATGACATCTCAAATGTCGCAGCTCAACATGGTAAGTAGTATGGGTAACATGAATACCTCAATGACTGCCATGCTTGCGCAAATGCAAAGCGTGAACTTTATGAATCAAGCTGCCTTGATTGGGCATAGGCCAGTAGTTGCTGGCAATGGCATTGCATTTGATGGCACAAATCAAGTAATGCTTGGTGCTAATGCAACAAATCCATTGAAATCAGTGGTGGCAACGATAACCGACGCAAGTGGCAATGTAATAAACAGCGTTGATCTTGGTAATGTAAATGCTGGCATGACCAACTTTGTTTGGAATGGTCAAGATGCGAATGGTAGTCAAGTTCCAGCGGGCATGTACTACTTGAGTCTTTCAGGTAAAAACGCGAATAACGCTACGGAGAATCCTGCAGCCTACGTAGCCTCACCAGTAGCATCCGTAACGAAGGGTAGCAATGGGGATGCAATATTAAATCTCTTAGACGGTAGGACTGTTAATTCGTCAGACGTGCAACAGTGGGTAAGTTAAGTAATTTTTGAAAATACGCAGTACAAGTAAATAGAACAAGTCAGATAAAGGAAGAAAAATGGGATATGGAATTGGACTATCGGGTTTAATGTCAGCTGCTGAGGCGATTGATGTAACCAGTAACAATATTTCAAACGCTCAAACAGTAGGATACAAGTCCGGTGAATACGTATTCTCAGACCAGTTCTTTAGAGCTCAAGACCCGCAATCCGAGGATAGGGCTGGTATGGGTTCATATCGAATGAGTATTCGAAGAACCGCCTCCTATGGAACGGTTGTTAGCTCCCAGAATCCTCTTGACATGGCCATTACAGGACCGGGATATTTCCAGTTGGCAAAAACTGTTGACGGAACTGTACCTACAGAGAATCCGACAAAATTTCAGTACACTCGCAATGGCCAATTTTCAGTTGATAGCCAGAATCGGATTGTGAATGAAAATGGGATGTTCTTAGTTGGTTATCCGGCGGACTCTGCTGGTAAGGTTTTATCAACGGCAAAGTCAGTGTTGACATTAGACCCAACACCTATGGCGCAGATAGCGACAAAAAATTCAACAATTAATTTAAATTTGGATAATCGGGTTGATCCAGCTACGGGTAATATTTTTAACCCATCAGTACCCGCTACCTATTCACAGGCAACATCACAGACTGTCTATGACGATAAGGGGGCAGCTCATACTTTAACTATGTACTATAAAAAAGTGAGCTCCCAGCCACTGACAATTACCGCTCGAAATGCAAATACAGCGGCTGACACTACATTTGATTTTAATCCTAAGGAAACTATTAATAGCGGCTCAAAGCCAAGTGGTGAGCAAGCTACTACTATTGCTACAACATCGGTTGCATCTTCTGTCGCTGGACCGAATGAGTCCTTGTTTGAAACTACATTGACTTTAATGAGTGGCACGGACAATACGAACGGCGCAACCTATAACCTGAAATTAAAGGACGGCACTAACTTGTCAGTTAAACAAACTGTTGCGGCAAGCGCTGGTGTAAGCGCGCAATATACAGTGAACGTAGATCGATTTGAGGTTTTTGCAACCTTGGATAATGTGGCTGTAGCAGGTGATGCTGCGGGAGCTGCTACGACTAACGTTGGGGTTAGCGGAACGCCTGAGCAAACATCTTTGGGGACCATTGCGTTTGTGGCAGGCAAAAACTTAGATTCACTATCGCGCGACGCTTTTGGAAAGCCTCAATTTGTGACGCAAATGAAGATTGATGCTAGTGGCGGCACGGGTAGTACCTTTGGTAAAACCTTAAATGGTGGCGTTGTTCAGTTTACGTTAGATAACACGGATATGACGGGCTACACTTCGGCAGCTCAAACATATGCAAATAATCAAGACGGATCTGCCACTTCACAATTGGTCTCTTATAACATTGATACCAGCGGTAACCTTGTGGCTCAGTATGACAATGGAAAGTCAAAGGTTAAAGGGCAGGTCTTATTGGCCTACTTTAACAATGTTGAGGGTCTAATCCCAAATGGAAATAATACATTTGAAGCATCTTCCGTTTCGGGAGATCCGCTCCTAAGTTTTCCAGGAGACGGGACTTTGGGTCAGGTGCGGTCCAGAGCGCTAGAGCAATCTAACGTAGACCTGACTTCAGAGTTGGTCAAGTTGATGGTATTGCAACGTCAATATTCAGCGGTTTCACAGGCAACCAAAGTGATGGCTGCCACCTTGATTGATGATGCAATCAATATCGGTCGATAAGAGTTGATCTGCTAAAACACCATGATTAATCGCTATGCCTATACCTCGATGACGGGTGCAACTTCTGCTACGCAGCAGTTGGCCGTCACATCAAATAACTTGGCGAACTCTTTAACGCCAGGTTTTCGTGAGGTCATAAGCGCGTTCCGTGCAGTCCCTTTGAAAGGTGATGGCGAGCCATTTACTGGTAATGGCGCTGATACGCGCGTATTTGTGGCGGATACCACTCCGGGTAGTAATTTCAATCAAGGTCAGATCCAAACAACCGGAAATGCTTTAGATGTTGCAATCAAGGGTGATGGAATGTTTGCGGTACGGCGTCCTGATGGTCAGGAAGCTTATACAAGAGCCGGCAAGTTTATGACTAATGAGCAGGGAATTCTAATGATTGGTAAGGATATCCCAGTTGTTGGTGCTGGCGGAACGATCACTATTCCCGTTGGCGCATCCGTGCAAATTGCTGAAGATGGTTCTGTGTACACGCAGATTCCGGGAAATCAGTACTTGAATCAAGCGGGAAAATTAAAGTTAGTAAATCCGAATACCAATAGTTTAGTTAGAGCGGCAGATGGATTGTTTGATATTCCGGGGGAGCAGGCTGCTGCCGATCCTAGCGTAAGAGTAGTGCAGGGCGCATATGAATTAAGCAATAACAACCCTGCATTAGCAATGGTGCAAATGATTGACCAAAGTCGTATGTTTGATTTGAATACAAGATCTATTACCTATGCAGATCAGAACGCACGTTCTGCAACTACATTGCTGTCTTTATCACGCGCCTAATAACCAATAACAAGCCAATAAGAAAAAGAGAAAAAAATGTTACGTTCATTATGGATTGCAAAAACGGGGATGGACGCTGAGCAGTTCAATCTTGACGTTATTACCAACAACCTTGCGAACTCTCAGACAACAGCATTTAAGCGTGTGCAGCCAATGTTCCAGGATTTGCTGTACACAACGTTACGTAGCGCAGGATCCGCATCTAATGCGCAAAATCTTTTACCAACTGGCTTACAAATTGGCGCTGGTGCAGCAGTCACATCAACAGAGCGCAATAATATTCAAGGTACATTGATTCAAACTGGCAATCAATTGGATGTCGCCATTCAAGGTAATGGCTACTTTCAGATTCAATTGGCGGATGGTACGCTTGCTTACACAAGAAATGGTCAATTTAGTAAGAGTGCAACTGGTCAAATCGTAACCTCAGCGGGCAATGTGGTAGCTGGCGCGGGCGTTATTCCGGCTAATGCAACCTCTATCACCATTAATCAGGCGGGCTTAGTTCAATATACCTTGCAGGGTAATCAGACTGCTATTCAGGCTGGCCAAATTACGATGGCTAACTTCGTTAATCCAGCGGGTTTGTTTGCACTTGGTGGTGGAAACTTTATTCCGACTCCGGCATCAGGAACCGCTCAAAATAACATTGCTGGTACAAACGGCATGGGCACAACGAATCAGTATTACATTGAGCAATCAAACGTGAATGTTGCAGAAGAATTGGTTAACTTGATTGCGGCCCAGCGTGCCTATGAGATTAATACTCGAGCAGTAACTGCATCAGATCAGATTTTGCAACGCGTAAGTAATATGGGTCAGTAATGAGCGGTTTCATTAAAAACTTTCGATGCTATATCGCGCTGACATTTAGCGTAGTAGTTCTTTGGGGCTGTGCAAGCGCGGACCGTCCAACATTATTAACTACGCCAGTAACAGCAAGACCACGTCCAATTCAAGAAACCTCTGCCAATATGGGCAGCTTATATCCAGCTAACTCTGGTGGACCATATGTCAATGCCGTAAGTCATCGCCCGTTGTTTGAAGATCGTCGTGCACGCAATGTGGGTGATACGCTGACCGTGGTGCTGAATGAAACTACTAGCGCAGCAAAAAACACTGGCATGTCAGCGGCTCGAAAAGCTAATGCGGCATCTGATTTCTCCAATACGGGACCAATGGCCTTTGGGCCTTATACGAGTATTGCCAACATAGCGAACTTCGGTGGCACAGGCGATATTAAGAGTGAAGGTACAGGCGCAAGCGCTGCAAGCAATACTTTTGCCGGAACGATTACGGTAACTGTGGTTGAGGTCCTCTCAAATGGAAACTTGGTAGTAGCGGGCGAGAAGCAAGTTGCCGTCAGTAACGAAGAAGAGATTATTCGTTTTGGTGGCGTAGTGAACCCCAATACTCTGGTGTTTAACCAAGTTTCCTCTCAGCAAGTCGCTGATGCTCGAATTGAGTATCGCGGCAGAGGTGCAACTGACGATACGCAAGGTACCGGTTGGCTGACAAGGCTTTTCTTAAAGATAGCGCCGTTTTAATTTGATGAAGAATAGTTCTATTTCCTCCATCACAAAGGGCTTGCTTGTATTGGTGAGCTTTGCTGTATTTTCAAGTAATTCTTTTGCGGATCGCATTAAGGATTTTGCAGATGTTGCAGGGCAACGTTCAAACCAGTTAGTGGGTTACGGCTTAGTTGTTGGATTGGATGGTACTGGCGACCAAACAACTCAAACCCCATTTACATTGCAAAGCGTATTGCAGATGATTGGTGTATTGGGCGTCACCATTCCTCAGGGGGGTGGTCAAACCCAGTTGCGTAATACTGCAGCTGTTATGGTTACCGCTGAATTTCCAGCTTTAGCACGACCTGGACAGCAAATTGATGTCACCGTTTCTTCGTTGGGCAATGCAACCAGCTTAAAGGGTGGCACATTAGTTATGACACCGCTAAAAGCAGCTGATGGACAAGTTTATGCTCAAGGACAGGGAAATTTGGTTATTGGTGGCGCAAGAGCAGCAACAGGTGGTGCAGCAACCTCAGTAAACCATTTAAATGCGGGCCGCATTCCTGGTGGTGGTCTGATCGAGAAAGCAGTTCCATCGTTATTGGCTGATGAGTTCGTGCAGCTTGATCTGCATCGGGCGGATTTTGCGTTGATGCAACAGACTGCGGAAGCAATTGGCAGAAGGTTTGGTCTGGGTACGGCTTTACCAATAGACGCTAGAACACTTAATGTAAGAGTGCCTATTGAGCCGTTAAGACGCACTGCATTTATGGCTGCCTTACAAGATTTAGATGTTCAAATGGTCAGTGGGCCTGCGCGCGTTATATTAAATTCTAGAACTGGATCGGTAGTGATGAACCAGGCAGTTAGGCTATCTCCATCGGCGGTGGCTCATGGAAATCTAACGGTAAAAGTTCAGCAGACTCCAACTATTAGCCAACCTCTTCCTTTTAGTCGTGGACAGACATCAGTAGCCACCCAAGATACTGCAACACTAAGTGATAGTGGTAAAGAAAATAGTTTAATTTCTGTGCCACAAGGCGCTTCATTGGATCAGGTAGTAAAGGCATTGAATATGATGGGCGCCACACCTCAGGACTTAATTTCGATATTGCAGTCACTAAAGTCTGCTGGGGCTCTCAGAGCAGAGCTAGAGGTGATCTAATGTCAGCCATTAATTCAATCTCATCTCCAGTCGATCAAAACAGCGCAAGACTAATGATGCCTGCCAAAGTTGATGCGCCTGCTGTAACTAATGAAGATAAGCTAAAGAAGGCTGCTCAGGGTTTTGAGCGCACTCTAATTAGGCAAATGCTAAGCACTGTTCGTAGTACTAATTTACGTGGAACCGATGAGAGTAGTAATACCTCTAAGTCATATCTAGAGATTATGGATGACCATGTGGCGGATATGCTTTCCAGGGGCAATGGCATTGGATTTGCTACAAAAATGGCTGAGCAGCTGATACAACAGGCTAATGCTGGAAAACTAATCGGATCCTCAGAAATTGCCGTTAAACCATTAAATGCACCAAGAGAAGGTATGGTTTCAGCTGAAACCTTAAATGCTCTAAAGCGACCAGACGGCTTTGTAGGCTCGGCTAAATAACTAAGGAAGCAAAATGGGTATCTATTCCATCACTGAATCAGCAATGGCAGGCTTGAATATTGCTCAGGCTGGAATTTTGACAACCTCACAGAACGTCGCAGGTACCTCGGTTGAGGGTTATTCCCGCCGAAATGCTAATGCGATTATGGATGCGCTGGCACCCAATTCGCTTATGCTCAATGGCTCTAGTTTTGCAGTCGAAGGCTTCACTCGACAATATTCTTCATTAATAGGTTCGCAGTTGTTGAGTCAGCAAGCTAAATCTAGCTATTCAGACACCTTAGTGCAATACACCAATTCTGTAGATAGTTTGGTTGCTGATAAGTCAGCTGGCTTGAATACTGCAATTAGCGACTTTTTTAATGCTATGGGCGCTTATGCTGCGGACCCAACCAATAAAGCAATGGCTGGTGCAATTACAGGGACTGCTAATACTGTCGCGCAAAGAATGAGTGGTATGAGCACATTGGCTGCCCAGATTCAAAGCGATTCACGAAAAGCTCTGGTTGATACTGTTTCACAGGTCAATACACTGCTCCCGTCGCTGGCAAGTGTTAATCAAAAAATTGTCAATGGCAATAGCCCAGGCAATTCAGCTCCATCCGCCGATTTATTAGACGAGCGCGACCGCTTGCTTACTCAACTACAGCAGTTAGTTGGCGGACAGAGTTTGATTAATGCCGATGGCACAGCTACTCAATTGGTTGCAGGACAGCCGCTTGTTGAAAGAGCAATTGCAAATAAGGTGACGATAAATGCTGATCAGCAGCATGTTGCTTTAACTTTTAATTTGCAAAATGGACCCACAAAAGGAGTGTTAACAACCGTTCAAACCTTGGATGGCGGCCAAGCCGGAGCATTATTGGAGCTATCCAATAATTTTGCCCCCGCATTACAAAAACGATTGGATACCATAGCGTTGGGATTAGTGAAGGTCGCGAATGGCGCAGCCCAAACAAGTCAGGGATCGGCAACAAATTTAGCCATTTTTGGGTTTAAAGTTTCCGACAAAACTTACTCAAGTCTAGCGGCGAATGATTTAACGGGCAACCTGCCATCCATCTCCAATGAAAATGATTTGCTGGACTTATATAGCAGCCTGGGTAACGCGATCGCATCGAATAGTGGCGTAAAGGTTGGTAATACCGTTGGCGTTTATACAAAGGTGAGCTCATTAACAGCTGGGCCAACAACATTAGCCGGTGAATATACGCTGACTAAAGTTGGGTCAGATCAGTTGCAACTTTCTGATGGACTGGGAAAAACACAAACTGTCTCACTTGTCGATAGTGTTTCTGGTGGACTCCAAACGATTGACTTTAGTCAATTAGGCATCACAATGCAATTGGCAAATATCAGCCCTGCATTGAGTGCTGTTAGCTCCTCAAGTGTTATTAAATCAGGGGCAACATTGCCTGTTGTCGGAACAGCAAATCAAAATATTTCCAATATGGCTGTGCAAAATAATGTGCAATCTGGGACTTATACTTTCACCAGTAGTGGCAATCAACTGACATTGGCTAGTAGCAATGGTGGTAGCCAGACCATCACTATTGGGGATGGCTCTGCCTCAGGTCAAGCATTGAACTTTAATCAGATGGGGATCTCATTTTCGGTCTCCGATACTGGTAGTCCAGTTAAAGATGCAGCAACTATTGCTGGGTACTTAAATAACCAAGTAATCACGCTTGAGAAGGCTGATGATTCCAAGTCTACTATCGCAAGTGCTCTTGATGGCCTAAAGATCAAAGTGAGCGGAATGGCTAACCCGCTCGTTAACTACGGCTTGAATGCTGCAAACTTTGTGTCTCTTGCGCCAAGTAATTTTGCTAGTTATTTCAACGGAAATACCCCACTTATTAGCTCGGTTAAGGCTAATGCGGTTCAGCAATTAAGTGCTGTATTTGGTACTTCTGTATCTAATTTAGTGAATGAGGTTGGCGTGCAGGTTGCCACCTGGAAAAGCAATCAAAAAGCAGATAATGTCGTGTTGTCGAACTTGAAGGCGCAGCGCGATTCTGTGTCGGGAGTGAACTTAGATGAAGAGGCAGCCAATCTTTTAAAGTACCAGCAACTGTATACCGCTTCTACGAAGGTTCTTCAGGCTGGGAATCAAATGTTTACCACCCTCTTGTCAATCATGAACTAAGGAGTAAATGATGACCGTACGATTTAGTTCAAACCAGGTTGTAGATGCAGGCGTGCAGGGCATGGATAATGCTTTGGCCGATGCAATGTCATGGAATCAAAAGGTGACTTCTGGCAAGCAATATAGCAAGGCATCTGATAATGCCTATGCAGTATCTAGGGGTGTTCGCTTGGATTTTGATGTTTCGCGTCTTGACATGTTTAAAGCAAATCAAAATTTTGTGACCAGCAGCCATGCCAATGCTCAAACCCAAATGGATAGCATGATTAATGAGATGAATAGCTTAAAACAGCTATATGTGCAGTCTCAAAGTGGCGCATTAAATAAGTCCAATTTTGCTGCACTTAAAGTCCATGCTGAGCAGATTCGCGACACCATAAAAAATCAAATGGCTGCCAAAGATGCCACTGGAAACCCTATTTTTAACGATGATGCCAGCATCAATCAGGTTCAGATTGAGCCTAATGTGATGGTTGAGTCTGGGGTGAGTTTTCAGAAGGCCTTTGGCTCTGAGGGAGTCTTGGCCCACCCCGAAAACACCTCTCTCTACAAAAACATTGATAGTTTTGTGACCTATTTGGGTGAAATGGCTACCGGAGCCATTCCCAGCAAGACTGCAAGCGTCGTTTCGGACGGTTTAAATGCCTCTTTTGACCAGCTAACTATGGCTGAACAGCGGAGTGGGGGGGTTTCCTCCCAGGTGGATAACGCCAGGAACGCTATGACTGCTTTTGGCACCCAAATGGCCGCCTCTCAGTCCGCTTTATTGGATACCGACATGGCTGCAGCCACTGCGTCTTATACTAGAGCTCAGACCTTACTTAATGCAGCCCAAGCAATGTTTGCTAGACTGCAGCAAAGTAACTTATTTTCAAAACTATAAAAACTGAGTTGATCGAAGTATGAATATTCCTTTAGGGTGGATTATTGCGCTTGCTTGTGCCCTGGGAGGCTATGCCTTGCATGGTGGACACATCATGGTTTTATGGCAGCCAACCGAGGTTCTAACTATTGTGGGTGCGGCTGTTGGAACGATGATTGCATCGAACAGCATGATCAATCTGAAGAAGACCCTTTCTGCTTTGGGCGGTGCATTTAAATCGAAAAGCAATATAAAGCAGATGCATTTAGATTTGCTCTGTCTGATGTTTGAGATTTTGCAAAAGATTAAGCGTGATGGCTTGATGTCATTAGAAGGTGATATTGAGGAACCAGAAGCTAGTCCATTATTTGAAAAGTACCCTCTGATTACCAAAGACCACCATCTGGTGGACTTTATTACTGATTATTTGCGCATGATGTTGGGTGGCTCTTTAGATGTGATTCAGATTGAGAGCTTGATGGAGCAGGAATTGGATGTTCATCATCAGGAAACCCATATTCCAGTAGCTTCTGTAACTAACGTTGGTGATGGTTTGCCGGCTTTCGGTATTGTGGCGGCGGTTATGGGTGTGGTTCATACCATGGGATCTATTGGTCTGCCTCCTGCAGAATTGGGCAAGCTGATTGGTGCGGCACTTGTGGGTACCTTCTTGGGTATTTTGCTTGCGTATGCGATTGTTTCTCCCGTGGCAAAAGTATTGGAGCAAAACGCAGAAGCAGATAGCCGTTCTTATATGGCGGTAAAAGCTATCTTGATCGCAAGCTTGAACAATTTCCCTCCTGCTGCAGCTGTTGAGTTTGGTCGCAAAGTGCTTTTTAGCTATCAGCGTCCAACGTTTGCTGAGCTTGATGAGGGTACCAAAGCTGTTAAAGGGAAATAAGTAGTATGGCGAAGAACGACGCGCCCATTATTGTCATCAAGCGCGTTAAAAAGGGCGGCCACGGACATCACGGTGGCGCCTGGAAGATCGCTTACGCAGACTTCGTAACGGCCATGATGGCCTTCTTTTTGTTGATGTGGGTTCTTGGGTCTACAACGGCAGGTGACTTGGCTGGTATTTCGGCTTACTTTCAAAATCCATTACGTGTTTCCTTATCTGGTGGACAGGGTTCTGGCGATGCCACTCGAATCATTAAAGGCGGGGGAGACAACATCACAAAAACCGTTGGCGAGGAATCTCGTGCTGATGCTGATACTGAACAGCGTCGCATTAGCGATTCATCGGTTACTGATGTTGAAAATGCTCGAAAAGACAAAACAAAGAATGAGCAAGTCAAAGAAGATATTCAGAAGAAGATAGAAGCAGATGCTGAGCTCAAGAATGCTAAGGGCCAAGTATTTATGGATATCACCGCTGAGGGTCTGCGCATCCAGGTTGTTGATGAAAAGGGTAAGCCGCTATTTAGTAGCGGTGGTACTGTGCCCAGTGTTTCTGCGCGAAGATTATTGCGGATTATCGGTAAATCTATTCAGATGTCCCCTGGCCCTGTGCGTATTGAAGGGCATTCTGATGGCGCTAAGTTTGGTAACGGTGAGGCTGGCTATACCAACTGGGAGCTGTCCACAGATCGCGCTAACGTAGCGCGTCGTGAGTTAATTGCGGGCGGTCTTGATCCCGCTTTGATTGTCCAGGTAATTGGTTTTGCCAATACTGTTCCTTTAAACCCAGAAGATTTGAATGATCCATTAAATAGACGTATTTCTATTACTTTGCTGAATAAGAAGCCCAAGCAGGATGAGAAAAAGCCTATAGTTCGTCCAATTGAGAAAGTGCCAGAGACAATTGAGAAGGGCGCTCAAGAAATTCCACCGAATCTGCGAGCTCCAGCGCAATTCCTGTCTAAAGACAATGCGCCCAAAGCGCCGGTAATGGATATACCTTCGAAGTTAAGCCCTCCAGCGGATAAGCCAGCGAGGTAAAACCTTGTTTACTATCTCCAGGTTTAGTTTATTTTTAATAATCGTCTTCACTTGCAAAACCAGTTTTGCAAGTGATTCTCATGCTTCAGTAGAGGCTTCTCATGCCGAGGTAACTAAAACTTCATCATCAAATAATGGCGAGCCATTTGTAGGTCCTTCATCGGAAGCAAAAAAACTGTACAGGCGATATAAAAAGGCGAACGATAAAACCATTACAGCTATCGCATGTGTGCGTAGTCCAAAGTGCGTTGATCCCGAAGATGAAGTGCTGCGTTATAGTAAGGAAGCATTGCGAATACTGCAGAAGTTGGATGAGTTATCTGCAGAGGGCGATATCCAGGCCAATTATTATCGTGGCCTGATTGCCTATGAGAGGGGTGTTTATTATGACTCCCAAGCTGAGATTATCACTCATCCTGATTTTATTTTGACCGCCACGGTCTACCGACGCTACGCTAAGCAGCAATTTTTATTGGCGGAAAAATATTTAGCGCTACCTGCTAAAGAAAAAAATGCTTATGCTTGTCAGTACTTAGGAAACGTATACAGCTCAACCATTTTGGGTGCGCCACGCAAAGATAAGGCAACCAACTATTACTACACTGCGGCAATTGAGTTTATCAATCAAGGCAATAAGATAGATGGCGCAAAGATGTATAACGCCATGAAGGAAAATGCGAATCCAGCAGATTCTCGAATTGTCGAGGTTTATGCAAAACTGCATAATGAGGAACCCATTGCATCTTGGAGAAAATTGCCTAGTGATCTAGTGCAAAAGCCTACAAATAAAAAAGTGCAGCAACATTAATACTGAATACATTGGAGATTGCTCAACATGAATGAAAAATTAGAACGTATCGTTGGACTTCTCAAAAAAGCCCTGCTTTGGTTCATTCTGCCCTTAGTGCTGCTCATTTTTTGTTTCATCTTGGGTGAGCAGTTTGAAGTAGGCAGGCTTTCTGCGATCGCTAGTTGCGAGGGTGCTATGAATAATGCTGCATGTATTCGTAGTAAAGGCTATTTGGCAACTTCGCCTTACTACCCTGATTTAAGCCGCCGTTACTTTGGTGCTTATGCCAGAATGATCGGCGGCGACTTAGGTGCGAGCTATCGCGTTGAGCCACCTGCTCCTACTCTCAACCTTAAGGCTGCTGATGCGCCTGCTGAGGATGAGGAAGATCAGGAAGACGCTAAGCCGGCCAAAGATAAGCAAGCTCCAGCAAAAAAATAATTGAGCTTGGTTCTGCAATGCAATTGATCAATTGGCACTCCGTGATGCGAGTGCCATTTTTTTTCTTGATAGCCGCCTCACTTATTGCTTGCTCTGACTACCGTAAGGCCAGGTCTGCTTATGAGGCTGGCGAGTATGCAAAGGCCTTACATATCTTTGAGCAACTTTCCAATTCTGGCGACAGTCAAGCCCAATATGATTTATCGCAAATGTATTTGCAAGGTATTGGTACCAATAAAAATGTTGAGAAGGGTTGGGTTTGGATGAACCGAGCGGCCAATGGCGGCAATGTTCAGGCCATGCTGGAGTTGGCGGTTCGCTATCAAAAAAGTCCCGCCTTGGAAAATTCTGAACAGATGGCATTTATGTGGTTTCAGAGGGCGGCAATGGCAGGAAGTGCCGCTGGTCAGTACAACCTAGCACATCTCTATGAGGATGGTAATCAGACTTCGGTGGATTTGGTTCAGGCCTATGTATGGATGACTTTATCCCATGATTCGGGCAATCCAATTGCGGCCTCAGAGGCCAAGCAACTAAAAGCAAAATTAAGCCCGACTGACCTAGAAAAAGCAGATGGAGTGCTTTCTAAGCTAAAGAAGACCTTGCCTTAGGTTTTTGGCTTCAGCTTTTGGCTGTAAATCGTTTATTCTCTTCTAAAGTTTGCTTAAAGAGGTAGGGTTTGGCTGAAGGCGGAGATAATGCTCAAGAACGGGAACTGGAGCCGAGTGAACGGCGAATATTGCGCGCCCGTGAGCAGGGTCAACTTCCGCAGTCGAGAGACATAGCCACTTTCGCTCTTCTGACAGTTTTTATTATCTTTTTGATTGCTGCAGGCCCTCTTCTTTTGCAGCAGTTAGTTTTGATGACCAAATCCAGCTTTATATTTTCCAAGCCAATAGAGCTATTGGATCATATTCAGGAGTGGCTCGGAGGCGCATTTCTGGTGGTTTTGCTTTTATTGAGTTTAATTTTCCTGCCTATTTGGTTGGTCGCCGTTTTTGCCCCCTTATCTTTAGTCAATTTTCGCGCTTATTTTGCACCTAAATTTGATATGGGTCGTTTGGACTTTATATCTGGACTGGGCAGAATGATTTCGCTAAACGCCCTAACGGAGCTTATTAAAAATATCCTGAAAACCACTTTGGTTTTGGGCATAGGAATGGCTTATTTATCAGGGCTATTTGTTTATATCAGATCAATTGTGAGTCAGGATTTTGATGCTGCTCTCTTGCACACCTCTTATTTCATCCTAAATGGTTTTTTATTATTGATGCTTCCTTTGTTATTGATTGCTGTTGGGGATGGTTGGTTGCAGTGGTTTAACTTTCGCAAGCAAATTCGGATGAGTCCGGAAGAAATGAAGCAGGAGATGAAGGAGTCCGAGGGCTCGCCTGAGATTAAGCAACGTTTACGTCAACGACAACGTCAAATCGCCTCATCCCGGATGATGGCCGCCATTGAGCGGGCCGATGTAGTCTTGGCCAACCCAGATCACTACTCTGTAGCACTACGTTACGATATTGAAAAAATGGCTGCGCCTATTGTGGTCGCAAAGGGAATGGACTTGGTTGCACTGCGTATTCAGGAGATTGCTAAAGAGCACGATGTACCGGTTGCTCAAGTACCCCCGCTGGCACGTTATCTATACAGTCAGCTTGAGATTGGTGAGGCTATACCTATGTCGCTTTTTGAGGCGATCGCCAAAATATTGGCTTGGGCGTATGAGGTAAAAGAGTCTGGTGGCGTCCAGGGAGAAATACCCGAAGTTAATTTCATTCCAGAGCAATTAAGACCTAATAGGCCACTACTTTAATTCATGACGCTTTTGGCAAAAGTTGTTCCGACATCTTCTGGGAAGTAGTAAACCAGCATGAGTTCGTTGCGGTTATTTAAGCTACGCCCAATCTGAAAGGCAACTTGACCCCCACCGAATACATAGGTCTTGGATTTGCGAATGCCTGCAGCAAACGCACTCTCTTGACCTTCTGATGGGGTGTAATCAAGACCATACTTAATGGTGAAGCGCTCAATAATCGTGTCCGCAATTTGCTTGTTGTAGTAGCCCAATTCTTTTTTCATCAAAACAAGACGCCCAGCTTCGTTATAGATGAGCCAAATTGCCTCTTCTTTATCATCTACTTTCACTTTGCAACTAAATGACAGTTCATAGGCTGTGCAATTAAATTTTTCTTTTGCTTCTTCGCGGGTGGTATTGAATGGAATCCCGGCATAGTCATCCATGGGCATTTTGACTACCTTGGTATCCGGCAGCCATATCTCTGTTTTTGCCTGTTCTTCTTTATTCCCACAGGCTATGAGGGAAAGCGCTAATCCAGTGACAAAAATGAGGTTAATCCAGGTTTTAAGTATCATCGTGGCAGTCTCGACAGGGTTGGGCGAAAGCAAGTTGAATACGTCTTAATGGCTTGTACTCTGATAATCATACCCCAGCAGATGCCCGTATCGGAATCGACCCCAGAGAGTAACCCGCTCTTATTCTTTTTACCCTTGCCTTATGGATATATTTGTTAATATGCTAATAAATTAACCTCTTTCTGTGGCGTCTATTGGATAAATTAAATCTCCAGTCTCAGTACTTAAGTACCTCTTCCCAAAAGAGTGGGGGTACTATCCACGAGCGTCAAACCACGATCCCCAGGGCCGCAGTTAGTAGGTCTCATCCCGCCCCTCAAGATTTAAAGGTGACTCAGTCTGAGCCCTCTGTGAATCTAGAGGTAAAAGTAAGTAGTCCCAATCCGCTTGACGCGATTCCGATGAGTGCTGATAGGCGTATCAGCGCCTACCAAAGAATTACCAAGTTGTTATAGGCTATCGAAATTAGCGCAGTCGCCAATGCGACAGAGGGGTTAATGTGGATGATCTGGTGTATACAAAAAACAAGAAGCGGCAACCGAGTGCTATCAATGATTTTCCTAGCTTGGCAGAACTTCAAGAAAAACAGGAACTAGAATTAATTGAAATTGCTCAAGTGCGTTTTGGGATCAAGGGCGGTAGTGTGAACATCAATTTAACCCCATTGCAATTGAGTATCAGCATCAGTGAGGCTCAGGTATTCAAGGCTTTACTGGGTGCGCCCGAGCATGAGAGGGCCGATCAAGTACTCTATGAGTTGGCTAAAGGCAATTTAGCTGGCTCCATGGCCAATAAAATTTTAGCTAGCCTGGAACTATTGGGCAAGTTTAAAAAGATCAAAATAGACTAAAACCCCCATTAAGGGTTTATCGCACCCCATTTACCTATTTATTGCCTTTATTTTCTGATGCACTGTCTTTTTTTGAATCAAGAGCAGTATTTTTTTCATGCTCCGCAAGCTTTTGCATTATTCTCTGAGCCATTGGGGATAAGTCTTTTTCAGCGGTTGGCTTTGCTATTTTTGCCGCTTTTTTTCTCTTCCCTAGAAGGTGTTGAATAACTGTTTGAATAAACATAGACGATTCCAAAAGAATAAATGCAATGTAGTGATTCAAATATACAGCAATTAAAAGATACAGCAATTAAAAGCGGCATGATAGCCGTTAACAATTGATGGGTTCTGGGAGGTGGGTTTGAGCAAAAAAAGTTATGGAATATTCCGGGGAATGCGATATTCCGATTTTTTATTCTTGTGGGTGCTATTCGCAAATTTATTGCTGGTCGCTTACCTCGGTGTTGCCGATCACCAAAAGGCGCTCAAGATCGGTTACTCTCAGACTAGCGGCGAGCAGATTATTGCGTGGTTTGAGGGCTTTAATCAAAAACTTCAGGAAAACAAACCTGTGGAGCAACAGTCTTGCGTCCCTGCGCAAGAAGGTGCGGCAAGTCCTGAGGGCGCCAAACCAAATACTTGGAATGATTGCATTGGCTCTTTATTTGCCGCTGACGGCCCGTTTCACGAATACACCAATCTTCTGAATCCTGAAGATCCTGCTTTTGCGAGCAAATGTGACAAGCATGAATTAGGAACTAGTGGTGCTTTCATATTTGAAAAATTGACGATGAACCCTGCTGGGCCTCCAGTAGTTGGGCCAATGGAACTACATGAAAAGCTCGTAAGTGGCCAAAATGTTCGCTTAAGTCTTTGTGACACAGGTTATTACCTGGTCAAGATCGGGGAGTTTAAATTATGAGTATCAAAATTCCCTTGGCCTCTACTTTGAATCTGCGCGTGCGTAAGCGGGTGTATGACTTACTGTTTAATGCCCAGCTAAAGAGTAATTTTCATAATCAGTTTGAGCACTTCATCACCTATATGATCGTGCTCAATATGGCAGGTTTGGTGCTTGAGCACATTCCGGTAATTTATGAATCCCGTCAGCACCTGTTTCACCTTTTTGATGTTTTTTCTCTAGGTGTCTTTACGGCAGAGTATGCGTTACGTTTATACGTTGCACCTGAAGATCCTGCTTTTAGCTCCGCAAAAGTTCCGCGCTTCGCTTTTTTTAAAAGCCCCTTTGCTTTAATCGATTTGGTCTCGATATTGCCGTTCTACCTTGGCGCCTTCTTTGATGCTGATCTCCGCGTTCTAAGGGCGTTACGTCTCTTGCGTTTGTTTAAGTTATTTAGAGCGGTAGCGCCAGCGGCGCAGGATTTTCTGGAGCAGAATAAAGACAAATCGTTTCGCTACAAAATTTATGCTTTAGTGAATGAGACTCCAACAAGCGGTGAGCTTCATCACTTATTTGATTTCATGATCGTAGTTTGGGTGATCATCTCTGTGTTATGCGTCATTCTAGAGTCGGTGCACAGCATTAATTACTATTTGCACTCTGAATTTGTGATTCTTGACATTATGGCGGTAGCAGTATTTTCAACCGAATATTTAATGCGCATTTACAGTTGCCCTGAGGATCCTAGATACCAATCATGGCTCATGGGCCGTCTTAAAAATGCCACCACCCCAACTAGTATTATTGATTTGCTGGCAATTCTTCCATTTTATTTAGAGAGTCTCTTGCATCATTTATTTGACTTGCGTTTCTTGCGAGTCTTTAGATTGATGCGTCTTCTCAAGTTGGCGCGTTACTCAGGCGCAACCCAGTCTTTATTTGTGGTGATCAAGCGCGAGTGGCCGGTAATGAAGGCTTCTGCTTTCATCATGATTTTGCTGGTGATGTTGGCCGCTTGCTTAGGTTATTTGTTTGAGCACGAAGCGCAGCCTGATAAGTTTGAAAATATTCCGCAGTCAATTTACTGGGCAGTTGTAACGCTGGCCAGCGTGGGCTATGGTGATATCTCACCAATCACCCCCGCAGGACGTGCAATGACGATCGTGCTGGCTCTGTTGGGCATTGGTATTTTTGCTATTCCGGCTGCAATTTTGTCATCTGCTTTGAGTGATCAACTGCGTATTGAGCGTGAAATGATGATGAATGAGCTCTATCACATGCTAGAGGATGGTGTGATCTCTGCAGAAGAGCAAGAGCTCATCGAGGCTGAAGCCAAGCGATTGCATTTATCCAAAAGCGAGTTGGATCGCTTGCTTGAAAAAGCTAAGGTGCAGATGGGTGTCGAGCATGCTGATTCTAGTGGTAATCATGGCGTATCGCATGAGCTAGATCTGGCATTTTTATCTACTCATCCAGCCGTAGCTGCTGAACAGCTCAAGATCACCATCTCAAAACTGCAGCAAATTATGAGTGTGAGTAGCAATGATGAGTTAGTAAAATACTTTGGCGATCCAAATAACGCTACGCCATTACAAAGTGCGTTATTTAAGCTTCTGTTAGAGAGCGCGCAAAAGCAAAAGAGTTAAACCTAGGCGGTTTTTACCAGTAAGCGGATGGTGGTGCGTACACTAAAATTTTGGCTGGGTTTAGGTAGCTGTTATGTTGATGGATTTCATAATGTAAATGCGGGCCAGTTGATCGTCCGGTGGAGCCGGAGTTCGCAATTAGTTGACCGCGGGTAATTGTTTGGCCAGGCTTTACGAACAACTTACTGTTGTGAGCATACTTCGAGATAAAGCCATCGCCATGAGCAATTTCAATAAAGTTTCCATAAGCTGGATCTAAACCAGCCTTGATGACGGTGCCATCACCCGTTGCCACAATCGGAGTGCCCGCTGGTGTAACAAAGTCAATTCCAGAATGTTGAGCTAATTGTTTTGTAAAAGGGTCAACACGAACCCCAAAGTTACTGGTCATGCCCAAACGTGCATCAATGGGTGGTCCAATTGGGAGGGTGCGTAGCCATGCGTACTGTTTTTCCCACTCAGGTTCAGATTTTTCAAAGATCTCAGCCATTTCAGTGGACTTGGAGACGGATTCCTCAAAATTTTCCACCAGGGTTTTGGTGGGCTCGAACTTAAAGCTCAATGGCTTTAGTGGTCCACCGACGCTGAGACTTTCAGTAAATTTACTTTTGATGGTGTAGGGGGTTGAGATGGCAAGATAACGGTCTTTGATGGACTTAAGCTCATTAAATTGCATTGAGGCTTTTGCAAGCTGGTCTTGAATCGCCTTGAGTTGTTTTGTGTACTTATTATCAAGCGCCATGCGCTCTTTGACTGTTACAACACCGCTGACTTCTCTGGCAAAGTCCGGGCTAACCTCCAGAGCAATATGAATGCCGGTTGAAAAGATCAATATCCCAAGGATTAGAAAAGATGTCCCAATAATCACTGCAAGGCGTGTAAGACGCTCTTTGGTGATATTGATTTGCTTAATGGCTCCAGTAGAGCCTGATACCCAAAATAATTGCATTTAGTGAGTATAAGTGACTGATTTATATAAATTAATTTAGTAAATTGAAGGCCCCTAAAGGACCTATAATCGCTACTTCGAATGTGATTTTAGCCTTAATATAAGCCTGTGAACAAATTAAAACCTCTTTTGGGGGGGTGTAACCCTCTTTTTTCGCTTCTTTGGTATCTGCTGTTGGCGCTGGCGCTGCCTGCTAAAGCCGCTATCATCGGCCAAATGCCCGCATTAAGCGAGGTTTTGTACATTACTTCTGAACCTTGCACTTCAGAGTCGGGAAGGGTTGAGCCTAATTGGTATTTTTCCTACTCGGTTAATGCTGTGGGTACAGTGACTCGAAGTTGTTATGTGCGTTATAACGATCAGATATGGATTAAGGGTCCTTATGGTTCGGAATCCACCTTCCCAATGAGTTATTTCACCAAACCGGCTGAATCTGGTAAGTCAGAGGCTGACCCCGAGGTTAAGCAGTAGAGCCTTTGATTTTTGCTGGAATTAGCTTGGAATATTGGGCGGCCTGCAAAAAAACTTGTAAAGCACATAGCTCATGGTGTCAGGAATTACCCTCTCCCAGTTGGAGTTTGAGGTATCCGCTTGATCTACGCTAACGCCTGAGCCCTCGGGGCCTGAATAGTAACCAATATAGAACTGTTTGTAGCTCTCATAGCCGACCCGGCAGTAATAGGAGATATCTTGAATAACTGATTGGGTGGGCTCGCCGTTGGGCGCACCCAGTGATTCCGCATAGCTAATGAGCTGCCAGGTACTTACTTGCTCATTCGCGGGGTCGCTTACTGTCTTACTATCCTCATAGTAATAGGCATTGCCGACATTATCGTTGGATATAAATACCCATTTGGCATGACTGGGGCTAAGGGGATTGAGCAAAATTGCCGTTAATCCAACTAGGATTAAATTTTTGAAAAAGGGCGGTATTTTTAGGCGCATGGCTCATGCAGTGTTTTGTTGTTAATTTGTGCATTTTAAAGCCCAAAAACAAAGATCAGCTGATAGAATTGCCTAAATCTTTATAAATGACATTGTGCGCTAAGGAGTGCTAAGTATGGCTGAAGTGAATCAACAAGGTTGCCTATTTGTGGGTGAGGGCGTAGTTCTGAAGGGTAACTTTGAGGTGCCTGATATCGCGTCAATTTCTGGAACAGTTGAAGGTGAACTCACCGCTAAACAAGTTTTAATCGAAGCAACCGGCACTGTGCGTGGCAAGCTCACTGGTGAATCAATTGATATTCGTGGCGAAGTGAATGAGTACGTTTCATCATCTCGCAGCTTAATCATTCGCTCTACAGGTAAGGTAACTGGCTCTATTAATTACTCTGAAATTGAAATTGAGAAGGGCGGTCATCTCCACGGTGATTTGCATAATCTCAACCCCCATTCTTAAATTTTTAATTTGATTGCCTAATACCTAATAATTACCTAATACATAACGATGTCTATATTTTCCAAAAATACTCCCGCTACAGAAAATGAGTCAAGCGCTAGCAACGAAGAAGTTGTTCAAGAATATGTCGCACCTGAAGAAGTGGTTTCCAGTGCGAGCTCCCCTGAGCAAGTAACAAGACTAGAGTCTCCGGCTCGGTCAAGCGTATTAAGCAAGCCTTCAATCATCAGCGAGGGCTTTACTTTTGAGGGCACTATTACCTCAGATGGCGTTTTAAATATTGCTGGTACAGTACGCGGCAAAATTACCGCTAAGTCTGTTTTGATAGACTCTAGTGGACAGGTTGATGGCGAGCTCAATTCAGAGCAGTTGGTTATCAAAGGCCAACTCAAGGGCGATGTTAACTGCGAGGATCTCAATGTTGGTCCGCTTGCTTACGTGGATGGCAATATCAGTTACAAATACATTCATATTCAGCGCGGCGGTAAAGTGGCTGGAAAATTTATCAAAAGCTAATGCTCAACCCACATGGCCATTAGACAAAGTCATGCGATTCGAGTTTTAGATCCCTCTAGGGAAACTTTTGGTTCGATTATTGGATCTGATTTAGAGATTTCTGGTCGAATTGTTGCGACCAAGAGCTTGCGTATTGATGGCACCATTATTGGTGATGTTGTTACTAAACAGGGTGCTGATGTCTGTGTGGCGCTTGGTAAGACCGGTTTAGTGCAGGGCAATATATCGGCCGGACGAGTTTTGGTGGCGGGGCGAGTTGAAGGTAATGTTCGCGCAACTGAGAGGGTGGAGTTGCATAGTGGGGCAGATGTTCATGGGGACATTATTTATGCCCAAATTGGTATTGAGCAAGGAGCTCGCCTAAGCGGCTTGTTATCAAAGATCACCGAGCAGGATTTATTGCTCGATGATCATTCTGATGGTTAATTTTTCGCTCGGGGAAAATATGACGCCTAAGGAACCGATCAAAATACTTGTCACCAATCAAAAGGGTGGCGTTGGTAAAAGCACTATCGCAGCAAATTTGGCTGCTTATTTTGCAATGCAAGAAGGCATGCAGATTGCCTTAATTGATTTTGATAAGCAAGCCTCCTCTTCTCGTTGGACCAAAAAGGCTCCCGATGTCGGGGTTCGAATAAGTCAGGTAGAAGTTAATTACCAAAGTGCCGGTATGGCATTGCTTAGCGCTCGAGCTGGAGTTCGTAAATATTCATCTGGGGTAGATATCAGTATTTGCGACTTTACATGGACCCCAGCAATGTCGGAAGATTTTATGTCTGACTTTGATGTTGTGCTGGTCCCAAGCTCTAGCGCTAAGTTTGAGATGGCGAGTACCGAAATCTTCATATTGGAGTACGTACAAAAGAGAATGGCCCGTCTAGCTGCAAGTAAACAAAGTTTGATTGTTGTTCCCAGCAGAGTAGATCCGGGTTATGCCTCGATTGGCACATTTACCAATTTAGATTTTTTAGCAAATTGCTTTATTGCCCCGCCAATACATCGCATGCCAGAAGTTGATAGTTATGTTTATGAAGATTTCTTTTGCGTCTGCCCTGATAAGGCAGTTGCGGATAATTTTTGCATGTTTGGTAAATATATTGCGCATAAAGTTGATGAGCGCCGTGAGATCAGGAAAACCCTATCCATTAATGGGCAGTCCGTTAATCGTGAGATTGCAAAAAAAGTTAGCGTGTTAGATGATTACCGTAAGCGCGCTAAAAATCTTGGTTTTTATGGTGGCGCCGCTTTGACCGGAGCAAATCCCGACAATAATCTAACTCCTGTTCCAGATGCCCCTGCCACCAGAACAATCGGGGAACGTTTTATTCCTGGTTTCTTGCGCAAAACCACAGAATAAGTTTTAAAGGCTGTTTAGTATGGCTATTTGTATATGCCCTAGAATGACTTTACTCATTTGAATGAGTAGCATCAAAATGAGTGCTGAAAAATCAACCCCAGAAATTTTTGGACTTATTTTTCTCAAAGGCTTCAAAAGCGGTTCAAGCATCTGATGGAATAGTTCTTGTGTGGCAGAGTAAGTATTAGTCCAGCTGAAAAATACATAAACTAGTAATAAGCCAATTAAGCCCGATAGCGCTAGGTCAAAAAGATCAAACAGTGCAATGATGAGAATTTGTGAATCAGGGTATGACCATCTTGAAAAAGCTTGCAGAAAAGATATTTTGGCTAATATGAGTAAGTAGCTTGCAAGTAAAGAGTTGATATCGATGCGCGCGCCAAAGGGAATGATTTTTCCGAGAGGGCGAATAAACCAGTCGGTGAGTGGGTGCAGAAACTGGCTAAATGGATTGCCAGAAGTAGGTGCAAAATTGATTTTTAAGAAATGCAAATAAAAACGGAGAAGACATGCCGCCACTAAAACAGTAGTGCAGACCTCGATACAAAGAGCAATCAGATCGAAAAACATAATTTAGACTGGATTCAGACCCTTATCAAAACTTAATATTAAGCTATGCAAGCTTGAATTGACATTTAAGATAAGCCCATAGAAAATGTTTTTGAGGTCATATCAAGCTGGGCGCTAGCCGGCCCCCTCAGATCTAAAACTAAGTTAAGGCCAAAATGAGCGAACCCCAAAGACACGACATATTTGAAGATGAAAATGGCACGCGTGTGGCTGTAAGGCAGATTTTCCCCCCAAATGCTTTGGGGATTACTTATGTCGAGTACAAGAACTTGTCTAACTCTAATCTTCAATTTTTGCCCAAGGAAGAGTTTTTGGAGAAATTTAAATGGCTTGATAACTTTAGCTCAACCGATACCTTCGCTAAAGTGGCGTCTCAGAACGTAATAGCAGCTTCCTCAAACACTGAAGGTGAGGAGAAGGGTCTCGAGAGCGACAATTTGGTTGTCGAGGGTTCGGATGACGTGGCAGATGAGCGGGCAGGGGGTCAGGTGGCGCCCAAACCTTCTAGAACCGAATAGTTGGCCTGCTTGCGGTTAAAATTGCAGCAATCATATAGATGCTAGCTCTCTGGTTATGGCTGCCAGGGCTTTTTACTTCACAAGGAAGCTGATGCGAGATGCCCTTACCCAATCTAGGGATCTACAAGTAGCATTAAAAATTACTGCGCTTATCTGCGGCAGTATTTTGTTGCTTGTATCCGCGCACTCAGGAAGCGCATCGCTGAGCTTTGATGTTTTATTTTCTTTCATTGCAAGTCAGACTCAAAGCACGCAACAACTACAGTGGCTATTCGGACTTATTTTTCTATCCGCAGGTATTTTCTTTATGCCAATAAGGATAGATACTCGTAAATCCCTGCCTTTTTCTGGTAGCAAAGAATTGGGCAATGACTCCTATGTGTTGTATCTGGTTGGTAAATACAAGATTGAAAAAAATCTTGTATTAGATCAATTAATAGTGCGTGACAGAATATTCTCTAATGTTGATGATGCTCTAGCATTTGCTCATGCTATTGAGTGCCCAACTCAAATTGGCGTTCAGGTTGCCGAGGTTATAAGCCCTGAACTGCCGGTACCCATCGTGGAAGATTTAGGCCCACAGTTCGAAACTCAAAATGGCTTTGCAGAGAGCCTCAGAAATCCATTCGCGCAAACTCCATCATCAGCTTTATCTACAGACTATACCGCCTGGAGCGATGCTAAGCGCAACAAGGTTACTCTGATTTTAGGTGCGCTTCTATTTGTGATCGTACTAGGTGGACTGTTTTATGCGAACTCGCACTCTGCTCGTAATATTCCTCAATCTGCTGTTATTGAGCCTACCCCTCCTTTCTCTCAAACAGCCAATTCCGATCAGGTAGTGTCTGGCTCTATAGCGAGTCAGGATGCAAATACTGTAAGTAATACCTCTGAAGCAAAAGAAGTTGGCAAGCTTTTGGTTGCAATGCCTATTAACGAAAGATGGATTGGCCTTTGGGTTCCAGAGAGTGCCGGCAAGCAAAAACTATTGGTTACTGCAAGCTTAATGAAGTTTGGCGATGAGGAATTTTCTTGGGCGGGAGTTAGGCCGAAAGGTATTGTGCAATGTTGTTTGGCTTTCTACGAAGGGGCCACAACCAAGGCCGACTTGATTGCCAGAATTTCAGGGGCGCAAGATCCTGGTGCCTCACTAAAACCTGAATCCCAAAAGACCATGGCATTACTGAGTGGCCTAAGTGAAGGTAACTTCAAGCGAATCGTATTTGCAGACCCTTATCTGAAGAAATACTTCTTTATTTATGATCAAAATTACGTGTATCGCATTAGCCGAGATCTGGGTGATAAAGCTGATGTAGTGGTTGAGCAATTTAAAAAACAAGAATAAGTGAATGACAACCCCGTCTGAATTAGAGACATCTTCTGGCAATAAGTTACAGCCCTATGAGCAATTGCGTTTATTGCGGGAGCAAACTCATGTGCGGACAATAACTGACGAAATCGTAGGTCAGCAATGTATTTTTTTCTATAGTCGCAATTGGATTTTTGACTACTCCCTCAATAGTACCGACAGGCAATGGGATATCACTCAGCAGGTCTATTTCCGAAATGTACGCAAGCATAAAGCCCTTGCATTTGCATTGCCCTACATCGTCATTCAACTTGCTTTTGTAGGCTCTCCGCAATACCTGCGCGTCATAGTGACCTATGGGGGCGATATCACCAAAATGATTGGGTCGATGGATCATTTCATTAAACGGGAAGAGGGGATTCGGGCGTGGGTAGAGCAGCCTGATTTCAGTTGGCAACCGTCAAATATTGCGGAGTTATCAAACCGGATATTAGAAACAGACAGCCAGTTTAAAGATATCGAGTTTTATCGCTATCATGAGCCCTTTCACGCAAAGTTGAGTGGTACTTGGGAGCAGATAACGGTCTAAAATAGGCCCAATATGTCGATGCAAAACTCTGATTTTTACCAGGCCGAACAATACCTTAAGCTGGGCCTTTATCCACAGGCATTTGAGGCTTTTATGGCGCTTGAGGTGGGTAATATTGACTGCACTTTCCTTGCTCCCTGCAAGATGGCTTTGAATGGTCAGCTCAATCAATCCCAACTAGAGGTTTTGTTTCATGAACTTGAGCGCGAGTTAAATAATAAAAATCCGCAAGCGATATACAACTACGGGGTCGTAAAAAGTTACCTTGGGGATTTGCAAAAAGCAACGGAATTGCTGCAATTGGCGATGGATTTGGGGGTTCCCGAAGCTCGGGGTGCCTTGAGTCGCTTGCTACTAAAGTAGCTGGCTGCGATCCTGTTTACTTAGATCGATTAGATATTAGTCTGATCTTTTTCCTTACTTTTGCTCATATTGTGACCGTTTAGCAGCTTGATTTTATATTTGAATCAATAGCTTAGGGCAACATTCTCAGGTGACGCTGAGTTTTTTTATCTACACCCTTGTTATTCCTGGGGTTAATAGATTGCTATGATTTCTTCTAAGTTTTTAGTTTGAAACTGTATCAATAATTTCATGTAAATCAATGGCTTAGACCGCTATTTCAGCAGGTAAGAAATCCTGCAAAACAAGGGTTTTTCTCTTTGAGATATCCTCAACTCACCCTACGATGTCCTAAGAGTTAATTCTCATCTTGATGGAGGTTATATGGGGCAAAAAGAGGTGGCTGGCAAATTACCGCAGACTTCAGAGTCTTTTGTGGAGTTACATATCGAGGACCTCGTCAAGGATCGGCTTTTGTGGCAGGCGCAGATTGGCAGGCGCGCCTATCCCAACGACAACTTGCCTAGTGTGATTCACATTGTTGAATCTACTCTGACAGCTATCAGGTAGGTGGTATGAATCTAAAAAGCTATATTGCGCCTGTAGTTTTGACTTTATTGACTGTTGTCATGGGGTTTTACTTCTTGTTGGGCTCTAGCCCGGTTGGCAATCGCTCAGCTTCAGAGGCTAGCGTATTGGATGCGGATGTAATGCGGTATTTTTCGGCTAAAGCAGATCAATATGCGAAAGAGGCTGCTGAGGCCAGCGGCGCTCAGTTGGATAAAAAAGCTGACCAAATTTAGTGGGGCTAGTTGTATCCGCAGGGGTATAGCTTGCTTAGTTTCTGCAACAGTATGTCATCTACGCTAGGTTTGACAGGGTTATCGTCCAACTCTTTTATGCCGGTAAAAATGATTTCCCGGTAGTCAGCGATAGTCAAATTCAAATAAGGCGGGTAGCAGTAGAGGGGCACCTGTTTCTTTGCAATTAGCGCCTTATTTGTAGCGTTGAGACCGGAGCTCAGGCCTAAAAGATAAGTATTGGTAGATTGAGTCTTGCCTTTATTTTCAAAATCAGCGATCGATAAATCAGCCCATGCATTTGGGGATGCCAATATTTCAATAGAGAGCAGTAGAGCTAGTGATTTTTTGATCATGATTTTTGCCGATGTAGAAATGAAAGTGAACTTGCGTTTAATTTAACAGAAGCCTGTTGAAATGCCTTGAATTTATAAGCCATAGTAAGCTATCGGTGATAGATTATTAATTGAAATTATTCACAAGGATCATTTATGGTTGATATTGACTGGGATTTTTGGTTTTCCAAGCCTTATATCTACACTTGGCAGGCTGCTGCCTTAGTGCAGGGTATTAATCCTAAGCAAATCAAATTTCCTGTTCGGGACGCCGCGGGTGAGCTTCATTTTGACCGATCTAATTTTGATAGTCTGTATGACGAATTTAGAGTAAAGCTTGATTTGCTAACTGAGCATGCTTGGATACAAAACTTCTCAGCTCAGAATATGCGGGTCGATTTCAAGCGGTTTCTGTTTTGGGCGCGACATATTCGCAAATGGGATATGCCTGCAAGACTTGCTGCATTTGCACAAGGGGTTGACCTTGACGCCTTGGATGAAAATGCTGAAGAAAAGGCGAACTTATTAAGGGATGAGCGCAATACCTTACAGCTTATTTGGGCTTTAAGGTCTTTGCTCAAAGAGCATCAGCATGGCAAAACGGATCGAGAATTAATTTATTACCTATCAAAGACTTATCCTGATAAAGCTGGATTTAAAAGACTGGCCTTAGAGATGAAGTTTGCCGAAGCCCAAGTTGCATCTGAAATTTGAATCAATCGGAAATGCAAATTATTTTGGATAGGCCGTCGCCTTAGGAATATCATCAGCCGTCCAAGTTTTACTGAGATCGCCTGTTGGGCCAAATTTTACGAATGAATATAAGACGCCAAGAATCAAGACCACAATTGCAATAGTTTTAAGTACTTTGTGATCATTTTCCTCTTTGATGACATATTTAGGTGTTGGATGGCGTACTTGAAATATTTCCGGAAAGGCATCTTCGATCAACTCTTTGGCTGATTTGATAAAGCGATAACGCTCCTCTTCGGAGCCGCCGACTTCAATCGCATGGGCAGCTTTGAAATATTGTTCGCTGGCCACGCTGAGTATTTTGGCCTTCTTTATCAGGTCTGAGTGTCTTTCGAGCTCTTCGGGAGTCATTGCCTATTTCCTCTTTTCAATTTTTTACCGCTGATTTTGCAACTTATGAACCCAGTATGGTGCCGAATTACTGGATTTACAGCTCATTTAACCTTTACTTTTAAGTCATCATACTCCCAGTAAAATAATCATCATGGCCTTTGAAATATACCCCCCAGAGTTAGGAGAAATGGACGTGAAGTTCTCCTTAGACCCACGCTTTATTTTTAAAAATCTAGAGCGAATGCTGTCCCCGGGGCCGGTTTCCGCAGTCTTTAATGTTAAAACTTCGGGAAATTTTCCGGTGAGCGTGCAAAGCTTGGATTCTAAAGCTGGTATTAAGTTCAAGGTGGAGGAGCCGGTTAAAAATGGTGTTGGCACTGTTATTGGGGGGCTGTGTTATTTTGTAGCTGGCCTTGAGGGAGGGAAACTCCAATTTCCACTCGCAGGTCTCAGATCTGCCGAGTCGGGTGGGTTGACTTGTGATATTCCCAAAACGATGTCACTCATTCAGAGGCGAGAAGATTTTAGGGTAAAGGCGCCACCTGACCGCGCGTTTAAGGCGCTTATTTTTTTTGCTGTTGGCAAGGAGATGATCGGCGATATTGTTGACGTTTCTGATAATGGATTGCAGTTGGATCTACGCCTCGGGGCAACGGACATGAAAATTGGGACCATATGGACAAATTGTTCATTAGAACGATTAACTGCAAAAACCGCCAAATTTGATCTCATCATCAGAAACGTTAGACCAAGCCCATCGGAGGCCTCTCGTATTCGGGTGGGTTGCGAACTACATCAGCCAACCAAGCTCAATTTAAATGAATTTTTGAGTACTAGATCAGCCATTCAAAGCGCTAGACTCAATCGCCGGATTAACTACTGGTATCAGGATGTCAGCTGGTGCTGATGCACTTTAGCGGTGCAGTAAATGTCACACATTTCTTTATACTGCTGAATATTCGTAAAAATTAACTCGGAAAAATATTAAAGGATAGCTAATGGGTTACGGTGCAATTGATTTAGCTCAATTAAATATGCAAAGAGGTAAGTATGAGGTTGCCTTTGATATTTTATTTGATTCAGCAGTTAATGATCAAAATGACGATGCACTATTTTTGTTAACGAAAATGACCTTTGATGGCAATCTCAATGCTGAGCAGATGGAGAAGTTTTATGAATTGCAAAATGGCCATACCAGCCTGGGGAACGGCTACGCCTTATTTAATGTTGGCTTGATGCATGAACGCGGTCTTGGTAAAGTGCCGCAAAGTTATAAAGTTGCTGTTGAATATTATCAAAAGGCGGTCAAAGAAGAGGTTAAGGATGCTTTTTGTAATTTAGGAAATATTTACGCTCTAGGGCTTGGTATGGACCAGGGCGTTCCGAGAAACGTAGAGCTTGGTATTAAGTACCTTACCATTGGCGCAGAGGAGGGAAGTCGTCAATGTGCTTATACCTTGGGTTCGCTCTATGGTAAGGGCGAGTTTGTGCCTTTAGATTTAAAAAAAGCGTTTTATTTCTTGTCTCTAGCGGCCCTACAGGGTCACGATCAAGCCAAGAGGGTATTGCATATATTTGTGCACACTCATAAGGAAAATTATGATGCCGAGATGGAGGCTGCTGAGTATCAGTTTGGCAAAATTCAAAATCTTCGTTTGCTTTATAAGTGTGTTTAATTAAGCTGGTAAAGATTTTAGTGTTGTCCTAAAATTTTCAGGTGCATTGTAGGCTGGAATGCACTCAAATGATCATATGCATGCTTAGATTAATTTAGGTTAAATTGGTGTATGAAGAGTAAGTGTCTAATTTTATTCGGCCTCGTCATGTTGGCTCTATCCCTTTTGGGTGGGTATGCTAATGCTGGCACAAATTCTCAAAACCCAGTCAAACTAAGTGGAGCGAAACATATTTCTTATTCTTGCTCAAACGAATATGTAAAGGCTGAAAGCATCAGGATTTTATGGTCAGAGGCTAATCTCAATTTACCTATTTCTGTATTGGATGGGTTTAACTCAGAAACCTGCATTGGAAAAGTGACCAAAAATACATTTACATGGGATCGGGGCGCTAGTCAGGCATCCATGGATCGACATACCGGCGTACTCACTATTAAGCCAAAAAAAGATGGTGTTTCAATCTCTTTGAATTGCACTGTGGTTGACTAGTATTCCTATAGCTCTCTAGATTTACAGCGGGCACTTTGTGGCTTAGTGAATTACGAACTGTGATACATCAATATATTCACCATCATTACTAAGTATGAAATATAGGGTTTTACTAACGTTTTTTTGCTGTATAGCCTTGGCTGGATTATTTCATTCCAATGCCGCACATGCTTATCTTCAGGATGAGATTCAGGTCTACGATGATGAAATCAATGCCAAGGGGGAATATAGTCTTGAGCTGCACCTCAACACAACTCCAAGAGGCAATCAGCAGCAAGGCTATCCTGGTGAGGTAGTCAACAACAATAACACTCGCGTCACCCCAGAATTGGCTTATGGTCTAGGCCATGACTTGGAGGCGGGTTTTTATCTTAGTTACTCCAATAACAATAATTCCTTTAACTATGCTGGAGTAAAGGCGCGCCTGAAATGGCTGCCGTATCAAGAAGAGAAGGGCGATCCATTTTTTGCGGGTGTGAACGTTGAGGTGTCTGATACACCATACCCTTATGAACCATCACGTTACAACGGGGAACTGCGTTTTATTATTGGTAAGCATATAGATGAATGGCTATTAGCATTCAATCCCATATTTGATCAAGCACTCTCGCAGCCACTAGTTCATCAAGGTCCTGTATTTGCCACTGCCACTCGAGTGTCACGTAACGTGAGCCAAGAATGGGCATTAGGTGGAGAGCTTTATACCAATGTGAACCAAGTATCTCAACCAATTGTTTATCCCAATATGAATAATGTTGCTTATGCCATGGTGTACTACGACGGCAAGCCCATCGCCTTTCAGGCTGGCATTGGTAAAGGTATTAGTCATAACGCAGACCAAACTACCTTAAAGGCAATCCTTTCGATTCCTTTGCCATAAACGAGGACCTCAATTTATGAATATACATTCTGACTATAGCCAGCGAGTGGTGATCCACTCTGATGAGTTGCCTTGGGTGCCAAGCCCGCAGTCTGGAGTAGAAAGACGGATGCTTGAGCGCCAAGGCGATGAAGTAGCTAGAGCGACTTCAATCGTTCGCTATCAGCCAGGATCAAGATTCCAAGCCCATACTCATGATTATGGGGAGGAGATTTTAGTTTTGGATGGGATATTTAGCGATGAAACCGGTGACTATCCAGCTGGTACTTACATCATGAATCCGCCAGGGTCTTCTCATGCGCCATTTAGTGAGAGCGGTTGCACGCTTTTTGTAAAGCTAAGACATTTAGGGGCTGATCAAGTGTTGAGAGAAGTGATTGACACTAAATCCGCGCCTTGGTATCAAGGTATGGTACCCGGTCTCAATGTCATGCCACTGATGCAACAGGGTAGTGGATCAACTTTAGTAAGGTGGGCGCCAGAAACCTACTTCAATCCACATAAGCATTACGGCGGAGAAGAAATCTTTGTGTTGGATGGCGTCTTTGAGGATGAGCATGGAAGATACCCGGTAGGCACATGGATTAGAAGTGCGCATATGAGTTTGCACCAGCCCTTTAGCAAAGAAGGCTGCACAATCTTTGTAAAGACAGGGCACTTATTAGCCACTCAATGAATTTGGCAAAAATGGCGCGGTTTTAAAGAATAATAAGTCTTTAGATTTATCTAGTGGTTTAAATATTACTGGCAGATAAGTTTCAATGAGATGTTATAAAGGGATATTACTTTATGGAGTCCCTATGCCACAATCTTCTCGCCGTCATTTTCTAAAAAGCTCTGCAGTGGGCGCTGCAGCAGTCGCGAGCACTCAGGCCTTAGGAAATGCTTCAACGCCAACTAGCAAAGTAGTTGCTGAAGTGCAAAATCTTGAAGCCAAGAAGATTCAGGCGACAACTGCCAGTTGGGATGATGGCTTAGCTCATCCCATCCCATATAAGAATGCGCCTGGTAAAGGCAGAGATAGGGCGATTGTGTTGGGTGGCGGCTCAGAATATATGAGCTCATTTTTAGTGGGCTATTTTCATGCGATGCTCAGCAATGGCGTTAACTTACGCTTAGCGGATATTGTGGTTGGAACATCAGCCGGAGCAATTCTGGGAAGTGCTTTATTGGGTAGCCGCTTGGATTTATTCTCTGCAGAATTTAATTTGTTGGCAGACTATCCAAAGATTATGGCAAAGTTTATACCTACTGAAAAATTTACTTCCAGCCAGCAGCGCGTAATGAAAATGGGAATCGATGCAAAGGATGGTAGTCCTGCTACGATTCAAGCGATTGGCCATGCAGCTATGGCGGCTAAATCGATCCCTCAAGATAAGTTTGAAACAAACATCAAAGTATTTTTGGGGAATATGAAAGCAATTCCTCCAAAGATGTACATCACTGCGATTGATTGCTATACAGCAGAGCGCTTGGTCATTGCACCAGATTCGGGAGTGCCGGTAGCTACAGCAGTTGCTGCTAGCGCATCAGCACCTGGGGTAACGGGACCAACTTGGGTAAAAGATCGCGTTTGTATGGATGGCAGTATTGGGCCAACGGAAACCCATTGCGATATTGTGGCGGGCTCCAAAAGGGCATTAGTGATTGCTTTGGCGGATACGCTTGAACAAGAAAAGGCGGGACTGCGCTTAAACCACTTGCCGAATACGATTCTTCAAGAGGTAAGGGATCTAGAGGCGGGTGGCACTAAAGTAAAACTAGTGGTAATTGGAATGCTGCCAGGAAGAAAGACCTTAAGCGTTGTGGATCCCAAAATTATGGCGCCCGCGATCAAGTATGGTTATGAGAGGGGTATGCAAGATTTGCCTGAGATGAAACAACTATGGGTGTAATGCCAGGCTTAGATGTTTCTCAGAAGTTGAAAGAGAGCTTCCCGTAAACCGACCAGTCATATTGGCTATAGGTCTGCACTACTTGTTTGCTGGCACCAATTGCGAATAAGAAATTCTTGGTCACTCGATGGGTAACCATGGCATCTAGCGGTATAAACCAACCTCCACCTGCAGAGTTGTAAACAGCCCCATTTTCATCCCATAGTCTTAGCTGTGTTTCTGGCGTCAACTGAAACCCCAGTGTTGGAAAAAGCTGTAGGTTGCGCACGAGTGGTGGTTGAGTCGGATTTACTTGCAGTGAATTATTTTTAGTATCAAACCCATACATATAACGTGCCAAGGGAGAAAAATCTGCCAGCCTTAAAGGATTATTCTCGCCAGGTTTAAAGCTAGCGCCAACCTGTGGGCCAATCGCCCATTGACCATTGTTGCCAAACGGAAAAATAAGTCTTGCGCCAAAATTAGCGCCAATTTCTGGAAGTAAGTCTGGATGATTTCCCCAAAAAGTCAGCATCGTATTACCTGCGCTGTATTGCCCAGAGTTTTGGGCTGGGAAACTTGGCCCATAAGAAGAAACGTAGGAGGTATCTAAACGCATCGTTCCCCGAAATCGTTCTAAATCTAGCGGATGGTAATAACGCAACTTGATCGTATCGCTATAGTTTTGATTGCCTTGATAGTCGTGGTATCCCCAGAATTCTAAAATTTGATCTCTAGAATATTCACCGGATATGTTCTGAAAGTAGGCGGAAAACTTGTTCTCATCTTCCACCGCCCAAGGCGTGGAAAAAATACTGCAAAGTAGGGTGAGAGCCAGAACCTTTTGTTTGAACATAAGTTAAGGATTATGTCAGATATAGATTGGGGTTTACCCTGTTTATATAAACGGCATGATACTCGTACAAGCTTGTGTGAAGCTTTGATAAACTTGCAATGCTCTTGAATTTACTTACAAAAATAATGAAAACTCTACCAAAAATAATCATTTTTATTGCTATTGGAGTGGCTACTAATTTGGCTCAAGCACAAAGTGCTGGCGAAGCCTCCCCGATTCCCAAGATTGCAGAAAATTGGCGTATTGAAGTAACCCCTTATCTTTGGGGGGCAGGCATCAAAGGTACTGTGAACCTCAATAACAGTCTTGCAAAGTCAGCAGACATGAGCACTAGTAATGTACTGAGTGATCTCAAGTCTGGCGGCATGATTGCTGCCGAAGCGCACTATGGAAACTGGGGCATCATGGGCGACTTGGTTTCTGCAACCCTGCAAAACTCAGGCTCTATTCCAGTTCATGGGGGTCAAGCAACAATTGCTGACAAGATCACTTTGCAGCAGACAATTCTAACCGGTGCTGCAACCTACACTTTGGTGAATAACAAAGATGCTTACCTTGATGGATTAGTAGGCGTCAGAGCAATTGATATTACCGCCACATTAAACGGCAACTTAGATGGCACATCAAGCTCAAGAATTATTTCTAGTAAGACCTCAACAGTCGATCCGATCATTGGTGCTAAAGGCCGTTATCGCATTGCAGACTCTAGTTGGTACATCCCGGCCTATGCTGATATTGGTAGCGGTGGCGGTACCACGAACCTGACGTGGCAAGTAGCAGCTGGCGTTGGCAAAACCTTTAATAACTTAATTGATGCCTCATTAACTTATCGTGCGCTCTACTACGATATGAAGTCAGGCGCCGTCTTGCAAAAGACTACGATGCTGGGGCCACAACTCTCTGTGACATTTAAGTTCTAATCTGACTCTGATGTTTGCTTGCGGAAATTAATAATACTTAAGGGTGAATCAGTTCATTCTTTTGCATAACTGGTGGGTCGGGCGAGATTCGAACTCGCGACCAACGGAACTTAGGCGCTAAGTTGACGCTGTTTAATCAGCTCGGAAGCTGGTATTCGCACTACCTTGCCATTAATCGATGTCACAATCGCGGTATTAGTCTGGATCGCTAAATCAATGGCTGCTTTGCCAGCACGTTGCATGGCATTGTAGGACCCTGATATATCGGGGTCTGTTGAATTGCGAATGTCTTTATCTGGATTGATCGCTCGACTCATTTTAAGTGACTTATTTTTTTCCATATGCTGCATCATGATCTGGTTCAATTAATAAGACTCTGAGGAAGTGATCCTCTCTAAAGCCAATTCCCCGAATCGATTTACTAACCCGAAACGAGTAAAGTGCATCGATACCTTTTGGTGCGGGAATGCTATGAATCTTTTCCCACTTGAGGCCTTTGTCACGATAAATCTGATTCCATGTTAGTTGCGTGATTTTTTGAAAAGTAGCATAGACTTTCTGTTGCTCATCTAATTCCAAGGTCTCCCAGTTAGATAGAAAGACTGGACTATTCAGATCAAGCTCAACTAATAGCTCAGGCTTTACGTTTCGCGCCATGTGCTTTAGTCATTTTCAATTTGGAAAGGTCAGTAGCTTTCGGTGGAGTTTTTTGTGCCCAGGCTAAAGCTGTTGATAAATCCTTTTTGACGGCTGGTGTATGCATCCATTTTTCATTGTCTGGGATAACGGTGGCAGTGCGAATCACCCAAACGCCAGGCTCTGGAGTTTCTACTAAAACCTGGCGACCTGCATGTTCTTTCCCAAGCGAAATTTGACCACTAGAGCCGATTGATTTGATGGTTGGATGATCTATAACTGCGCCCATGGCATTCTCCTATATTCATGCAGCATGAAAGCATTATAGCATGATTTATCTAAATAATACCCCTCCAAACCAGAAAAATCTGAGGGTAGATAGGCTTGGGGTATGTAGAGGTAAAAGAAAAAGCCCCTAGATTTCTCTAGAGGCTTTTGTATAACTGGTGGGTCGGGCGAGATTCGAACTCGCGACCAACGGATTAAAAGAAGTCGTGGGTCTTCAAAACCCTATATAGCATATGGCTATGAGCGACCAAAATATGAACGTGCGATTGACTGTGCGATTGCTTTTTGGTGCAAAGTTCTAATCCGTGGACCGGATTTCGAACTTTTGAGCGTTACTTAAGTAACGGTACTTCTTCTTGCGGGGGCGCTGGTTGAGGAGGAGATTTGATGAATTGCTTAAATCTGCTGGTATTAAATAGCAAGCCGCTTTGGCGGCCTGTTATTCGCATTAAAAATTAAGCTTTTTTTGCGTAAGCAGAGCACCAGCCTTTACCGGAAACTTGTTTGCCGGCAAACAAAGAGCAACCACCTGTAGCAGCATCGGCTTTTCCCTGGAATAAAGCGCAGTTACTACATTGCTGACCAGCAGCGTATTTGGCGTACTTTGCCTTGTCTACTTTCGAGGCATCTGCCTTGTAGCCTAATGCAGCAGCTTGTGGATCGGCCTCAGCAACCATGGCTTGGGCTTGAACCTTACCGTTTAATGCCAAAGTGCAAGCACCAGCGGCGGACAAAATCATAAATTGACGACGAGTGGATTTCATATGGACTCCAGATTAAGTGTAAAAATTTAAATAAATTCCAATAAAAACATTGTGAGTTATTTCTGATCTCGGGTTAACTCTACACGCCTTTATCTAAAACAGGTTTCAATCGCTTCATATTTTCCAATAATGGCTGGAATGGGCCGTACTTATGTTGCTCGGCAGAAGCGCCATCTACATAAGGGGGGAATGCTGCATCAACTGGCTTATTCCAGCGAGCAGGAAAATCTTTATCTAAATTCGATTTGACTGGACGTGGCTTACTTAGGATATAACCAGCTACATCATAAGCTTGCTCATCGGATAGCATTGGCTGACCATGTGATGTGCCGAGGGGCATATTAGTCTTTATGAATGCTGCTGCCGTTAATAAACGGTTCATACCGGCACCGTTATTAAACGTATCCTTTCCCCATAATGGTGGGAATGTATAGCCTTTTGCTTCACCCACTTTTCCGTTCCTCAGTCCAGCACCATCTTGGCCATGACATGCCGCGCATTTTTCAGCATATACCTTCTCGCCCAAGGCTGGATTAGACGCTCTATCTGGAGGGGTGTATTTTGGCAATCCTTGGCCCTCTACAGCGCTGCCTACTGGAACACCTTTAGACAAGAAGTGAATATAGGTAGCAAAAGCTTTCATTTCTCGGCTATCAAATGGAAGCACTTTGCCATTCATACTTCTTTCCATGCAACCATTGACCCGTTCTTCAATAGTGCTGACATCGTTTTCACGTCCCCTGTATTGAGGAAATGTTGCTTGCGCGCCAACCCATGGCATAGCAAACTTTTTTGTCGCAGCCTCCTGATGGCAGTTAGTGCAGGCTAAGTTATTGCCGGCATAACGCATTTTTTTATCAGCAACTTCTGGGCCAATAACTTCAAATGTTTTTTCGGATAAATGTTTTCCATAGCGCACTAAACGACCATAGTGATCATTTGGAAGGCTATCGACGTCATACTTTTTACTAATATCGTCGGTTTGCGCAATGGCAAAAAGTGGGGCGATGAGGATTATTGGTAAAAACTTATGGAATTTCATATGGAACCCTAATGTTGGTTAAAAATTCTAGTCATTAACTCTTGACGCAGCATGATCTATGTCATGAAAAGAGTCTTTTGCATGATTTAGATCAAATACATTTGTTTAACCGCTTTAAAAACTTGACTTTGTTGATTGATTTAATATTATATAACTTAATATATTATTAAAACCTTAAATGAGGCCAATTAGTATGGAAACGACAAGCGGACAGGCTAAGCAGATGCAATATATGAGCCCCCTTATGGCGGGAATTTTGCTAGGACTGGTTTTGCTGGCAACTTTTGTCACTACTGGTCATGGTCTTGGGGCTACTGGCTTTACTACTAGATTGACTGCCTGGATTGGGATGCATGCCGCCCCGGTTGCTACTAGCGCTAATGATTATCTGGGTGGCATGGTGGAGGATGGAAACCCACTGAGTGCCTGGATTACATGGCAGGTAATTGGCGTGGCAATCGGTGCACTCTTATCAGCATTTCTAGCAAAGCGAATTCAAATTCAATTAGATGGAAAAAAATACCTAGGTGGTGCTAAGCGTCCTGTTACAGCTCTACTGGGCGGATTGCTAGCTGGTTTTGGTGCGCGTGTTGCCGCAGGCTGTACCAGTGGTCTTGGGCTATCTGGGGCAGCAGTACTGAGTTTGGCTGGATTTACTTTTTTAGTCACATTCTTTGCAGTTGGACTTCTGGCTAGTCGCTTGATGAAAGAGGAAAAGTAAGATGAGTGAAATTTTATCGGGACTTCTTTTGGGAATGGGGTTTGGTTTTGTACTGGAGCGTGCCGGTTTCGGTAATCCCAATAAGTTAACGGGGCAATTTCGCTTAAGCGATTGGTCTGTATTTAAGGTGATGTTTACTGCGATTGTGTTTGCATCGGTTGGGCTATTTCTCCTGGAGAAGATTGGTCTTGTAGATGCGGGCAATCTATTTGTGCCCCCAGCGTTTCTGGGAGCAGCAGCAATTGGAGGAGCATTGGTGGGCGCAGGATTTGCAATTGGGGGTTATTGCCCCGGAACTTCGGTTGTCGGATTTATGTCTGGACGCATTGATGCCGCAATCTTCTTAATTGGATTGCTATTGGGAACGGTCTTGTTTGCTGGAATTTATCCAGGTATCGAATTCCTAACAACGTTTGGCGAATATTCAAAAGCAGATTCATTGCCAGATGCCCTGAATGTATCAGCGCTATCTGTCGATGTGGTGATGGTTATTGCAGCAATCGGAGTGTTTATTCTGGGATCTTGGATGGAAAAGAAATGCAAGAGCTCTGGTTGCGGAACTTCGGTCTAATTTTTAAAGGAGAAGTGTATGTCTAAAAAATCTACCGTAGCAGCATTAGCTCTAGCTTTGGCTGGCCTATCAGTGGCCCCATTGGCGCACTCGGCTGATGCACCAACAACTCCAGCAGGTGCGGAGCAAAAAAATCCTTGTAGCCCTAAAAAGGAGTCCGCCAATCCATGCGGACCGGCAAAGAAAAAGGCAGCCAATCCCTGTGGACCAGCTAATCCTTGTGGCCCTAAAAAGCGTAAAGCTGCAGAGTAATTAATCAATGCTCACCCAATCCAATCTTTGGTTAGCAGCGCAGGAGCTGGCAAGTATTCAGATGCAGTACGCCAAGTCTGGTCGCACTATAAGCGAGGCCGCGCTATGCGGTGCCAAGGAATTCGTTGAGTGGCAGCATTATCCAAGTGACGACCTAGTAGATGAAGTGAGTGGCTATGAGTTTTATTACCATGCCCATTCTTCCGATGAAATGCCGAGCGGAGAGCACGGGCATTTTCATGTAATTAAGCGTGATAAAGACTCTTTTTATCATTTAATTGGGATTGCCTTAAATCAGCAGGGGATCCCAGTGCGTTTGTTTACTACCAATCAATGGGTAACTGGTGAGGATATGGTGGATGCGATGCGAGTCATTCAATCTCTAAGTAGTTTTGAGATGGCCGTCAAAGGTCGCATGGCTCCAGTCTGCAGATGGATAAGCGCCTTAATTAGACTATTTTTTGTAGAAATTGAAGTGCTTATTTTGGAGCGAGATCAAAAGATCCATCACTTAACAAAAGAATTTGGTGATCGAAAGCTCGCGCTAGATTCAAAAGAAAATCATGTATTAACTGAGCGAAAGATTGACTTGATGGGTCGTCTTTCTGAGTGTTTATTGGATGTAAATTCATAAAGGGGTGTATATGAAAAAGATGCAATGGCTTTTAGCTGTCGTTTTAAGTGGATTAGTTAGTCTGGCCCAAGCGATCAACTTGCCTGGCCCTGTAGTTAGTGCTGATTGGTTGTCTAATAATCTATCTGAGGTTCAGGTGATTGAAGTGAGAACTGATCTCGCTAGCTACCTGAAAAATCCAGAATTTGATATTGATAAAAAAACAGGCAAGAAGTTTTTGGTTGAAGTGGGTGGTCATATAACAAATTCCAGTCTTTTGGATTTTAAAAAGGTGCGTGCAGAGCGAATTGTTGATGTTAAAAAAATCAAGTTTTTGATTCCAGAAAAAGCTGATTTTGAGAAGTTGGTGCAATCCCTTGGCATAAACTCTGATAAGCCAATTGTGCTTGTTCCTATTGGTCAAGATATGTCTGATATTGACGAGGCATTAAGGACCTATTGGACATTTAAGGTCTACGGCGAAGATCAAGTTGCCGTGCTGGATGGTGGTATTGCTGGTTGGTTAGGTGAGGGACGCAATTACGAAACTGCTAACAATCAAAAAGCAGCTGGTAACTGGTCCGCAAAAGCCTATCGTAAAGAATTGATTGCTAGTTCTGATGAAGTTGCTGCCGCATCAAAAGGCGGTAAACCACAATTGCTAGATGCTCGTCAGCCTGCGCAGTATTTAGGACTTGCTAAGCGTCCTGATGTCATGACATTTGGCCATATTGCTGGTTCTAAAGAATTGGCTCCTGAGTTATTGGCAAAGCCAACCAATGGCGCTTTATATTTCTGGCAGAAAAATACTTATGATGCCTTATTGGCGGCTAACGGACTAAGTGCAAAAGGTCCAACAATTGCTTATTGCAACACTGGGCATTTGGCAGCGGGTGGCTGGTTTGTCATGTCTGAGCTTGTAGGTAATAAATCAACCAAGCTGTATGATGGCTCTCTATACCTTTGGACATTAGAAGGGCGTCCTTTGGTAGGTGTGCCACTTAACTAAGAATATTCGTATGCCCGTCTTAAAAACTAATATCAACCTCAAAAAGATGCAGTCATCAGCAGATGATGCCTGCCGTTTGATGAAAGTGTTATCCAATAGAGATCGGATGATGCTGTTGTGTCAGATTAGTCAAGGTGAGAAGTGTGTCAGTGAGCTTGAAGAATGTCTTGATATACATCAGCCAACCTTATCTCAACAATTGACTGTTTTGAGAAATGAAGAATTAGTTCAGACCAGAAGAGAGGGCAAGCAAATTTATTATTCCCTCTCTAATGAGGTGGCATTAGAGGTGATGGATGTCTTGTATCGAAATTACTGTAGTAGATAACTAAAGGAGTTTGAAGATGAAATGCAACGTTGGTGGTGTCGATCGTATTTTGCGCATGGCAGTGGGACTGGTATTAATAGGCTTGGCTGCTACTGGGATGGTTGGTGCTTGGGGGTGGATCGGTGTTGTTCCGCTTGCCACGGGTTTATTTAGATTTTGCCCGGCATACCCAATCCTGAAAATTAACACCTGTGGAACTGGGGCTGCTTGCAAAGGCGGTCGCTGCGAGAAATAACTTCATCATTATTGGATGGCTTTTGCTTTCTGGATTTGTAATGGTTGAAAGTAGCTATCCGTTTCATATTCATTTGGTGTAGTTAGTCGCATGAAAACGATTGAGATTAAGAGCGCCTGGCAGGGCGTAAGTGATTGTGAGAATTGCTCGATTAGAAGTTCGGCATTATTTGCTGAATTAAATGAGGATGACTTCTCAAAAATACACAGCCCCATTGATGACTTAAGTTTTGATGCAAATACAGAGATTTATGCTCAAGGGGATTCAGCCCAGTCTTTGTATACATTGCGCAGTGGTTATGTAAAGATTTTGCATATTAACTCTGATGGCTCTGAACGTATCGTTAGGATCGTTTTGCCGGGTAATTTATTTGGCATGGAGGCATTGCTAGGCGATAGATATGAGCATGCTGCTGTTGCCTTGACTAATGCACATGTATGTCGAATTCCGAAGCAAATTATTGTGAGTTTGGGTGAAGAGTCGCCACGATTGCATAGGCAAATTGTTCGCAAGTGGGGAGAGGCTCTACTTCAATCAGAATCTTGGTTTTCTGAAATCAATACCGGAAGAATTGAAGTGCGCTTAGCGCGATTTTTCCTCAAGTTGGCTAAAGAGTCTGGATCTCATGCTATTGCACCGCTCTTTAGACGTGAGGATATGGGTTTAATGATGGATGTCAAATTTGAAACAATTAGTCGGGCTTTGGCATCCATGGCAGAGCAGGGCCTTATTTCCAACATTACTAGACTATCTGTCCAGATCCCGAGCATCCAGGTGCTTCAAGAATTTGCTAAAAAGGGACTTTAGCTTTCAATATACATCCGACACATAATAGTAAGGCGTATAGGTGAACGCCTAATATATTGATCGGTATCATCTTTCTCAAATGAGATTGATCTATCTCGCCATTTTTTAATTTAAATGCGCAGAACCAAAAGATGGGCGTGACCAAAAGAGTTACTAGGGTCTGTGGAGGCGCAAATTCCCGTTGAATGGCAAATATTTGCAGTAGGTATGCGCATAGCGGAAATGAGGAGTACCAAATCCATAGATACTTTGGGTTTGATTGAGCTGCTAGCGTCATTTTCTGCGAACTTTTGTCTGCACTGATATCAGGAATCTGATTCAAAAATAGGATATTGGCAACCATTAGTCCGTATGCAATAGCAATGGGAATAATTTCAATATCAATGACCCTCGATTGCAAAGCTGAAAATCCAATGACAACCAAGGACCAAGAGAGTGCTATCGCAATTTCACCAAGAACTCCATGTGACATAAGCTTAAAAGGTGGTGCTGAATACATCCATAAGAGCATTACTCCAAGGATTCCAATTGGCAAAAGTTTCCAAGTTGTCATAAAGCAAAGAAAAAGACCAAGGATCGTTGCCAGCAGGAGTAGCAGAATTCCAAATTGATGAATTTGCTTGGGCTGAAAAATATTTAATTGTATGAAGCGGCTTCCGCCAGTAAAGGGCGAGACTCGATTTGAATTGATTAAGTCAGATCCATTTAAGTGATCAAAATAATCGTTTAATACATTGCCTGCGGCATGTGCTAGTAACGCCATTGCCAACGCAAGGAGGTTGATGGTCCAATTGGGATTGTTTGTTAAATTTCCAAAAACAAAACCAATCAAACAACCAAAAATAGTAATAGTAAGAAAAGCTGGCCTAGTTGCTAAAAAATACTTTATAGCTGTACTCATATTGCCTTTAATACAAGCTGTTCTAGTTGCGCTGGCGGAAGTGCGCCAGAGATTCGCTCAACTTCAGCCCCATTCTTAAATATTGCCAATGTAGGAATTGAGCGAATATTAAATTGTTGGCCAATCGAAGGATTAGCCTCGGTATCTATTTTGATGTGCAGGATTTTTTCACCGTGCCTCTTGGCGCTTGCTTCGAAGGTCGGGGCAAACATCTTACAGGGCCCACACCAAGGCGCCCAAAAATCAACAATGATTGGCAATTTACTTTGGGTCAAGACTTCTCTAAAGCTTGCCTGATCAGCATCAATTGGACCCAAAAGTAGATTTGATTTACACGATCCACAGATCGGTTTGTGATTGATCCGATCCAGAGGTAGTCGATTAAATTTATGACAGCTTGGGCATTTGATGAGCATCACATTCTCTCTTTATTTGATGTAAATCATGAACTTATTATGAGGGCGAATCAAGTCTTTATATTTTGATTTGGATCAAAGGGCTTAATTTCTAAATGGTCAGAATGAATCAACATGATATAGGGAGGCCTTATATGTTATTGGAGTTATTCGGAACATTTGCTGGTCAATTGAGCTTAGCAGTGATTCTTTTTATGATTGGGATGTTTGTATTTTTTATTAGATTATTTGTCAAAAAAAGCGCTCAATCAAATGAGTAAGTTATTGAATCGCCTCCCGGGCTTTCAAACGTCACCTCCTGGTAAGGAGAGATGGATCTTGCGTCAAGCGCCTTTTTGGACGCTGATGGGAACATTGGCAATTTTGATGCCTTCATTTTTGACGCGCATTATTTCCTCTGACCCCAAGGTGGCTGGTAATTCAGGTTTAATTGATATCTTAGTGATCGCAACCTTGATATGTTATTGGATTGCGATTTTTACTATCGTTATTGGAGCTTACATAGTCGTTCTAATGAAAGGGCCGGCGTATGTTGCTGATGCGTATCCCTTAGAGGACTCTGATAGACCTAAAGGCTAATTAGTTGCGCTAGCCTCGACTCAAATTAATTAGCAATCTTGGGCTCGAAATAATTTATTGACAAGCCTTAATGAGTTTTTCTGTTTCTCAATCAAACCTTCTGCTTCCATCTTGGATAGCGCGCGGTAAAGCGCTTCATGTGTGATACCAAGTTCTGAGGCAAGCGACTTGTAGTCAGATTCCAGCACCAGAGTTCCTCGCTTTCCATCAGTTTCAATCAGATGAATCAATTTGCTTTTAATATCCTTTAGCCCAAGCCTTTCAGATTGGGTACGAAGGCGCATGATTTCTCTACTTAAGAGCTTGATCCACTTTGAAGAAAATTGCTCATCTTTGAGGGAGCTTCTAAAAGATTGGATTGGCAGGGTAATGGCTGTCCCAGCATGAGTGGCAATCGCATCGCAGTGATACACGTCTGTTAGTAGGCTGGCTTCACTCAGAAAGCCCCCTTTACAGCGCTGCAAGATAGTCGCCTCTCCATGAGAGTTTGATCTACTCAGTACCGCTTCTCCAGACACAATAAAAAACATGTATTCAGGGGCTTTTCCTAGGTGAAAAAGGTATTCACCCTTGGCAAAGGGGTGTGCTTTGCACTGACTTAAAAGTGCATCTGGCAATAGTTCTTTGAGGGTTTGGGGAATATACAGCTCCATATGATCAGAATCATACGTCTTTTTATAGCCTAGACCAATAATGAATACAAACAAAGGAGGGTGTTATGGAAACAGTCAATTTAAAAGTAACGGGAATGACTTGTGGCTCATGCGTGAAGCATGTTGAAAAAGCGCTGAGGGCAGTTACCGGCGTGCAAACAGTGGTCGTAGATTTATCTACTGGTACTGCTAGCGTGACTGGAGATCTTCCAGGCGGCGCAAGTCCTCTGTTGGCTGCACTAGAGGCAGATGGTTATCCGTCAACAATTAGCTCGGCAGATACAGTTGCTTCAAAGGAGTTGGCTAAAGGTGGTGGTTGTGGCGGTCAAAGTTGCTGCTGTCATTAATTAAAGGAGAGACGAGATGAAGATGATTAAAAAAGTGGTGATTGGTGTCACTGTCGCATTGGGTTTAGTTGCGATAGTTCATGCTCAACAAGGTCCAATGGGTGGCAATGGGCCCATGGGGATGATGAGGCAAGGTCCGATGGGTAATGGCATGGGCCCAGGGATGATGCGCGGACAAATGATGCAAGGTCAGATGACGGGACCTAACTCGCCAATGAAGGTCATGCAACAGCTCATGACTCCAGCAGAGCGTTTAGCAATGATGGATAAGATGGCTGATGCAAAGTCATGGGAAGAGCGTCAAGCCATTATGACCACAACACATACTGAGATGGAAAAGCGGGCAAAAGAAAAAGGAATTACTTTGCCAGTTGGACATGACCCTCAGATGATATCTGGTAAAAATTGTGGGTAACAAGATTTAAAATGATGTGCAAGAAACCACCTTCGGGTGGTTTTTCATTAATAGGTCTAGCAACCCGTTAATATTGAAGTATGCCGAATCTATCTAATCTCTTTGGGCCATTTTCATTTATTAGCCTCTTGGTTCTTTCTAATGTTTTTATGACATTTGCTTGGTATGCCCATTTAAAGAACTTATCCTCCAAGCCTTGGTGGATTACTGTATTTGCGAGCTGGTCAATAGCTTTGCTTGAATATCTCTTTCAAGTTCCAGCCAATCGAATTGGCTTTCGGTATTTTTCATTGGGTCAACTCAAGATTGCTCAAGAGGTTATTACACTTAGCGTGTTTGTGCCATTTGCTGTTTTTTATATGGGCGAGCCATTTAAAACTGATTACATCTGGGCGGGGTTTTGTTTGCTTGGCGCCGTTTACTTTATGTTTAGGGGGTAAAGAAAGACTGCACCATCTGTTTTTTGGTTGGCCGACAGCACAGCGGTCCACCAATTCCCGATCTGAATTTAAGCTTCAAGCTTCTCGAAATGCGACATCTGAATATACAAACTACGTCTCTAGAAGGACAAACTCCCCCAAGGATAATTTCTCCCTAAATTGGGAAAAAGAAAATTGAGCCTTACTTACTCCAGAGTTCAAGATTTCAATCTTTCCATCGGGAGTGAAATTCGCAAAATATTCTCCAGCGGGAAATAATATCTGAGCAAGATGATTCTTGCTAGATGAATAAGCGTCGAGGATAAGTCCTTTTGTAATTCTGATGCGCATGCCAAAGCATATGTCTTAGCCATCAAGAAGAAATGGTTTGATGCACACTTTTGCTAATATGCTGCACCAAAATGAGTCTTAGAATTTTCAAGTAAATTAATGCTTATATTTTCAACCAATTATGACTTTTTGATTGGTTATTAAGAGTTATTTGCACAAACCAGGTGCAAATATTTTTCTTTTGCATCCTCGCTAGTTGTTTAATTAATATTTAAGATATTTTGTGCAATGCAATGATCTGATCTTATGGTGAATTATGAAACTAATCACTGCAATTATTAAGCCTTTCAAGTTAGATGAAGTTCATGAGGCTCTTGCTGAAATAGGTGTTAATGGAATGACATCTTATGATGTGCGAGGATTTGGAAGGCAGAAAGGGCATACCGAACTTTATCGTGGTGCCGAGTACATCATTGACTTTATCTTGAAATTAAAAATTCAAGTGGCAGTTTCTGATGAACTGCTGGAAGATGCGTTGCGAATAATTTCTCGGGCGGCCTACACCGGAAAGATTGGTGACGGGAAGATTTTTGTACATCCGCTCACTGAGGTCATTCGTATTCGTACTGGTGAGACTGGTCCTACCGCTCTATAGGTCTGACTGTAACTGCAACATCTAGTTTGTGATCTGATCCGCCATGAATGACGCCTCGGATGGGGGATACATCCGCATAGTCTCGGCCCTGAGCGAGGTGAATATAGTCTTCACCTGGAGAGATGTATCCCCAGCGATTATTGGTGGGATCTAAGTCACACCAATTTCCAACTGTTAAATCTCCATTTGAATCAATATTGGGCACATAAACAGACACCCATGCATGAGAGGCATCCCCGCCAATTAGACGTGGTTGACCAGGAGGTGGGTTGGTAAGGATATAACCACTGATGTACTTAGCTGGTAGTCCAAGACTGCGAAGAGACGCAATCAGAATATGTGCAAAATCTTGGCAGACACCTTCTCGATTATTTAAAGCTTCGAGTGCGGGTGTACCAATATCTGTACTTTTGCTGACATAGTGAAACTCACCATAAATTCTCTGGGTTAAATCAATTGCAGCTTCTAGTATTGGACGTCCTGACGTGAAGTTTGCTCTAGCAAATTCATAAAATTCAGGGCGAATTTCCACAAATGGAGAGCTAAATAAAAATTCTGATGCTGCATCCCATTTGCTTTTGGAGTGATAGCGAAAGTATTCGCGCACTAGTTCCCATGCGGGGGTATCTTGCGGTTTAGGGCCTGCTTGAAAATTTCTATTGGTTTCAATTAATGATTTGGCGTTGATTAATAGCTCGCTATGTCTATTTTGCAGAGAAAAGAAAGTTCGTATATTTCCAAAGTTATCCAAGCTCTCCTCTGACCAAGCAGGTTTAGGATTAACTTGAATCTCTGTTTCTAGAACCTGTTGACTTTGAAGAGAGGCTGGCTTTAGATGAGCAAAATGCTGCGCAATCTCAACGCTCGGATCATAGTCGTATTGGGTTTCATGAATAATTTCGAGCAGCATAGAGTCGTACTTATATCTGAACGGTGTACTCTTGGGTGTGAATTAAATTAAAGTAGCGGGCACTAATTTCATCAGAAACATTCCAGGCTGATTGAGAAACGGCATGCAAACAGTTTCTCAGGTCCGAAAAATTACCATAAGCATCTGCTGTGGATAGCTTCAGTAGATCGAAATTTTGCAAATTCGTCACACTACGAGTGAGCTCATCCGGGTTGTCGCGCTCAGTGCCTGCTAATTTAGATAATCGAGCTCGTAGAGCCTTGCTGACCCATGCCAAGGAACGGGGATTCTCATCGTCCATTACTAACAGGCTGATCAGCGGTGCTATATCACGGCTCTGCTGGTACTGGGCATGGAAGGTAATGGTGCTGTCAAATAAATTCAGTAGCGCGGTATATCCAGAGCCATCAACATTTGGGTTAAACAATAATCCCATTTGAATTGCAGAGTCCAGCACCGTTGTGAAAAACGACAAACGTTCTATGTGTCTACCTATCGAGAGGAGCTGCCAGCCGTCATCACGCGTCATGCGATCAGTTTGGGCGCCCGTAATGGCAGCTAGAGAGCTACTGACTTGGCCCAGAGTGTCAATCGCTAAAGAGGATGAAAAGTCGTGATAGGTGGCAGCCTTATGGCAATCTTTTTGAAAGTTTTCAATACAGTGATTAATGGCGCTCCATTGCTCAGTTGAGAGTCGTTCACGCACATTTGATGCAGTACGTTTCATTGCATTGAGATTAAATCCTACGCTAGTGACATTTTTGCTGTTGTTAAGCGAGTCAATTAAGGTTCTCTCAAAAATACGATGGCGAATGTCGCCTTGGTCAAAATTACTTGGGACGCCCTCGGGTACTAGGCCATATTGGTGGCAGAGATACTCAAGCCATGACCATAAAGATCGGGATGGAGTGTATTCGCTATTGATATTTTCAAGGTACAGTTTAGCTAGGCGTAGGATATTCTCGCTACGCTCTGTATATCGGCCAAACCAATATAAATTTTCGGCCGCACGACTGGTAACCATGCGTTTACGGATGGTTAATTCTTTAGGTTGGTTTGCTTGCTGAGAATTTTCTTCAATATTGATAGCGGATTGATTGGTTTGTACCCAGACATCAGCGCTACTTCCGCCGCGTTGCATGGAGGCGATACCTGAATCATCGCTAGCAATGCGTGCAAGACCTCCTGGTAAAGCCTGCCAACTATTCGCACCGTTGCTCAGGGCGAATACTCGCAGCATATAAGAGTGTGGCTCTATTAGTGACGCATCATTGAGATTGAAGGCATTCAACCAGGTTGGCATTTGTGCCAGTGGTATGTAGGTTTGAACTGTATGCTCATCAGGCTGCCGAGTAATTTTTCCAACCCATTCATCTAATTGAGTTTGCGTAAGGTCGCCGCCAAGAACTGACTCGTAATTTTGGTGTCCGCTACCTTTAGGGTATGTTGGTTTAATTGCGCTACGACCCAAATTTGGAATCGCTGCTTCCAATGCTGCTCGCTCGCCACACCACCAGGTATCCATTGCAGGTAGTTGAATTTGCTCGCCGAGTAGACGCTCGCTGATGGCAGGTAAAAAACCAAGAAGCGCAGGGGACTCCAAAAAGGCAGAGCCTGGAGCATTTGCCAAAATCACATTGCCAGCGCGGATGGCTTGCAGTAAACCAGGAACCCCTAAAGTCGAGTCAGAGCGTAATTCAAGGGGATCCAAAAATGCGTCATCTAAGCGTTTTAGGAGAATATCAACCGGTTCCAAGCCACGGACTGTTTTTAAGTAAACGCGTTGATCTCGAATGGTAAGGTCTCCACCCTCAACTAAGGTTAATCCAAGGTAACGAGCAAGGTAAGCATGCTCAAAATAGGTTTCGTTGTATGGGCCTGGAGTTAGAAGGGCAATATGGGCATTCGATCCCGCAGGACTTTCTAGCTTTAATGCATCAATTAAATCGCGATAGGCATTCGCTAAATGGGCAACGTTCATTTGCTCATAAGCCTTGGGGAACTGACGAGAAATTAAGTTTCTGTTTTCTAGTAAGTAGCCCAGTCCAGAGGGAGCTTGGGTGCGCTGTGACAAAACAGACCATTTACCATCTGGAGATCTTGCTAAATCAAAGGCAATGATATGCAGATACTTACGGCCATGAAAGTTTGCTCCATACATTGACCTCAGATATCCTGGGTGACCATGAATAAGTGCCGGAGGAATGAATCCTTCCTTAAGCAAAGTTTGCGGCCCATAAATATCTTGCATGATGCCCTCAAGGAGTTTTGCTCTTTGCAAAACTCCTGCCTGAATCTCTTGCCATGAATCAGGATTAATAATTAAGGGGAATAGATCTACCGACCATGGGCGCTGCGGACCAAATTCATCGGCATAGACGTTATAGGTAATGCCGTTATCACGAACTTGGCGATTGAGCTCAAGCGTTCGTTGGTCTAAATCAGACAGCCCAGATGGCCCAAGCTGCTCAAAAAACGTTTTCCAGTGTGGCAATAGATCCTGAGAGTGACCTCGGAGTTCGTCAAAATGACCGGCTTTTGCATGTGGGGCTAAACGAGCTATCTCATCCGCCAAAGGGAGGGTGTCTACAGAAATCGGAGGATTTGCTTGAGAAGGATCCACAAGCTATTGTCTCATCGACGCATATCAAGGGTAAATGGGAACTCTTTGCTGGCACTAATTTCAATATTGGACTGCACTCCCTCTATCGGTCCAGGCGTATGACCCATGCGGAAGAAGCGAGCAAGACGACGGCTTTCTGCCTCATAAGCATTCACAGGGAAGGTGTCGTAATTTCGACCGCCGGGATGGGCAACATGGTACTGGCAGCCACCCACAGAACGCTTCATCCAAGTATCAACAACATCCAAGGTGAGAGGTGCATGAACGCCAATGCTGGGGTGTAGGCTTGATGGGGGATTCCAGGCCTTGTACCTTACTCCCGCAACGTACTCTCCAGCTGTGCCAGTCGGTTGTAGCGGCAATGGTTTTCCGTTGCAGGTAATGGTGTAGCGGCTTTGATTGAGTCCTGTCACGCGCACCTCTATACGTTCAATAGAAGAATCAACATATCGTGCGGTCCCGCCACCCGTACTTTCCTCGCCCATCACATGCCATGGCTCAAGACCATTTCTAATGGTGATTTCAGTACCCATGGTTTGGATTTGACCAATGAGTGGGAAGCGGAACTCGAGGTGTGGTGCAAACCATTCAGGCTTAAAGTCATAGCCATGGCGTTGCATCTCTTCAATGACGTCATCAAAGTCCATCTTGATAAATGTTGGTAGCAGGCAGCGGTCATGAAGTTCGGTGCCCCAGCGTGTTGCTGGTGCTAAATAGGGCTCATCCCAGAAACGGGCGATCAGTGCGCGAATCAGTAGCTGCTGAACGATACTCATGCGCGCATGAGGCGGCATCTCGAAAGCGCGTAATTCAAGTAGTCCTAACCGACCAGTTTGGCTATCGGGTGAATACATCTTATCGATACAAAATTCGCTACGGTGGGTATTGCCTGTCACATCGATCAATATATTACGCAGGGTTCGGTCAACCAGCCAGGGTGGCATGCTTGCGCCATACTTCTTACGATTTTCATGAATCTCTTTAAGAGCAATTTCTAATTCATAAAGCTGATCATTACGCGCTTCGTCGACTCGCGGTGCTTGACTCGTTGGGCCAATAAACATGCCGCTAAATAAATAACTCAGGCTCGGATGATTGTGCCAATACAAAATCAAACTTGCCAAGAGCTCGGGTTTGCGTAAGAAAGGGCTATCCACTGGTGTGGCACCACCCATCACAAAGTGATTGCCACCACCTGTACCAGTATGACGGCCATCTGTCATAAATTTCTCAGCAGAAAGTCGTGACTCGAAAGCGGCTTGATAGAGAAACTCAGTATGCTCAACCAACTCATTCCAGTTATGAGCTGGATGAATGTTGACTTCGATGACACCAGGATCAGGAGTAACTTGCAATATTTTTAATCTTGGATCAAGTGGAGGTGGATACCCCTCAATCACTATTTGAAACTGCAATTGATCGGCCGTAGCTTCGACAGCTTCTAGTAGATTTAGATAGTCCTCTAGTCTGGCTAGCGGCGGCATGAACACATAGAGAGCGCCATTTTTGCCCCCATGTTTATTCTCGGCATCGGGGCCATTAGCGCGCATTGGATCACGAGTCTCAACACATAACGCTGTCCTGGTGATCCAGGCAGCAGACTCTTGGCGAAGTGGACTGCGGCTTTCTTGAGATTGGCTCCAGATAGAATTACCAGAGCCACTAGAAGGGCCCAAGGATTTTTTGATTAATGTTTGATGCTGCTGAACTACTGGAGCGCTTGTTCGCAATGGTGGCCTAGGCGCAAACGGATCTTGCTCAATCATGTAAGGGTAATCCGCTTTACTGGTCCAGGGCAGCGAGTCCAAAGGTAAGCGGTAGCCCATCGGAGAATCTCCGGGTAAAAGATATAGGCGATCTTCGCGATAAAACCAGGGACCAGTTTTCCAATGGGTGTCGAAGTAGTTCTGAGCTTGACCTGCTTCAATCGGCAATACATAACCAATTACGGAATCTAATTTTTGAGTAAAGACGCGTTTTAAGCGGGTGCGTTCCATCTCGTCATCTAAATTCGACTGAAATGGATCGACATTGACTGGCAGTTTAGATTCGCGCCAGAGGTAGTAAAAAACATCCTCGTAGGCAGGCTCAATAAACTTATCAGCAAGTCCTAAATTTTTGGAGAGGGTATAAACAAATTTTTCTGCATCTTTGTTGGTATAGGTAATGGGATCGCGCTCATCAGCAAAGAGTTTTGAGTTTTTCCAGATAGCGTGACCATCAGCCCTCCAGTAAATAGAAAGTGCCCAGCGAGGCAACTGTTCACCTGGATACCATTTGCCTTGTCCAAAGTGCAAGAAACCACCATCACCATATTGTTTGCGTAAGCGCTCTACTAAATCTGTTGCATAACCACGCTTTGTAGGGCCTAGTGCATCGACATTCCACTCGCGCTCATCACGACCATTGATAGAAACGAAGGTTGGCTCTCCGCCCATAGTTAGACGTACATCACCAGCTTCTAATTTCTGATCAACTTTATGACCAAGCTCCACAATGGCTTGCCATTGTTCTTCTGTATAGGGTTTTGTCACTCGAGGTGATTCATAAATCCTTGTGACTTCCATCGTGTGCTTAAAGTCTACTTCGCACTTATCAACACCACCTTCAATTGGAGCTGCACCTGAAGGTTCTGGGGTGCAGGCAACTGGAATATGGCCTTCACCGGCAAATAGTCCAGAGGTTGGATCTAAACCAATCCAGCCTGCACCAGGCAAATAGACTTCGCACCATGCATGCAGATCTGTGAAGTCCACCTCTGTGCCACTAGGGCCATCTAAGGCTTTGACATCTGGCTTTAATTGAATGAGATAACCAGACACAAAGCGCGCAGCCAAACCGCTCAGGCGTAATAAATTCACCATTAACCATGCTGAATCACGACAGGATCCGCTTTGTAAATCTAGAGTCTCATCGGGAGTCTGAACGCCAGGCTCCATGCGAATGAGGTAATTAATGTCGTGTTGAACTTTTTGATTTAGCTTGACTAAAAAATCAATCGTTCGCATTTTGCTGCGATCGATAGTTTTTAAATACTTATTTAAAGTAGCGTTGCGCATCTTACCTAGGTAGGGGTGCAATTCTTTCTTTAATTCTGAGTTATAGCTAAACGGATAGTTCTCAGCGTCAGGTTCCAAGAAGAAATCAAAAGGGTTGTATACCGCCATCTCAGTCACAAGATCAACGGTTACCTTAAATTTCTTTACCTTTTCAGGAAAAACTAGACGTGCTTGATAGTTGGCATAAGGGTCTTGCTGCCAGTTAACAAAATGTCCTTCAGGCTCCACCTTGAGTGAGTAAGAAAGAATATGACTGCGGCAATGCGGGGCAGGCCGTAATCGTACTATTTGTGGCCCTAGTTCCACTAGGCGGTCATAGCTGTATGCGGTGACGTGATGGAGCGCAGCATGTATAGACATGCTTTAAAGTCTATAAGTTCACTACAAGGGTGCATTACTGCTTGGCACAAGACTAGTGCGGTAAATGTGAATATGCCCAAAATCGGGCAAAAGACGTCAAAAATAGGGCATAGAAGTCAGGTTGCCGAATACAGAAGGAATAAGTTGTAGCTGTACTCCTTCTGAAAACGGATATGCCTAAGCAAACTACCTTGACGATCAGCAGCAAAAACTATTCATCATGGTCTTTGCGGGGTTGGCTCATGCTCAAACTCTCTGGCTTGCCATTTCAAGAAATAGTGGTGTCGCCGGATGATGTGGATAACAGAGCAGAGTTGTTACTTCTCTCCCCTTCAATTCTGGTTCCTCGGTTAGATCATGATGGATGTCGAGTTTGGGACACTATGGCTATTGGCGAATATTTGAATGAGCTTAAGCCAGGCTCTCATTTATTGCCAAAAGATCCGATTGCTAGAGCACATTGTCGCTCTGTATGCGGGGAGATGCACTCTGGATTCTCGGCTCTGCGTGCTTCATTGCCCATGAATATCAAGGCGAAGTTTGCCTCATTTAAGATTTGGTCAAAAGCACAAATTGATATCAATCGCATTGTGGTCGTTTGGCAAGACTGTCTTACAAGCTATGGCGGTCCATTTCTGTTTGGCAAAGAGCCCACACTAGCCGATGCTATGTTTGCACCGGTAGTCACCAGATTCCTGACTTATCACGTAGCGCTTGATAAGGCATGTGAGAAGTACTGTGATCACATCATGGCAATGCCTGAGATGAGGGAATGGGTGATGGGCGCCCTTGAAGAACCCGATGATATTGAAGAACTTGAAGTGGAGTTTTGATCATGAATGCACCCGTTAAATTTAAAAGTGATACTGATTTTTCTCATGTAAAGCCAGCAGATACGCAGTTTTTGCCTGGAGGCTTAAGAGACTTTTTCTTATACCGCGATTTGGGAGTGGCAAAAGCAACCAAGGGAAAAGTAATTGCCCATTTGGTTAAAGCCAATAAACCACCAGTTGATGGTACTGGCTGGCACTATCACGTAGCTGAATTTCAAATTGTCATCATGAACAAGGGTTGGGCAAAGTTCATGTATGAAGATAAGGTCACATTAGTTGAGGCCGGCGATGTCGTGCATCAAATGCCTGGGATTACTCACTATCTATTTGATTACTCGCCAGATATGGAGTATCTAGAAATTGTAGGACCTGCGGATTTTGAAACGGTTCCAGTGGCTAAGGGGCCAGCAGATGTTCCTGGAGTTACCCCATGGAAGTCTTGAGTAAGAATTCACTGACCTCCGATTTTACGGTGCTGTTTCAGCGGATTATGACGTTGGCAGAGGAGCTTGATGGCATGCGCGAGTATTACCGCGATCTTTATAAGAAGATTGAGGCGGATGAATTCACGGATGTAGATATACAAGAGTTAGACCTTCTTAAAATCTTTAACGTTGCGGGTTTTGTCAATCTATCCATTATTTCTGCACAAGCAGCACAAACAGCAGCAATCATTGCGAATGATGTTTCCCTAAGCAGGGTATTTGATCCTACTTTAAAAACCACTGAGAGAGCACTGCGTCACATTGAGAGTGGTGCGTATAAATGATGTACAAGGCTTACCAAACCTTTGCAAACCTGCATGATCCTATTCGCATATTTGCGAAAGCATCAGAGCGAGTTTCTAATAATTGGTTTGGGAATCTCAGCTTAAATCCGTTACAACGGCTCTCGGCGCACTATGAGCAAATTGCATTGCTTGGTTTTACGCATACCAGACCAGACTTTAAGATTGATTCGGTAATCGACTCGTTTGGTATAGAGCAAGCTGTAAGAGAAGAAAAGGTGTATTCAACCCATTTTTGTGATTTGGTGCGCTTTAATAAACCTGTTATTGAGGGTCAGCCAAAGATATTGTTGGTAGCGCCTATGTCAGGGCACTTTGCCACTCTTTTGGCGGGCACTATTAGAACTCTATTACGAGATCATGATGTGTATGTCACTGATTGGCTCAATATTCGCGATGTTCCACAGAGTTGTGGCGAATTTGAATTCGATTCTTATGTAGAACATATTATTCATTTTCTGCAGTTTATTGGTCCGCAAACTCATCTCATGGCAGTGTGTCAGCCAACGGTAGCCTGCCTTGCTGCTACAGCAATCATGTCTGAAGATAAAAGTCCTGATGCTCCCGCAAGTTTGACACTCATGGCTGGCCCAATTGATGTCAGTCAAAGTCCTACCAAGGTAAATGAGTTAGCAAGTAGCAAGCCGATATCATGGTTTGAAGAAAAGCTTATTGGAGAGATACCAAAACCTTTTGGAGGCGCAGGTCGAAAAGTATATCCAGGCTTTTTGCAGCTAATGGCATTTATGAGTATGAATCCAGATCGTCATGCGGAATCGTTTCGTAAACTCTACGAATATCGTATTAGTGGTGAGACCGAGAAAGCTGACGCTATTCATGAATTTTATGAAGAGTACTTCGCCATTATGGATTTATCTGCCAACTTTTACCTGCAAACAATTCAAAAAGTTTTTATGGATCGAGACCTTACTTTAGGAAAGTTAACTTATCAAGGCAGATTAGTGAATCCAAAGCTGATAAAAAAGACATTTCTCCTGACGGTGGAAGGTGAAAGAGATGATATTTGTGGCATAGGGCAAACATTAGCTGCCCAAGACCTTTGTAGTGGTCTGCCGGGCTACATGAAGTCACACCATCTTCAGGCTGGTGTGGGGCATTACGGTGTATTTAACGGTAAGCGCTGGGATACACAAATATATCCCGTTGTTCGTAACCACATTCAATCGGCTCTTTAAATCGGGAGGGAATCATGGTTGTCTATATCACTAACGGAATAGTTGCGAGAATGCGGCGCAATGATGGAACTGATAGGGGCTCTCTTGCGCTTCAACCTGGAAAATATGTTGCAAACAAAATCAATGATGGCTCATTAGAAATTTTGCAGGATGCAGGAGAACCTGTTTACTTGCTGCCTTTTATTTGGTGGGAAAAGATGGAATTAGGGGATCTTTTGATTGCGGCATAAAAGGTTTTATAAATGAATTATCAGTACATCAAAATTAAACAAGCAGAATTGATTGCGACAATTCGATTCAATCACTACAGCAAAAGAAATGCGTTGAGTGAATGTTTAATCGAAGAGATACATCATGCGCTTGAACTTTTTAGTAAAGAGGATGTACGTGTCTTAGTGCTTCGATCTGATAAAAAGAATAAGGTATGGTCTGCTGGTCATGATGTAATGGAGCTCCCAAGATCTGAGCGTGACCCTCTTCCAGCAGATGATCCCGTTATGGTTCTGCTTAAATCTATTAGGGCTTTTAGGGCGCCAGTAATTGCCATGGTTGATGGTTCTGTTTGGGGCGCATCTACAGATCTGATTATGAGTTGCGATATAGCAATAGGAGACCATGATTCGACATTCGCAATTACGCCCGCAAAACTAGGTCTTCCATACACGGCAAGTGGTATCTTGCACTTCATGTCAAGAATGCCCCTTAATGTAGTTAAGGAAATGTTTTTAACGGCAGATCCAATTGGTGCTGACAGAGCATTACAGATTGGTATTCTTAATCACCTTTATGTATCAGGCGAGTTGGAAGCCAAGACATACCAAATGGCGAAAACCATAGCGTCCAGATCCCCACAAGCTAATTCAGTCCTCAAAGCTCAGGCGCAAATGTTATCGGATGCGGCTGTTCTGAATCCTACAGTATTCGAGCATCTGCAGTCTTTACGCAAGAATGTTTATATGGGTAGCGACTACAAGGAGGGGATTACGGCTTTCCTTGAAAAGCGGGAGCCTGTTTTTGGCCAAGCTGCTGAGTAGGGTTCTGTGTTGATGGATCGACAATCTCTAATTGAATTTAGCTATATCAGTAGAGCGAAAGATCCATTCTCAAAACTGCAATTAGTTCAGCTATTTGATAAAGCATTTAATTTCAACACTGCAAATAGAATTACCGGCGTCTTATTCTATGAAAATCGATATTTTGCTCAAATATTAGAAGGTACTAGGGAAGACATTTCTCATTTGTGGAAGCAAATACAAAACGATAGTCGTCATGTCATTATTCGTGAATTAGATTTTCGGGAGATTGATGAGCGAGCATTCCCTAGTTGGGGTATGCGATTCTTTGGGGCCGATCGAATTGCGAAATATACCCCAAATTTGAAGCAGCATCTTAATGGCTTACCGGAGAATGACTCTAAGCTCTTGACCTTAATGCGTTCGGTTGCTGCTTTGGATAAAACATGAAAAAGCCCCAAGATTTCTCATGGAGCTTTTGTATAACTGGTAGGTCGCACGAGATTCCAACTGGTGACGAAGGAGTTAAATAACTCTGCAAGCAATCGCTCGGAAAGGGGGTCTAATTGAGCTTTTGACGAGTGCATTGATGGAGGTCAATGCATTTCGGAGGGTAAATGCCTATGATCTATCAATGAAAGTTTATTCACTACGATTGTTATGGGTCCTATTTGGATCTTTTATTGCCATTGGTTTAGCTTTACTTATTACAAAGGCAAATTCTCCGCTATTGCTGGCCTCCCTTGGTGGAACAACTTTGTTTTTATTTGCACTCACGGGGGCGCCGGCTGCTCAACCTAGGGCGGTATTTGGTGCGCACTTGATCAGTAGTTTGATTGGCATTTTGGCATATCAATTGCTTGGGGATGCTTTTTGGGTTTATGTTCTCGCCTTGATTATTACCATTGCGATCCTATTGCTCACTAGGTGTGTGCATCCTCCAGCGGGCGCAAATCCGCTGATTATGATCCAAGCCCATGCTGGCTTTATTCATCTTGGTGTCACTGTGATGGCTGGAGTATCGATCATTTTCTTGACTGCAATGATCTGGAGTCGCCTCGGAATTGGATCAAAAAAGTATCCTGTTTCATGGACGCAACCATCGCCCCCAACTCATAATTGGGGTATTTGGGACGATTGACTAGATTTCCCTTAACAGGGCAAAAATCAGAAACCGTAGTCGCTCAGGCCTGGATGATTATCCGGTCTTCTACCGAGAGGCCAAAAAAATTTCCGCTCAGACTCTTTGATTGGTAGGTCATTGATGCTAGCAAAGCGACGCATCATAAAGCCATTTTCATTAAATTCCCAATTCTCGTTACCAAAACTTCGCGTCCAGTTTCCTGAGTCATCATGGCACTCGTAGGCAAACCTGACCGCAATTCGATTATCAGTAAACGCCCAAAGTTCTTTAATTAATCGGTAATCCAATTCTTTCGCCCATTTGCGGTGAAGAAATTCTTTTACTTGCTCGCGCCCAATTGGAAATTCAGCGCGATTTCTCCAAATGGTATCTTCTGTATAGACCAGCGAAACTTTTTCAGGATCCCGAGTATTCCATGCATCCTCAGCCATCCTAATTTTTTGAATGGCCGTCTCTCTTGTGAATGGCGGGAGAGGTAATTTTTTTTCCATTTTTAGCTCCATTAATCATAATTATTTCAATATGGATATATGATGATCCATAAATTGTTAATTGTTTGTAATTTTGCATGCTACAAAAATTTATTGCTAAGTTAAATTCTTATCTTGATCGTATAGCGCCTGGCCAGCCTGTAGTTCAATGGCGAAGAGCCTTGGTAATATCGGCTGGCGTTGGCATTGCAGTACTTGCTATTGAATTCATGAATCTCGCTTATGGCACTCTTGGTGTTAGTGAGTCAATGGTGCTTGCTGTCTTTGGGGTGACTGCCTTGTTGATATTCCTATTTCCAAATAGCATGATGTATTCACCGTTAACAATATTGGAGGCAAACTTATTTGCCTCATTTGTTGCTCTAACCTGTGTATACATAATACCCATACCAATATTGGGGCTTATTATTTGTATGTTATGCACTACTTTAGGGCTTTATCTCCTAAATTGCATCCACCCACCAGCTTTTTTTCTAGGGGTGGTTATAGTGATGGCGGGAGTAGATAGTTTGGACTTTGCCTTCTATCCACTTATGGTCGACTCCCTCTTATTATCTTTGGCAAGCTACCTCTATCGGTCTTACTTGAATCGTTGATTAAAACTTCAAGAAAATCAGGCCAATAAAAATACAGTTTTGGTGCATACGATTTTTCTATGAGTTCTTTTGGTGCATTTCCTCGGGATTAACCCAAAGCGTTTTATTCAGAATGGATTCATGTAGTCAGCTGAATAAAAAACATGAGGAGATTGAAATGAATTCATACCGCCCATTTGACCCAGATAGGCCTTTGTTTACTAGTCGCTGTAGTTGTGGGCGTCATGCATCCGACGCTGAGCATGCTTTAGAGCTATCGGCAAAAATCGACGAAGAAAAGATAAGCGCAGATTTTGTTGAGGCCAGCCTTGTTAAAGCATTATTTCCTCAAGAAAGCCGTCGCCGTGCTTTTCTAAAGGCAGTTGGTGCTGGTGGTGCAATGAGCGCGCTATCTGGGTTTCTTCCGGTTGGCGCTTTGCAGGCCATGGCTCAAGAAAAAGCACCTATTGAAAAGCCAGACCTCAAAATTGGATTTATTGCGATTACCTGCGCAACCCCTCTCATCATGGCTGACCCTTTAGGATTTTATAAAAAGCAGGGCTTAAATGTTACTTTGAATAAGACTGCCGGCTGGGCCCTTATACGCGACAAGATGCTCAACAAAGAGCATGATGCTTCACACTTTTTATCTCCAATGCCAATTGCAATGTCTATGGGTCTTGGATCTGATCCAAGTCAGATGAGAGTTGCAACAATCCAGAATGTAAATGGCCAGGCGATAACTTTGGCTAATAAGCATAGAGATAATCGAGATCCCAAAAAATGGAAGGGCATGAAATTCGCTGTTCCATTTGAATACTCCATGCATAACTTCTTATTGCGATATTACGTATCACAAGCTGGGTTAGATCCAGATAGGGATATTCAAATCCGTGTGACACCTCCACCAGAGATGGTTGCCAATTTACGTGCTGGAAATATTGACGGCTTCCTTGGACCAGATCCTTTTAATCAGCGCGCGGTTTATGATGAAGTTGGTTTTATTCATATCCTAACCAAAGAAATTTGGGATGGACATCCTTGCTGCGCATTTGGAACATCTGAGGACTTTATCAAGAAGAATCCAAACACTTTTGCAGCCTTATATCGCGCCGTATTAAATGCTTCAACGATGGCGCGAGATCCAGCTAATCGACCTCTAATTGCAAAAGTGATCTCTCCTGCAAATTATCTCAACCAGCCTGAAACAGTAGTAATGCAGGTGTTGACTGGAAAGTTCGCTGATGGATTGGGGAATGTTCAAAATGTGCCTGACCGCATTGATTTCAACCCAATACCTTGGTACTCCATGGCCACTTGGATGTTAACGCAGATGCAGCGCTGGGGCTATGTAAAAGGTGATGTGAACTATAAAGACATCTCAGAGAAAGTCTTTTTGTTGACTGATGCTAAGAAATATATGGGCGAGACTGGCATTTCCGTTCCTCCTTTGGCAAAGGTTGGCTACAAGAAAGACAAGATTATGGGCAAAGAGTTTGATCCTTCCCAGCCTGCTGCTTATCTAAAATCATTTCCCATAAGCAAGGCGTAGAGAGTTTAAAAATGAATAACTTATCTCTCAAGGCGAAGGGTGCAATGCTTTCCGTGGTGATGCTATTTTTTGGATTATGCATATGGCACATAGCCACCGCTCCAAAAGTTGCCACCACTCCAATTGTTGCTTCTGGCTCAAGCGAATATCAGGCGCTTATGGGGCAAGGTGGAGGCGGTGATGCTGAGAAGTCAGGCTTCCCAACTCTAACTCAGATGGGCGAGACTTTTTATAAGCAACTATCTCGACCTTTTTACGACAATGGGCCGAATGACAAAGGTATTGGTATTCAGCTTGCATATTCCTTGGGTAGGGTTGGACTAGGATTTTTTCTGGCAATGCTCGTTGCTATTCCATTTGGATTTTTGATCGGAATGTCTCCGTTGGCTTATGAAGCATTCAATCCATTTATTCAAATTCTAAAACCCATCTCCCCTTTAGCTTGGATGCCAATAGCGCTATACACAATTAAAGATTCTTCTATTTCGGGAATATTTGTAATTTTCATTTGTTCAGTTTGGCCAATGCTGTTAAATACCGCTTTTGGTGTAGCCAATGTCAGAAAAGAATTGCTTAATGTAACCAAAACCCTTGAAGTATCTCCTCTGCGCAAGGCGTTTTTGGTAATTTTACCTGCTGCCGCTCCGACTATTTTGACTGGGATGAGAATTTCAATGGGTATCGCATGGCTTGTAATTGTTGCTGCAGAAATGCTAGTTGGTGGTACTGGTATTGGATATTTCTTATGGAATGAGTGGAATAACTTGTCTATTTCGAGCGTTATTTTTGCAATTGTGATGATTGGGATTGTTGGCATGTTGCTAGATATGGTCTTTGCAAAACTTCAGAAAGTGGTCTCATATGCAGATTGAAAAAGCATTCCTCAGGGTAGATGGCCTATCTAAATCTTATAAGCTAGATGCACCCCCAGTTTTTGAAGATATCAATTTTGAAATTGATCGCGGCGAGTTTGTCTGCATTATTGGCCACTCCGGCTGCGGCAAAACCACAATTCTTAATGTGCTTGCTGGTCTTGAGGATGCATCTGGCGGTTATGCCTATATGCTTGACCGAGAGATTAAAGGGCCTAGTTTAGATCGCGGCGTTGTTTTCCAAGGGCATGCATTAATGCCATGGATGACAGTTCTTCAAAATGTAGCCTTTGCCGTCAAATCTAAGCATCCTGATTGGAATAAATTTCAAATTGAGGAGCATTCAAAAAAATACTTAGCAATGGTTGGATTGGTTAACGCCGAGAATAAAAAGCCCTCTGAATTATCTGGCGGTATGAAGCAGAGGGTTGGTATTGCCAGAGCATTTGCGATTGAGCCCAAAATGTTATTGCTTGATGAGCCATTTGGCGCCTTAGATGCTTTAACGCGAGGAGTGATACAAGATGAGTTGCTAAAGATATGCAGCGAAACGAAGCAAACTGTATTTATGATTACGCACGATGTTGATGAAGCTATTTTGCTCTCAGACAAAATTATGCTCATGAGTAATGGGCCAAATGCTCGTATTGCCGAGATCGTAATCAACACATTGCCAAAGGATCGAAAGCGTGCAAACTTGCATCATGATCCAATGTATTATCCAATGCGCAATCACTTAGTTGACTTTTTGGTTAACCGTTCAAAGGATTTACAAGCCAAAGGTTCGGCGGGCATGTTGGACGGCTATAAGCCTATATTAGTTTGCCCAGGTCTACAAACCCCAGTTACGCAATAAATCAAAAACCTACAATTAAGGAGAAAAAGATGGATCGTTCAGTAGTGACACAAAAAATTATTGAAGCAAAAGTAAAAAAAGGTATGAAGTGGGCTGATATTGCGAAAGCAATTGGTGAGTCAAAAGAGTGGGTCACGGCTGGTTGCTTAGGTCAAATGACTTTTACTAAAGCTCAGGCCGAAGCTGCCGGAAAATTGTTTGATTTAACTGATGAAGAGATGGCATGGTTGCAAATTGTTCCTTATAAAGGTTCTTTACCAACAGCGGTTCCAACGGATCCATTAATTTATCGTTGGTATGAAATCGTGAGCGTATATGGAACAACAATCAAAGAGCTCATTCATGAGGAATTTGGTGATGGAATTATGAGTGCTATTGATTTCTCTATGGATATCCAACGAGAGCCTGATCCCAAGGGCGATCGAGTGCAGGTAGTTTTATCGGGTAAATATCTATCCTATAAAACTTACTAGTCAATTTATAAATCAAAAATAAAAGCCACCGAGAGGTGGCTTTTGTATAACTGGTGGGTCGGGCGAGATTCGAACTCGCGACCAACGGATTAAAAGAAGTCATACCTCTTCAAAAACCTATATAACATAAGGCTTTAAGCGACCAAAATATGACCGTGCGATTGACTGTGCGATTGCTTTTTGGTGCAAAGTTCGAATCTGTGGATTAGATTTCCAGCTTTTAATTCCCTGACTAATGAAATGAGAAGATTATTTCTTTAATGTCTGAAACTTGCTAGTCACATCGCCGCTTATTGTCGAGTCTTCACCAGATAAAGACTTAATTGAGGCGCCTTTAGAAAAATCTACTTTCTTTAGATCAACCCAAACCATATTTGGGGAATCAGAGGCATTAAAGTAGTAGATCCTATTTTTAGAGTCCGCCAAAGTTGTCCACAAGGTAGGCCAAGTATCTTCAGACTCGATTGCGGTAGAGGTATTGTGAGCGCCAAGAGGAACGGAAACTGTTTTAGTGATGCTAAACACTTGAGCTAATGCTTCTTGCGTAGATTTTGGTACTGGACTAGTTTTTAGGAAGGCAGAGGCACGAACAAATCTGCTGGCTGGGTCAATGTCGCCAGGAAGGGATTCCTTGCCACCAAAGTATTTGTAGTTCTTGAGATTATTTAATTGCCAATCCAATGGCGGCTCATTTGTCATTACTGCTGTTTCTGGGCCATGATGAATGACCATCTTGCCATCAATAAATTCAATTACCGCAGAATCACCTACTTCGTCTGAAAGAGATACATGTAGGGGCCACTCGCGTCCAGATGCTTTGATAGAAACAATCTGAATTTTCTTTATCTCTGCGAGCGCCTCATTAACTGTCGCCGCATTGTCGAGCAAATATTGAACGATTACCGCATTTGATACGCCAGGGCGAGTATCCCTTTTTTCATATTGAGACTCATGAAGATAAAGAAGATTAGCTACTAAGCCTTTTTCATTGATGCCATCTGAGCTACCGACATCTAGTGAGTTAACTGCAACACTTCCGTATTTAGCATTCCATTTTGCTGAATTAGGCACTCCGCCGTTTCTAGCAACACCTCTTGGATAAATCATGAGCTTAGCGTGATCTGGCATATACAGATCCATTGTTCTACCAACTACAACATTGCCAGTTGAATTAAATAAAACACGAGAACAAGCAATCGCCTGATTATTTAGAAGGCCTATTGATAGGCTAGCAACTAATGCGAAGGCAATATTTTTACTTTTAAACATGATGCTCTCTTGATATGAATGGGAAATAGTTATATACGACTCCACAGGCTTCCACCTGGGAATATAAAGGTAATGCTTAACTAAGGATATCCAGTCTAAGAATTATTTGATTGCGATATTTTTTCATGCTTTAAGGATTTGTCGTAAAAATTGAGCTATTTAAGTTTGATTTAGGTCAATAGGGTTGCGATATTGTGAATCGTTATACTAAATACATCTCTAACATGCAGCCTTTAAATTCAGAAATATGCAAATCAAAATAGGCCTACCAAAGCACTTAATTGGTGTAATTGCTTCTTCCGTTTTTATGATGAATGCTATAGCTGCAACGGATGATGTTATTCCTAATGATCAGTCAAGTCTGAAGCCTATCGTAAATTCAGGTGGCAAAGAAATAAAATTTAACTGGCCCATGTTCAAAATTGGTACCGCAGAATACAAAGAGGGGCCAACGGGCGTAACTGTTTTTAGTTTTAATAATAAAGTACATGCAGTGATGGATGTAAGAGGGGAGCCGGGTATTGCCAATACGGAATGGTTGAGATTAGGGCGTGATACCCCAGTGGTAGATGCCGTTGTCTTATCGGGAGGATCAATCTACGGTTTAGAGAGTACGACTGCTGTTGCCTCCGCAATGAAAGATGATCAATATAGAACAGGCACTATTGGCGATGTCGCATTATCGACCGGTGCGATTATTTATGACCTAGGAGATCGACGTTTAAATGAAGTTGTCCCAGATAAAAAGTTAGCGCAAGCGGCATATAGAAATGCTAAGGAAGGTATTTTTCGAGTTGGCTCTGCTGGAGCGGGGCGCTCCGCAAAGAGTGGCGGACTTTTTGGATTAAATGGCTATTCTGGACAGGGTGGTGCCTTTTATGAAAAAGGTAATTTAAAGATCGCGGCATTTGCCGTGGTTAATCCACTAGGTGCTGTCGTGGATAGGGATGGCAATATTCAGACTGGATATTCTCATTCGAGTTGGCCGCCCAACCTAAAAATTGCTGATTTATTAAGGATTACCAAAAACGCCTGGGGCACCAAAGACAACGAGGTTCGGCAAACTCAAAACACGACTATTAGCTTAATCATTGTGAATCAAAAGTTGCCAAACGCTGACCTACAGCGATTAGCAACTCAGGTTCATACTTCAATGTCTCGAGCACTTCAACCATTTGCCACTCAGTGGGACGGCGATGTACTTTTTGCAGTCTCTACCGATGAGGTTGATTTGCCTACTGCTAAGGCTGAGCGTGAAAAAACCATGGCATTGCTCCCTGTAATTGCTTCTGAAGTTATGTGGGATGCATTGTTATCTGCCGCTCCTGAGCAGCCTGCATTGCCCATTCCAATCAAAACAGATAAAGTACTTCCAGCGAAATACGCGGGTAAGTATCGATTTAGTCGATTTGTTACTGTAGAAATTACGGCTAAAGATGGCAAGCTATATGCACGGGCAACTGGTGAGCGAAATGCCTTTGCTATTCCCAAGGGCCGATCCGTTGAACTTTTGCCCATTAATGAGAATTTAACCCAGTTCACGTTAAATGAGTCGGCCCGCTACCCATTGGTGCTCGATTTCACAGGCGATTCTTTGGTGATCAATCCGGGATTGTGGGCGCAAATGAGTGAGAAGCGCTAATTTTATAAAGGCGAACTATGGCGTGGTTTATGTTGAGTTTAGCGATCATCACCGAGGTGATCGCAACAACTGCTCTAAAGTACACAGAAGGTTTTACAAAGCTATCCCCTACCTTGATAACTCTAACTGGGTATGGCATTTCATTTTTTGCACTCTCAAAAGTGCTTGATCAAATCCCGACTGCTATTGCATATGCCATTTGGTCGGGCACTGGGATTTCTCTCGTAGGCTTAATTGGCTGGGTATGGTTAGATCAAAAACTGGATTTGGGGGCGCTGATTGGAATTGCACTCATCATTTCTGGAGTTGTGATTATTAATGTTTTTTCAAAATCTATCTCGCACTAATAACTTCTTAAGCCAAGCAAAAGAAAAAGCCCCTGGATTTCTCTAGAGGCTTTTGTATAACTGGTGGGTCGGGCGAGATTCGAACTCGCGACCAACGGATTAAAAGAAGTCGTGGCTCTTCAAAATCCTATTTAAATCAATAGTTTGTATGGCTAAAAAGTCAGTGTGCGATTGACTGTGCGATTGCAATTTAGCTCTATATATGTCAATTGGGTGAAATATTTCAGATGTAAAATTCGAAAATGAGCTTTTTTAGGTCTAGGTACCTTCTTCTTCTGATGTTCTCTCTGGCTGTAATTTTGCAGCTATTGACCCCTTTTTTACATGCCCATACTGGGGCTTCAACTCAGTTTGGATTGCACCTACACGTAGTGAATACTGGTTTTGAGGCAGCAGTTGCCTCAGAAGTGGGCAAGTCATTTGTTACTAGCTCTTCTGAAGAGTCTCCAGAGGTTGGGGTGCCAGCTTCTCGTCAAGCCGATCAGATAGATCTGATTATTTGTGCGTTTTATGTATTGGTTTTATTTAGTGTTGCCAAGTTAAGAATTAGTAACGTCTTAAAGCAGTATTTTTTTAGCGTTGAAAGATTTGCTCACCAACGTTATTCTCAAAATAGTCCACCCATTTCTCTAGCCTCGCCAAACTACCTCTAAATTTTTGCGTGAGTTCTTCGCGCTATCTGAGTTTCTATTCAGCATTTTTAGAGGTTGCTATGTATCAATTCCGATTTATTTGCATTTTTTCTGTTGCCATCATTTGTAGCAAGTATGTTTTTGCTGCAGAATTTTCACCCAAATCATTGGCTATAAATTCTAGCCAGCAGGCCGTGATGGGTGTAAATTTTGTCCAGGCTATTCCTGTGGATTCAGGTTCTGTGCTGGTTAGCGCATCTGTGACTGTGCCGCCAGAAAAGCAAGCGATCCTTTCTGCTCCATATCCTGGCCAGCTGAGCCAAATGGTTGTAGGCGTCGGTGATCAAGTGAAGGTGGGCTCTCCGTTGGCTTATTTCACAAGTCCGCAGATGGGTGATTCTAGGCAAAAATTATTAGAAGCAACATCGGATGCTCGCCTAGCTAAAGAAGCCTTGGTTCGAGATAACGAGCTATTTAAGGAAGGCATCATTCCTCAATCTCGACTCAACATCACAAAAGCAAAAGCAGAAAATGCAAACGCTATGTTAATGGCGAGGCAATCTGAATTAAAAGCTGCGGGCATCAACTTTGAGGATCCAAAGAACAAGGATGCATTTAATTCATACGCTACTGGTGCTCTAAAGTCGCCTATCCAAGGCACAGTAGTCGAGGCTTATAACTTAATTGGGCAACGGGTCGATACTGGGACATTGCTTTTTAGGATCGCCGATATATCCACTCTGAACTTGGAGATTAATACATCCGGTTTTAAATCGATGGGAATTCAGCCTGGTGATGAGATTGTGATTGCCTCGCGTAATGCCAAAGCAAAAGTAACCGGTGTCTCCCGGGCCGTGAGTGCATCTCAGTCTGCTAGGGTAAGAGCATTGGTGGAAGAGCGCGGCACGTTGCAAATGGGTGAGGTAGTTAACGCAACTATTCAAACCAAAATAAAGCCAAAAGGCCAGGACAAAACTTTATGGCAGGTGCCTTCTAGGGCGATTACAAGCTGGAAAGGTCAAAGTGCGATCTTTATGCTGACTAATACTGGCGTGGTTCTTCAGCCGGTATCTGTAATCTCCAGTGATGATGATCTGGCTTCGATTCAGGCGCCGCTGTCTAGCGGGGTCAAGGTAGCAGTCACGGGCATTGCATCGTTAAAAGCCTTAGCGCAAAAGGACGAGTAATGTTTACTAAAGTGATTGATGCTAGTTTGCATTTCCGCAAGCTCGTATTGGCTATGGCAATTGCATTGGTACTTTTTGGTATCAACGCATGGCTGACTCTGCCAATTGATGCATTTCCTGACATCTCTCCTACCCAGGTCAAAATCATTCTGAAGATTCCTGGAATGACGCCTGAGGAAGTTGAGCAAAGAGTAGTGCGCCCAATTGAAATCGAGATGCTGAGTATTCCCAAAAAGCGTATTGTCAGATCCGTTTCTAAGTATGGTATCGCGGATATCACAATCGATTTTGACGATGGTACTGATATCTATTGGGCTCGCCAGCAAATTTCTGAACGTCTGAACGCTTTTACAAAAGACCTTCCGCCTGGCGCAACAGGAGGATTAGCTCCGATCACCACCCCATTAAGTGAAATCTATATGTTCACTTTAGAGGGTGAGGGTTTTAGTTTGAGAGATAAGCGTACCGTACTGGATTGGACGATTCGTCCCGAGCTGCGAACTATCCCTGGGGTTGCTGAGGTGAATGTTTTGGGGGGCGAGATTTTGACTTATGAAGTCATCCCTGACCCTGCTCGTTTAGCAGCTCGTGGTATCACTATGGCTGATCTACACAAAGCTGTTATGACCAACAATAGTAATGATGGAGCTGGTCGAATTGATCAGGGCGAGGAAACTCTGGTTGTCCGAGTCGAAGGCGCAGTAAAAAAACTGGATGACGTAAAAAAGATTCAGATCCCAAAAACCAGTGGCGGGTCTGTCATGCTTGATGAGGTAGCTACAGTTCATTACGGATCAGCGACTCGGTATGGGGCTGTTACTAAAGATGGCAAAGGTGAGGCAGTAGAGGGATTAGTTCTTGGGTTGCGTGGAGCAAATGCACGTCTACTAGTAGATTCTATTGAAGAAAAGTTAAAGGAAATTTCCCCAAGACTGCCAAAAGGCATGACGGTTAATACTTTCTATAATCGTGGTGAGCTTGTTTCACGAGCAGCTGGAACCGTTACTAAAGCTCTACTAGAAGCAACAGTATTGGTATGCATTACTTTGTATTTATTTTTAGGTGGTTATCGTGCTGCACTTGTTGTGGCTGCTGTATTGCCTTTATCAATCCTTTCTACTTTCATATTGATGAAGGCTTTTGGCCTGACTGCAAACCTCATGAGTTTAGGAGGCCTTGCTATCGCAATTGGCATGTTAGTTGATGCCGCAGTAGTCGTTGTTGAAAATGTAGAAACGGCATTTGGAGACCCCAATACATCCGATGCTCTCACAAAAACAGACATTATTTCTGTTGCTACTCATGAAGTGGTAAAGCCAGTAGTTGCTGGTGTATTCATCATCGCTGTTGTCTTCTTGCCTCTACTGAGCCTTGAGGGATTAGAGGGAAAATTATTTTCTCCTGTGGCTTTAACTATCGTGATGGCACTGGGTTCATCTTTATTGATTGCATTTACGGTTATTCCTGCTTTGGCCTCTTTTGTTCTAGAGCGTAAGGCTGATGAAGAAACTAGGTTTATGAGAAGAATTTCGGAAAAATATATCGAATGGCGAAATCAGATCTGGGGTAACACTAGGTGGCTATATAGGGGGTCTGGAATTGGACTGGTAGTTATGGTCCTGCTTTATATGATTGTCGGCAAAACCTTTATGCCAACGCTAGATGAAGGCGATATTTTGGTTCAGCTGCAAAAGCTTCCATCAATTTCCTTGCAAGAGTCACTCATGATTGATTCGCGAGTGGAGCAACTATTCTTGAAAGATGTTCCAGAAATCAAATCGATTGTTGCTAGAGCTGGATCAGATGACTTGGGATTGGATCCCATGGGATTGAATGAGACGGATATGTTTTTGGTGCTTAAGCCTAAGAGTGAGTGGGATGGAAATAAGGACGATATTGCCAATAAATTAAGACAAGCTCTTGAGAACTTTCCAGGGCTTGTTTATGGCTTTACGCAGCCCATTGAGATGCGAGTTTCAGAAATGCTCACGGGCACTCGCGGCGATGTCGCCATCAAAATCTTTGGCGGTGACTTGGCGGAAATTAATAAAGCCGCTCAGGCTATTGCAAGTGCCGCCCGAAATGTCAAGGGTGCGGCCGAAGTGATCGCCCCTCGGGCTGAGGGTATGCAATATTTGAGTTTAAAGATTAATCGTACCGTTACTGGCCAAGCTGGATTTTCGATTGAAGACTTACAGCAAAGATTGCGTAACCAAATTGAAGGTGAAAATCTTGGCGTTGTTTTAGATGGCGTAATCAGGACCCCACTAGTTTTGAGGGGTAATGACTATATTCGTACTAGTCCTGAAGCGTTTGGCGATCTCTTTATTTCAGCGCCCGATGGAAGGGCCTGGCCAATATCATCGTTAGCTGAGATCAAGCAGATAGATGGCCCTATACGTATTGATCATGAGCAGTCCAGCCGATTTGCTAGTATTCAGGTATCTGTTGATGGTAGGGATTTGGCTGGATTTGTTAGGGATGCACAAGCTGCAGTGATAGCTCTCAATTTGCCAAAATCTTTAAATATTGTTTGGGGTGGTCAGTTTGAAAATCAACAGAGGGCTGCCGCGAGATTGGCGATTGTTATTCCGATTGCTTTGGGTTTAATTTTTGCAATTTTGATGATTACTTTTGGATCTGCTATCCAAGCCGGAATTATCTTCTTGAATATTCCATTTGCTTTGGTTGGGGGTGTTGTTGCATTAACCATATCAGGCCAATACCTATCTGTACCCGCATCCGTAGGATTTATTGCATTACTAGGTATCGCTGTATTAAATGGCGTAGTCATGGTGACTCACTTTAATGAGCGTTTAGCCAAAGGCGATTCCATGTCTGATGTAATCCATTTTGGCACTGAGAGGCGATTGCGTCCGGTCTTAATGACCGCGGTTATTACCGCTCTGGGGATGATTCCGTTGTTATTTGCTACAGGTCCAGGCTCTGAAATTCAGCGCCCATTGGCGATTGTTGTAGTTGGCGGGCTAATAAGCTCTACGTTATTGACGCTACTTTTATTGCCCAAGCTCTATGAGCGATTTGGAGCCTTGAAAAATTGGGATGAATTAAAGCGGGAGATTCATTTTGATCGTGCTGTGGAATTAATAAAAAGGATCAAAAAATGAAAAAATTGATCCTATTAATACCTTTACTTGCAATAGTTACTTCTGTTCATGCCATTAACTTACTGCCAACCGATGACCAGGTAAAAAATGCTCTGTATGCGAGTCCAAAAATTGGGGCGGCAGATGCTAGAAAAAGCTCGCTCAATTCAAAAGCAGACGCGATTGCTTCGGGTTCTCAAGAGTTTGTAGTCAGGGGCACTCGTCAAAATCGAAACGTTACCAATATCCCAGTTGCCACAACCTATCAGGAATACTGGGCTGGCATTGAGAGACCTATTCGCTTTTGGGGCAAAGGCGGCGTAGACGAAAAAATTTCAGACGCAACCAAAACATTTGCTGGAATTGAGTTTGCTGACACGATGCATGAAACCAGCAAAGATTTATTGGCAACCTGGTTCAATTATTTAAAGGCATTACAGTCTCGCATTGTTGCTGAAAAAAATAGTCAGTTAGGAGATCAAATCGGCAGAATCGCTCAAGTTCGATATAAGGTCGGGGATGTTGCAAGATTGGATGCTCAATTGGCAACAGCTGAGCAAGGTCGATTGAAGGCATTTCTTGAGCTTGCAAAGGCGCATGAGGGGGCAAGTGGCGAGGCTGTAACTCAGCGTTACCAAGGTATTGCATTGATCAAGAACTTTAAATGGGAAGCTATTCCCAATCTACAGACCAAAAAAGAGATATTGCGCCAGCAGTATTTAGAAAGAAGTCATGAGTTAAAGCTAGTCAAATCTGATGCAGAGCGTTTTGATCTACAAGCTAAACGAACAAGCTTGGATAGATTGCCGGACCCAACTATCGGAATCTACACCGCAAATGAATTTGGTGGTGCAGAAAGGATTAGTGGTTTGAGTCTATCTTTTCCTATATCCGGAAGTGCTCGTTTTTCAAATGCTGCCGCAGCTGCCTCTGAGGCTGAAGTTGCTCGTCAAAGAGTGTTGGATACGGAGCAGCGGATTAGTGTTGAGTTTGAGCGTCTTTGGTCTCAGATGATGAGTCGAAAGGTAGCAGCAGAAACATTGCTTGATTCAGCAAAGAGTCAAAATGATGCAGCACAAGCAGCAGAAAAGGCTTACGTATTGGGCGAAGGAACGATTGCAGATTTGATTGCTGCTAGGAAGGCTGCAAATGAAAACCAGTTATCTGCAGATTTAATGCGCTTGGATGCGCTTGAGTCGTACTATCGAATGCGTCTAGATTTACATGAGATTTGGGATTTTGATTGATGATTCAATATCTCATTTGTATTTTGCTATTTACGTTACCGACTAGCGGTAGAGCAGAGCTTTTGAGTCTGGACGATACGGGTGAGTTAGCGCTATCAACAGACTCAATAGAAATTAAGAATCGAAATGGCAAGAAGATAGTACAGGGTGTCGTTTATGGGCATGAGAATGGTGTTAAAAGAAATATGGCTCAATTTATCGTTACTTGTGGAAGTTTTGGAGGCTCTATTCAAATTAAGGGCTATGAGCAGGATACTCAAACGTGGATTGTTGACGGCACCAGCCGTGCTGACATCATTGGAAAGACCGCTTGCGGTCTACCAAAACCTAGTTTGGAAAAGCTAATTCGATAGCTTTAATAAGAATAAAGCTGACTTATTAAGTATCTCAAAATGTGCGATTGAATCGCCAACAGCAAACCCTTGTGTAGTAAGGGCCGTAATTTTTGGAGTTTTGTTAGGCTGAAGCGAATCGCCCGCAAAGCCTTATTCTATATGGTGGGTCGGGCGAGATTCGAACTCGCGACCAACGGATTAAAAGTCCGCTGCTCTACCGACTGAGCTACCGACCCAGTTAAGCCATAAATTATAGCAAGAAGTTCTTGGCTCTTCCTCGGTCTCGGGGCGTCTACCCTTGAGCCCTTGTGTTTACAAGATCGCTATGCGTTGCCCCGTCTGGCGACGGTTGGATTCTTCGCAAAATAGTCCTTAATTCCCTTCAAAATGGCATCGGCAATACGGTCTTGGTAGCCATCATCATTTAATTTGGATTCCTCTTGGGGATTGCTAATAAATGCAGTCTCTACGAGGATGGATGGAACGTCTGGCGCCTTAAGAACAGCAAAACCCGCTTGCTCAACCTTGCCTTTGTGTAAGGGCGCAAATCCACCAATTTGTTTTAAGACGGAATTGCCAACTTGTAAAGAATCTTTAATCTGAGCAGTGGTGGACATATCTAGTAGCAGGTTAGCCACTTGTCGATCTTGAACTTTGATGTTGATGCCACCAATCAAATCGGATGCATTTTCTTTATTCGCCATCCAGCGCGCCATGGTGCTACTAGCCCCCATCTGCGAGAGAGCGAAAACCGAAGCCCCTTTTGCATGCGGCTGAATAAATGCATCTGCATGTATGGATACAAATAAATCTGCCTCAACTCTTCTGGCTTTCTGGACACGGGTATGTAGTGGCACAAAGTAGTCGCCATCTCGGGTTAAGAAAGGGCGCATGTAGGATTCATTTTCAATCTTGTCGCGTAAACGCTTAGCAATCGACAAAACGACATGCTTCTCTTTGGATCCTAAAGAGCCAATAGCTCCAGGATCTTCGCCGCCATGGCCAGGATCGATAGCAATCGTTATTAAACGCTTATATTTGGAAGGGGCGGCAGCTTCCTTCGTCTCCGGGATGGCTTGAACGACTGGGCCAGAGGGGCCTTTTGCTACTTCTTTATCTTTCTTGGTTGCAAATTGCGCAATCAAATCGACTTCTTCATTTGATTTGGCCAAAGCCGTTTCTTTGCGGGCGCTATTTTTCACTAACTCCATTAGTGGGTCGGGTGGGGTGCTTGGGTATAAGTCAAACACCATACGGTAGTTATATTCACCAACGGGATCTAATGTGAAGAGCTGTGGCTTGATGGGTTCTTTTAAGTCAAATACCAAACGCACAATGCCAGGCTGAAATTGGCCAACCCGAATTTGCGAGACATAAGGGTCATTCGGTTTCACTTTGGCAACGAGATCTTTGAGTGTTGGGTTGAGCTCCAATCCTTGAACATCAACCACCAAACGATCAGGGTTGGTCAGAATCTGCTGTGTGATCGGTAAGGGCGTATCAGACTCAAGCGTAATACGCGTGTAGTCTTCAGAAGGCCAAACGCGCACCCCTAAAATCTTGGCGCCCCAAGCAAGATCGAGCTCGCCCAGTAGCAGCGCAAAGCCAAGCGCTTTCAAGGATGACTTGAGATGACGCCTTCTAGTAAGACTTGTCTGTGTCTTTGGCTTATTCATAGATTAATTAGGCAATGCTCTTCAATAGAGTTAAACCTTGCTTTGATAAAGCGTTGATCTTGACTGTGCGTTCATTCTCATTTGCACCAGCCTCAAGCGCAATCTCAATATCAAATGGGGGTAAGGTGCCTTCTGCTTTCTCTGGCCACTCAATTAAGCAAAACCCGGGTGCATCAAAGTATTCCGCAAACCCTGCTTCTTGCCACTCCAATGGATCACGCATGCGATAGAGATCGAAGTGATGTGCGGAGTATGGGGTGTTGTTAGTTTGAAGTGCGTAGGGCTCACAAAGGGTGTAGGTAGGACTCTTCACTTTGCCCGCATAGCCTAGACCTTGAATAAGGTATCGAGCAAAGGTAGTTTTACCTGCCCCTAAATCACCCTCAAGCGCTATATTGAGATGGCTGCCAGGGTTTTGCTCAAGCCCTTTACGAATACTGGCGGCAATGCCTTGGGCGAGCTGAGCGGTATCCGCTTCCTGCCTACAATAATGTGTAATGGTGTCCAGTGGTTCTGGTATTTTGGCCATTGTTCTAGTTTATTTCAAATATTCGGCTACATTCTCTATTTATATGCCTTTATCTACTGATCCTTCAAGTCAAGCGTCAGGTCAAGCATCGTTCGAGGATGCTGTCTCACTGCGTTCATGGCTTGGAGCAAAGGCAGTGGAGTTGGGCTTTGGTGATCTACGGATTACCGATACGGTATTAGGCGACGCCAGCCAAAAACTCCAAGAATGGTTGGCAGAAGGGCGCCATGGGCACATGGACTACATGCAGCGTCATGCAGACTTACGAGCAAATCCTGGGCTATTGGTACCAGGTGCTCTCAGGGTTATCTGCGTTTCCATGAACTACCTTTCGCCTGACATCGATTTTGATGCCGAGTTGCAAGGCATAGAGACCCCAACAAAAGCTTCAGTCTCGATCTATGCTCGAGGCCGTGACTATCACAAGGTCTTGCGCAATCGTTTGCAAGAGTTCGCAAAAGCCATTGAAGAAAAAGTCGGCCCTTTTGGTTATCGTGTGTTCACGGATTCAGCGCCGTTGATGGAAGTGGAGCTTGCGCGCAAAGCAGGACTTGGCTGGCGAGGCAAGCACACGCTATTACTTAATCGAGAATCAGGATCCACCTTTTTCTTGGGTGAGGTCTTGGTCGATATTCCCTTACCGGTGGATGAGCCTCAAGAGGCACATTGCGGTACTTGTCAATCTTGTATTGATATTTGCCCAACGCAAGCGATTACTGCGCCATATCAGTTAGACGCGCGACGGTGCATTTCGTATTTGACGATTGAAAATCCTGAGGCGATTCCAATAGAGTTCCGCAGAGCAATGGGTAATCGTGTCTACGGTTGTGATGATTGCCAGCTCATTTGTCCATGGAATAAATTTGCAAAGCGTTCTCAACTTCCTGATTTTGCGCAACGTCATGGACTAGGTCATGCTAGCTTGTTACAACTCTGGTCATGGACTGAAGCAGAATTTAATCAGCGTCATGAGGGTAGTGCGATTCGACGTATTGGTTACTCTCGTTGGCGTCGTAATCTCGCTGTTGGCTTGGGCAATGCCTTATCTAGCCCTCAAGTAAGTAATGAAGATAAGCGATCCATACGTCAAGCCTTGCAAAATGCCATGGCTACTGCAGACCCTTTGGTGGCCGAACACATTGAGTGGGCTCTCTCAATTGAAACAAGCAAAGATTGAGCCCAGCTTTTACAATCACACCATGTCTTCCCATGAAACTCCTGTAGTGCAACGCTTCCAAAATCGTCAGGATGCATTTTGGTCGGGTATACGGGATGCAGCTGGTGCCCCAGCCATGGTTCTATTCGCGGGTATGGTGGGCTTTGGTGCGATGGGTAAGACCAACGGCTTTGATGTTTGGTTTACGAGCTTTACTACATTCTTTATGTTTGCCTTGCCAGGTCAAGTCGTGCTTTTAGAAATGGCAATCACTGGTTCTTCAGTATTGGCAATTGCCTTGGCAGTAACCTTGACTTCAACTCGCTTTGTCACGATGACAGTGACACTCTTTCCGCAGTTTCATCAAAAAGATCGTAATCGCAATCTATATGCCTCGGTGCATTTATTGGCAATGACGGCATGGGCTATCTCCATGAAGGAGTTTCATTCGATTGAGGTGAAACATCGCTTAAGTTACTTCGTGGGCTTAGGTTTGCTTTGCTGGTTGATTTCAATTCCGGGAACTATATTGGGTTTTTACTTGGCCGGCATGGTTCCACCAGCAGTAACTTTGGGCTTGGTGTTTATTAACCCATTGTTCTTCTTACTGACATTTACTGAAGTGAAGCCCTGGATTAATCGAATCGCTATTTGTATGGGCTGTATCTTTGGCCCGATCTTTTTCTTAATTGATCGTGATACCAGTCTGTTAACAGCAGGTTTGGTTGGCGGCACTCTAGCTTACTTTATCGACCGTAAGTTCTTGCGCAAGAGAGCAGGGGTGATCGGCTAATGAATGTGATTCATAACATGGCTGATGCGCTCTCAGGCTGGGGTTTATGGATCGCTTTAGTTGGCGCCTGTCTCGGTACGTACTTTTGCAGAGCTATTGGTGTCTTACTTTCTAATAGCATCAATCAAGACAGCGAGATCTTTCGTTGGCTCTCTGCAGTAACCTATACGATGGTTGCAGCATTAACTATTCGTTTGATTGTGATGCCATTAGGTTTAATGGCGACCGTGCCTTTATGGATCCGCATTTTGGTTTGCGTACTCAGTATTGGTGTGATGGTATCCAAGCCTACCAGGCGCTTAGTACCCGCTTTATTAACGGGTACCTTGCTCATGGTTGGTTATGGAGTAATCCGCTAACTTTTGATAAAAGTTTTTACTGAAGATGCGCTGCCAATATTTTGGCAATGTGTACCGCTTCTCTGTTAGCGCCATCTGCAATCTGATGGCGGCAACTAGTACCATCAGCAATCACCCAACTATCTGGTGATTTACGAATACTAGGTAATAAGCTAGCTTCAGCCATTTGTTTGGAAACGGCAATATGTTCTGCTTCATAGCCAAAGCTACCTGCCATGCCGCAACATGATGACTCAATCAGTTTGGGCTGTGCATTTGGAATGAGTTTAAGCAATTCCAGTGCTGGGGTAACCGCCGCAAACGATTTTTGATGACAGTGTCCATGAAAGAGTACTTCTTGGTTTGCCGCTTTTAAATTCAGCTTCAGATTTCCGGTTTTGACCTCACTTGCTAAAAATTCTTCTAGTAGTTGCGCTTGCTTGGATACGCGCACTGCTGACTCTCCAAGACCTATGACAAGTGCCTCATCCTTTAAGGTGAAAAGACAAGAGGGCTCTAAACCAATAATCGGAATGTTTTGCTCTGCATAGGGTGCCAAGTGATTTACCAGCTCACCTAATGTTGCTTTAGCTTGGTCTACCATGCCGGCAGCTAAATAGGTTCTGCCACAGCAAAACTCTTTAGAGCAGGTATTGGTGGTGGATGGATTACTGCTTTTGCTCTCGCATTTACCCTTATGAGGAATATGTACTCTGTAGCCACCAGCCTCTAGTACTTTGATGGCTGCCTGAAGATTCTCATCCTCAAAGTAAGCATTAAAGGTGTCTGCTAGCAATATAACCCCTTTACCTTCATTGCTCTGGCCAGCCAATTGCGCTGGGGTGTATTGATAAGTATGTGCAGTCTTCTGATTCCAAAAAGTATTGCTCTTCCAAATGGGTAGACTGCGTTGTGCAGAGATTCCCATGATCCACTCTTGTAGCTTAGCGATAGGCGCAAAGTGATTGCGTAGGTTGAGTAATGACGGCAGCAAAGGAATGCTGCTAATCGTGGCTGCATACTTCGGTAAATATGCCACTGCTAAATCGCGTAATGAGTGACCCACACGCTTTTTATAGGCTGATAAGAACTCAATCTTCATCTTCGCCATATCAACCCCAGTAGGGCATTCACGGCGACAGGCTTTGCAACTGACGCAAAGCTCCATGACCTCTTTAATGGCATCGCTACCTAAGGGTGAGCTCTCATCTTGCAGATCCAGTTGATTGGAAAGCGCTAAACGTAAGGTGTTGGCTCTACCACGTGTCAGGTGTTTCTCATCACGAGTCACGCGATAGCTAGGGCACATCACCTCAGCATCGAACTTACGGCAATGGCCATTGTTATTGCACATTTCTACTGCTTTGGCTAAACCTTGCGCAGGGTCGCCACCCGTACCGGGTGCGGTGGTTTCTTCTGTGATGGGATTATTTTGAACATTCCAGGCAGACCAGTCTAAAGCGGGCTGCAATGGAATGACCTTATAACTTGGTGGAAAGCGGAAATTGCTTGCATCATCCATCTTAGGTGGATCAACGATCTTGCCAGGATTAAATAATCCCTTTGGATCGAAGGCCCGTTTGATTTGTGCAAGTGCTTCGGTAATCTTCGGCCCAAATTGCCAAGAGATCCATTCACCACGACAGAGTCCATCACCATGCTCACCGCTGTATGCGCCTTTATATTTGCGCACCAGGGCTGAAGCTTCTTCTGCAATCGCGCGCATCTTCTGTGCGCCATCGCGACGCATATCCAAAATCGGGCGCACATGTAGTGTGCCAACAGAGGCATGGGCATACCAAGTACCACGTGATCCGTATTTCGAGAAAACGTCAGTCAAAGCCTGGGTATATTCCGCTAAGCTTTCTAGAGGTACAGCACAGTCTTCAATAAAGCTAACTGGCTTGCCATCGCCTTTCAGGCTCATCATGATGTTGAGGCCGGCCTTACGTACTTCCCAGAGATTTTTTTGCAATCCTGCATCAGGCATGGCAACAACAGTGCCAGGCAAGCCTAAGTCACCCATCAGTTCTTGAAGGGCTTTGAGTTTCTCAAGCAGAGGGGCATGGGCTTCGCCAGAAAACTCTACTAGGAGAATGGCTTCAGGAGTTGGCGCAGCAGGGTCAATGAGTGAAGTCTCAATAGTCTTCTTAAAGCTAGGGTTGCTGCGCGCCAAATCGATCATGGTGCGATCGACTAGTTCAACTGCGGTTGGTCCGAGTTTGACGATATGTTGGGCGCTATCCATTGCTTTATAAAAGCTAGCGAAGTTCACGATGCCAAGAACTTTGTGTTTTGGTAACAGCGCTAGCTGAAGTTTTAAGGATTTAAAATACGCCAGCGTGCCTTCACTACCCACCAGGAGATGTGCGAGATTGACGCTGCCATCTTGGGTGTAGGGAAGCTCACTTTGTGGATGGAAGATATCGAGGTTATAGCCAGCGACTCGTCTGAGTACTTTGGGAAAGTGGGTCTCGATTTCAGGTTGTAAGGTGTGGGCTAAGCCTTTAACAAAATCACCCAGCTGCTTAGCTACACCAGAACTATTGGCATAGTTGTCAAATTGCGCAACCTGACCATCCGCTAGCCAGGCATCAATACCCAATACGTTATGCACCATGTTGCCGTAGGCAATAGAACGACTGCCACAAGAGTTGTTGCCTGCCATACCACCAATGGTTGCTTGCGCAGCAGTGGAAACATCGACCGGATACCAGAGATTATGTTGCTTTAGCGAAGCATTTAAGTGATCGAGCACTATGCCAGGCTCTACTTCTGCATAGCCTTTATCGAGATTGAGATCGAGAATATTGCGGAAGTACTTGGTGTTATCAATAACTAATGCTGCGCCAGTAGTTTGGCCACATTGACTGGTGCCGCCACCGCGAGGTAGCACAGGCACTTTCATGTCAGCTGCAATTTGAATAGCGCTGGCGATATCTTCTGCTGTCTTTGGCACAAAGACTGCAATCGGCATGACTTGATAAATAGAGGCATCGGTTGCATAGCGACCGCGACTTGCGCTATCGGTCATCACTTCGCCAGAGGTTTCTTGACGCAAGCGCTTAGCCAGTAGCGCGGTATCCATCATGAGTTCTTTATGGAGGGGCTTATTCATGATTTGATTGCTTCCGCAGACCTTTCAGATTGAAGTAATTGCACGACTACATCGCGTTTGTTGTGAACGTGTTGCATCATGATCTTGCGCATGCGCTTACCATCTCTAGCCTTGAGTGCATCCAACATTTCTTGATGTTCTTCAACGGCTTTTTCCCACTTCACGCCATCTTGATTCGAGCGAAAGCGCAAGGCCTCAATGCGGGCATTGACTTGGGTAAATAATCGAGAGAGGACTGGATTATTTGCTGCTTGATTGATGAGGTGATGAATGCGTAGATTGAGCTGGTAGTAGCTCGATAAATCTCTGCGTGCATAGGAAGCCATCATTTCATATTGAAGGGCTTCTAATTCAGAGAGGGTGGTATTGCTAATATTGTTTGCTGCTAACTCTCCAGAGAAACCTTCGAGGTCCGCAATGACATCAAAGGTATGAATAACATCTTCAAGGGTGAGCTGTACAGCAATGGCACCACGATTGACGATGAGCTCAACCAAGCCATCTGCTGCCAAGCGACGAATCGCTTCCCGAATCGGTGTGCGTGAAACGTTCAGGCTTTCAGCCAACTCACGTTCATTGAGTTTGCTGCCAGGCGCAATCTTGCCTTCTACGAGCAAGGAACGGAGTTTCTGGAAGGTGGCTTCGTGAAGATTCTGGGAATTCAGCGTTTCGTTTGCCATGATTCTGGAATCCTAAATTTGTATACAAAATAGTCAATAAGTCATAATAAAGCATAAATAAGGCATATTTTGGTAATTAAAGCAAAATATTTTGTATACAAAATGGAAAATTCCCAAAAATTGGCATACACTACGTCAAAGTTCCTTTTTAAGTCCTTAAGTCCTTAAACCCATAAAACTGATCAATAGCGAGACAAACCATGTTGAAACTTGATAACCACGCATCAGGCCGCCATTTTTTACATATTCCTGGCCCAAGCCCTGTTCCATCCCGTGTGCTGCGTTCCATTAGCTACCAAACCATCGATCATCGCGGCCCTGAATTTGGCGCATTTGGTTTGCAGGTGCTTGAGGGTATCAAGAAGATTTTTAAAACTGAGCAACCTGTAATTATTTATTCCGCATCTGGCACTGGTTCATGGGAAGGCGCTTTAGTGAATGTGCTCAACCCTGGTGACAAGGTGCTCTTTTATGAAAGTGGTCAATTTGCAAACTTGTGGCGTGCATTAGCAAAGCGACTCGGTTTAGATGTTGAGGTAGTTGGAAAACCAGGTCAAGATACTTGGCGTTGGGGTGTAGACGCATCAGTGATTGAAGAGCGTTTACGTAAAGACACACAACATGAAATCAAAGCGGTTTGCGTAGTGCATAACGAAACCTCTACTGGTGTCACTTCTAATATTGCTGCAGTACGTAAAGCGATTGATGCTGCCAAGCATCCTGCCTTATTGCTGGTGGATAGCGTGTCTGGCTTGGGTTCAGCGGACTACGAGCACGATAAGTGGGGCGCAGACGTGACAGTGTCTGGCTCTCAGAAAGGCTTGATGTTGCCACCCGGTATTGGCTTTAACGCGTTATCGCCAAAGGCAATTGAGGCAAGTAAAAACAACAAGATGCATAAAGCGTATTGGGCTTGGGATGAAATTCTAGAGTCCAATAAAAATGGCTATTGGCCAACCACTCCAAGTACCAATCTGATGTATGGCTTACACGAAGCCATGGACATGATGATGGCTGAAGGTTTGGATAATATCTTTGCGCGTCATCAACGTTTAGCTGCTGCATGTCGTGAAGCAGTAAATGCTTGGGGCTTGGAAATTCAGTGTCAAGATAAAGATTGCTATTCACCTGTATTAACTTGTATTGCTGTGCCTGAAGGTATGGATGCAGATGTCTTACGTAAACATGCGCTTGAGAAATTCAACCTCTCATTGGGTACAGGACTTGGCAAGATTAAAGGCAAAGCATTCCGTATTGGTCACTTAGGCGACTGTAATGAGTTGAGCTTGATGGCGGCTTTGAGTGGCGTAGAAATGAGCTTGGGTGCAATGGGCTATAAGCCTAAGGCGAGCGGTGTAGTGGCTGCCCAGGAGTTCTTGAAGTAATCTCCTAAGCGTTAGAAATGCGGTGTAGCGGGGCTTGTAGGTTCGAGTCTGGCTACACCCTTTATAATTCAAGCACTTGTAAAGATGATATTTTCATCAAATAAAACAGATTCGAGACAAACGTATTTAAAAAGGATTCAACATGTTGGCAACTAAACCTTACCTCACACAAGCAGACGCGCAAAAGATTTTGGACGCTGCGAATGAACACGCTGCTGCAAATAATTGGGCAGTGACGATTGCGGTTTGTGATGATGGCGGTCATTTGTTGGGTTTAATTCGTCGCGACGGTTGTGCTCCTGTATCTACTTATATTGCGCAAGAGAAGGCACGTACTGCTGCAATGGGTAAACGCGAAAGCCGTGTTTACGAAGAAATTATTAACAATGGCCGTACTTCTTTCTTATCTGCTCCGCACATCGCTGGCATGTTAGAGGGTGGGGTCAACATCGAGGTAAATGGGTTTACCATCGGCGCAGTCGGCGTTTCCGGCGTTAAATCGACCGAAGATGCTGAGACCGCTAAGGCCGGCATCGCGGCCATTCTGTAAGTTACCTTGACAAATACTGCAACTGATAACAATTCATCTACAGGGTCTGGCGCGGCAACTGCTGCCAGCCCTACAGCAACAATCACTTTTGCTGATTTCGGTTTAGATCCGCTGATTCAAAAGGCGGTTGCCGAACAGGGTTATAACAACCCAACACCTATTCAAGCGCAATCAATCCCCCATGTATTGGCGGGCAGTGATTTGATGGGCGCGGCACAGACAGGCACTGGTAAGACGGCAGCCTTCGTCTTGCCAATTATTCAAAAGATTTTGCGTCACGCGAGCAATAGCGCGTCGCCAGCGCGTCACCCCATTCGTGCATTAGTGCTGACACCAACTCGTGAGTTGGCTGTACAGGTGGCAGATAACGCTGCAAGTTATTCCAAGCATACGGATTTACGCACTGCCGTGGTTTATGGTGGCGTGGATATGAAAGAGCAAGTACAAGTATTGCGTAATGGTGTAGAGATTCTGATTGCTACCCCTGGCCGCTTGCTAGATCACATTGGCTCTAAGGTAGCGAATTTGTCACAGGTAGAGTTACTGGTGTTAGATGAAGCAGACCGCATGCTCGATATGGGTTTCTTGCCTGACTTACAGCGCATCATTAATTTAATTCCGGCGCAACGCCAAACTTTATTATTTTCTGCAACCTTTTCGCCAGAGATTAAGAAGTTGGCACAAAGCTATTTGCGTTCTCCGGTAACGGTTGAGGTTGCCCGACAAAATGCCGCTGCCGATACAGTGAAGCAGGTAGTGCATTTAGTGTCTTCAATGGATAAGCAGCGTGCGATTGTGAAGGTCTTGGAGAATCGCACTCGCCAAGGCTTATCACGTCAGTGCATTATCTTTACCAATAGCCGCCTTGGCTGCGCTAAATTGGCGCGTGCCTTAGAGCGGGACGGGATTAAAGCAGGTGCGATCCATGGTGATAAGAGCCAGGGCGAACGCACCTTAACCTTGGAAGCATTTAAATCAGGCACTATCGAAGCTTTAGTAGCAACGGATGTGGCTGCACGTGGTTTGGATATTCCTGATATGCCATGCGTGATTAATCATGAGCTGCCATTTAATGCTGAGGACTTTATTCATCGCATTGGTCGTACCGGCCGTGCTGGCAGCAAAGGCGATGCTATTGCTTTAGTGGATGACAGTGAAAAGCGTTTGCTCGATGACATCGAGAAATTGATGAAACGCAAATTAGAAGTAGCCCCATTGCCTGATGTGAAATCCACTCCAGGACAAATCACTGACCCTTTCTTCTATAAGCCTTATGAACCCGGCGGTACACCAAAATCTGCGAATGTAGATTCAGCGCAAGCAGCTCAGTTGCCTGAAGCGAAAAGAGCAGGCATCACTCCTGCTAAGCCTGCGGTGGGCGCCTTACTTGGTGGCTTTAAGAAAAAATAGGCAGTGTAAAAATTTAAGACTTTGAATCATTGCTAACTGGTTAAGAATTTTTAGTTTTATTTTTTGCTCTAGCAATGTGCCCTAAGGCAGTTGCTAATTCGATATCATCACCATCAGCGATTACTTGATTTAAATATTCGGTGATCGCGCGTCTATTTCCCAGAAATCTAGCAATATTAAATTCAGTCAAATCATTAAGTTTTATTTTCTTGACGAGCATTGCAGATTTCAATTAATACCTCAATCGCATTTAAAGGTATTAATTTTCCAAGCTTTTGTGGCCGCTAACAACCACTCTGCAATAGTGGTATCCCCATCGGGCAAGTCACGCAAGCCAAGGTGTATTGCAGCTTTGCGAAGTTCAGCAAGGGCGCTTTGATCACTTTCAGTGTTGATTGAGCTGGCTAGCGTTTGTTTACTGAGCTTCTCACCATTGGCATCTAGCACCAAGGGAAGGTGGTGATAGCTTGGAGTTGAGTAGCCTAATTGATTCTGTAGAAAAATTTGTCTGGCGGTATTGTTCAGTAAGTCTTGGCCGCGAACAATATGGGTAATGCCTTGTTCTGCATCGTCAACAACGACTGCAAGTTGATAGGTAAATAAACCATCGTTTCTGCGCAATACAAAATCACCCACTTCCCGAGAGAGATCTTGGTGTTGTATGCCGAGAGAAAGATCTTCAAACTGAATCTGGCAGTTTTCAGGAAGAGCAATACGCCATGCTTTTTTGCTATCCGCTAACAAATCCTTGGCATAGGGCATTAGTTGTGAAGGCCTGCAAGTTCCTGGGTAGATCATTTCTTGATTGCGTGGAGTATGAATACCCATCGCCGCTAAGGTATTGGAAATGGTTTGTCTAGAACAGGTACATGCGTAGAGGCAAGCTAACGCGTTAAGGCGTCCAAAAGCGGCTTGATAGTGTTCCTGTCCTCTAGATTGATAACTCGGCTCCTCATCCCAAAAAAGACCACAAGCGTGCAATTGGGCTTGTATTTGCAGGTCAGCGCCTGGAATACATCTTGGGGTATCAATATCCTCGATGCGGAGGAGCCATTGACCCTCATTGGCACGGGCATCTAGCCAGCTCCCCAGGGCTGCAACTAGGGATCCAGCGTGGAGCGGCCCTGTTGGCGAAGGGGCAAATCGCCCGCGATAGCCGTCGGCTGGGGATGAGGGGTTTTTGAGCTTGGACACAGCTAAAATCATCTCATGGCTTCACCCCGTTTTGTACATCTTCGCGTTCATTCTGAGTTTTCCATTACGGATGGGACGGTGCGCATCGATGACGCGGTGTCTGCAGCAGTTAAAGATGAGATGGGCGCTCTGGCCATTACCGATCTCAGCAATTTATTTGGTCTGGTCCGTTTTTATACTGCTGCACGCTCTGGGGGTATTAAGCCCATCGCGGGTGCGGATGTGTGGGTAAGTAACCCACAAGATCCCGATCAGCCTCATCGATTACTCTTGCTGGTACAAAACCATTCTGGCTACTTAAATCTATGCCAACTTTTATCCAGGGCGTCCTTAGATAACCAAAATCGAGGCCGCGCTGAAATTGATTTGTCATGGTTTAGTGATCCTGCTGCAAAGGCAGAAGATAAGAATGCGAAGAAAACCTTGGCTTATGGATTGATTGCGCTGTCTGGTGCACGCATGGGTGAAGTGGGCAAAACTTTGCTAGCGGGGCAAGAAGAGCAGGCTAAAAAAGCGATTAAGCGCTTTGAAAAAATATTCCCCAACGCCTTTTATATGGAAGTGCAACGTGGCGGGCACCCACAAGATGAAAGGCAACTGCAACTAGCCTGTCATTTAGCCAATCAGTTGGATTTGCCGGTCGTGGCGACACACCCAGTGCAATTTATGCAAAAGAGCGATTTCATAGCACATGAAGCGCGGGTCTGTATTGCTGAGGGTGAGTTACTGGGCAATCCACGTCGTCAGAAGAAATTCAATGAAGAACAGTATTTCTTGACGCAAGAAGAAATGGAAAAGCGTTTCGCAGATTTGCCAGTCGCATTGGCGAATTCTGTAGAGATTGCGAAACGCTGTAATTTATCGCTGGTCTTGGGTCAGCCACGTTTGCCAGATTTTCCAACGCCACCCAGTATTACTCTTGATGAATATCTCTTGACGCAATCTGAGGCTGGTCTTGAGCGTCATATGGAACGTAACTTCCCTGATCCAGAAGAGCGTGCCAAAGAAATGCCACGCTATCGTGAGCGACTTGTGTTTGAGGCGAAGACGATTTCGCAAATGGGTTTCCCCGGCTACTTCCTGATTGTGGCGGACTTCATTAACTGGGCAAAAAATAATGGCGTACCAGTAGGACCTGGCCGCGGTTCTGGTGCGGGATCCTTGGTGGCGTACTCATTGGGTATTACCGATCTCGATCCACTGCGTTACAACTTACTCTTCGAACGCTTCCTTAATCCTGAACGCGTATCCATGCCTGACTTTGATATCGACTTCTGCCAGCATGGGCGCGATCGCGTTATTCAGTATGTGAAAGACAAGTACGGCAAGGACGCGGTGAGTCAGATTGCGACCTTCGGTACGATGGCGGCACGCGCGGCGATTCGAGATGTAGGGCGCGTCTTAGAGCAAGGCTATAACTTCGTTGATGGCATTGCTAAGCTAGTTCCAAATAAGCCTGGTCAATACATGACGATTGACATGGCGAAGAAGGAAGAGAAGCAATTAGCCGAACGCGAAAAGAATGAGGATGAAGTTCGTCAACTTCTATCGCTAGCAGAACAATTGGAAGGCATGACCCGTAACGTGGGTATGCATGCGGGTGGTGTGTTGATTGCGCCTGGACGCTTGACCGATTTTTGCCCACTCTATACACAAGAAACCAAAGATCAAGACAGTAGCTCTGTCATTAGTCAGTTTGATAAAGATGATGTTGAAGCCATAGGCTTGGTGAAGTTCGACTTCTTGGGATTAACCACGCTGACCATCTTGGCAGCAGCAGAGCGTTGGATTAAAGCTTTGCATGCAGATCGCAAGGATTGGAGTATTAGCGACATCCCGCTCGATGATGAGAAGGCTTTTGAGGTTTTAAAAAGAGCGAATACTGTCGCCGTGTTCCAGCTTGAAAGCCGCGGCATGCAAGGCATGCTACGTGAGGCTAAGCCAGACCGCTTTGAAGATATTATTGCTTTGGTAGCACTCTATCGTCCGGGTCCAATGGATTTGATCCCAGACTTTATTGAGCGTAAGCATGGTCGTCAAAAGGTAGAGTATCCAGATCCTCGGATTGAGCCTGTTTTGCGTGAGACTTACGGCATCATGGTCTACCAAGAGCAGGTGATGCAGATGGCGCAGACGATTGGTGGCTACTCGCTTGGTGGCGCCGATATGTTACGTCGTGCGATGGGCAAGAAAAAGCCAGAAGAAATGGCTCAACATCGCAAGATCTTTAGTGATGGTGCAAAAGCAGGTGGTATCTCTGAAGCCAAGGCGAATGAGATTTATGACTTGATGGAGCGTTTTGCAGGCTATGGATTTAATAAATCCCACGCTGCTGCTTATGCGCTATTGGCTTACCAAACTGCTTGGTTAAAAGCCTACTACCCAGCCGAATTTATGGCAGCCAACTTATCGCTAGCAATGGATGACACCGATAAGGTGAAGATTCTGTATGACGATTGCTTGGCAAACCAAATTCGGGTGTTCTCACCGGATATCAATACCGGGATTTATGAGTTCACGCCACTACGTGCGCCTGATGCCGCCCCAGATTCGCCGATTAACCATATTCGTTATGGTTTGGGAGCGGTGAGGGGTACAGGTGAAGCAGCGATTGAAGCTATCGTTAAAGCACGTGAAACGGGTGGCTCATTTAAGGACTTATTTGATTTTTGTGCTCGTGTAGATCGTAGGCAAGTAAACCGTAGAGCGATCGAAGCCCTCATGCGTGCTGGTGCTTTTGATAGTTTGTATCGTGATCAGGTTCCTGCTGGCGGAAACCTCTATGACATTCGTTCAACATTATTGGCTTCATTGGCCAGAGCGATTGAGGCAGCTGAACAGGCTGAAGCTTCAATTCATCAAGTGAGTTTGTTTGAGGTAGCTGGTGAAGATCATCGCCACCTTCCCG